>DAHUXD010000012.1 GCA_027307335.1 Acidobacteriota bacterium
CGAGGTCCGTGTAGGGGCGGCCCTGGCGGCCGCCCGCTCAAGAGACGGTTCGGTGTCTCTCCCGCCCAGCCAGGAGTCCTGCCCCCACGAGGTCCGTGTAGGGGCGGCCCTTGCGGCCGCCCGATCAAGAGACGGTTCGGAGCCTCTCCCTCCCCACCGCCGCCGCCAGGTGCCCCGCCCCCACACATATATAGATGAGGCAGTACACCGGCTCCGGATTCGCCGACAGGGCCGACGTGAAGTCCGCCGCGGCCAGGTTCGACAGGCCCAGGTACCAGACCGCCAGATAGATCCCGGTGAAGAGCTTCCCGCCGCCCGAGAGCGACCCCATGCCGACCGAGATCGCGGCGAGCGCGAGGAGGCCGCCGGCGCAGGCGAGCCCGCGCACCGGAGAGACGAGCAGGCTCCGGACGAAGAGCGGCGCGCCGAGCGCGAGCACGACCAGCGCGACCGCCCCGAATTTCCAGAGCGCGGGCGACCGGGGCACGCCGGGCTGCGAGAAGACGAGCGCGCCCGCGCCCGCCAGCTTCTCGCGCGCCGCCGCCTCCGACACGACCGGGACGAGCAGGAGGAGGAAGGCTCCCTGGGCGAGGTTGCCCGGCAGGAGTCCCGCGAGCATGGCGGAGACGGCGAGCGGCCACTTGATCCACGACGCGCTCTCCCAGATCAGGCGCGCCTCGGCGAGGACGGCGAACCGGGTCGAAGGACGCGGGGACACGGGCGTCAGCGTCACGGCGGACGCCGAGAGATCGGGCGCCGCGGTTTCCCGGCGCCGCCGCGCGATTCTCGCCCCGAGCCGCGCGAGGCGGCCGGGCTTCCGGGCTCGCCGCCTCCGGCGCGCGGGATCGAAGCGATCGAAGACGAGGATGGCGATCGCCAGCGGAATCGCCGCCAACAGCGCGTTGGCGGACCGCATCGCGACCAGCTCGCGCGTGACACGGATCCCCTTCCACGGCACATGCTCGATCGTTCGCTGTCCGTAGACCACGTGCCCGGCCGAGACGCGCGTCGCCTCCTTCGGGATCGTGTCGCGGACGACCCACTGGTCCGTGGCGATTCCGGCCGGATCGAAGACGGGCCGCGAGATCGTCTTCGCCTCGGAGGGGTCGTCTTCGGCGCCGGCCAGACTCAGCGGCAGCCGGACCAGCGCGAAGAGGAAGAAGAAGAACCAGATCACGAGACCGCCTCGCCCCCGCAGCCCCGGAGTCACGTCGAAGACGACCGCCAGAGACGCGACGACCGCGATCACCGGAACGGTCAGGACGAAATAGGGGCCGGCAAACGCGGACAGCATGAAGGTTCCCGCCCCGTACCGCAGAAAGGCGACGAGCCCGGTCAGAAGAGCGAGGACGTCGAGCACCAGAAGATATGCCGCGTGCGCGGCGAACTTGCCGCCGAGGTATGCCGCCTTCGAGAGCGGGGTCGCCGCGAGGATCGCCCCGATGCCCCGCTCGCGGTCGCGACGCACCGAACCCGCGACCAGATAAAAACCTCCGAGCGGCAGCAGCATGCAGGAAAGGATCGCGACCGAGAGCCCGACGTATGCCGCGCTGTATGCGGGCGCCTGGATCCGGCCGCCGATCTCCCACGTCAGCGAGGCGGCGTGGCCCCCGGGATCCGGGATCCAGAAGAACGTGGCCGCGCACAGGGCGACGAGCGCGATCGGCAGCGCGATCGACCGCAGCCGCATGCGGATCTCGGCGCCGACCTGCGCCCGCAGGGGCGCCCAGGCGGACGCGCTCACGCGGCCTCGAGATTCGTCAGGAGGTACGCGTCCTCGAGGTCCGGCTCGACCGGCGTCGAGCCCGGCAGCGCGCTCCCGGAGCCGTTCGCGACGTAGCGCAGGTGAACGCCGTCGGCGCGGCGCACGAGGTTCGAGACGTGCACGGCCCTCTGCGCGTCCGCGAGGCGCTCGGCCGGGACGACCGCGCGGAAGACGCGGCCCGACGCGCGCGAGAGCAGCGCCTCGGGCGTCGCGTGCGCGACGAGGCGGCCGCGCCGCATGACGGCGATCTCGGTCGCGACCGCCTCGACGTCCGAGACGATGTGCGTCGAGAGGATCACGACCCGGCCGTGCGCGATCTCCGCGAGTAAGTTGCGGAAGCGAACGCGCTCCTCCGGGTCGAGCCCGACGGTCGGCTCGTCGACGATCACGAGCTTCGGGTCGCCGAGGAGCGCCTGCGCGATGCCGATCCTCTGGCGCATGCCGCCCGAGTACCCGCCGAGGCGGCGGTCCGCGGCGCCGTGGAGGTTGACGAGCTCGAGCAGCTCGCGCACGCGGCGGGAAAGCTCCGCGCCCGAGAGACCCTTCAGGCGCCCGAGGTACAGGAGGAACTCGCGCGCGGTCAGCCGCTCGTACACGCCGAAGTCCTGCGGGAGGTAGCCGAGCTCGCGACGGAGCGGCAGCGGATCCTTCGCCGCGTCCCGGCCGCGCCAGAGGAAGACGCCGGAGGTCGGGCGGGTGACGGTCGCGAGGATCGACATGAGCGTCGACTTGCCGGCACCGTTCGGGCCGAGGAGCCCCAGCACGCCCTCGCCCACGTCGAGCGTGAAGTCCTCGAGCCCCACCGTGCGGCCCGGATAGCGCTTGCCCAGGGATTGAATCGAAAGCATGACGCGTTCCCTCTGGCGAAACGGTACGGAAACGGGAGGCTAGGAGTTCCCGAGGGGGGCGGTGCCGAGCCGCCCCTACGCCGAGTCGATTCAACGGGTTCGAATCCCCTCCCCGCGCCGCGCTCGGGCTGGCCCTTTCCCATTTCCGAACATTTCTCGGGACGATTCCGTATAAAGGACACGTGGCCCGAGTTTTCTCCGCTTTTGGGGGGTTTCTCGTGAAGAAGAAGAAGTGGATCGGCATTCTGGTCGTGCTCCTGGCCCTGGGCGGGGTCGCCTTCATGAAGGCCAAGAACGGCAAGGACAAGGCCGACCCGAAGGCGGAAAACACGCCTTTCCGGCTCGGGAAGGTGCAGGAGGAGAACCTCCAGGTGTCCGTTCGCGAGGTCGGCGTCGTCGACCCCGTGACGAAGGTCGACGTCAAGTCGGCCGTCTCGGGGCGCGTCGTCGCGCTCAAGGTCCGCGAGGGCGCCGTCGTCCGGCAGGGCGACGTGCTCGCCGAGATCGAGCCGGACGTCAACCAGGCGCAGTCGCTCTCGGACGTGCAGGCGAGCGTCAAGGACACGGAGCTGAAGCTCCAGGATGCCGAACGCGACTTCACGATGCAGAAAGCGCTCTTCGACCAGGGCCTCCTCGGCCGCGACGCGTACCGCTCCTCCGAGATCCGGCGCGACCAGGCGAAGGAGAGTCTCCGCGCCGCGCAGATGCGCTACCAGATCGTCGAGGACCGCGGCATCCCGATCTCGGGCAACGCGTCGTCCCAGATGGCGCGCGTCACGTCTCCCATGGGCGGCGTCGTGATCAAGAAGGGCGTCGAGCTCGGCGAGACCGTGACGTCGGGCGTGTCGTCCTTCAACGCCGGCACCGTGATCTACACGGTCGCGGATCTGAAGTCGCTCATCATCCGCGTGAACTTGAACGAGGTGGACATCGCGAAGGTCCACGTCGGCCAGCCCGTGCGCGTGACGCTCGACGCGTACCCGCAGAAGATCTTCAACGGCAAGGTCACGTTCGTCGCGCCGGCGGCGGAGCTCGTCGAGAAGATCAAGGTGTTCCGGATCGAGGTGACGCTCGACGAGCTCGAGGAGGCGTTCAAGACCGGCATGAGCGCCAACGTCGAGATCCTCGGCGCCAAGCGCGACAAGGCCGTGTCGATCCCGCTCGAGGCGCTCCAGAAACGCGACGGCCAGACCGTCGCGTACCGGCTCAAGGCGAAGCTCGATCCGAAGGCGCTCGCCGCCGCGAAGGACGGTCTGTCGGGCCGCAACAAGTTCATCTGGCTCTCGGAGCACTGGAAGGACTACTTCGACGTCGTCCCGGTCTCGGCCGGCATCGCGACGCTCGAGCGCGTCGAGATCATCTCGGGTCTGAAGCCGAGCGAGCAGGTCTCGCTCGAGGACCCGACGAAAAAGCGCGTCGAGAAGGACGACGAGGACAACTGATTCGACCAGCGTAGGGGCGGGGCTCGTCCCCGCCCGCGGGCGGCCGCAAGGGCCGCCCCTACAGTCTGAGACGGGAGCGTTCCCATGACCGCCATCATCGAAACCAGCGGCCTGACCAAGGTCTTCGGCTCGAACGGCGCCGCGGTGCACGCGCTGCGCGGCATCGACCTGCGCGTCGACCGCGGCGAATTCGTGGCCCTGATCGGCCCCTCCGGCTCCGGCAAGTCGACGCTGATGGCGATCCTCGGATGCCTGGACAAGCCGAGCGCCGGGACCTACGCGCTGGACGGCCGGCGCGTCGAGAACCTCTCGGGCCGCGAGCTCGCCGAGATCCGCAACGAGAAGGTCGGCTTCGTGTTCCAGCAGTACAACCTCCTGCCCAAGGCGTCGGTCGTCCGCAACGTGGAGCTGCCGATGCTGTATGCCGGGGTGGGGCGCAAGGAGCGGCGCCGCCGCGCGCAGGAGATGCTCGAGCGGGTCGGCATCCCCGAGAAGGCGAAGGTCCTCCCGGCCGCGCTCTCCGGCGGCCAGCGGCAGCGCGTCGCGATCGCGCGCGCGCTCGCGAACCAGCCCGCGCTGCTCCTCGCCGACGAGCCGACCGGCGCGCTCGACCAGAAGACCGGCCACGAGGTGCTCGACCTCTTCCGGGACCTCCACCGCCAGGGCAACACCATCATCATCGTCACCCACGACCTCTCGATCGCCGCGACGGCGCAGAGACAGGTCGAGATCATGGACGGTCTGATCAACGTGGAGGCCGCAGCCTAGCGCCCGTAGGGGCGGGGCTCGTCCCCGCCCGCGGGCGGCCGCAAGGGCCGCCCCTACGCGCTATGGCCCAGAGCCATGACCATGTTCAACGGCAAATTCCGCGAGCGCCTTCGCAACTCGTGGGTCGAGATGCGCGAGAACATGACGCGCTCGACGCTCCAGTCGCTCGGCGTCATCCTCGGCGTCGCGTCGGTGCTCGGCGGCATGTCGATCTCCGACAGCATGCGCAAGCGCTCGATGGAGCTCTACATCCGCATGGGCGGCCTCGACAAGCTGAACGTCCGGCAGTCGGCGGTCATCAAGGAGGGCGCGCCGACGGCGCTGCAGATGGCGAACCTCGGCCTGCGGTCGGCCGACTCCGACGGCGGCGAGGACCTCGACACGTCCACGGTCGACGGCATCTCCGTCCGCAAGGACGCGCGGGCGCGCGTCCGCTCGCCGTACGCCGACCAGGAGCGCGACATCCGGGGCGCCGGCGGCGATTTCCTCCAGCTCGAGGGCTACGACGTCGACGAGGGCCGCGCCTTCAGCCCCGGGGACATCGACAACGCCGCGCCGGTCGCGATCCTCGGGACCGAGGCGGTGGCGGTCTTCTTCCCCAACGGCGACGCGCTGGGCAGGACGCTGCGGATCGGCGACACGCAGGTCCAGGTCATCGGCGTCCTGAAGGAGCGCGTCTTCCGCTTCCGCAAGTCGAACCGCAACTGGTTCCGCTGGAGAAACCGCATCATCGCGGTGCCGAACTCGCTCGTCGCCCGGCGCTTCGAGGGCGACCAGTACCACCGCGTCGACCGCATGACCTTCCGCATCCGCGACATGGACGCCATGTCGAAGTTCAGCCAGGGCCTGACGTCGCTGCTGAAGGCGAACCACCGCCAGCAGGAGGACTTCCGCCTCGACGACGTCGGCGCCCGCTACCGCAAGCAGCGGTCCCAGGGCAGCGTCTACGACATGATCTTCCTGCTCTCCGGCTTCCTGTCGCTCATCGGCGGCGGGATCGTCAACGTCAACATCCAGATGGCCACGCTGAAGGAGCGCATCCGGGAGGTCGGCGTCAAGATGGCGATCGGAGCGCCGGGGCTCGAGGTCTTCAAGGAGTTCATGACCGAGGCGCTCCTGTTGACCGGCGTCGGCTCGCTCGCGGGACTGGTCATCGGCATCGGCTTCTCGTGGATCATCACGACGTCGCTCGGCGTGCCTCTGCACATCGACCCGAAGAGCTTCGTGTCCGCCTACGCGCTGGCCGCGATCTTCGGGTTCGTGTTCGCGCTGTTTCCGGCCTGGAAGGCGTCGCGCCTCTCGCCCATGGAGGCGCTGCGGTATGAGTGAGACCGCGCTTCCGCTGCCGGCCGCCTCGGCCGGGACCGAGCGGCCGGCGCGCCGTTTCTCGGCGGGCGCGAAGCTCGCGCTCGGCTGGGAGATCGTCAAGGGCGGCTTCGTCGAGCTCTGGGCCCACAAGCTGCGCTCGACGCTGACGCTCACGCTCCTGATGCTCGGCGTCTTCGCCCTCGTCGTCATGACGTCGGTCATGGACGGCGTCATGGACAAGATCGCCACCGGCTTCTCCGGCATGAGCTGGGACGGGACCATCATGCTCGCGCCGGACCAGCCGGCGACGACCGAGGAGCAGAAGCGCTTCGCGATGAGCCCGGGGCTGCGCTGGGAGGATCTGCCGCGGCTGACGGCGCCCGATCCGAAGATCCTCGCCTTCCTGCCGCGCGCCACGAAGGACTCGGCGGTCAAGGTCGCGGGCGGCACCGAGCACTGCTGGGTCAACGGCGTCTGGCCCGACTACGCCAAGTGGATGAACCGGCCGATCGCGATCGGCCGCGGCCTGACGGACGACGACGAGCTGCGGCGTTCGACGGTCGCCGTCGTCGGCGCGACGCTCGCCTCCAAGCTCTTCGGCGGCGCGGATCCCGTGGGCCGGGACATCACGCTCGAGGGCGTGCGCTTCCGGGTCGTCGGCGTCCAGGCGCCGAGCCAGATCTTCACCGAGGAGCTCTGGTACGACGCGAACGGCATCTCGATCCCGCTCCAGACCTACATGGATCGGATCGACTCCGACCACAAGCTCACGAACGTCGCCGTCAAGCTCGCCCGCAAGAGGGACAACGCCGAGGTCTCGGCGCTCATGATCGGAAGGGCCAAGCAGGCCCATCACGGCATCGAGGACATCAAGGTCGTGGACCTCGAGGCCGAGTCGGCGCGCGCGTGGGAGAACTTCCTCAACCAGATCCACGGCTGGAAGGTGGTCCTCACGAGCCTCGCCGCGACCGTGCTCCTCGTCGGCGGCGTCGGCGTGCTGTCGGTGATGCTGATCTCGTTCTCCGACCGCCGCTACGAGATCGGCCTGCGCAAGGCGATGGGCGCGTCGGACTACGAGATCCTGATCCAGTTCCTCCTCGAGGCCTGCGTCCTCGCCGCGGTCGGCGCGACGCTCGGGACCTTCGTGGGCACGGCGGTCTGCAAGGCCCTGTCCTCGAACTTCCCCTACGGCCTGGTCGTCAACCCGATGGGCCTGCTGATCGCCTGGGTCTCGGCCCTCGTCCTCGCCGTGGTCTTCGGGATGTACCCGGCGGTCCGGGCGTCGCGGCTGTCACCAATGGAAGCCATGCGGTGACCTTTCGCGAGTTCTACCCCGAGTACCTGGCCGAACACCGCGACCCGACCTGCCGCCGCCTCCACTTCGCGGGCAGCGCGCTCGTGCTCGCTGCGCTCGGGACGGCGGTCGCCAGGCGCGACGGGCGCTGGCTCCTCGCCGCGCCGGTCGCGGGTTACGGCCTCGCCTGGATCGGCCATTTCTTCTTCGAGCACAACAAGCCGGCGACGTTCCGACGCCCGTTCTACAGCCTCGCCGGCGACTGGGTCATGTTCAAGGACATCCTCACCGGACGGATCCGGCTCTAGCCTCTCCGAGCATCTCTCCGTCTCCGAAGAGCGGCCTTCCCGCCAGCGCCGTCTTCGCGCCCCAACCCGCGAGCGAGGCGATCAAGACGACGGCGATCATCCCGGCATAGAAGGCCCAGTTCGAGGGATCTCCGCTGATGAAGTCATACGTCACCAGGCGAGCGCACGTCTCCGCCACGATCGCGGCGAGGACGCCGAAGCGGACGGTCGTGAAAACGACGATGGCCACGGAACTCACCGCCAGCGGCAATGCCAGGTAGTGGCCGCCGCTCGTCTCGAGATACGGCCCGGAGAAGATCAGCGTCACGATCAGGCCCGCGAGCCATTCGGCACGCACGAACCGGCGCACGAGGACCAGAAAGAAGACCATGCCGAGCACCCAGAAAGCGGCCGTCACCAAGGTGACCAGGCGCCATGCCACGGCCGCGCCCGGATTCACCGGCGCGGCATTGGAGGAGATATCCGGCAGGGGCCCCGACAGGCCGAGCTTCATCGGGAGCAGCACGCTGACGGGACCCACGATCAGGCCCGCGGCCACTCCCACCACGGTCCCGATGAGCGCGTCACGCCCGACGAGCGGATCGCGCCAGCGTCCCGATAACGCCCGCTGCCAGGAGATCAGCATCTCGGGCCAGCGCCGGCGCGCGAAGGGCTCGAGCGCCGTGTAGAGGATCCAGTAGATGAGCCCGGTTCCGGCGGCGTTGCTGAACGCCTCGAGAAACAGCCAGCCCTCGTCGGAGTTCCGGACATGGTGCCCGCCCAGGATCCACAGGACGAGCGTCAAGGCGCCGATCGCGACGGCGAAGCGAAGCGCTCCGCGCCGGTCGCTGCGTCCCGAACGGAGGTTGTTCCGCACGAGCAACGCGCCGCCGAGAAGGCACAAGAAGAGGATCGCTTCGAAGACGAGCTCGCCATTGGTCGAAGCCAGGCTGGCCGCGGAACCTCGTTGGTCCGGCGTCCACGGCCCGACCCAGAGGAAGCTGACGGGCCGGCCCGCGTAGGAGGCCGCCTCGATGCGCATCGTCACGCCGAGACGGTCCGGGTGCGGCCCTTCCCAGGCCGCTCGCTCGGACGCGAAACCGCGAGGCGACCAGCGGGGCTCGACGGGCGTGAACCGACTCATCTCGAGGCCGGCCTCGCGGAAGAGCCGGCTCCAGTCGGTCGGCGCAGAAGCGGCCGCGCCGACCCGAACTTCGGGAGGAACGACCGCGAGCCGGATGAGCCTTCCCCGCGGATCGACCGAGACTTCCGCCATTCCGGGGCTGACGGGAGCGGGATTGAGGGAGCTCACCCAGGGAGAAGGAAAGGGACCGGTGATCGCCAGGGCGGGAACCATCGACGACGCCGACTGACGGTAGGTGAAGGCCACGGCGTCGCGCGAGAGGTCGCCGCCGATTCCGCCATGATCCCGAGCCCAGAGGAGAAAGCGCTCGTCCGTCAGGAACCAGTTCGCCCAATCCACGGGTTTTTCGATTCCGGCATCCTGCAGGATCTCGCGCGCCCTCTCGCGCAGGATCTCCGGCGACTTCTCCATGCCGACGAACGACGCGATGTTGGCGCGTGGCGCGAAAACGATCGCGAGCGCGAGGGCCGCGGCGAGGCCGAGCAGGAGGAGCCGCGCCTTCGATGGTGAGACGGCGCCGCGCTCTCCCGCGGCGGCAACCATTTCGGGCGAAGGGGTTTCCCCGGCGGCCAACGCCGCAGCCAGGGGATCCCCTCCGGGCAGCGCGGCCGCCACCTGCGCCACCGAAGACGGCCTCTGCGCCGGATCCTTCTCCAGGCACCTCAGGATCACTCGCTCCACCGCCGGATCGAACCCCGGCGCCACCGACGACGGCGCCGTCGGCGTCTCCTCCGCGTGCTTCCGCTTCAGATCCTCGAAGCTCGCCGCGTCGAACGCCTTCCTCCCCGTCGACAGCTCGTACAGGACGAGACCCAGCGCGTAGATGTCGCTCCGAACCGACGCGCCCTTGCCCTGAAGCTGCTCCGGCGCCATGTACGCCGGCGTCCCCGATATCTCCCCCTCCTGCACCTCGGTCGCCGCCACCGCCAGGCCGAAGTCCGTGATCCGCGCTCGACCTCTCCCGTCCACCATCACGTTCGACGGCTTCAAGTCCCGGTGCAACACCCCTCGATCGTGCGCCGCCGCGAGTCCCGCGCAGAGCTCGCGCGCGATCTCCAGTGCCTTGTCCGGCGGTAAACGACCGATCCGCTTCAACAGCGACGCTAAGTCCTCGCCGTCCACGTACTCCATCGAGAGGAACGTCTGACCGTCGATCTCCCCGACGTCGTACACGCGGCACACGTTCGGATGCGACACCTGACGGGCGATCCGCACCTCGGCATAGAACCGATCGAGCCTCTCCTTCTCCTCGGCAAGGTGCGGCGGTAGAAACTTGAGTGCCACCGGCTGACCGAGCTTGAGGTCATCCGCGCGATAGACCTCCCCCATCCCGCCGCGGCCCAGGAGCCCGATGATCCGGTAGCGCTCCGCCAGCACCGCCCCGGGCGTGAACCCGCCCGCGCCGATCGAGTCCGACGACGCGAGCCGCCCCACCCGCGACGACGACGGTGGCCGCTGCGCCTTCTGCGCCATCGACGGCGACGCCACGTTCGTCGGCAGCTGCGACACCGACGACACCGCCTCCCCGCACGACGGACAGAAGCGATATGAGCCTGAGACGGCAGACCCGCACGTCGGACAGGCGGTCACGATGCGCTCTCGCCGAAGAGCGGCCGTCCCGCAAGAGCCGTCCGCGTCGCCCACCACGCGAGCACGACGACGCCGGCTACCGCGATCACCGTCGCGTAGAAGTACCAGGAGGAAGGGTCGCTCGTGAAGAGGCGATAGCCCAGGACGCGCCGACAGAGCTCCGCGACGACGCCGGCGAGCAATCCGTGGCGAACGGTCACCGCGATGATGATCCCGGTCGAGAGGACGGCGAGTGGCAGAGTGATCGTCGGCGCCGGCTCACCCAGATAATTCGCCGCGAACAGCAGGGCGATCACGGCGCCCGCGATCCACTCGTTTCGGACGAGGATGCGCGCGAGAACCAGGAAGAACACGATCGCCAGGATCCAGACCGTGGAAAACATCGCGGTGGACAGGAGCCAGGCGATCGTCATGCTCGGACTCGAAGGGCCGGTCGCGTCGAACGGGTGCGGCGGCGGCCCCTGCACGTGCAGAAGCTGCGGAAGCAGGGTCCTCGCCGGACCCAGAACCAGCCCGGCGGCCGTTCCGACGGTCGCCCCGATCAGGAGATCTCGACCGACCAGTGGATCGGTCAGCCGGCCGGAAAGTCCCCGCGTCCAGGAGATGAGCATCTCGGGCCACCGCCGCCGGGCGAACGGCTCGAGGGCCAGATAGATCACCCAGAATCCCACTCCCATCGCCGCGGCATTCGAAAAGCCGCCGATGACGCTCCAGATCTCGAAGATGCCCCCCGGGTGATGGGCGCTGAACAGCCACGTCGCCGCGGCGACGCCGTAGGCGCCGAGCGCCAGACGCATCGCGCCGCGCCGGTCGCCCCGGTCAGCCCGGTAGTTTCGACGCGCCAGCCAGAGCGCGCCGAGCAGAAGCACGATGAGAATCCCGCTCCACACCGCCTGACCGGGCTCCATCGCCGGCGGATCGCGCCTCGGCTGCGACCATGGTCCGATCCAGTAGAACGAAACCGGCTTTCCGCCGAGGGAGGCCGCCTCGACTCTCATGGTGACGTCCGGACGCTCCGGATGCGGGCCCTCCCAGGCCTCGCGCGCCCCCGCGTACGACCGGGGCGTCCAGCGCGGTTCGACAGGAGTGAACCGATTCATGTCGAGACCGGCTTCTCGAAAGAGGACGCTCCAATCCGTCGCGGGAGCCGGGCCGGTTTGGGCGGACTGCTCCGCCGGAACGATCTCCAGCCGAACGAGCCGTCCTCGAGCATCGAGACCGACCTGGGCCATCCCGGACTCGACAGGCGCCGGATCCGCCTCCGTCACCTGTGGGCCGGGCATCGGACCCGTGACCGCGTCCAAAGGAAAAAGGACTCCCGAGGCTTGACGATAGAAATACTCGATCGAATCGCGCTCGATTCCGCTTCGAAGGCCGCCATGCGCCTGGGCCCAGCGCAGGAAGTCCACGTGGGTTCGAAACGAGAAGGCCGAGTCGACCGGCTTCTGCGGGAGACCGAGCGAGCCGAGGATCTCGCGGGCGCGCTCGCGGAGCACGTCCGGCGACTTCTCGAGCCCGACGAACGACGCGATGTTCGCGCGCGGCGTGAGGAGGACCGATAGCCCGAGCGCCGCCGCGAGACCGAGAAGGAGTCGTCGGGCCGTTGCCGGGGAAATCGCTCCCCGCTCCCCCGCCGCCGCGACCATCTCGGGAGATGGCGTCTCCCCCGCCGCGAGGGCTGCGGCGAGCGGATCGCCGCCGGGCAGTGCGGCCGCGACCTGCGCCACGGACGCCGGCCGCGCAGCCGGGTCCTTCTCGAGGCACCGCAGGATCACGCGCTCGACCGCCGGATCGAACCCCGGCGCCACCGTGGATGGGGCCGTCGGCGGATCCTCGACGTGTTTGCGCCGGAGCTCGTCGAAGCTCGCGCCGTCGAATGCCTTGCGCCCGGTCGAGAGCTCGTAGAGCACCAGCCCCAGCGCATAGACGTCGCTGCGGACCGACGCGCCCTTGCCCGCGAGCTGCTCCGGCGCCATGTATGCCGGCGTCCCCGATATCTCCCCCTCCTGCACCTCGGTCGCCGCCACCGCCAGCCCGAAGTCCGTGATCCGCGCCCGACCCCGCCCGTCCACCATCACGTTCGAGGGCTTCAGGTCCCGGTGGAGGACCCCCCGGTCGTGCGCCGCGGCGAGTCCCGCGCAGAGCTCGCGCGCGATCTCCAGCGCCTTGTCGGACGGCAAACGACCAATGCGCTTGAGTAGCGACGCCAGGTCCTCGCCGTCCACGTACTCCATCGACAGGTAGTGCTGCCCCTCGATCTCGCCGACGTCATACACGCGGCAGACGTTCGGGTGCGACACCTGCCGCGCGATGCGCACCTCGGCGTAGAACCGCTCCAGCCGTTCCTTCTCGGCCGCGAAGCGCTCCGGCAGGAACTTCAGCGCCACCGGCTGCCCGAGCTTCAGGTCGTCCGCCCGGTACACCTCGCCCATCCCGCCGCGCCCCAGGAGCCCGATGATCCGGTAGCGCTCCGCCAGAACCGCGCCCGGCGTGAACCCGCCCGCCTGGATCGAGTCCGACGATGCCAGCCTCCCCACCTTCGACGACGACGGCGGACGCTGCGCCTTCTTCGCCATCGACGGCGATGCCACGTTCGTCGGCAGCTGCGAAGCGGAAGAAGACGACACCGCCTCCCCGCACGACGCGCAGAAGCGCGCCGACTCCGAAGACGCGGCGCCGCACCTCGTGCAGGAGCTCAAGGTGAGACTAGGGCGACTTCGTGGGCATGGGCGCGGGCGGGAGCGGCCCGACCGACGGCGGCTTCGGTCCGCCCGGCATCGCGTTGGGCGTCGGCCGCGCCATCACCTTCGATGCCTTGCCGGCCATCACGGTCGTCCACTTCTTGCCGTCCGGCGAGCTCTCGAGCATGTAGGTGTAGCTCTCCGGCCGCGTGTCGGAGATCGTGTAGCGAGTCTTGTAGACCTTGTCGGCGAGCTTCGACTCGCCCGTCCAGGTCCAGGTCCCGTCCTTCAGCGTCCCCGTCGCCGTCTCGGCACGGCCGACGTTGTCGAAGACCCACCACTTGTAGACCTTCTTCTCGGGATCCCAGCCCATGATTCCCTGGATCTGCGAGAGCCCCGTCGGGCCCTGCGTCTCCATCATGCAGCCGGCGAAGAAGCGCCCCGGCATCCAGCGACAGATCTCCCGGCCCTTGGTCGGACCGCCCTGCCCCATCGGGCCGGGCTTCATCTCGCCCTCGGACGTCCACGGGCCGAGGAAGTACGAGAGCGCGTCGAGCTCCGGGGCCGGCTTCGGCCCTTCCGGTTTCGCGTCGGGCTTCTTCTCCTGCGCGGCTGCGATCGTCGCTGCGAGGAGCGCCGCCGCCGCGAGCACGGAAAGGGACGAGAACTTCTTCATCTTCGTGCTTCTCCTCACTGCTTGTTCGACTTGCCTTCGGCCGCGACCGTCCAGCTGTTGCCGTCCTCCGACGTCTCGTACCGGAAGCTCTGCGACTTCGGCGTGTCGAGCGTCACGGTGTAGCGCGAGTGGATCGTCTTCCCGTTCATCTTGTCGGTGCTGTTCCAGGTCCACTTGTTGCCGCTCACCGAGCCCGTCGCCCAGCCCATCTGCCCCAGGCTGTCGTGGCCCGCGTACTTGTAGACCTTCTCCTCCGGGCTCCAGCCGAGGACGTACTCGCTCTTGAAGTTGCCCATGAAGCCGGAGCCGTTCTCGCGGCACACGAGCTGCCAGCCTCCGTCGTACCACGCGCACTCGGAGTCGCTCGCCATCCTGCCGCCGGGCCCCCAGGGACCGGGCTTCATCTCCGCCTCGCCCTTCCACTTGCCCGCGAACGGTTCGAGCTTCTTGACCTCCGGACCGGGAGAGGGGGGAGCCGGCTGCTGGGCCGTCGCGGCGGCGCCCGCCAGGATGGCCGCGCAAAGGACGGAAAACACCGACACACGGCGGCCAGCGCTCATCTCACCCTCCCTCGAACGTGGCGATCCTACCGCAGGGCTCGCGGTATCCTTTGCGCATGAAACACACGCGAACGATTCTCGCCTCCTCGATCGCCGTGCTCGCCGCCTTCGCGGTCCTCGCCGCGGACGGGTCGGCCGGCGGGGTGCGCTGGACCGTCCCCGCCCGATGGCAGTCCGCCGGGCAGAAGCCGATGCGCGCGGCGACGTACACGATCCCGGGCGCGACGCCGGCCGACAACGGCGAGTGCGGCGTCTTCTTCTTCGGCACCGGCCAGGGCGGCGGCGTCGAGGAGAACCTCCAGCGCTGGGCCGGCCAGTTCGAGGGCGCCAGCGCGCCGAAGAAGTCGGAGAAGACGGTCAACGGGCTGAAGGTGCACCTGATCTCGCTGTCCGGCACCTACCTCTCGCCCTCGGGACCGATGATGCAGTCGGGGGGAAAGAAGCCCGGCTGGAGCCTCTCGGGCGCGATCGTCGAGGCGCCCGACGGCAACGTCTTCTTCAAGTGCGTCGGCCCAACGGCGACCATCCAGAAGGCGCAGCCGGAGATCGACGAGCTGCTGAAGTCGATCGTGAAGGCGGGGGCGGCGAAGGCGTAAAGCCTCGGCGATCGGACGCCCTCCACCCCAACCCTCCCCCGAAGGGGGAGGGAGACCCCTGAGGGGATCGCGTTCGCCGCTCTCTCCTAATACCCCTTCAGGAACTCCCGCACCCCCGACTCCTGCGCGGAGCGCGAGGCGATGCAGAGGTCGATCGTCTCGAGGGTCTGCTCGAGCGTGCGCGTCCCGCCCGGAAGCTTCGCGGCTCGGTCCTGGAAGAACGACGCCACCTCCGCGCGGTGCCCGGCGTCGCAGAAGTTGCCGCCGAGAAACGGCACGAACCCCGTGATCTCCCGCGGCAGACGCGCGACGATCGCGTCGTAGTTGGCCTTCACGAAATCCCAGAGGAGCATCTGGTTCTCCTCCGCGCGCGTCGCCGCGAACAGAATGCCGTAGGCCTCGCGCGCGTCGAATTCCTTCGAGAGGAACAGGTCGAGCGCCTCGCGCGCGAGCGCGGGATCGCGGAAGGAGCCGAGGGCGCTCAGGAGCCGCTGGATGTCGCGCCGGTCCTTCTCCTTCTTCACGGCCGCGTGAAGGCGGTCGAAGAGCGCGCGGTCGCCGTGCGCGGCCGCCACCTCGAGGACGCGGCCGGACATGTCCGCGGCGACCGCCGAGTGGTCGTCGAGCCAGCGGAGCGCGAGGCGCCGCGCCTCCGCCACAAGCTCCGGCTCATTGCCCTCCTCGGCGACGAACGGCACCAGCCGGACGCGCAGGAGCTGCGTATCCTCGCTCTCCCCCGACCGCGCGGCGAAGCCGAGCTCCCTCGCCCGCGCGCCGTACATCTTCGAGACGAACCGCGCGTAGTTCGGCCGCGAGTCGGCCGGGACGAGATGCTCCCGGACGTGATCGGCGATCTGCAACGTCGCGAGCACCGTCTGCCGCTCTTTCGCCCCCGAGAACCGCGGCACGAGCCCGAGCGCGTCCGACATCGGAACCGCCCCCGCCGCCGCGAGCGCGCCGACGTCGCGGATCACGCCGACCCGCTCGGGCAGCGTCAGATCGGTGTCGGCGACCGCGAGGAGCTTCGGCAGAAGATCGCCGCCGTAACGGGCGCGGTAGTACCCGTTCTCGCCGTCGTTGGCGAGAAGCCAGCCGGGGCAGGAGGCGGTCGGCGCCGGCGCGGCCCCGCTCTTCGCCGTCAGCAGCGTGCACTCCCGGCCGCTCCCGCCGCCCGAGCCCGCGCGCGCGCAGACGGGGATCTGCCAGATCTCGTCCGTGCCCTTCGAGCCGAGCGGCAGGAGGCGCGCCTGGCCGAGCGCGAGGCGCGGCGCGCCGCCGCCGCAGTCGAGCTGGACGTCGACGAGCGGCACCCCCGCCTGGTCGATGAAGGTCTGAAACGCCGCGGAGACGCCGGGGCGGCTCGCCGCCTCGATCGCCTTCAGGAAGTCGGCCTCGGTGGCGTTGCCGAACCGGTGCGCCTCGAGGTAATCGTGGACGCCCTTCTGGAACTTCGGCGCGCCGATCCACGTCTCGAACATCGTCAGGACGGCCGCGCCCTTCTGGTAGATGATCCCGCTGATCGCGCTGTTGATCGCCTCGGCGGTCTCGACCTCCTGGCGGATCTTCGGCGCGCTGACGAGCGTGTCCTCGTACATCACGTCGGAGCGGTCGACCACTCGGTCGACCGCCTTGCCCCACTCGGGCTTCCAGGCGGCGATCGTGCGGTCGGCCATCCACGTCGCGAACGACTCGTTCAGCCACACGTCGTCCCACCACTGCATCGTCACGAGGTCGCCGAACCACTGGTGCGCCATCTCGTGGGCGCTGTAATCCGCCTGGCGGCGCTGGAACGCGATCGTCTCCTCGGACGGCGGCGCGATCAGCGCGCGCTCGTTCCAGCTGATCAGCCCCGCGTTTTCCTCCGCGCCGAAGGTGATCGACTGCGGCACCGCGAGGTGGTCGAGCTTCTCGTACGGATACGGCATGCCGAAGTACGCCTCGAGCATCTCGAGCAGCGGCTTCGTCGTCTGCGCGGCGTAGCGCCCCTGCGACGCCTTGCCGCGCGGCGTGACGATCCGGATCTTCGTGTTCTTCGAGCCCGCGGTGCCGGCATCGAGGTAGTCGAAGGGACCGACGCCCAGCGCGACGAGGTAGCTCGGCAGCGGCTCGGTTTTCTTGAAGCGCACCACGCGCCCGCCGTCCGCCGCGGGCGACTCGTTCTCGATCGGCGTGTTCGAGACGGCGGTCGTCCCGGCGGGGATGCGGAGCGTCAGCTGCCAGGGCACCTTGTAACCGGGTTCGTCGTAGCAGGGAAACGCGCGCCGGGCGTCCGTCGCCTCGAACATCGAAAACGCGTACCAGTCCTCGCCGTCCTTCTCGCGGAAGAGTCCCTGGGTCGACGACTCGTCGAGCTTGCCCGTGTAGTCGATCTTCAGGCGCGCGTTGCCCGGAGCGAGCGTCTTCGCGAAGGAGAAGCCGGCGTAGTTCTCCCCGCCCGGCACCACCTTGACCGGGAGCGTGCGATCGGCGACGACCACCGAGGCGGAGGAGATCTCGAGGTCGGTCGCGTTCAGCCACAGCAGCGCCGTCTTCTCCTTCACCCTCAGGTCGATCCACACCGTCCCGCGGAAGCGGTCCTTCGCGGGATCGATGGTCAGCTCGACCGCGTAGCCGGCCGGCGCGGCCGTCGTGGGCAGTCGAAGCTGAGGGGGCGCCGGGGTTCCGGCCTTTTCCGGCGGGGCCGCCGAAGCCTCGGCGCCCCCGGCGCCCAGGACGAGGAGGGCGAGGGCAAAAATCGTGCGGCAATGGCGCATTCGTTGCTCCTTCGGACGTACGTCGACTTCTCACCTTATTCGCAGACGGCGGGAAAAGGTTGCGTTTCCGGCCGCGAAACGGGGAGCCCCGCGATCTCGATAGACTCCCTCTCGGAACGGAGGTTTCATGCCGAAGGTGAACCGCGCGGCGGGGGAACGCCGCGCCCCGGAGCCAGGGCCGAGCGTAGCGAGAGCCTGGCCTTCGGAATTTCGCCGCGGGGCTTGCGCCGCGCTCGTCGCGGCGGGCGTCCTCCTCGGGACCGGCTCCGCCGCGCCGCAGGAACAGGGGGGGCAGCGCATCGTGACGCCCGCGACCATCGACAAGCTGGCCGGCGAGCTCGCCGGCAAATACGGGGAATCCGAGCGGCCCCGGATCGAGAAGGGCATCCGCCAGGCCGCCGAGTTCTGGCGCAAGGAGGACGGCGACGAGGCCGCCTTCGGCGAGGTCGTGCGCGCGCAGATCTGCGCCGACTCGACTGCGCGCAACGAGCTCTACGCGCGCATGGAGTTCGCGCTCGAGTCCCTGAACGGCCACATGAACGAGATCGCGCGAGACTTCCGGAAACAGTCGGACCTCGACCTCGGCGAGATCTACCCCTTCGACGAGATCCTCGCCGGCTACGATCCGTCGGCGCACGTCGTCGACGACTTCTTCCAGAACCGGCTCGCGTTCGCCGTCCTCCTGAACTTCCCGCTGACGACGCTCGAGCAGCGCCTGCAGGAAGGCCCGGGCTGGACGCGGCGGCAGTGGGCCGAGGCGCGGCTCGCCCAGACCTTCGGAAAGCGGGTCCCCGCGTCCGTCAACCTGACGATCGCCGAGGCGGAGTCGGACGCCCAGCGTTACATCGCCCGCTACAACATCTGGACGCACCACCTCGTCGACGCGAAGGGCGAGCGCCTCTTCCCGGCGAAGCAGCGGCTGCTCTCTCACTGGAACATCCGCGACCAGATCAAGGCGGACTACGCGGAGGGCAAGGCCGGCCTCGCGCGGCAGCGTGTGCTGGAGCAGGTCTGCGACCGCATCGTCACGCAGACGATCCCGGCGGTCGTCGTCGACAACCCGCACGTCGACTGGGATCCGGCGACGAACGCGGTGGCGACCTCGAAGGTCCACGACTCGGACACGGCGACGAATCCCGACATGAAGGTGACGAACGCCCCGGAGCCGGACACGCGCTACGCGACGCTCCTCGCGACGTTCCGGGCCGCCCGCCAGGCCGACCCCTACTCGCCGACCGCGCCGACGCTCATCGCGCGCCGCTTCGACGAAAACCGGCAGATCCCGGAGGCGCAGGTCCGGCAGATGCTCGAGGCGGTCCTCTCCTCGCCGCTCGTGCCGCGCGTCGCGGCTCTGATCGAGTCGCGGCTCGGCCGGCCGCTCGAACCGTTCGACGTCTGGTACAACGGCTTCCGCCCGCGCGGCACGCGCACCGAGGCGGAGCTCGACGCGATCGTGCGCAAGCGCTACCCGACCGCGGAGGACTACCAGAAGGACATTCCGAATCTCCTCGTGCAGCTCGGCTTCTCGAAGGAGAAGGCCGACTGGCTCGCGGCCCACATCGTCGTCGACCCCGCGCGCGGCTCCGGCCACGCGCTCGGAGCGCAGCGCCGCGCCGACAAGGCGCACCTGCGCACGCGCGTCGAGAAGGACGGCATGAACTACAAGGGCTTCAACATCGCCGTCCACGAGATGGGGCACAACGTCGAGCAGACGTTCTCCTTGAACGAGATCGACTCGACGCTGCTCGCGGGCGTCCCGAACACGGCGTTCACCGAGGCGCTCGCGTTCGTCTTCCAGGCGCACGACCTCGAGCTGCTCGGCCTGTCGAAGCCCGACCCGAAGGCGCAGGCGCTGAAGTCCCTGAACGACTTCTGGATGACCTACGAGATCGCGGGGGTCGCGCTCGTCGACATGGGGGTGTGGCACTGGATGTACGACCATCCCGACGCCACGCCGGCGCAGCTGAAGGCCGCGACGCTCGACCTGTGCCGGAGCATCTGGAACCAGTACTACGCGCCGGTGTTCAAGAAGAAGGACGTCGTGCTGACGCTCGGCATCTACTCGCACATGATCGACGCCTTCCTCTATCTGCCCGACTACCCGATCGGGCACCTGATCGCGTTCCAGATCGAACAGCAGATGGAGAAGTCGAAGAACCTGGGCGGCGAGTTCGAGCGGATGGCGAGGATCGGCAACGTCGCGCCGGACATCTGGATGAAGGAGGCGACCGGCGCGCCGGTGGGCCCGCACGCGCTCCTGACGTCGACCGAGAAGGCGCTCGTGGTGCTGAAGTAGAGCAGACGAAGGCGGGCGGGCGCGACTTTTGCGAGGGGAGACGATCATGACCGACGACAGCGGTCCGGCGAGCGCGACGGTTTCGCACGAGGCGGAGGCGAAGTCCCGCCACCCCATCTCCTCTCTCGTCCAGGTCGACCTGGGCGCGGTCTCGCACCCGGGGCGGGTGCGCAAGGACAACGAAGATCACTTCATCGCCGGGCGGTTCGACCGCACGATGCGGACGCTCGTCTCGAACCTGCCGGAGGGGCACGTGCCGCCGGAGGTGACCGAGACCTGTTTCGCGTACCTGGTGGCGGACGGCGTCGGCGGCGCGGTCGCGGGAGAGCTCGCGAGCCGCACGGCCGCGCAGGCGCTCGTCGACCTCGTCCTCGACTCCCCCGCCTGGATCATGCGCTTCGACGGCGACTGCGCGGACCTCGTGCTGAAGCGCACCGCGGAGCGGTTCCAGAAGGCCCGCGAGCTCCTCGTCGCCAAGGCCGCCGAGGACCCGAAGCTGAAGGGCATGGCGACCACGCTGACGTTCGCCTGCAGCGCCGGACACGATCTGCTGACGGCGCACGTCGGCGACTCGCGCGCCTACGTGCTCCGCCGCGGCGGCGCGCTCGAGCGGCTGACCCACGACCAGACGATGGCGCAGTCCCTCGCCGACGCCGGCGCGATCGAGCAGAAGGACGTCGAGCACCACCCGTCCCGCCACATCCTGACGAGCGCCATCGCGACCCGCGGCGCCTTCGCGCAGGTCGAGCTCAAGCACTTCCGCATCGAGGACGGCGACCGCCTGCTGCTCTGCTCGGACGGCCTGACCGAGATGATTTCGGAGGACACGCTCGCGAAGGTCCTCGGCGAGGGCGAGCCCGCCGCGAAGACCTGCCAGCGTCTCGTCGACCTCGCGCTCGAGGCGGGCGGCAAGGACAACGTGACGGTGATCGTGGCGGGGTACAGGATTCCCGGCGAGTAGTTCTCCCCTCACCCCAGCCCTCTCCCGGAGGGAGAGGGGGCGCTCTGACGGCGAGTGCGCTCTTTGATTCATTTGCATCAGTCCGGGTGCGGCTGCGCACGGCTACGGTGGGACCACCGATGGCCAACCACGCCCGCATCACCGTCGACGCCAACGAAGCGGTCGCCTCCGTCGCCCACCGGACGAGCGAGGTCATCGCGATCTACCCGATCACGCCCTCCTCCGCGATGGGCGAGCACGCCGACGCCTGGTCCGCGAAGGGCCGCGCGAACGTGTGGGGCAAGGTCCCGAGCGTCGTCGAGATGCAGTCCGAGGGCGGTGCGGCCGGCGCGGTGCACGGCGCGCTCCAGGCGGGCGCGCTCGCCACGACCTTCACCGCGTCGCAGGGCCTCCTCCTGATGGTCCCCAACATGTACAAGATCGCCGGCGAGCTGACGCCGTTCACGATGCACGTCGCCGCCCGGACGCTCGCGACCCACGCCCTCTCGATTTTCGGCGACCACTCGGACGTCATGGCCTGCCGCGGCACGGGATTCGCGATGCTCGCCGCGGGATCCGTCCAGGAAGCGCAGGACTTCGCCGCGATCGCGCCGATGGCCAGTCTCGCCTCGCGCATCCCGTTCCTGCACTTCTTCGACGGATTCCGCACGTCGCACGAGGTCGCGAAGATCGAGGAGCTCTCCGACGAGGACCTCCTCGCCCTGATTCCGGACGGCCACGTCGAGGCCTTCCGCCGGCGCGCGTTGACGCCCGACCACCCGGTCCTCCGCGGCACGGCGCAGAATCCGGACGTCTTCTTCCAGGCCCGCGAGGCGGCCAACCCCTTCTACCTCGCCGGCGCCGACCTCGTCGCGAAGGCGATGGACCGATTCGCCGATGTCACGGGCCGGCGCTACCGGCTCTTCGACTACGCCGGCCACCCCGAGGCCGAGCGCGTCGTCGTGCTGATGGGCTCGGGCGCCGAGACCGCGCACGAGACCGTGGACTGGCTCGTCGCGCGCGGCGAGAAGGTCGGCGTCCTCAAGGTCCGCCTCTTCCGCCCGTTCGACGCGGCGCGGTTCGTCGGGGCGCTGCCGAGGACCGCCCGCGCGATTGCGGTCCTCGACCGGACGAAGGAGCCCGGGGCGATCGGCGAGCCGCTCTACCAGGACGTCGTGACGGCGTTCGCCGAGGCGGGCGACGGGGTGCACGCCCCGCGGATCGTCGGCGGCCGCTACGGCCTGTCTTCCAAGGAGTTCACGCCCGCGATGGTCGCCGGCGTCTTCGCCGAGCTCGCAAAGGAGAAGCCGAAGAACCACTTCTCGGTCGGCATCGTCGACGACGTCACGCACGCGTCTCTGCCCTGGGACGCGGATCTCGACATCGAGCCGGACGACGTGTCGCGCGCGGTGTTCTACGGCCTCGGCTCGGACGGCACGGTCGGCGCCAACAAGAACTCGATCAAGATCCTCGGCGAGGAGACCGACGGCTTCGCCCAGGGCTACTTCGTCTACGACTCGAAGAAGTCCGGCGCGGTGACGATCTCTCACCTGCGCTTCGGGCCCCGCCCGATCCGCTCCGCCTACCTCGTCCACCGCGCCGACTTCGTCGCGTGCCACCAGTTCGAGTTCGTCCAGCGCTACGACGTGCTCGAGACCGCTCGCGAGGGCGCCGCGTTCCTGCTGAACTCCCCGTACGGCCCCGACGCCGTCTGGGACGAGCTGCCCCGCGAGATGCAGGAGCAGATCCTCGAGAAGCGCCTGCGCTTCTTCGTCGTCGACGCCTTCCGGGTCGCGCGCGAGACGGGCATGAAGGGCCGGATCAACACGATCATGCAGACCTGCTACTTCGCGATCGCGAAGGTCCTCCCGCCGGAGACCGCGATCGCGAAGATCAAGGAGGCGATCTCGGACACCTACGCCCGCAAGGGGCCCGAGGTCCTCAAGCGCAACTTCGCCGCGGTGGACGCGGCGCTCGGCGGCCTCGCGGAGGTCAAGGTGCCCGCCGGGGTCACCGCGAAGCGCGGCCGCCCGCCGATCGTCTCGCCCGACGCGCCGGGCTTCGTCCAGAAGGTCACCGCGCTGATGCTCGCCGGCCACGGCGACCGGCTCCCGGTCTCCGCGTTCCCGGTCGACGGCACCTGGCCGACGGCGACCGCGCAGTGGGAGAAGCGCAACATCGCCGCCGAGATCCCGGTCTGGGACCCCTCGATCTGCATCCAGTGCAACAAGTGCGCGCTCGTGTGCCCGCACGCCGCGATCCGCGCGAAGGTGTTCGACCCCGAGCGCCTCGCCGGGGCGCCCGAGACCTTCCAGTCCGACAGGTTCCGCGCCTCCGACTTCGAGGGATGGCGCTACACGATCCAGGTCGCGCCGGAGGACTGCACGGGCTGCACTCTCTGCGTGATGTTCTGCCCCGCCAAGGACAAGTCCAACCCGAAACACAAGGCGATCGAGATGGCGCCGCAGCGGCCGCTGCGCGAGAAGGAGCGCGAGAACTACGCGTTCTTCCTCGACCTGCCGGAGCCGGACAAGTCGCGCATCCGCGTCATGGACGTGAAGGGCTCGCAGTTCGCGACCCCGCTCTTCGAGTACTCGGGCGCGTGCTCCGGCTGCGGCGAGACGCCGTACGTCAAGCTCCTGACCCAGCTCTTCGGCGACCGCACGCTGATCGCGAATGCGACGGGCTGCAGCTCGATCTACGGCGGCAACCTCCCGACCACGCCCTACGCGGTCGACCGCAACGGCCGCGGGCCCGCCTGGTCGAACTCGCTCTTCGAGGACAACGCCGAGTTCGGCCTCGGCATGCGCCTCGGGGTCGACAGCCGCGCCGCACTCGCCCGGCAGCTCCTCGCCGAGGTCGGTCCGTCCGTGCCGGGCGGCCTCGCCCGCGAGATCCTCGAGGCCGACCAGTCGACCGACGCCGGCATCGCCGCGCAGCGCGAGCGCGTCCTGCGCCTGCGCACCGCCATCGCGCCGCTCCCGACGCCCGCCGCCCGCACGCTCGCGCAGGTCGCCGACGATCTGGTCAAGAAGAGCGTCTGGATCGTGGGCGGCGACGGCTGGGCGTACGACATCGGCTACGGCGGGCTCGACCACGTGCTGTCGCTCCCCTACGACGTCAACGTCCTCGTCCTCGACACCGAGGTCTACTCGAACACCGGCGGCCAGCAGTCGAAGGCGACGCCGCTCGGCGCCGCGGCGAAGTTCGCGGTCGGCGGCAAGGAGACGGCCAAGAAGGACCTCGGCCTCATGGCGATGAGCTACGGCCACGTCTACGTCGCCCGCATCGCCTTCGGCGCGAAGGACGCGCAGACGGTCAAGGCGATCCAGGAGGCGGAGGCGTACCCGGGACCGTCGCTCGTCATCGCGTACTCCCCATGCATCGCCCACGGCTACGACCTCGCGTTCGGCTGCGAGCAGCAGAAGCTGATCGTCGACTCGGGCCTCTGGCCGCTCTACCGCTTCGACCCTCGCCGCCTCGAGAAGGGCGAGGCGCCGCTCGTCCTCGATTCGGGCTCGCCGAAGAAGCCGGTCGAGGCCTTCATGAACAACGAGAGCCGGTTTCGCATGCTCGAGGCCGCCGGTCCCGAGCGCTACAAGGAGCTCGCCGCCCGCGCGAGCCGGGCCGCCGCGCGCCGTCTCGAGCTCTACCGGCACCTCTCGGCCTGGAAAACGGCAGGTTCCTCGTCCGCGGTCGAGCCGGCGTCATCCTCCGCGCCGGCTCCCGCGGACGCCTCCCTCGTCCCGGCCGGCGGAGCGAAGTGACCATGGACCTCTCGACGAAGTACCTCGGCTTCGAGCTGCCGCATCCCCTGATGCCGGGCTCCTCGCCGCTCGCGGACGACCTCGACACGGTCCGCCGCCTCGAGGACGCGGGCGCCGCCGCGATCGTGCTGCGCTCCCTCTTCGAGGAGCAGATCGTCGGCGACGAGCTCGCGACCTTCCGCGCGTACGCGAGCACCAGCGAATCGCACCCGGAGGCGACCACCTACCTGCCCGAGCCCGAGGTCTTCGCGCTCGGCCCGCACGACTACCTCGAGCAGATCCAGAAGATCAAGAAGGCCGTCCGCGTGCCCGTCTTCGCCTCGCTGAACGGCACGACGCCCGAGAGCTGGATCGAATACGCGCGGCTGATCGAGCAGGCGGGCGCGGACGCCCTCGAGGTCAACGTCTACGAGCTCGCGACCGATCCGCTCCAGTCGGGCGAGGACGTCGAGGAGCGCACGATCGCGGTCGTCGCGGCCGTCCGCGAGGCCGTGAAGATCCCGTTCGCGGTCAAGCTGTCGCCCTTCTACTCGTCGCTCGCGCACCTCGCCGGCTGCGTCGAGCGCGCGGGCGCGAACGGGCTCATCCTCTTCAACCGCTTCTACCAGCCCGACATCGACGCCGAGAACCTCGAGGTCGAGCCGCGCCTCTATCTCTCGAGCCCCTCGGAGCTGCTCCTGCGCCTGCGCTGGCTCGCGGTGCTGTCGGGACAGCTCCCCTGCTCGCTCGCCGTGACGGGAGGCGTCCACAACGCGCTCGACATCGTGAAAGCGGTGATGGCCGGCGCCCACGCGGTCCAGATGGTCTCGGTCTTGCTACGCAGGGGTCCCGAGACGCTTTCGCGCCTCCGGGCCGACCTCGCCCGATGGCTCGAGGAGCACGGGTACGACTCGCTCCGCCAGATGCAGGGCAGCATGGGTTACGGCCGCGGCGCGAACCCGGCCGCGTTCGAAAGGTCCAACTACATGCGCATTCTCCAGAGCTGGCGTCCGGAGGATGCGTAGACCGCAGGAGGGTGGTCGATGATCACGATCGAAGACTTCACGATCATGGCGATCGGCTTCGTAGCGCCGCTCGAGGGAGAGATCTCGTGTTGCCCGGTCTGCGGCCGCAACGGCATCGTCAAACGCACCGAGACCGAGGAGCCCCGCTGCATCCATGCCGAGGCGACCGAGGTCTTCGGCGACGGAACGCGCACCGAACCGACCGACTGCTGCCGGCTGTCCTCGTAACCCGTCCCGCCATCCTCCCGTAGAATCGCCGGGATAGCTCCGGCGAAAGGACTCGTCATCCGCCGACCGCGTCGGCTTCCCTGCGCGGCCCTCTTCCTGCTCGCGGCCTGCGCCGCGGCGCAGGAAGAGCACGCTCCGCCCCGGCCGGGCGACATCATCCTCACCGACGCCTTCGGCCACGCCGTCGGGATCCCGCCCGACCAGCTGCCGGCGAACCTCTTGCCGCCGGCGAGCGTGGGCATCGAGCGCCAGGTCCCGCGGCCCGCGCCAGGGCGGCGCGTGCCCGCGTCGGTGCTCGAACGGCAGGACTCGGGACGCGAGCGCACGTTCACCCTCTTCCCGGCCGTGCCCCCTCGGCTCGCGCCGTACCTCGCCGCCCAGGACGAGCTCGGCAACACGGCGATCAAGCCCGGCTACCTCGTCAAGGCCATGCCGCTCGAGCCGTTCGTCCAGGGAGCCAAGTACTGGCTCGGCGCGCATGGCCTGCGCTACCAGATCGAGCAGGACTTCATCTACAGCGGCGTCCCGGATACGCCGACGGGCTCGCCCAACATCGGCCATTACTCGATGAAGGGCTTCGCGAAATGGGCCGCATACGCCGACCCCATCGGGGGCACGGCGGGATGGTTGAGCGCCCAGATCGGAGTCGAGGAGGGGCTCGGGGGCGCCGGCGCCAACCAGACGACGCAGAGCAATCTCGGAACGCTGACGGACCCCGATGGCGTCGTTTCCAAGCGACGAGGCTTCAAGGTTCCCGAGATCGCCTGGCAGCAGGCCTTCGCGCGGGGCTCCTTCGTCGCGATCGCCGGCGTCGTGAACCAGGGCAATTACCTCGACGTCAACACGTACGCCAACACGGGCCGCGGCCAATTCCTCAATTCGGGGCTGATCAACAGCATGGTGCTCCCTCTGCCGAGCTACAACTTCGCGGTCAACCTGCAGTGGCAACCCCACCCCGACTTCTACGTGATGACCGGGGCCACGGCCGGCAACGCGTCCTCCGGAGAGACGCCGTGGACGAACTTCTCCTGGCAGTACTGGTCCGTCGTGACGGAGCTCGGGTGGGCGCCCCAGGACGTCTTCGGCCTCGGACCGGGCGTGTACCGCGTCCAGCCCTTCCTCGCGCAGGCGGGCGGTCCCACGCAGGGCGGCATCGGCTTCAACTTCGAGCAGCAGCTCGGGCGCCAGTCGCCGCTCGCCTGGTTCGGACGCTTCGGCGTCGGCGGCTCGCAGGTCTCGGCGGGCGCATCGACGCAGGTCGGCACCGGCTTCGCCGTCGAAGCGCCGCTCGCGCAGATCGGAATCCTCCCGCACCACACGAACGACAGCGGCGGCATCGGCTTCGTCTGGAGCCAGCCGTCCGCGACGTCGAAGACGGTGTATCACCGCAACGAGTACGTCGCCGAGACCTTCTACACGCTCCAGCTCTTCCCGATGATGCGGCTGCAGCCGGATCTTCAGCTCGTCTGGAACCCGGCGTTCAGTCCCGATCCCGGCCCGTTCACCGTCGTCCAGGCCCAGTTCATCCTGTCCTGGTGAGCCCCGCGAGGGCGCCAAAGCGGCGATCTCTACGATTTCATGCGGTTCTTACGGCCCGGGACGGCTTCCGCGCGCGCAGCCGCCGTGATGAAATGACACCAGGAACCCGATTCAGCATGGCGTCTCACCCGGCCACCCGAACCGTCCGGACCTTTCTCCTGATCGCCCTCTTCGGGTCGTTTCTCGCGGCCGCCGCCCTGGGGGAAGGCACCGCGCGCCGCATCCTGATCCTCTCGGGAGCGGAGGTGATGCTGCCGGCCGGCCAGGCGGTCGACGGCGCGATCCGGAAGGACCTCTCCGCGGCCAGCCTCGGCCCGCTCGAGTTCTACTCGGAGGGACTGGATTCCTACCGGTTCCGCAGCGAGGGCTACGAGCGAGAGCTCGCCTCCTTCCTACGCCGGAAATACGAGGCGAAGCAGCCCGCCCTCGTCTTCGCGCTGACCGACATCGCGCTCGACTTCCTGCTGCGCTATCGCGGAGAGCTCTGGCCCGACGCGCCGATCGTGTTCACGAACGTCGACCCGAAGTACTTCGAGGCGAGAGGCCGGCCCTCGTGGGTCACCGGCATCGTCGACGACGAGGACTTCACCCAGACCGTCGCGCTCGCGCGCCGGCTCCAGCCGGACGCCCGCCGCATTCTCATCGTCGGAGGATCCGGCGACCGGGATGCCACGACGAACGCGAGGGCGGCGAGGAGCCTCGATTCTCTGCGGCCCGAGTTCGAGATTTCGGTCCGGAGCGGCGTACCGATCGCGGACTTCCCGCGGGAGTTCGGGCGCCTTCCGCCCGGCACGATCCTCCTCTTCACGATGATGTTCCGCGACTCGGAAGGCCGGGCGATCGTGCCGCGGGACGCGGCGCAGGCGCTTTCCGCCGCGGCGTCGGTCCCCGTTTACTCCGTGCACTCGACGTTTCTGGGGACCGGGATACTCGGCGGCGCGCTCTTCGACTTCGAACACGCCGGGCACGCCGCCGCGCGGCTGGGCGCGCGGATCCTCGCGGGCGAGAGTCCCGGCGTCATCCCGATCGAGCAGGGCTCGCCGCGGCTGCAGGCCATCGACGCCCGGCAGCTCCGCCGGTTCGGCATTCCCGAGCGGCGCGTGCCGCCCGGCTACGAGGTCCGATTCCGGACGCCGTCCCTGTGGGAGCACTACCGGTGGCGGATCGTCGCGGTCGGAGTCGCCCTCGCCGTCGAGACGGCGCTGCTGGTCGCGCTCTTCGCCGAGCGCCAGTCGCGTCGGCGGGCGGAAAAGGAGTCGCGGCAGCGGGGCCAGGAGCTCGCCCACGCCTCACGGCTCGCGACGGTCGGCGAGCTCGCCGCCTCGATCTCGCACGAGATCAATCAGCCGCTCGGCGCGATCCTCGCCAACGCCGAGACCGCCGAGCTGCTCCTGCAATCGAGCGCCCCGTCGGCCGACGAGCTCCGGCAGATCCTCGCGGACATCCGACGCGACGACGTCCGGGCGAGCCAGGTCGTGAGCCGGGTCCGCGCGCTCGCGGGCCGCGGGGACATCGAAATGAAGCCGCTGGCCGTCAACGCGGTCGCGGACGCCGCCGCCGGACTGCTCGACGCCGAGGCGAGGCGCCGGGGCGTCGTCCTCGAGCGGGACTTCCGCGCCGGCCTCCCGGAGATCCGGGGCGACGAGATCTCGCTCCAGCAGGTCGTGATCAACCTGGCGCTGAACGGCATGGAGGCGATGGCGGACACGCCTTCCAGCCGCCGCCGCCTTTCGATCGCCACCCGCAACGGCAGCGGACGCGTCGTCGTGCGCGTCTCGGACACCGGGCACGGCATCGCGGCCGACCACGAGCCGAAGCTCTTCGAGTCGTTCTTCACCACCAAGAGGCATGGGCTCGGGCTCGGACTCTCGATCTGCCGCTCGATCGTCGACGCCCACGGCGGGCGCATCGCGGCGCAGAACAACGGAGGCGGCGGCGCGACGTTCGAGTTCGAGCTCCCGGCGCTCTCCGCCGGCCGACCGCACGAAAACGATGACGCCGTCGCGTGAGGTCGCGGCCTCGGCCGTCATTCACGTCGTCGACGACGACGACGCGTTCCGCGCGGCCATCGCCCGCCTCCTCCGGGTCGCGGGATACGAGGTGAAGGACTACCGTTCGGCCGGCGATTACCTCGTCGACGCGCCGCCGGACGGACCGGGCTGCCTGCTCCTCGACCTCCACATGCCGGGTCCGGACGGCCTGGAGCTCCAGGAGGCGGTGCTCCGGCGTGGCGACGGCCTCCCGATCATCTTCCTGACCGGTCATGGCGACGTCCGCCAGTCGGTGCGGGCCATGCGCCAGGGCGCCGCGGACTTCCTGGTCAAGCCCGTCAACCGAGAGGAGCTGCTCGCCGCGATCCGCGCGGCCCTCCAGAGGCAGGAACGGGAGTTGTCGACGTCGCGCTGGCGTCGGGATCTCGCCGAGCGCTATGCCACGCTGACGCCCCGGGAGAAGCAGGTGCTCGAGGGGGTGGTCACAGGAGCGCTGAACAAGCAGATCGCCGCGCTCCTCGGGACCTCCGAGCGGACCATCAAGGCCCACCGCGCCAAGATCATGCTCAAGATGCGGGTCGACTCGGTCGCCGAGCTCGTCCACGCGAGCGCCGCGCTCCGTCCGAGGGGCGCCGGAGGCAAACCCGTCGACTGAGTCGTCTCGGCGCATTGCACCAAAGGACAATGCGGCCCCTCCCCTAGAGACGGCTTCTCCGGCGCACCCGCCCGCGGAATCCTTCCCCGCAGCCGATGCGGAAGTCCCAGGGTGTCATCGCGGTCGTGGAGGACGACTTCGGAATGCGAGAGGCCCTCACGCGGATGCTGAAAGCTGCCGGATACGAGGCGCGCGCCTACGGGTCCGCCGAGGCCTTCCTCGAGTGCGGGTCGTTCGCGGACCTCCGCTGCCTCGTTCTGGACATTCACCTCCCCGGCGCGTCCGGGATCGACCTGCAAAGGCGTCTCGAGGAGGACGGCCAGGACCGGCCCGTCATCTTCATCACGGCTCACGACACGGCGCGGCTGCGTCGAGAGGCCGAGGAGCTCGGCGCGGTCGCCTTCCTCGCGAAGCCGTTCGAGGGGCGGCAGCTCCTCGACGCCGTCGGTGAGGCGCTCAGCTCGACCGGGAACCAGTTCTCATGAATCGCGCGATTCGCTTCCGACCCGAGGCCATGAGAGGAGGTTTGGAATGAAACGTTGGATCCGATTCGGATCAATCGTCGTTCTCGGCCTCGTTCTGGCTCACTCCGGGGTGGCGCAGAACGCCAGGAGCACTTCTGATTCCAGCTTCTCGTTCGACGTCTACGGCGACTCGCGCTCGATGATGTACCTCCCGTACAAGGCGAGCCAGGAAGCCGACGCACGCAAGCTCATGGTGGACATGTTCGAGCTCGTGCTTCCCGAGAAGTACGCGGCCGGCGTCGTCGAGAAGGACGTGAAGCTGATCTACGACCCGGCCACCCATGAGCTTGTGCAGATGGTCATGCCGTTCGACACCCGGAGCGAGGTGACCACCCTGACGTTCGACAAGGGCTGGGTGACCTCGGCCTCGGTCGAGGACGTGAAGCTGCTGCCCGGGGTGCGCCGCACGATGTTCCGGCTGGAGGGCGGGCAGTGGGTGGCGCGCGAAGCGGTCCGGGACATCAAGAGCGGACACGCGAGCTTTCTCGTCAACACGGGCGACCTCGTCTGGTGGGGCAAGCAGGGCGACAAGCCGTCCGCCAACCCCTACTGGACGCTCGTCGAGAAGGACGTCCTGAAGCAATTGCCGCCGGCCGATGCCGAGATGACGAAGGACGGCATGGGTGGCCGGATCTTCCCCGCCGTCGGCAATCACGAAGTGTGGGACGACTCCGATGTCGAGGGGCTGCTGGCGGCCTTCCCGTATCTGAAGAAGCTCGGCGTGTCCGACAAGCAGCTGATCTACAAGTTCGACTATCGCGGTGCGCGCTTCGTTTTCCTGTACACGGGACCGTACGACTACCGCCACCCGTCGAGCTGGGAAGCCACGCAGCCGGCTTACGACGCGCAGATGGTGCAGCTCAAGAAGTGGCTGGACGAAGCCAGGTCCACCGGCATCAAGAAGGTCTTCATCAGCTTCCACGCGCCGGTGTTCTGCCGCGCCGGAATGGGACCGATTCCCGAAGCCCAGAATCCGCACAAGACGATCGCGTCCTACGCGAAGGACCTGGACATCGTGGTCTTCAACGGCCACGTCCACACGACCGAGCTCTTCCAGGTGGATGGCGTGAAGTACTTCGTCCTCGGCGGCGGAGGCGCCGAGCAGGATCCGATCCTCCCGGGCCGGACGTCCATCCAGACTCTTCCGGCGGACTACCCCAAGGACCTCTACTGGAAAGGCGCCCCCCCGATCGAGGAGTACAACTTCCTGCACGTCGACGTGAAGCCGGGCCAGGCCACGAAGTTCACGATCCATCGGTTCCGCCCCGGGTCGGCCGAGCCGTTCGCCTCCGTCGAGGTCTTCCAGTGAAGGCGAGGAGCCTTGAGGCTTCGCGGTTCGCGCTTCCTCTTCCCGGCTGGGTCCTGAGCCCCTACACGGCGATCGTCATCGCCGCGGTTCACGTTTACCTGAGCATCGAACATCTCTCGAACCTGGTTCGAAATCCGGTGCAGTGGACGGATTTCTGGAAGGGCTTCGGCAGCCTGGGCGGCGCCTACGTGTTCGCCGCGCTCTCGACACGAGGTTTTGGTCGACACAAGAGCCGGCTCCATTCCCCGGAGCCTGCGCAACAAGGATAAGGAGGAGAGATCTCATGAGCGGTACCCGGGTTCGATGGTTTTTCGCGCTGTTCGCCGTGCTCGTCACGGCGTCGGCCTTCGCCCAGGCCCCGGCGAAGAAGCCGAACATCCTGGTCATCATGGGAGACGACGTCGGCTGGTTCAACGTCGGGGCCTACCACCGCGGAATCATGTCGGGGAAGACGCCGAACCTCGACAAGCTCGCGGCACAAGGCATGTTGTTCACCGACTACTACGCCGAGGCGAGCTGCACGGCGGGCCGGGCGAACTTCATCACCGGAGAGATTCCGCTGCGGACGGGGCTGACCACCGTCGGCCAGGCCGGAGCCGACGTGGGCATCCCGGCTCAGGCCGCCACGCTCGCCAGCGCGCTGAAGGCGCAGGGATACGCCACGGGGCAGTTCGGCAAGAACCATCTCGGCGACCTGAACAAGTACCTCCCGACGGTTCACGGCTTCGACGAGTTCTTCGGTTACCTGTACCACCTCGACGCGATGTCGGATCCGTACTGGTACTCGTTCCCGGTCGACGAGAAGTACTACAACACCTACGGACCGCGCAGCCTGGTTCACAGCTGGGCGACCGACGTCGACGATCCCACCGACGTGCCGCGGTGGGGCAAGGTCGGCAAGCAGAAGATCGTGGACGAAGGTCCCCTGCCGCCGTTCCCCGACATGTCGAACGTTGCGAACATGCACGACATCCCGTTCCTGAAGGCGAAGTACGACATGACGACGTTTGACGAGGTGCTCGTGAAGGCGTCGAGCGACTTCATGGACAAGGCCAAGAAGGACGGCAAGCCGTTCTTCGTGTGGCACAACACGACGCGCATGCACGTCTGGACGTTTCTGTCCAAGAAATACAGCTCGATGCAGAACAGCCAGACCAACTACGGGCTCGAGGAGGCCGGCATGGCGCAGATGGACGACTCCATCGGCGCGCTGCTGAAGCACCTCGAGGACATCGGGGAGGCCGACAACACAATCGTCATCTTCACGACGGACAATGGCGCCGAGGTCTTCACGTGGCCGGACGGCGGCATGACGCCGTTCAAGAACACCAAGGGCACGGTCGGCGAGGGCGGCTTCCGCGTCCCGTGCATCATCCGGTGGCCCAACCACATCAAGGCCGGCTCGGTCGAGAACGGCATCATCTCCGGCCTCGACTGGTTCCCGACCCTGACCGCGGCCGCCGGCAACCCGAACATCACCGACCAGTTGCTCAAGGGAGTGAAGCTCGGCGATCGGACTTACAAGAACCACCTCGACGGCTACAACCAGATGGACATGTTGACGGGCAAGGGACCCTCCGCGCGCCACGAGATCTTCTACTTCGGAGGACCGCACCTCGGCGCCGTACGAATCGACGACTTCAAGTTCACGTTCTTCCAGCAGCCCTGGGGCTGGCCCGGCGAGAAGGTCACGACGGACATGCCCGTCATGGTCAACATCCGACAGGATCCGTTCGAGCGCACGCCGAGCATCCGTGGGGAGTCCTTCAACAACGGAGCCCCCGGGTACGTCAACGACTTCTTCGCTCGCGAGTTCTGGCGGTTCGTTCTGGTCCAGGGGTACGTCGGAAAGCTCGCCATGACCGCGGTCGACTACCCACCGATGCAGGACCCGGCGTCGTTCAACCTGGATGCGGTGAAGCAGAAGATCCAGGCAATGATCAAGCAACACGAAGGCGAATAGGCAACCCAGCGGGCGGCCCTCCTCCGGCGGGCCGCCCGCTCTTTTCTGAGAAAAATCAGCTCGAGAGCCTCGCTCCGCCGAGCAATTGAGGAGATTCGATGCGAGGAAGGGGGTGACCATGGGAGATCGTCGGGTATTCGTCATTTCGGTGTTCGCCGCGTTTCTCGCGGTCGCCGCCGCGGCACAGACCAATCTCTCCGGCCGCGTCCAGGCCGGCGGCAAGGCCGTCTCCGGCTCGACGGTGAGCGCGTATGCCGCCGGCGCGGGCGCTCCGGCGAAACTGGGTGAAGCGAAGGCGGACTCCCAGGGCGCGTTCCGGCTCGCGCTCGGCGCGGCTCCGGCCGGTTCCTCCCTGTACCTGATCGCGAAGGGTGGGACGCCCGAGGCGAGGCCGGACCGGTCGAACAACCCCGCCCTGGCCTTCCTCGCGATTCTCGGCGCCGCGCCGCCGAAGACGGTCACGGTCAACGAGTTCACGACCGTCGCCTCCGTGTGGACCAACGCCCAGTTCCTCGAGGGCGAGACGCTCAGGGGCCACGCGCTGGGACTGAAGATCGCCGCCGGCAACGTGCCGAGCTTCGTCGACCTCTCGACGGGCGGCTGGGGACCCGTCATCCAGGATCCGCTGAACGGACCGCAGACGCCGACGATGGCCAACTTCGCGACGCTCGCCGACCTGCTCTCGGCGTGCGCCACGCGGATCACGCCCGACGCGTGCGGGCGACTCTTCGCCGCGTCGACCCCGCCGAAAGGCGGCGCACCGACTGACACGCTGACGGCGGCGATCGCGATTGCCCGCTACCCGTGGTACCAGCCGCAGCGCCTCTTCCAGCTCCTCGACGCCTTCTATGCGGTCCCGCAGGGTAAGACGATGCGCGACGTGCCCTTCATGCCGTACCTCGGCTTCGCGCCGAGCGCGTGGGTGCTGCCGCTCAAGTTCGACGGAGGCGGCTACCGTGCGGGCGGCAAGGCGATGTTCGACAGCCAGGGGAATCTGTGGGTCGGCGACAACTTCACCGTGGGCTGGCAGGGACAGGACGCGCTGTGGCAGGGCAACGCGACGAAGTTCGACGGCAACGGCAAGCCCCTCTCGCCGATCACGACCGGCTTTGCCGGCGGCGGCATGCAGGGCGGAACCTTCGGCGCCGCGGTCGACTCGAAGGACCAGGCGTGGCTCGCGAGCTACGGCGGCCAGTCGATCGCCGTGTTCGACAAGACCGGCAAGCCGCTGACGCCGCCGGAGGGCATCACCTTCGGCGGACGCCTCGGCCTCATGCAGGGCATCATCGTCACGCCAGGCACCGGCGACGTCTGGGCGCTCGGCATCTCGAAGAGCCAGCTCCTCTTCTTCCCGGGCGGCGACTACAAGAACGGAAAGATCGTCTGCGAAGGACGGGACGTCGAGCCGTGCAAGTCCTTTACCGGTCCGTTCCATCTCGGCATCGACCAGCAGAATCGCATCTGGGTCACCAACGCGATCGCGGGTCACGTCGCGCGCTTTCCCGCATCGGATCCGACGAAGGTGGAGAAGTTCAGCACGGGCTGGAGCGGCAGCGGTCTCGGGATCGACAGCCAGGGCAACGTCTGGGTCACGAACCGGTTCGGCAACTCGGACCGGGGCGGAGCGCTCATCGCCGACCTGGCGGTGAAGGCCCTTCGGGGAGAGAACGCCGACCCGACGCTGACTAGAGCGATGTCCAAGCAGACCGCACAGGACGGCGGCAGCGTCACGCTGCTGAAGCCCGACGGCTCCCAGTATCCGGGGTCTCCGTTCAAGTCGGGCGGCCTCCCGGGCCCGTGGGCGATCGCGGTCGACGGCAACGACAACATCTGGGTCTCGAACTTCGCGATGCCGAACAGCCCGATCACGTGCCTCTGCGGCGCGCGGACCGAGAACTGCCCGCCAGGCTTCAAGACCGGCGATCCGATTGCCCCTCCGAACGGCTACGTCGGCGGCGGCCTGCAGATGCAGACCGACATCGCGGTCAGCCCCTCGGGCGACGTCTGGGCCATGAACAACTGGCAGGACATCGACAGCTGCTTGAGCGTCCCGGACGAGGCGCTCTCCACGCGTTGCGGCGGCCAGGGTGTCACGATCTTCTTCGGCATGGCGAAGCCGGTGCGCGCGCCGCAGATCGGCCCGGCGAAGCCGTACTGATGGAGGCATTCATGGATTCCCGGATTCGAAGGCGGCTGGTCTCCGTCGCCCTCGCTGCGCTTCTCGCGCTCACGGCCGTCGCCGTGGCCGAGGAGCCGGACGAGGACCACCCGGAACAGGCCAACGCCGACAAGCTCGCCCAGGCGCTCGCGAACCCGGTCTCGAATCTGTGGTCGCTCCAGTTCCAGTTCAACAACGTCAACCTGACGAACGACCGCTGGAATTACAACCTCAACTTCCAGCCCGTGATGCCGGTCAGCCTGACGCACGACTTGAACCTGATCACGCGCCCCGTCGTCCAGGTCTACAACAGCGTTCCGTACACCGACAGCCTCGGCAACGAGCAGCGGACCACGAACTTCGGCGACTGGACGCAGCTCGAGATCTTCTCGCCGGCGCACAGCGGCCACTGGCTCCTCGGCCTGGGTCCGACGTTCATCTTCCCGACCGCGGGCTCGGTCTATACCGGCCAGGGGAAGTGGCAGGTCGGGCCGGCGCTCGTGCTCGCCTACATGACGCCGAAGTTCATCGCGGGCGTCTTCCCGCAGCAGTGGTGGTCCTACGCCGGCGACCCGAGCCGGCCCAACACGAATCAGATGAACCTCCAGCCCATCTTCTCGCTCTTCTTCGAGGGCGGCTGGAACGTCGGCTACTCGGGGAACATCCTCGCGAACTGGGAGGCGCCGTCGAACAACCGCTGGACCGTGCCGATCGGCGTGGGCGTCGGCAAGGTCGTCAAGTTCGGCCGGCTGCCGGTGAAGATCCAGCTCGCCGGGCAGTACATGGTCACGCAGCCCGATCCGGTCGGCCAACGCTGGAACATCCAGATCCAGCTGACGCCGGTCCTGCCGAAGCTGATCCAGGGAACGCTTTTCGACTAGGAGAGGAGTCATGACGCGAATTCGCCTGGCGCTCGTCGCAGTCGCGCTCTCGTTTCTGACGCCGGTCCTTCTCGCGCAGGCCTCGCGCACGCCTGCCGCGCAGAAGCCGAACGTCGTCTTCATCCTCGCCGACAACGTGGGGTACGGAGACCTCGGCTCTTACGGCGGCGGCGAGCTGCGCGGTGCTCCCACGCCCCGGCTCGACCAGCTCGCGCGCGAAGGACTGCGGCTGACCCAGTACCTGGTCGAGCCCGCCTGCACGCCGTCCCGCGCGGCGCTCATGACGGGCCAGTATTCGATCCGGAGCGGCCTGTCCCTCATCGCCATCGAAGGCACTCCCTACACGCTGCCCGGGCGCGCCTTCACCATGGGCGAGCTGTTCAAGGGCGCGGGGTACGCGACCGCGATCTTCGGCAAGTGGCATCTCGGCGAGGCGCCCCAGAGCCTGCCGACCGCTCATGGTTTCGACGAGTTCTACGGCATTCCGCCGGGCATCTCCTGGGACGCGGCGACCTACGTGAACACCATCGAGCTCACACACTCCATCCCGGCCCCGCCCGACGCGCTGCTCGCCAAGGGTCCGCACATCGTCGAGGCCGTGGCGGGCGGGACGCTGCGCGAGGTCAAGCCCTTCACCCCGGAGGTCCGGGCCGGGATCGACGACGAGCTGGTGGCGAAGTCGATCGACTTCATGAAGCGCCAGAAGGCGGCCGGCAAGCCCTTCTTTCTCTACCTGCCGTTCTCCATGGGACATGCGCCGAACCTGCCGTCCAAGCAGTTCCAGGGCAAGTCGCGCATCGGCAACTACGGCGACAAGATGATGGAAGGCGATTACCACGTCGGCCAGATCATGGACACGCTCAAGGAGCTCGGAGTCGAGAACGACACGATCCTCGTCTTCGCGTCCGACAACGGGCCGTTCGGCGAGGCCGCGCGCGAGTTCGGCAATCAGGGCAGCCCGGACATGGGCAACTCCGGTCCGTTCCGCGGCGAGCTGGGCGAGGTGACCGAGGGCTCGATCCGGACATGCGCCATCATCCGCTGGCCGGCGCAGGTCAAGCCCGGCACGACTTCCTACGCCATGTTCTCGATCATGGATTTTCTGCCGACCTTCGCCCACATCGTGGGCGGCAAGATGCCCGCGGATCGCGCCATCGACGGCCTGGACCAGACGGACGTTCTGCTCGGCAAGAGCGAGACGGGCCACCGCGAGAGCCTCTTGAGTTTCATCGGGCCCGATCTGGCGGCCGCGCGATGGAAGCAGTGGCGGATGTATTTCACGGACATCCATCCGACCGGCATCGGGCCGCAGCGCGAGCCCGGGATCTTTTCGACGAGCGCGCCGATGGCCGGCTATCCCACGGTCTACAACATCGAGATGGACCCGCACGAGGATCTCGTCGTCGGCGGACTCTATGGGTGGGTCAGCGGACCGTTGCTCAAGATCGTCGAGGAGTACCTCGCGACGGTCAAGAAATATCCGAATCCGCCGGCGCCCAACATCACCCAGTTCAGGAGCGCGCCCTGAGTCTCGACCTCGGGCTCTAAGACGAGGCTAAACAGGACAGTTGTTAGCATGAGGGCTGATTGGAAGCGGATCTTCGCTTTCCGACTAATGACGAGGTATCGATGAAGCTCAGCCGGTTCTTCGCCGCCGTTTCGTTTCTCTTTCTCGCCGCCGCCGGCGCGCGAGCCCAGTTCCCGGGTGACGTGCCCGACACGTTCCGCCTGAGCGTCGGAGGCATGTACGCCTGGTTCACGACCAACGTGACCTTTCAGGAAAACCTCACTCCTGGAGGACCCATCGGAGGCGGCATCGACCTGCAGAACGTCACCGGCCTTCCGTCCTCGACGGGCGGATTCACCGCGCGCGGGTACTGGCAGCCCCTGAACCGCTTCTACGTCGACTTCGGCTACACCCAGTTCAACCGCAGCAGCACGAGGGGCCTCTCCGTCGACATTCCGTTCGGCGATTCCACGTTCACCGCCGGAGCTTCCGTCTCGTCGTCCATGGAGTCCCAGCTTCCCTACGTCGATCTCCGCTACAACTTCGTCCAGAACGATTCGTGGCACCTCGGCCTGTCCCTCGGCGGCGCGTATTCCCTGCTCAAGGCGGATCTGTCGGCGTCCGCGGGGGTCATCGGTCCGAACGGCCCGATCGTCGGCCAGTCCACGAGCAAGGAAGCGAAGCTCAACGTCCCGGTGCCGCTCCTCGGCATCGACGCGGCCTTTCGCCTCGGAGACCGGGTCTCCGCAGGCCTGATCGTCAACGGCATCTTCGCGCCGGTCCATCCGTACGCCGGCTCCGTCTTCGTGGTCGAACCGCATGCCGACTGGTACCTCTCCAAGAACATCGGCATTGGGGCCGCTTTCAACTACTCCAAGTTCCACCTCAAGAGGGACGACGGGATCACGCTGGTGGACTTCAGATTCAGCTACTACGGGCCCAAGGTCTACCTGACCGTGACGTTCTGAGTGGCGCGTTTCAAGACTCTCTCGCGAGAGAAAGGGGAGGTGCTCATGCGTCGAACGTGGATCACTCCGGTTCTGATCATTGCCTTGGTGGCCGCCCTCGCCGGGCCCGCATTCGCGGAGGACAAGAAAATCGACGCCGTCCTGAAGCTGACCGAGGGCTCCGTCGCGGCCGGAATCGGCTGGAGCTGGGGCCACGGCACCTTGACCTACATGGGGAAGAGCCACAAGGTGAAGGTCGAGGGGCTCAGCGTCGGCGAGATCGGCCTGACGAACGCGAAGGCCAAGGGCAACGTGTACAACCTGAAGAAGATCGAGGATTTCAACGGCGTTTACGCCGCGGGAGGCGCGGGAGCGACGGCCGGCAAGGGCGCCGGCGCGTCGGCGCTGACCAACGCGAACGGCGTCTCGATCCTTCTGACGAGCATCACGAAGGGCGCCTCGCTCAAGATCGCGGCCGAGGGCCTGAAGCTCGAGATCGAGAAGTAGCACCAGTCTCCGGATCGCCGTGGGATAGGCTTCCGCGCTTCGACACTCAAGCAGACATGAGATGAAGGGAGGAGTCATGCAACGGTGGATCCGGGTTCTGGTCGTCGCTCTGCCAGCGGTCCTTCTCGCGGCGGGCCGCGCCGGCGCGCAGACGCCCGAGCCGACGAAGAAGGAATCGGAGATCCAGAAGCTCGAGGGAGACGCCAAGAAGGACGCCAAGGCCGCCGAGAAGGACGTCGACAAGGCCGGCAAGGCGGTGGGCGCCGAGGGCGAGAAGATCGGCGAAGGCGCCGCGAAGGATGCCTCCAAGGCCGGCAAGGCCGTCGGCGCCGAAGGCAAGAAGGTCGGCGAGGGCGCCGCGAAGGACGCCTCCAAGGCCGGCAAGGCCGTCGGTGCCGAAGGCAAGAAGGTCGGCGAAGGAGCCGCGAAGACCGGCAAGGAGGTCGGCGCGGACGCGTCGAAGGCCGGCAAGGCGACCGCGGGTGAAGCCAAGAAGGTCGGCAAGGACGTCGGCAACGGCGCCGACAAGGCGGCGAAGGCGACCGCCGGCGAGGCGAAGAAGGCCGACGAGGCCGTCTCCGGCGAGGCGAAGAAGGTCGAGGGCAAGGACAAGCCCAAGGTCGAGCCGACGCCGAAGCCGTAAGGTCCGCCGCACTCCGGGGCCGGGATAGCATTCCCGGCCCAGGAGGGTTCCCCGCCATGTCGTCTCGTCCGCTCCGCGCCGCCCTGGCGCTCGCGTTCCTTCTGCCCGTCGCCGCCGCGCTCGCCCAGGAGGGTTTCCCGCTCTTCACGACGGACTTCCCTCCCGAGGAGTTTGCCGCACGCCGCGCGAAGGTCTACGAGGCGATCGGCGCCGATGCCTTCGCCGTCGTCCAGGGAGCGCCGGTGCCCGCGGGATACACGCGCTTCCGCCAGTCGAACGACTTCTACTACCTGTGCGGCATCGAGGTTCCCCACGCCTACCTCCTGCTCGACGGCGCGGCGAAGAAGGCGACGCTCTTCCTGCCGCCGCGCAACGAGGGACGCGAGCGCGGCGAGGGCAAAATGCTGTCGGCGGAGGACGCGGACGAGGTCAGGAAGCTCTCGGGCATCGACGCGGTCGCGTCGACCGAGGCCCTCGCCGAGCAGATCGAGGGCCAGTATCTGCGGCGCGGACACCGGGTGATGTACACGCCGCTGGCGCCGGCGGAGCTCGGCTCGATGAGCCGCGATCTCGCGCTGCGCGTCACCGCCGATGCGGCCGCCGATCCGTTCGATGGCCGCGCGTCGCGCGAGGGACGCTTCGTGACGCTCGTCAAGGAGCGCTTTCCTTTCGTGGAGGTGAAGGACCTGACGCCGACCCTCGACTCGCTGCGCCTGATCAAGAGCGAGCGCGAGCTCGCGATGCTCCGCAAGGCGACGCACCTCGCCGGCCTCGCGATCCTCGAGGGCATGAAATCGGTCAAGCCGGGTCAGTACGAGCACGAGCTCGACGGCGTCGGCAAGTTCGTCTTCTGGCGCAACGGCGCGCAGGGCGATGCGTACTTTTCGCTCATCGGCAGCGGGCCGAACGCCTTCTGGCCGCACTACAACGCCGGCAAGCGAAAGATGCTCGACGGGGACTTCCTGCTGATGGACTACGCGCCCGACTACGGCTACTACGAGAGCGACGTCACGCGGATGTTCCCGGTCAACGGCAAGTTCTCCCAGTGGCAGAAGGAGCTCTACGGCTTCTATCTCGCGTGTTACCGCGAGATCCTGAAGGCGATCGCGCCCGGAAAGACGAGCGGGCAGGTCATCCAGGAGGCGGGCGCCGGCATGGACCGCGTGCTCGCGACGGCGAAGTTCACGAAACCGTCGCACCGCAAGGCCGCGGAGGACTGGGTCGCGAAGTACAAGAAGAGCGGCGAGAGCGAATATCCGTACCTCGGACACTGGGTCGGCATGGCGACGCACGACGACGGTCCGCACGTCGGACCGCTCAAGCCCGGCATGGTGTTCACGATCGAGCCGGCGCTCACGGTGCCGGACGAGAAGATCTACGTGCGGCTCGAGGACGTCATCTTCATCACCGACAAGGGCGCCGAAGTCGTCTCGAACGACGCGCCGTGGGACATCGACGCGATCGAGAAGGTGATGAAGGAAGAGGGGATGCTGAAGAGGTATCCGAGGGTGTACCCGGCGCCGTAGGGGGCGCCGAGAAGGCGCCCCTCAAAGAATCGACACCCCTCTCCCTCCGGGAGAGGGGGTAGGGGTGAGGGGGCGGCTTCCCGAGACGGCCTTTCCTGATTACCTCCCCGGCTGGACCTCAACCGGCTGCGGCTTCGGCGGGACCTGGGGCTTCGGCTTCGCCGCCGTCCAGTCGATCGAGCCGGAGATCTCGACCTGGTGCGCGCCGCCGCGGACCGAGTCGACCGTCAGCGGCAGGTCCGGCGGCATCTGGAAGAGCTTCATGTCGCCGTAGGTCTTGGTCAGGAAGGGCGTCAGGAAGTTGACGAACCAGCCGACGGCGCCCTTGCAGTGGGTCTCGATCTTGACGTCCTTCAGGACGAAGGCCCGCTCCGGCTTGTCGATGAAGAGGTTTGCCTTGCCAATCGGCGCGCAGAACTGGGAGAAGAGCTTCTTGAGTTTGCTCTTGCCCGTCCGCTTCTCTGCCGTCACCTCGATGCCGAGCGTGAAGCAGGTCTCGCCGCAAGGCCGGAACATCTTCGGCGTGATCGCGAAGTCGATGTTCTTGATCGCGAGGTCCTGCTGCCACTTCGCCGCGAGCACGACGAGCGCGGCCTGCTCGATCGGATCCCACGGCGCCTTGAAGAGGTAGTTGCCCGTGACCTCGCCCGAGTCCGCACCGGCGTCCTTCAGGTTGAGCGTCGTCGTGAACGGACCGTGGAAGTCGAGGTCGAGCTTCTTCTCCGGAATCTCCTTGATCGGATACTTCACGACGAACGGGTACTCGAGCTGGTAATTGAATGAAATCTCGAGCGGACCCGTCGCCTTGCCGTCCACGACCGTGAGCCCGTCGGTCTTCAGCCGGATATCCGACGCGGAGAGCGTCGCGCCCTGGCGCGAGAGCTCGCCGGTCTTGCCGGCTAGGTCGAGCTTCGCGACGCCGGAGAAGTGGCCGGCGGTCGTGGCCTTCAGCTGCCGAACGTCGAACGTCGAGCCCGAGTCGAGCTCGACGCCCATCGCTCCCGGCACCACGAATTTCCCGGACGAGAGCTCGAAGAACAGTTTGTCGGCCGAGATCTGGGAGGCGATCTTCCCGTCGTCGCCCGTCTTTCCCTCGAACGCGGCCTCGTGGATCTGTCCCTTGGCGATCGCGACCCGGTTTTCCTGAAACTCCATCTCGCCGTTCTCGATCTCGCCGTCGAAATGGCCGGAGAGCTCGACGTAGTTGGGCGCTCCCGCGTGACCCGGACGGAAGACGGCGTGCTCCACGGAGACCTTCATCGCCTCGCCCGAGGGGTTCGCCGCGGTGTCGAACGCGACGAACGGACGGAGGTCCATCCTCCGGCCCCCGTACGCCGTCACGACCATGTCGTTCAGACGGACCTCTTGGACGAGGTCCATGAACGACGGAGTCGGCGATGGGGGCGGACCGCCCGGCGGTCCGGCAGCGGGCGGCGGGGTCGGTGTGGGAGCAGGCGGAGGCGTCGCGCCGGCGGCGGGTGCGGCCTTCTTGGCGCCGAAGATCTCGCCCTTCAGCACGGAGGGAATGTCGGTATTGATCGTCAGCTTGTTGACGGCCCCGCGAGCGATCCCGCGGAAGATCGCGACGATCGGCCTCCAGATCCCGACCCCATGGACTTTCAGATCGGTGATCCCCTTGGGATCCTGGAATTCCATCGACTCGATGGCGACCTTGGGACGCAGGCCGCTGCCCCGCACCATGAGCCGCCCATTCGCGACCCCGAACTTCATGTGGGTGACCTTTCCGTCTGTGGCCTCGATCGCGACCGAGGTCTTCGGGGCGCCCTCCACGTTGAGCGTGTATTTCGGGATGACGGGCATGCTTCCCTGGATGAGGTCGGCCTCGACCGAGAGGTGTCCGTCCTTGACGAGCTTGCCGATGATCTCGAGCATCTGCGACGTCGACGGGAGAGCCGAGCCGGGCGACGCCGAGGCGTTCGGCAGGGTGGTCGTAGCCGCCATCGCCGGTGAGGCGGACGCGTTCGGCAGCGCGGTCGCGGGAGGTGGAGGCGTCTGGCCGGAGGCCGCGGCGGCGGCCGCCGCGAGCAAAGCCGACACGAAGCCGAGACGAACCCGGAGCATCTGGGCCGAAATATACGATTGATCGCATGGAAAGCGACGCCGTCCGGGCCGTTTTCATGACGGCGCCCGGACGACCTCTGGAAACCCGGGCGGTCCCCGCGCCGCGCCCCCGCGAGGGCGGTGCGGTGCTCGAGACGATCGCGAGCGAGGTCTGCGGCACCGACGTGCACCTCTTCCACGGGCGGCTTCCGGGTGTGCCGTACCCGATCATCCCGGGGCACGTCAGCGTCGGCCGGGTCGTCGAAAAATCGGGACGCCTCGTCGACATCGAAGGCCGCGAGATCGAGACCGGCGCGCTCGTCACCTTCTACGACGTCTACGGGATCTGCGGCTCCTGCTGGCACTGCCTCGTCGCGAAGGCCGGGACGCGCTGCCCGCACCGGCGCGTGTACGGGATCACCGCTCCGGCCTCGGACGGGATCCTCGGCGGCTGGGCCGAGCGGATCGAGATCCTCCCGGGAGTTCGCCTCGTGCCGCTCCCCGAGGGCATCGCGCCCGAGGACTTCCTCGGCGGGGGCTGCGGGCTGCCGACGGGCTTCCACGCGGTCGAGCGCGCCCCCGTCCGCATGGGCGACACGGTCGTCGTGCAGGGCAGCGGCCCGGTCGGTCTGAACGCGGCGATCTTCGCCCAGCTCTCCGGCGCGCTGCGCGTCTTCGTGGTCGGCTCCCCGCGCGCGAGGCTCGAGGCCGCGCGCCGGATCGGCGCCGAGGACACGCTCGACGTCGCGAACGTTCCCGATTCCGGCGAGCGCGTGCGGTGGGTGCGCGACCGCACGGCGGGCCGGGGGGCCGACGTTGTGATCGAGGCCTCCGGGAATCCGCACGCGGTACCCGAGGGCCTCGAGATGCTTCGCGACGACGGCCGCTACGTCGTGGTCGGACAGTACACCGACGGCGGCGACGTCTCGATCAATCCCCACCTTCACGTCAACCGCCGCCACGCGACGGTCCTCGGCTGCTGGGGCTACGAGTTCACGCACCTCCATCGCGCGCTCGCGATGATGCGGCGGCACGACGCGCGGTTCCGCTGGCGGGAGCTCGTCACGCGCGAGTACGCGCTGGGGGAGGCGGACCGGGCGCTCCGCGACATGGAGAGCCTGTCGGTCGTGAAGGCTTTGATCCGGCCCTGAGCCGGAGGCCCGGATTCAGGACGGGTGCGTCTCGGAGCGCGCCGATCGGATGTCGCGGATCGCCTTCGCCTCGCGCTTGATCCACAGCGGGTCCGGCACGCGCACGCCGAACGCGTGCGAGACGAGCCGCAGCCCCACGATCGTCAGCGCCGCGAGGATGCCGGCGACGCCCGACGGGATCCCGAACCGCAGGCCGCCGATGTAGACCCAGGCGCCGGCGAAGGACGAGATCGCGTAGAGCTCGCCCGGCCGGAAGAGGAGCGGGATCTCGATCGACGCGACGTCGCGCAGGACGCCGCCGAAGGTGCCGGTGATGACGCCGATCAAAGACGACACGAAGAGCGGCAGCCCCTTCTCGAGCGCGAAGCCGACGCCGGTCAGCGTGAAGAGCGCGAGCCCCATCGCGTCGACGAGCAGGCCCTGCCGGTGCCAGCGGCTCGCCCGCGCGTGGAACGGCTTGCTGTACACGAATGCGACGCACAGCGCGACGATGATGAGCAGGTACTGGTCGTGGCTGATCCAGAAGAACGGGCGCCGGTCGATCAGCAGGTCGCGCAGCGTGCCGCCGCCGAACGCGGTGACGATCGCGAGGCAGTACGTGCCGACGATGTCCATGTTCTTGCGCGCGGCCGTGATCATCCCGGAGATCGCGCACACGATCACCGCGGCGGCCTCGAGCGCGGTGCCGATCGTGGTTCTCACGATGAGGCTCTCGAAGACTCGTTGCGGCGCCGAAAGGGATCCCTCGCAGCGCTCGGGACGACCAGAAGGAATGTCATCCCGAGGAGCGAAGCGGCGCGGAATCCCTTGGTCGCCACGATGTCACTGGGGCCGCCGCGGCGAAGCGACGGGCGGCTGCGGCGAGAGGACGGGGAATCCGTTCGGACCGATCGGGGGCGGCGTCGATCCGGGCGAGCCCGGCGGCGCGAGGATCGGGTAGCCGTTCGGGCCGATGCGGCCGGGCGGCATCCGCCCGGGGGGGCGGGACGGAGGGACAACACCGCCACCCCAGCCCCAGCCCGAGTAGCCGTACCCATAATCGTCCGCGTAGACCCCGTCCGGCGGCGCCGGCCCCGCGGGAGCGGCGACCGCCGGGGCGGGAGCGCTCGGACCCGACAGCGGCGGGCCGATGTACAGCGTCTCTCCCGGGGCATGACGGTCGGGCTGCGGCGCCTCCGCCAGGGTGACCACCTGGCCGACCTCGGCGGCCGACAGGCTCATGTAAGTCCCGTCCGGGTACCGGTGGAAGAGGTAGACCCGCCCCTTCTGGACGGGTTTGTCGACGGCATAGAGCCGCGAACCGCCCTTCAGCTCGATCGCGTAATACGTCGACGAAAGCCCCGCTGCGCGGCGGGAGAACGCCGCATCGGAATCCGGGCCGGCGAAGCAGGGCCGGGTTCCGAAGATAAGGCTGCCAGCCGCCAGAAGGCCGCCGAAAAGGAGCAAAGCGAGACGTTTCATGGCCGTTCCCCCCGGTTCCCGGTCCCGCAAGCCCCTATGGTATAGACTTATAGGTCTGGGCGGAACAGGGCCGACTTCGGCACTGGTGGTGGGGTACCCGCCCGACTCAAGAACCAGTACACGAGGGTAGAGAATGCCGGTCCGTAAAGACACGGGCTCCGGGTCTGACAGCGTGCAGCGCAACCCCATCCGGACCTCGGTCGCGAACGCCGTGGACGCCGCGAAGCGGTACCTCCTCGCGACCCAGGCCGCCGACGGCCACTGGGTCGGCGAGCTCGAGGGCGACACGATCCTCGAGTCCGAGTACGTCCTGACGATGCACTTTCTCGGCCGCGCGGGCGAGGAGCGCATCCGGAAGGCGGCCGAGCACCTCCGGCGGAAACAATTACCGACCGGCGGCTGGGCGATCTACGAAGGGGGGCCCGCCGAGGTCAGCGCGTCGGTGAAGGCCTACTTCGTCCTGAAGCTGATGGGCGACGATCCCGCCGCCCCCCACATGGCGCGCGCGAGAGAGACCATCCTGTCGCTCGGCGGCATCGAGGCTTGTAATTCCTTCACGCGGATCTATCTCGCGATCTTCGGCCAGTGCTCGTGGGACGACACGCCCGCGGTCCCGCCCGAGATCGTGCTCCTCCCCGACTCCTTCATCTTCAACATCTACAAGATGTCCTCCTGGTCGCGCGGCATCGTCGTGCCGCTGTCGATCATCTGGGCAAAGAAACCGTACTGCCCCGTCCCGGATCACGCCGCGATCCCGGAGCTGCACGTGCCGCGCACCGCGACGCACGTTCCGAGGAGCCGGCGCGAGCGGTCCTGGCGCGGCTTCTTCACGCGGATCGACCGCTGGCTGAAGCGGGCGGAGGCGGCGGGCTTCACGCCGTTCCGCAAGCGCGCCCTCGAGGTCTGCGAGGCCTGGATCCACGAGCGGCTGGTGAAGTCCGACGGGCTCGGCGCGATCTTCCCGCCGATCATCAACACGATCATCGCCTTCCGCTGTCTCGGCTACGCGATGGAGGACCCGCGCCTCCTCGCGCAGGTCCGCGAGCTCGAGAAGCTCGAGGTGGAGGACGACGAGACCCTGCACCTGCAGCCCTGCTTCTCTCCGATCTGGGACACCGCGCTCGTGATCGAGGCGCTCTCCGATGCGGGGCTGGCGCCGTCCGACCCGACTCTCCTCAAGGCGGGACGCTGGCTCCTCGACCGCGAGGTCAAGGAGGTCGGCGACTGGAAGAAGGCCTGCCCGGCCGCGGAGCCGGGGGGCTGGTACTTCGAGTACGCCAACGAGTGGTACCCGGACACCGACGACACCGCGGAGGTGCTCACGGCGCTCTCGCGCGTGCGCTTCCCCGGCGAGTCCGAGGACCTCGCCCGCGAGGGCGCGGTCGCCCGCGGCCAGGCCTGGATGATGGCCATGCAGAACCGCGACGGGGGCTGGGGCGCCTTCGACAAGGACTGCGACAACGAGGTCCTGACCTACATTCCCTTCGCCGACCACAACGCGATGATCGACCCGAGCTGCGAGGACATCACCGGCCGCGCGCTCGAGGCGTTTCACTCGATCGGGGTCCCGGCGGGGCACCCCGCGGTGCGCCGGGCCGCGGCGTTTCTCGACGCGAAGCAGCTTCCCGACGGCACCTGGTACGGCCGATGGGGCTGCAACTACATCTACGGGTCCTTCCTCGCGTTGCGCGGACTCCTGCACGCCGGCGAGGATCTGCGCCAGCCGCGCTTCCAGCAGACGGCCGACTGGATCCGCTCACGGCAGAACCCCGACGGCGGCTGGGGCGAGCTCCCGCACTCCTACGACGATCCGTTGACGAAGGGCATCGGCCCGTCGACGCCGTCGCAGACCGCCTGGGCCCTCGTCGGGCTCTTCTCGACGGGCGACCGCGACTCCGACGCGGTGCGGCGCGGGGTCGAGTACCTGCTCGCGAACCAGCAGTACGACGGCTCCTGGAAGGACGACCACTGGACCGCGACCGGCTTCCCCAAGGTCTTCTACCTGCGCTACCACCTGTACGCGACGGTGTTCTCGCTGCGCGCGCTCGCCCTGTACACGCGCGAGTCGGGACCCAAGAACCGCTTCCCCCACGACGCCGGCGAGACCGCCGAGCGCGCGACCGAGCACGGAGTGAACTGATGCGATTCCCCGTCCACATGCTGACCGACAACGTCCAGCACCAGGTCAAGAACGCGATCCGCGGCAACAAGCGGTACCCGTTCGTTCTCATGCTGGAGCCCCTCTACACGTGCAACCTGGCTTGCATCGGGTGCGCCATCGAGCGGCACACCGGGAAGCTGAAGGACCGGCTGCCGCTGGAGAAGTGCCTCGAGGCTGTGGACATCTCGCAGGCCCCGACGGTGTCGATCTGCGGTGGCGAGCCGACGATCTACCCGGAGCTGCCGCAGCTCGTGGACGAGATCATCAAGCGCAGGCGCCAGATCATTCTGTGCACCAACGGCCTGCTCCTCGACGAGAACCTGTACGGCAAGATCGCGCCCCACAAGCGGCTGACGATCAACGTCCACCTCGATGGAATGAAGGAGACGCACGACTACGTCTGCGCGCGCGAGGGCGTCTTCGACAAGGCGATCGCCATGATCCGGGAGGGCGTGAAGCTCGGCCACCACATCATGGCCAACACCACGATCTTCAAGGAGACCTCGATGGACGAGGTCGAGGAGCTCTGCCGGGTGCTGACGGACCTCGGCGTCGAGGGCATGCTCGTATCGCCCGGCTACCAGTACGAGTCCGTCGACAGCGACATCTTCCTGTCCCGATCGGAGATGCAGCAGAAGTTCCGCCGGGTGCTGGACATCTCGAAGAAGTACAAGCTGACCTCGACGCCGATGTTCCTCGAGTTCGCCGCGGGTCTGCGCGAGTACAACTGCTCGCCGTGGTCGACCGTCACGTACACGCCGAACGGCTGGAAGGGGCCCTGCTACCTGATCGGGAAGACGTGGTCGCCGACCTTCGAGGAGTTCTGGAACGGCACCGACTGGGCGTACTGGGAATCGCGGCAGGATCCCCTCTGCCGGAACTGCGCAATGCACTCCGGCTTCGAGGCCTCGGTCGTCCGCGAGCTGCCCAAGCACCCGGGCGACATGGTGCGGATGATCGCCTGGAACCTGGCGGCGTAGGGGCCGGCTCGGGAACGCCCCTCACCCCCGCCCTCTCTCGGAGGGAGAGGGGGTAGATTTCGGCGGTCACCACATGGACCTCGTCACCGGCGGCACCGGCTTCGTCGGCTCCCACGTCGTTCGCGCCCTTCTCGCCCGCGGCCGCGCGGTGCGCTGCCTGGTGCGCGCCGGGAGCCGGCGCGAGAACCTCGAGGGACTTCCGATCGAGATCGTCGTCGGCGACCTGACCGACGCAGCCTCCCTCATCCCGGCGCTCTCCGGCGTCCGCACGCTCTACCACGTCGCGGCCGACTACCGGCTGTGGGCACGGAACCCGAACGAGCTCTACCGGGCCAACGCCGGCGGCACGGACAACGTCCTCGCCGCGGCCAGCGCGGCCGGCGTCGACCGCGTCGTGCACACGAGCTCGGTCGCCGCCCTCGGGCTCACGCGCGACGGATCGCCGGCCGACGAGACGACGCCGGTCGAGCGCTCGCGCATCATCGGCCACTACAAGAAGTCCAAGTACGACGCCGAGCGGGTCGCTCTGTCGTGGGCCGCTCGCGGGCTCCCCGTCGTGATCGTCAACCCGTCGACGCCGGTCGGCGAAGGCGACATCAAGCCGACGCCGACCGGGCAATTGATCGTCGACTTCCTGAACCGCCGGATGCCGGCGTACGTGGACACGGGGCTGAACCTCGTCGACGTCCGCGACGTGGCGGCCGGCCATCTCGCCGCGGCGGAAAAGGGCCGCGTGGGCGAGCGATATATCCTCGGCAACCGCGACATGACGCTCCGGGAGATCCTCGAGACGCTCGCGCGGCTGACCGGCCTGCCCGCCCCTCGCGTGCGGCTGCCCCACTGGATCCCGCTCACCGCCGCCGCCGTCGCGACCGGCGCCGCGCGGGTCACCGGCCGTCCGCCGCGCGTCTCGCTCGAGAGCGTGCGGATGTCGACGCACCGGATGTTCTTCGACGCCGGCAAGGCGATCCGCGATCTCGGACTGCCGCAGACGCCGGTGGACGAGGCGCTGTCCCGCGCCGTCGCCTGGTTCCGGGAGAAGGGCTATGTCGGCCGGTAGCCCGCGCGTCCTGATCGTGACCGCGATGCCGGAGGAGCTCGGCGCGCTCTCGGCGCGCCGGCTCCCCGACGGCGTGCGCGCCGCGGCCACCGGCGAGGGACCCCGGCGCGCCGCACGACGGGCCGCCGAGCTCTGCGACATCCACCGGCCTTCGGTGCTCCTCGGCGCCGGCGTCGCCGGCGCGCTCTCCACCGACCTCGCGTTCGGCGAGATCCTCGTCGCGCGGCGCGTGTGCGACGCCTCGGGCGACGCTCCGCACCCGGACGCCGCTCTCTCGGAGCGCGCGGCCGCGATCCCGGGGATCCGCGGAGGCGCGCTCTTCTCCGCCGACCGCATGCTGCTCGCGCCGCGCGAGCGCTCCGAGCTCGCCGCGAGGATGGCCGACGATCATCCGGCCGCCGTCGACATGGAGTCGGCCGGCTGGGCCCGCGTCGCGAGCGCCCGCGGCATCCCCTACATCGTCGTCCGCGCCGTCAGCGATACCGCCGACGAGGACCTGCCGGCCTACCTCTCGCGCTGTTACGACCCCGAAGGAGGGATTCGCCGTGCGAAGGTGATCCTCCATGCGCTCGCGAAACCGGCCACCATCCCGAGGCTCCTCGCGATGCGCCGGCGCGTGCGGGAGTGCGGCGAGCGGCTGTCCGCGTTCCTCGAGCACTTTCTCTCGGGGGTCCTGTGAGCGGCGCCGGGGCCGCGTCGATGCGCCGGCTCGAGGATCTCCTCGAGAAGACGAGCCGGACCTTCGCGCTCTCCATCCCGGTGCTGCCCGATCCGACGCGGCGGGAAGTCACCATCGCGTATCTGCTGTTTCGCATCGCGGACACGTTCGAGGACGCCGCGCACTGGAGTCCCGAGGACCGCATCGCCGCCCTCGCCGACTTCGAGGCGCTGCTCGCGAGCGACGACCGGACGCGGGCCGAAGCCCTCGCGAAGGACTGGGTCGCTCGCGACGTCGCCCGCCACGCGGGCTACCGGGAGCTCGTGGCCGAGACGCCGTTCGTGCTCGAGGCCTTCCTCGCGCTCTCGCCCGGCGCGGTGCCGCCGATCCGCGAGCACGTGATCCGGTCGGCGCGCGGCATGGCGTCGATCGTGGCGCGAACGCGCTCGGGCGAGCTGACGCTCCACTCGATCCGGGAGCTCCAGGACTACTGCTACCTCGTTGCGGGAATCGTCGGCGAGATGCTCACCGAGCTCTTCGTCCTCGACCGCGCCTCGCTCGCCGGCATCGCGTCGTTCCTCCGCGAGCGGGCGGCCACGTTCGGCGAGGCGCTCCAGCTCGTCAACATCCTGAAGGACTCCGCGGGGGACGCCGAGGAGGGGCGGCGGTACCTGCCCGAGGAGGTGCCGGTTTCGGAGGTGTTCGCGCTCGCGCGGCGGGACCTCGGCGTCGCGGGTGACTACATCCGAGAGCTTCAGGCGGCGGGCGCGCCGCGAGGCATCGTCGAGTTCACCGCGCTGCCGGTCCGGCTTGCGTGGGCCGCGCTCGAGCGCGTCGAGAACCGCGGGCCCGGCGCGAAGGTCAGCCGGCCCGAGGTGTTCCTCATCGTCCAGAAACTCAAACGGGCTCTGGATAAGAACGAGCCCGTGGCGTAATTGCAATCCACCGCGACTCGTAGATAATTCGACGTCCTTTCCCGGACTCCGAAGATGCGCATGCGCCACGACCGACGGAGAAAGACTGCCCCCGGCCTGTTCGCGCGGGGAGTCGTGTTCTTCGTCGCCCTGCTCCTTCCCCTGCCCGCCGCGCTTTCCGGCGCCGAGCTTCGGCTGTTCACGGACTCCGCTCCGAGGCCGCGGTACGCCGTATCGCCATCGGCCGACGAGGACGCGCTCCGACTCGTCGACCTCGAGCACTCGTACCCATGGTCGGGCGGTGGCGGTCTCGATCTCGGCCTCGCCGCACCCGAGGACCAGGAAGCGCCGAAGCCCCAGGGAGACACCGCTCCCCCTCCCGAGACCGTGGCCTCTCCCGCTCCGAAGAAGTTCTGGGACACGACGACGACGCTCTGGACGATCGGAGCCCTCCTCGGCGGCGTCGGCCAGGCCATCGGAGGTCCCATCCACTACGGGACGATTCCGTGGCACTTCACCGACGAGAAGTACTTCCAGTACGACACGTACGCGGGCGGAGCCGACAAGGCTTCTCACTTCACCGTCTCGAGCGGCGTGTCGCGGCTCCTGTACGAGGTCTACGTCCACGACGGCAAGACGGTCGACCAGGCATTCTGGCTCGCGTTCGCGACCACGCTGACGGCGGGCATCTTCGTCGAGACGGGCGACGCGATCTGCGTCTACGGGTGGTCGTGGCAGGACCTCTCGGCCGACCTCCTCGGCGACGTGTCGGGCCTCCTCATTCAGCGCTACGGGCTGCAGGACACGATCGGCCTTCGGCTCGGGCCGGCCGACACGGACATCCCGCCGGCGGCGATCGGGTCGAGCCTGCCCTATCTCGGGCACGACTACACCAACGAGATCTACGTCGTGGACCTGAAGCTCGGCGGAGCGATCACCCGGCTCGGGGGGCAACCCGGTTTCGCGCGCTACTTTCTGACGTCGTTCGCCTTCTACACGAAGGGGTTCGGCTACCAGCCGCCGCTCCCGTCCCGCTACCAGTCGGTCGGCGTCGAGCTCGGCATCAACTTCCCCGCGATTCTCGACGATCTGAAAGTGCCGAAGGACAAGTGGTGGGGCCAGGGCCTCTACGCGTTCTTCAACTTCTTCCGGATTCCCTACACGCAGGTCGGCACGTACTACAACTTCAAGACGAAGAAGTGGTACGGCCCGAGCGCGCCGTATCACTATTACTGACCGGGGTCAGGTCTCTCGCGTTTTCGGAGCGACGACGCGAGATCCATGTTTTCCGTGCTGGAGAAAGAGCTCCGAAAACCAAAGACCTGACCCCATCGAAGCGCGCAGGCCCGACTTGCGGGCTGCTGCTTTCCGTAGGTGACTCGAAGCGCCGCGGGACTTGCGGGCTGCCCCTGCTGCTGGCCCCCTACTGGTAGGCGCCGCGGGCGGTCACGACGCCGGGCCGCCGCTCGCCGATCCAGGCGGCGAGCACGACCGACAAGAAAAAGATCGGCGTGCCGATGGCCGCGAGCGCGAGGAACCAGTAGGCCTTCCCGAACACCCCCAGGATCGCCACGAAATAGATGAAGTCGCGGCGCGAGACCTCGTCGAGGATCTCGGTCAGCCGCGACCGATGGTTCGGAGACACCGTCGTCAGGAGCGGGCCCGCGGCCCCCCTCGGTCGCATCGCATGGAAGTAGACGAACGCCGCGCCGAGGATCGTGCCCGCGACCGCCACAGCGCCGAGCCGGAGCGGCCACTCGTCATCGACCGCGTTGCTCCAGGCGAACGCGAACGCCGCGAAGACCGCGACGTGCACGACGTTGTCTCCCCAGAAGTCGAGCGCCCCGCCGAGGCGCGACTCCTTGAATTTCAGCCGCGCGAGCTCCCCGTCGCAGCCGTCCAGGATCGAGTGCATGAGAAAGAGCAGGCCACCCACGAACTGGCCCGGCGCCGTCGACGAGCCGAAGCACCACGCCGCCGCGAGGCCGAGCAGCGTGCAGAAGAGGGTCATCGCGTTCGGCGTGACCGGCGTGTGCGCGAGCTGGCGTGTGACCGCGAGCGAGATCTTCCGGCTGACCAGCCGGGTCAGCAGCCCATCCTGCGTCTTCACCAGTTCCTTCAGGAGACGCCTCTCGGCCGCGGGCACGTCTTGCTTCGACGCGATCACGAGCGGCGCCTCGACGCCGGCCGGCGGGACGCCCGGGGGCAGCGCCCCGGCCCACGCGGCCGTCACGAGGGGGAGCCGTGAATTCGACGCGAGCGCGCGGGTGAGCGCTTCGGGCCGGTCGGTCTCGACGATCGCGCCGGGTCCGAGACGACAGAGGCGATCCTCCGGAACCGGCGCCTCGCGCAGCGCGCGCAGCCACCGCGGCGTCGCGACGACGTCTTCGGGCAGCAGCACCGTGCGCCCCGGCGGCAGCGGCCGCGGCGCGGTCAGCGCGAGCGCCCCCGTCCCCTCGAGCACCGGACCAGCGGCCGCGGCATCCTCCCCGGCGACCCAGACGCGATCGAAGCCCGCCCGCCGTGCGGCGAGCGCCGTCCGGCGGAGCAGCGGCAGGCCGAGGAGGTTCGACCGGATCGCGGCGGACCCGCCGCCCGACGGCAGGAGCAGGAGCGTCGACGCCGCGCGCTCGGCGGCGTCCGTGAGCGGGCGGAGCCGGGCGGCCAGCCGCGCCGCGATGTGTCCGGCGGCCTCGTCGCGAAAGAGCGCGAAGCTCGGCCAGGCGTTGACGTCGATGACGAAGATCTCTCCGTCGGGCGTCACGATGGCGTCGCCGCCCCAGACGTCGAGCTCGAGGGCGTCGGCGGCGCGGCATGCGATCGAGCACAGCGCGGCGGGATCGAACCGATGGCCCTGGGCCGGATGCTCCTTCGGATAGAACCACCGGAACCAGGCGGGACCCGCCGAAGAAAAGCGAGGCTTGCCGTCGCGATGCGGCGCGGCGATCCCGTAGAACTTGACCACGTCCCCCGCCACGTGGCGCTGCACCACGGCCCGCGTCAGGCCGCGGGCGCGAAGGTGGCCGAGCGCATCCTCGACCGATTCGACGCCCGTCGCGAAGCGGACGTCCCCCTCGCGGGTCTTGTGCTCGGCCGCCTGCTTGACCCAGCACGCCGCATAGAGCCGCGACTCCTCCCTCCCGCGCGGCACGGGCACCGCGCCGTCGAGCAGCCGGCTCTCGGGCACCGGGACACCGGCTTCCTCGAAGAGACGGAGGGACCGCTCGCGATGCGTGTTGCCCACCGAACGCGCGGAATTGATGACGCAGACGCCGCGACGCTCCCAGCGTGCGAGCGCGTCGAGCGCCGCGGTTCCCTCGCACATCGCGAAGACGAGCGGCGGCAGGTCCACCGCTTCGGGGTCGAGCTCCTCGGTCCTCAGGTAGGCGACGGAGAAGCCGAACTGCTCGAGACGCGCGCCCGTGGCTTCGAGAATCGCGGCGTCGTCCGCCTCGCGGAACGGGGAGTGCTCCGGCTCGCGGTACACGGCCCAGCAGGCCGCCCCTCCCGGCGCGGGGCGCGTCACAGCGCCACCCTCTCGAGATCCGCGAGCCGCGCGATCACGACGTCCTCCGGGCAGCAGGCTCCTTCCGGAGCGCCGCCCGGGCGGAGCCAGACGTGGCGCATGCCGAGCGCCCGCGCTCCCGCCATGTCGCGCGACGGCGAGTCGCCGACGAAGACGGCTTCATCCGGGACCGCGCCGAGGGCATCGAGCGCGGCGCGGAAGATCCGCGCGTCGGGCTTCTTGCAGCCGATGATCGTCGAATCGATCGCGACGCCGATCGACGGCGCGAGGCCGACTTCGCGGCAGACCGAACCGAGATTGCCGTAGAAGTTCGAGACGATGCCGAGGCGGTACCGTTCCGAGAGGCGCGACAGGAGCGCCGCGCTCTCCGAGAGCCGGGCGAGCGAGTCCTCTGCGAAGCGGTCCCCGATGCGCCGCAGCCGTTCCGGGTCCTCGCCCAGCCGTTCGGCGAGACCGGATGCCACCCGGCCGACGAGCTCGCGAAAGCCGGCGTCCTGGCCGATGGTTCCCTCGAGACAGTCGCACGCGCCGTAGAAGGCGGGCTCGAACCGTTCGCGCGAGACCGGAACGCCCTCCTCGCCGAACAGACGGAAGAACCGCTCCTTCCAGGGCACGCCGTCGGCGTCGAGCGTGCCGCCGAAGTCGAAGAGGATCGCTCGCGCCGACGCGCTCATCGCGCCATCCCCCTCTCCCTCCGGGGTTCGGTGTCGGAACCCTGCCCCTCGTCAACCTCAGGGGTCGTCGCGCCGCGCCGCCCGCCGAGGACGAGTCCGGGCAGAACCCAGAGCAGCTCTCGCGTCCGCCGCACGAGGCCGTATGCCACGCCGGCCGAGACGGGCATCCCGAGGAGGACGAACACGGCCGTGCGCACGCCCTCGGCCGTCCCGGCGCGGCCGGGGACGAACAGGAACATGTTGTTCAGGAGCATCGCGAGCGACTCGACCGCGAACGCCGTGGTCCAGCCGCGCCCGGGCGCGAGCATCCGCAGGATCAGATAGGTCTCGAGCAGCCCGCCGCACCATCCCGCAAAAGTCCACGCCGCTGCGGCGAGAAAGTCGCGGTGGTGGTGCGCGTAGAAGCGGCGGATGACGCCGTCGAGCGCATGCGCGCTTTCCCGGTAGCGCTCGAGCCGGGCGCGGAGCGGCCGGAAGCGCGAGAGGCCCGCGACGATCGGGCCGAAGCTGCCCTTCTGAAGGGCCCACGTCATCAGCACGAGGAGGCCGAAGAGGATCACGAGGCTGACGATCGCCGCCCAGCGGGCGGCCGCGGGCAGGTCGAAGTCGACCAGGGCGACCGAGAGGCCCGTCGCGACGAAGAGGGCCTGCGAGAGCAGGTGCGCGTGTTTGAAGATCGTCACCGACGCGATCGCCCGCGAAGTCTCGAGGCGCGAGCGAAGCATCGACGCGCGCACGGGCTCGCCGGCGACGCTGCCCGGCGAGAGGTAGTTCAGGCTGTTGCCGACGAGGTAGATGCGCAGGAGCTCCGGCACGCTCGAGAGCGGCGGCCGCGGCTCCATCACGGCGCGCCACCCCAGGACGAAGGCGATCTCGGCGAGGAGATAGAGCGCCGTCAGCCCGAAGAAGCGCCACCCGATGAGGGCGAGGTTCGCCTGGACCGACGCCCACCCCGTCCTCCAGACGAGCAGCGCCGCCAGCGCGACGCCGGCCGCCACGAGGGCGATTCGGATGTGTCGGGCGCGCGCGGCGCGGCGGTCACGGGAGGGCATTTCTTTCATCGGATTCCGGCCGGACGGTCCCAGGCTGGACGTCCCCGAAGCTCGCTACAGAATAAACGAGGGGCTCGAGGTCCGGGTTACGCGGCCTTTTCCTCGGAGCCCTTCGGCCGCGACGCGCCCTTGCGCGGCAGCACGCGGACGACCTGCCGGACGACCGATGGCACCAGCGTCGGCCGGAGGAGCCGCGGGTCGTAGGACTTCAGCCGCTGCTCGTTCTCCGCGAGACAGGTTTCGAGGAAGGAGCGCAGGGAAAAGTCGCCGAAGACCGAGTGGGATTTCAGCGTGAACCCGGCCTGGGTGTGGTCGCGGTCGGCGGCCGGCCCGGCCGCCTCCGGCGCGCCCCTCTCCTTCTTGTCTCCCCCGCCGGCCATCTGGAGCGCCCCCTTGAGGCGGTCGAAGGCCTGGGCCGCGATGTTCCAGGCCCTCCAGAGGTCGAAGGCGGGCCGCAGCGCGACCGGACGGCGGGCCCGCAGGTACGCCGCCCAGTTGACGATGAAGAGGATGTGCCGGGCCTCTTCCTGCATGATCTGCTCGAAGACGTCGGTCAGGGCCTTCGGGAAGAGCTCCGCTCGGACGCCGAGCCGGAACAGGCCGAAGGCGAAGAAGGAGTCGAGACACTCGCCGTAGCCCGTCCTCAGGAAGGCGCGGGTCGGGTCCGCCGGGACCTCCGGCTCGGGAAACGGCATCACCGGAATGCCGTAGTGCCGGGTGAGGAGCCGGAGGACGTCGGCGTGCCGTCCCTCCTCGTATCCCTGGAGGCTGATGGCCTCGGCGAGGAGGGGGTCCTGCTCGGTGTCCCCCAGAGACTGCACCTTCACCGCGGTCGCGGCCTCGGTCCGGGTCGCCTCGTTCCAGACCGGCATCGACTTCAGGCGCTCGAGTCCCTCGGCATCGAGATCCGGCCAGCGGATGTCCTCCGGCTTGAACGGATCGTGGGTGTCGATGAAGGTCCGGCAGAGCAGATTCTTGTGCTCCTCGGAGCCCAGAACGAGCGATTTGGACATGGAAAAGGTAGAGTATCATGCGCGTTTCTCATGTACGGGGGACTGGAAGAAGCATGCCCATTCTGAGCCGCATCGAGGGTCCGCAGGACCTCAAGAGGCTGTCGCACGAACAGTTAGCGGAGGTCGCCCAGGACTGCCGCGACCTGATCATCCAGACGATCACGAAGACCGGAGGGCACCTCGCCTCCAACCTCGGCGTCGTCGAGCTGACCCTCGCCCTGCACCGCGCCTTCGACAGCCCGAAGGACCGACTGGTCTGGGACACCTCCAACCAGTGTTACACCCACAAGCTGGTGACGGGGCGCCGGGACCAGTTCCCGTCGATCCGCACCCCCGGAGGCCTGTCCGGCTTCGCCGAGCCGACCGAAAGCGTCCACGACACCCTGGCCGCGGGCCACGCGGGCACCGGCCTTTCGTACGGCCTCGGGATGTCGATCGCGACCCAGAACGAGGTCGGGGACCCTTACGTGGTCGTCATCGTCGGGGACGGCTCGATGACCTCCGGCCCGAGCTACGAGGCCCTGAACAACATCGTCCACGTCAAGCCGAAGCGCCTGATCGTCATCTTCAACGACAACGGCTGGTCGATCTCCGAGAACGTCGGCTGGCTCGCCCACTGGCGCAACCGCTTCGAGCTCCACCCCACGTACCAGAAGTTCATCTCGACCGGCCACAGCTTCTTCAAGCGGTTGCCGAAGGGCGACAAGGCCTGGGAGCTCGCGCGCAAGGTCAAGAGCTCGGTCGAGGGCCTCTTCTTCCCGAACCTGATCTGGGACGAGCTCGGGTTCCACTACGTCGGGCCGGTCGACGGCCACGACTACCGCGAGCTCGAGGAGGCTCTGGCCCGGGCGAAGGACGTCTCGAAGGACGGAACCCCCGTCGTCATCCACGCCCTGACCCACAAGGGCCGCGGCTTCCAGCAGGCCGAGCAGAACCCGTCGAAGTTCCACCAGCCGGGGACGCCGACCGGCGCCGCCGGTGCGGGCGTCCGGCTGACGTACTCGCAGGCCTTCGCGAAGACGCTGATCACGATGATGGAGAAGGACCCGAAGATCGTCGCGATTTCCGCGGCGATGCTCGAGGGCACCGGCCTGATCGAGGTGAAGAAGAAGTTCCCCGAACGCGTGTACGACGTCGGCATCGCCGAGGAGCACGCCGTGATCATGGCCGGCGGCATGGCCAAGGCGGGCTGGAAGCCGGTCGTCTCGATCTACTCGACGTTCCTCCAGCGGGCCTTCGACCAGCTGATCCACGACGTCGCCCTGCAGAACCTCGGGGTGACGATCTGCATCGACCGGGCCGGCCTCGTCGGCGACGACGGCAAGACCCACCAGGGCGTCTTCGACATCTCCTACACGCGCGTGATCCCCAACATGACGGTCGCCGCGCCCAAGGACGAGAACGAGCTCCAGCACATGCTGGCGACCGCGATCGGCTCCGGGCGCCCCTGGGCGATCCGCTATTCGCGCGGGCTCGCGCTCGGCGTCGACCTCGACCCGGCCCTGAAGACGATGGCGGCCGGCCGGGGAGAGATGCTCCGCGAGGGCCGGGACCTGACGCTGTTCGCCTACGGCTCGATGGTCGCGATCGCGATGGCGGCGGCCGAGGATCTCGAGAAGCGCGGCATCTCGTGCGGCGTGGCCAACGCGCGTTTCGCAAAGCCGCTCGACCTGGAGCTGCTCAGGCGGATCGTCGGCGCGACGCCGCGGATCCTGACGCTCGAGGAGCACCTCGAGATCGGCGGCTTCGGCGCCGGCGTCCTCGAGGCCTTCCACGAGGCGGGCCTGCCCGCCGACGGGCTGCGGGTCCACGCGATCGCCGATCAGTTCATCGAGCACAGCCCGCAGGCGCAGCAGCGCCACAACCTGAAGCTGGACGTCGAGGGCGTCGTCGAGAAGGCGCTCGCCGCGTTCCCGGATCTCGTCCGCTCGCCCGCCGCCCCGACGGGCGGCTCGCGGACCGAGAAGAAATTCGCGGAGACCGTGACCTGGTGAACCCCGAGCACGACTTTTCCGGTATCCACGTCGAGAAGCTCCTGATCGCCGGCCTCCGCGGCTTCTGCGCGGGCGTCGTCCGGGCGATCGACGTCGTCGAGAAGGCCCTGCAGGTCATCGACGGTCCCGTCTACGTCCGCAAGGAGATCATCCACAACCGCTACGTCGTCGACGAGCTTCGCGAGAAAGGCGCCCGCTTCGTCGAGGAGGTCGACGAGGTGCCGGACGACGCGGCGCTGATCTACTCGGCGCACGGCATCGCGCCCGAGGTCCGGCGGATGGCCAGCGACAAGAACCTCCGCACGATCGACGCCACGTGCCCTCTCGTGACCAAGGTGCACCTCGAGGCGATCCACTACGCCCGTCAGGGCTACACGATCATCCTCGTCGGCCACCACGACCACGACGAGACGGTCGGCACGCTCGGCGAGGCGCCCGCGGCGATCCGCCTCGTCGAGACGAAGGAGGACGCGGAGAGGGTGACGGTCCCCGATCCCGATCGGATCGCGTACCTGACGCAGACGACCCTCTCCATCGACGACACGCGCGAGATTCTCGCGGTCCTGAAGCGCCGCTTTCCGAACCTGAGAGCGCCTTCGAAGCAGGACATCTGTTACGCCACGCAGAACCGCCAGGACGCCGTCAAGGCGATGGCGCCGCGCGTCGACATGCTCCTCGTGCTGGGGGCGCCCAACTCGTCGAACTCGCTCCGCATGTGCGAGGTGGCGAGGGCGAACGGCGTCGCGTCGCACCTGATCGAGCGGGCAGCCGACATCCGGCCGGAGTGGCTGCGGGGAGTGCGGGTGCTCGGGCTGACGGCGAGCGCCTCGGCGCCGGAGATCCTGGTCCAGGAGGTCGTCACCTTCGCTCGCGAGCGCCTCGGCGTCACTTCGGTGGAAGAGTTCGAAACGGTGAAGGAGGACGTCTCCTTCCCGTTGCCTCAGGAGCTCAAGTCGCTCCTGCCGGTCCGGGTCTCGTAAGACACCCGCCGCCGGCGTTGACGTTTCGGAGTCCCGCATGAACCGGCCGGGCGCGCCCGACGCGGCCCTCGAACGATCGTCCGCAACCGACCGCGGCCCGGTCCGCCGCGGGCGCCGGGTCTTGCGCGTCGCGCTCTTCCTCGGAGGGCTCGTCCTGCTCGCGGCGATTCTCGTTCGGGTGGGCTGGCGCCCCGTCCTCGAGAACCTCGCCCGGGTCGGACCGTGGTTCCCCGCGCTCGTCGCGCTCTATGCGCTCGCCCAGCTCTCCTTCGCCGCGGGCTGGTGGGTGCTGACCGGGCCGCGGCCGCGCCCCCTGTCTTTCGGCGCGCTCTTTGCCGCGTACCTCGGCGGCGACTCCGTCAATTACTTCACGAGCGTGGGCGGCGAGCCCGTCAAGGCGGAGCTCGTCAAGGAGCGCCTCGGCTTCTCGCACGGCCTCGCGACCGTGGCCGTGCACCGCCACGCCGACGTCCTCGCCCAGTGGATCTTCCTGACGCTGGGCGTCGGCGTCGCGCTCGTCCGCTTCGACCTGCCGGCGGTCGCCCGGATCGCGGCGCTCGCGAGCCTCCTCGTTCTCGGCGCGATGGTGCTCACCATGACGGTGGGACTGCGCCGCGGGGCCTTTGCGCCAATCATCGCCGGGCTCGCGCGCGTCCGCATCCTGCGGCGCCTCGGGGGTCTCGAGCCCGCCGCGCGCCGCCTCGACGCGCGGATCGGGGCGTTCTACCGCGAGAGGACGGACCACTTCGGCATCGCCGTCGCCTGGTGCTTCGCGGGGTGGTGCGGCGGCCTTCTCGAGACGTACCTCGTCCTGCGGCTGCTCGTCCCTTCGCGAGGCTGGCCGACCGCGATCGCGATCGAGTCGCTCGCGATGGTCCTGAACAACATTCTCCTGTTCATTCCCGGCCGCGTCGGCAGCGCCGAGGGCGTCCGGATCGGCGTCTACGCGCTCGTCGGCCTGCCGCCGGCGCCCGGCACCGCTTACGCGCTGGTGCGCCGCGGCCGCGAGCTCCTGTGGCTCGTCCCCGGCTTCGTCGTGCTGTTGAAGCGCCACGTGCTCGAAACCGGCGGCGAGGAAACGCCGGCTGTCGAAGAAACCGCCCGCCCAGTCTCCGTGGAGTCCCGCGCGTGAGCCTCCTCTCGAGCGGGGCCGTCATCGCCGCGGGCGAGGGTTCGCGGCTGAAGTCGCTCGGCGTGCCGAAGCCCCTCGTCGAAGTCGGCGGCGAGCCGCTCATCGCGCACGTGCTCGGCAACTTCGAGGCCGCGGGCATCTCATCGGCCGCCGTGATCTTCAACGAGGCGGAGAAGGACGCTGCGGCCCTCGTGCGCGCCCGCTTCGGCCGGCTCGTCTCGAAGGTCGTCGTGAAGTCCACGCGCTCCTCGCTCGAGAGCTTCCGCGTGATGCTCGCGGAGGCGCCCCCCGGCCGGCTCCTGGTCTCGACGGTGGACGCCTACGCGCCGCGCGAGGACTTCGTGCGGTTCGTCGATCGCGCGCGGGAGCTGCCGGCGTCGTCGACGGTCCTCGGCGTGACCCGCTTCGTCGACGACGAGAAGCCCCTGTGGGTGACGACCTCCCGAGGGGGGCGCGTGACGGTCGTCGGGGGCACCTCGGGCGACGCGGTCACCGCGGGGATCTACGTTTTCCCCGACCGAGTTCGGAAGATGACGATTCCAGGAGAGCTCGGGCGCCTGCGGGACTTCCTCGCATGGCTCGCGAAGTCCGGCGAGGAGATCCACGCGGTCGAAATTCCGAAAGTCGTGGACGTCGACCGCGTCGAGGACCTCGCCGAGGCCGAGGCTCTCGCGGCTTCCCCCCTCTCCCGCCGGGAGAGGGGCCGGGGGTGAGGGGAGACCAATGAGCCGGAAGCCCACCCAGTGCTGGGGCATCTACCGCGAGCTCGCGCACTCGCCCGGCCGCGAGACCGACGACGCCGAGATCCTGCGCGCCACGGCGGCGGAGCTCGAGCGCCTCGGCCTCGCCGTCTCGCTGAAGGCGCCGGACGAGCTGCCCGAGGTCGACGATTTCGGCGCCGTTCCTCCCCACCTCTTCGTGATGTGCGAGCGCGTGGCGGTCGTCGAGAAGCTCGCGGCCTGGGAGTCGCGCGGCACGCGGGTCGTGAACCGGCCGTCGGGAATCCGAAACACCGATCGCGAGCGGACGCTCGCGCTGTTCCGTGCGGGCGACGTTCCGTATCCCCGCACGCGGCCGGTCGAGACGGCCGCCGCGACGCCGTTCGAGAGCCCCTGCTGGGTCAAGCGCGGCGACGTCCACGCGACGGCCGAGGGCGACGTGGCCTACTGCCGGGACGCCGGCACGCTCGAGAAGAACCTCGCGCGGCTCGCTTCCCGCGGCATTCCGCGCGCGATCGTCCAGGAACACGTCGAGGGCGATCTCGTGAAGTTCTACGGCATCGCCGGGCTCGAGGAGGGCGAAAGGCCGTCGTGGTTCCAGTGGTTCTATCACCGCGACCAGCGTCTCTCGAACCATCCTTTCGACCGCGACGCGCTCGCGGCGGCGACGTCGCGCGCCGCGGCGGCGCTCGGGCTCGAGGTGTATGGTGGCGACGCGATCGTGTCCGAGGGCGGCCGCCTCACGATCATCGACCTGAACGCGTGGCCGAGTTTCGCGCTGTTCCGGCCCGCGGCCGCGGCGCACATCGCGGCGCTTCTTGCGGCGCGGTTCTCCTCCCGGGAGGTGGCACGATGACCGAGACCGTCGGGAAGCGTCTCGAGGTCGGCGAGCGCTCGAAGGAGATCGTCGAGCTCGAGGGCCGGCACATGGCGCCCGGCCTCCAGTCCTTCGCGCTCTACGCGGGCCTCGCGATGGCCCGCGGCGAGGGCAGCCGCCTCTTCGACGCGGACGGGAACTCCTACATCGACTTCATCGCCGGCATCGCGGTCGGCAGCGTCGGCCACTGCCACCCGCACTACGTGAAGGCGCTCCAGGAGCAGGCCGCGAAGCTGACGTTCGGGAGCTTCACGACCGAGGTTCGCGCGAAGTTTCTAAACCTGCTCGGCAGCGTCACGCCGGAGGGCCTGACGCGCATCCAGCTCTTCTCCGGCGGCGCCGAGGCGGTCGAGGCGGCGTTCCGCCTCGCGAAGTCGGTCACGAAGAAGTTCGAGTTCGTCGGTTACAGCGGCGCGTTCCACGGCAAGACGGGCGGGGTGCTGCCTCTCCTGTGGGGCGACTTCAAGGACGGGCTCGGCCCCTTCGTGCCCGGGACCTACTCGGCGCCGTACGCCTACTGTTACCGCTGTCCGCTCCACCTGACCTACCCCGACTGCGGCCTCGCGTGCGCCGAGGAGACGCGCCGGGTCATCCGGAACCAGACCGGCGGAGCGGTCGCCGCGATCATCGTCGAGCCGATGCAGGGCACGGCCGGCAACGTCATCCCCCCGCCCGGCTTCCTGCCGGCGATCCGCGCGATCGCCCAGGAGAGCGGCGCCCTCTTCATCGCCGACGAGATGATCACGGGCTTCGGCCGGACGGGACGCTTCTGGGGCGTCGACCACGACGGCGTCGTGCCGGACGTGATGACGTGCGGCAAGGGCATCGGCGGCGGCTTCCCGCTCGCGGCCGTCGTCTCGACGGAGGCCCTCACGAAGGCGAAGCCGTTCGCGAACCCGTCCGGGAGCTCGTCGTCCTACGGCGGCAACCCGCTCGCCTCCGCCGCGGGACTCGCGGCCCTCGAGATCATCGTCGGCGAGAACCTCGTCGCCAACTCCGAGCGGGTCGGCGCGGCGATGCTCGCGAAGCTCCGGGCGATGCAGGAAAGACACCGGATCATCGGCGACGTCCGCGGCAGGGGGCTCCTTCTCGGGATCGAGCTCGTCCAGGACCGCCGCACCAAGGAGCTCGTTTCGAAGGACTTCACGAAGGCGCTCTTCCAGGAGTGCCTCCGGCGCGGGCTCGTCGCGATGGTGTACTCGCCCGTGATCCGGTTGAATCCGCCCCTGAACATCACCGAGGAGACGGCGCTCGAGGGTCTCGAGATCTTCGACGAGGCGCTCGGCGCGGTGGCGAAGGAATGGAAGCTCGCTTGAGGCGACGACCAGGGCCGATGCTCCCCCCTCACCCCGGCCCTCTCCCGGAGGGAGAGGGGGTCCCGCCATGCTAAAGGGCGCGCTTCTCGGCGCCGGCAACGTCGCCGTGCACGGACATCTGCCGGCGTGGCGGGAGCGCGCCGAGGTGGAGATCGTCGCCGTGGCCGACGCGCGCGAGGAGCGCCGCGAGGCCGCCGCCGCCGAGATCCCGGAGGCGCGCCTCTACGAGTCCGCCGAGGAGCTCCTCGACGAGGAGACGCTCGACTTCGTCGACATCTGCACGCCGCCGGCGACGCACGCCCGGCTCGTGCGTGCCGCGCTCGACCGCTCGCTGCACGTCCTCTGCGAGAAGCCGCTGGTGGTGTCGCCGGAGGAGCTGCGCGGGCTGCCCTCGCTCGCCGCGGACCACGAGCGGACGCTCTTCACGGTGCACAACTGGAGGCACGCTCCGGTTCTCGTGCGCGTCGGCGAGCTCGTCCGCTCCGGCGCGATCGGCGAGGTCCGCCACTGCCGCTGGGAGACCCTCCGCGACCGTCCCGCGGCAGCCGCGGCCGGCATGGCCAACTGGCGCGTGGCGCCGGCGGCCGAGGGCGGCGGCATCCTCGCCGACCACGGCTGGCACGCGCTCTACGTGCTGCAGGCGTGGATGCCGACGACGCCGCGCACCGTCGCGGCGCGGCTCTCGACGCGCCGGCATCGCGAGCACCCCGTCGAGGACACGGTCGAGATGATGATCTTCCATCCCGCGGCCTCCTCCGAGATCTATCTCACCTGGGCCGCCGACGAGCGGGCCAACCGCATGGAGCTCTCGGGCACGCGCGGCAAGCTCTGCCTGGACGGCGGCCGCCTGGCGCTGAAGGACGAGGACGGCGTCCGCACGCTCGAGGAGTGGAACTTCCCGTCGCTGACGGACGGCTCGCACCATCCCGACTGGTTCGGCGGCGTCGTCGCGGAGTTCTTGAACGAGATCGAAAGCCCCCGCTCCCGCGGGCACAATCTCGCCGAGGCCGCGCTGTGCGCCAACGTCCTCTCCCTCGCGCAGGAGTCGAACCGTCGCGGCGGCGAGCCCATGTCCGCCGAGCGCGCGGTCGGACCCGGCGCGCGGCGATGAGCCCGCCGGTCCTCGCGCTGGTCCCGCCGTCCGGTCCGGGAATCCCGCCGCAGACGATGCTGCTCGGACTGCCGCTCGCGCGACGGACCGTGCTCGCCGCGCCGCGCGCGGGCTTCTCGCGGGTGGTCGTCGCCGGAGCGGACGCCGCGCTCGCCGCGGCTCTCGACGGCGCGGGGGCCGAGCTGGTCGCGGCGGCGCCTCCGGACGCCGTGCGCCTGCCGTGGAACGTCGTCGCCCACGCGAAGGACCTCCGCGCTCTCGCGGACGGCGCCCCGGAGGCCGGCGTTCCGGTGACCGGACCGGCGGACGTGCCCCGCGCCGAAAAGCATCTCCTCCGAAGCCTGATCAAGGACGAGGAGGGCTTCATGTCGCGACACCTCGACCGCTCGATCTCGCTCGCGGTGAGCCGCCGTCTCGCGAACACGGCGGTGACGCCCAACCAGATGACCTACGTTGCCGTGCTGATCGGCCTGGTCGGCGCGCCCTTCTTCCTCTCCTCGAGGCCGTCCGTGCAGGTCGTCGGCGGCATCCTCTTCCTGCTCCACTCGATCATCGACGGCTGCGACGGCGAGCTCGCCCGCCTGAAGTTCCAGGAGTCCCGTTGGGGCGGGGTGCTCGACTTCTGGGGCGACAACGTGGTCCACGTCGCCGTCTTCGCCGCGATGGGCATGGGCCTCGCGCTGCAGCTCGGGCAGGCGTGGCCCGCGTGGTGCGGCGTCGCGGCGGTCGTCGCCACGATCGCCTCCGCGTACACGGTCTACCGCCGGACGATGACCGGGCCGAAGGAAGGGCCGCTCTATACGTCGGTCGCGACGCACTCCGATACCCTGCTGTCGCGTCTGACCGACGCCGTGTCGCGGCGGGATTTCATTTATCTCGTTCTGATAATGTCGATTTTCGGCGTCGCCGACTGGTTCGTCATCTCCTCGGCCATCATGATTCCGGTGTACTTCCTCGCCCTCCTGGTCATCGCGTGGAACGACCGGCGCGTCGCACGGAGCGCTGCATGAACGACCGCACGTCCTTCTATCCCGAACTGGCGAAGAAGATCGCCCCGCCGGAGGGCCGCCTCGCCGTGCTCCTGCCGGGGCTCGGCGCGGTCTCGACGACGCTGATTGCCGGCGTCCACCTGATCCGCAAGGGGCTCGCGAAGCCGTTCGGTTCCGTGACACAGATGCAGAAGCTGCGCCTCGGCAAGCGCACGCATCCGCGCCACACGTTCATCAAGGACCTCGTTCCCCTCGCGGGCCTCGACGACCTCGCGTTCGGCGGCTGGGACATCTTCACCGACAACGCCTACGAGGCCGCGCGGAAGGCGGGAGTGCTCACGCCGGAAGCGCTCGCGCCGGTGAAGTCGGAGCTCGAGGACGTCACGCCGATGCCCGCCGTCTTCGAGCGCGAGTGGGTCAAGAACCTCGACGGCCCGAACGTCAAGAAGGCGCCGACGAAGATGCACCTCGCGGAGAAGCTCGTCGAAGACATCGCCGCGTTCCGCAGGGCCTCCGGCGCCTCGCGCGCCGTCATGGTCTGGTGCGGCTCGACCGAGGTCTACGCGCAGCAGAAGCCCGTCCACCAGACCCTCGAGTCCTTCGAGAAGGGCCTGAAGGAGAACTCGCCCGACATTCCGCCTTCGATGATCTACGCGTACGCGGCGATCGCGAGCGGGACGCCGTACGCCAACGGCGCGCCCAACCTGTCGGTCGACGTGCCGGCGCTGATGGACATGGCGCGCGCCCGGGGAGTACCGATCGCGGGAAAGGACTTCAAGACCGGCCAGACCCTGATGAAGACGATCATCGCGCCGGGGCTGAAGGCGCGGATGCTCGGACTCCAGGGCTGGTTCTCGACGAACATCCTCGGCAATCGCGACGGCGAGGTTCTCGACGACCCCGGCTCGTTCCGCTCGAAGGAGGTCAGCAAGGCCTCCGTCCTCGACGCGATCCTTCAGCCGGACCTCTACCCCGAGCTCTATCGCGACTACTTCCACAAGGTGCGCATCGAGTACTACCCCCCGCGCGGCGACGCGAAGGAGGGCTGGGACAACATCGACATCGTCGGCTGGCTCGGCCAGCCGATGCAGATCAAGATCGACTTTCTCTGTCGCGACTCGATCCTCGCGGCGCCTGTCGTCCTCGACCTGCTCCTCTTCCTCGACCTCGCGTCGCGCGCGAAGCTGTCGGGGATCCAGGAGTGGCTGTCCTTCTACTTCAAGTCGCCGATGTCGCGGCCGGACCTGAAGCCGGAGCACGACCTCTTCGTCCAGCACCTGAAGCTCGCCAACACGCTGCGCATCCTCGTAGGCGAAGAGGTCCTCGACCACTCCGGCCTCGACTACTACGAGGGCGCGGGCGCGTAGGGGGCTATCGCCGTCGTCTTGGCAGGGGCGGCGCTCGTCCCCGCCCGCGGGCGGCCGCGAGGGCCGCCCCTACAGGGGTTCGTGGAGCCTCATCTCGGCGTTGAGGGAGTCCAGGATCCCCGTCCGCACTCGTCCCCCGCAGTGCTTCTCGATCAGCGCGGCGAGATCCGCGAGCGCGGCGTCGAGCTCCGCGCGGCCGACGGGCGGCAGCGCCTCGACGACGAGGAAGCCCCGCGTCGTCTTCTCCGTCAGCTTCGTACGGTCCGCCTCCTTCCAGTTCCACCTGCGGCAGAGCGCGCCGACGTCGTCCGCGTAGATGACCTCGCCCGCCTTCGGCGGCCGGGCGCTTTCGAGGGGCTCGCCGAGAAGGCGAGCCGCGGGCTCCGCCTCGGTCGCGAAGCGGAGCTCCACGTTTCCCGAGACGGCGTCGAGGTCCTCGCCGCCGACGGGCACGAAGTGGCGCAGCGACACGGCGTTGTAGAGATCGACGAGCGGATGGATGCGGCGCGGCGGACCGGATCTGGCGACGCGGCGCAGCAGGTTCTCGATCGAGGAAGGGTGATCCTTCGGCTTCGCGCCGAAGCGGCGGTAGGCCTCGCGCCAGGACGCGATCTGCGGGTGCTCGGCCACGGGAGTCGTTCCCAGGCGGCTCACGGCGTCCGCGCTCTCCCGTTCGAGGAGCGCCCCGAGCTCCGGATCCTCGCGGTCGTTGCGGGCGCCGTCGAAGACCACGACGCCGATCCGCACCTCCGGAAACGCCTCGAAGATCGCCGGCGCGACCCGCAGCACCGTCATCGCCGCGCACTCTTACCACACCGATAGACTTCCGCCGTGGCGGTCCGCAAGATCCTCCACGTCGACATGGACGCGTTCTACGCGTCGGTCGAGCAGCGCGACGATCCCGCGCTGCGCGGCCGGCCCGTCGCGGTCGGCGGCCGCCCCGAGAGCCGCGGCGTCGTCGCGGCCGCGAGCTACGAGGCGCGCACCTTCGGCGTCCGCTCCGCGATCCCGATGGCCCGCGCCGTCCGTCTCTGCCCCGAGCTCGTCATCGTGCGGCCGGACTTCAAGAAGTACGGCGCGGTCTCGCAGCAGGTCTTCGCTCTCTTCCGCGAGGTGACGCCGCTCGTCGAGCCCCTCTCGCTCGACGAGGCGTACCTCGACGTCACGGAGAACGCCTGGGGCGAGCCGCTCGGCGTCGACGTCGCGAGGCGCCTCAAGTCGAGAATCCGCGAGACGACCGGTCTGACCGCCTCCGCCGGCGTCGCGCCCAACAAGTTCCTCGCGAAAATCGCGTCGGGCTGGAAGAAGCCCGACGGCCTGACCGTGATCGCGCCCGAGCGCATGGAGGGATTCCTGCAGCGGCTCCCGGTCGACGCGCTCTGGGGCGTCGGCCCCGTCACGGCGCGCAAGCTCCGCGCGGCCGGAATCGAGCGGCTGGTCGACGTGCGCACGGCGCCGGCCGACGTCCTGCAGGGAGCCGTGGGCAAGTGGGCCGAGTCGCTGCGACGGCTCTCCTTCGGCGACGACGAGCGGCCGGTCGATCCGAACCAGGAGCGCAAGTCCGTCGGCTGCGAGGAGACGTACGCGAAGGACCTCGCCGACCTCCCGCCGATCCGCGAGGAGATCGACCGCATGGCGCGGCGCACCGCCGCGATTCTCGAGAAGAAGGGACTCTACGCGCGCACCGTCGTCCTGAAGATGCGCTACGGGGACTTCCACACGATCACGCGCAGCCACACGCACGAGCCCGCGACGCACTCGGGCGACGAGCTGTCGGAACGCGCCGTGCGCCTGCTCGAGAAGACGGAGGCGGGCCGCCGCCCGGTGCGCCTCCTCGGCGTCTCGGCACACAATCTCTCGGAGACGCGGAAACCGCCATCCGATCCCGGGGAGCGCGACCAGCTCGACCTGCCGGAATCCTGAAGCCGCCGCCGGGCCGCGTGGCCCGGTCGTTGCATCGGCAGGGCGCGCATGACCACCACCCGGAGGGCCCGCGTCCAGGCGCTGCTCGCCTTCCTGGCCGCGGTCGCTCCGCAGGAGGCGCCGCCGCCGCGCCACCCGATTCCGGTCCGGTACACCGAGGGCATCACGCACGGCTTCCTGACCCTGCACACGCTCGAGGGCGAGCTCCTCGCCGACGGCGATCTCTTCCAGACCATCCGGGGCGAGCAGGTCACCGCGCGCATGGAGCTTCGCTTCAAGGACGGCTCCCTCCAGGACGAGACGACGGTCTTCTCGCAGCGCGGACACTTCGCGCTCCTCCACTACCGCCTCGTTCAGAAGGGACCCGCGTTCCCGAACCCGTCCGAGGTCAACGTCGACGTGCCACGGGGAACCGTGACCGCACACGTCGTCGACAAGGGCAAGGAGACCGTCTCGAGCGAGCACCTCGACATGCCGCCCGACCTCTCGAACGGGCTCGTCGTCATCGCGATCAAGAACCTCGCCCCGGGCGGCCGCGCCGCGCTCTCGATGGTCGCCGCGGCGCCGAAGCCGCGCCTCATCGGCCTCGACATCGTCCCCGCGGGCGCCGACTCCTACACGCTCGGCGGACTCGCGCGGCGCGCCGCGAAGTACGTCGTCAAGGTGGACCTGCGCGGCGTCGCCGGCGTCGTGGCGCCGCTCATCGGCAAGCAGCCGCCCGACACCTCGATCTGGATCACCGAGGGCGAGGCGCCGACCTTCGCCAAGATGGAGGGTCCGTTTTACGTCGGCGGACCGCCATGGCGGCTGGAGCTCACGGCTCCGACGTGGGGGGAGAAATGAGGACGTGGCAGCCGGACGCCCCTCACCCCGGCCCTCTCCCAGAGGGAGAGGGAGGTCTCATTTGCCCGTCGTGATGCCCTTCCGGATCCCGGCGAGCGGAGCCCCGTCGTCGAATGTGAGGCTGCCGTTCTCGCCGCCTTCGCCCTTCACTCCGAGCTTCGCGAAGAGCCCTGGCAGGTCGTCGCGCGGCGGCCGGCTCCGCATGCCGGCATAGTCGTCGCGCAGAACGGTCGTCCCCGTCCCGCGGTCGCCGACGGCGAGCGTGCGCTCGAGCGGCCAGGAGACCGTGACGTTGCCGCCCTCGCGCACGATCGCGCGGAGCGCGTCGTCGAGCGACTTCTTCCCTCCGGTCTTCTCTCGGATCGCGACGTCGGCGTCGAAGCAGAAGAGCGCGCCGCCCCAGTACGTCGCGGCCCAGCTCCGGGCGCCGTCGAGGCCCGAGCCGGCGAGGGCCTCCTGACCCCGCGGCAGGCCCCAGACGAGCCACCTCCAGATGTCCGCGCCCGGCGCGAGGCCGGCGCGCGCGCGCACGAGCGGCTCGACGTACGTCGCGAGCCCCTCCTCGATCCAGGGCGCGTCGTTCATCGACGGGAAGGCGAGGTGCACCATCTCGTGGACGAGCTCCCAGTTCGTCTTCAGGTCGGCGGGCGTCGCGGCATTGCCGACCGCGATCGCGATGCGGCCCGTCCCCCGGACGCCGACCGTGCGGCCGCTCGAGACGCCTCCGCCCCCCCCGCCGTGCACGGTCACGATGGCGCGCGAGACCGGGAACGTGCCGTAGTAGGCGGCGATGGCGCGCGCCGCCGACGCGATCCACGCCGTGAGCTCCTCGTCCGACACGAGCGCGGGATGCCCGTCGAGAACGACCTCGACGACGCCGCCCGGGACGTCGATCGACGCGGGCGGCGGAGCGGCGTTCGGAACGGCGGCTGCGATCGCCGCCGCGAGGAGCCGGGAGCCGAGGAGGATCAGCCGGTCAGCGCCTTTCCATCGGCACGAACGCCCGCTCCCCCTGCCCCAGGTAGACCTGGCGCGGCCGCGCGATCTTCTGCTCCGGATCCTCGAGCATCTCCTGCCATTGCGCGAGCCACCCGGACGTCCGCGGGATCGCGAACAGCACCGTGAACGCCTTGGTCGGGATTCCGAGCGCCTCGTAGATCAGGCCGGAGTAGAAGTCGACGTTCGGATACAGCTTGCGCTTGACGAAGTACTCGTCCTGGAGCGCGATCCGCTCGAGCTCGAGCGCGATGTCGAGGAGAGGGTTGCGGCCGGTGACCTCGAAGACCTCCTCCGCCATCCGCTTGATGATCTTCGCGCGCGGATCGAAGTTCTTGTACACGCGGTGGCCGAAGCCCATCAGCCGCTTCTCGCCTCGGCCCTCCTTCACCTCCTTGATGAAGGCCGGCACGTTCGAGATCGACCCGATCTCCTGGAGCATCTTGAGGACTTCCTCGTTCGCGCCGCCGTGGAGCGGACCGTAGAGCGCGGATGCGGCGCCCGCGACGGCCGAGTAGGGATCCGTGTGCGCGGAACCGATCCCGCGCATCGCGTGTGTGCCGCAGTTCTGCTCGTGGTCCGCGTGGAGGATGAAGAGCACGTCCAGCGCGCGGACGAGCGTCGGGTTCGGCACGTACTTCTCCGCTGGCGTCCGGAAGAGCATCGTCAGGAAGTTCTCGCTGTAGGTCAGAGCGTTGTTCGGGTACATGTACGGCATGCCGACCGAGTGCCGATAAGCGAAGGCCGAGATCGTCGGCATTTTCGCGATCAGCCGGTGGATCTGCTTCTGCCGCACTTTCGCGTCGTGGACGTTGTGGGCCTCCGGGTAGAAGGTGGACATGGCCGCGACGGTGGAGATGAGCATGCCCATCGGGTGCGCGTCGTAGTTGAACGCGTCCATCACCTTCTTGAGGCTCTCGTGGATCATCGTGTGGTACGTGATCTCCCGGGTGAACTGCTCGAACTCCTGCTTGTTGGGGAGCTCGCCGTGGAGGAGCAGGTAGGCCACCTCGAGGTACGTGCAGTTCTCGGCGAGGACGTCGATCGGGTAGCCGCGGTAGCGGAGGATGCCCTTGTCACCGTCGATGTAGGTGATGCGGCTCGTGCAGGAGGCCGTGTTCAGGAAAGCCGGGTCGTAGGACATCAGACCGAAGTCGTCCGGGCCCGTCTTCATCTGGCGCAGGTCCATCGCCCGGATGGTCCCGTTCTTGATGGGCAGCTCGTAGGTCTTGCCGGTCCGGTGGTCGGTGACCGTGAGCGCATCCCGGGTGCCCGTGGCGCTCGTCGTCTTCTCGTCGGTCTTCGTCGCTTCGAGCGTGCCCATGGATACCTCCAACGCTATTCTCTAACGAAAAGGGCCGGGGCCGAGTTTCTCCCGGTAAACGGGGCGATCAGGCCGGGGCGAGGCCCCGGTCCAGGTGATCCATCAGAACGTCCGGTCCCTCCAATCCGACGGACAGCCGGATCAGTCCGGGCGTGATGCCCCGCGCCAGCCGATCCGCCTCCGGGACGGCGGCATGGGTCATCGAGGCCGGATGCTGGATGTAGGAGATGGCGGAGCCGAGGCTGACAGCGAGCTCCATCGGGGTGTCGCGCCGGGCGAAGTAGTTCATCAGGCGCTCGCCCGCCGCCTGTCCCCCGGCGAGATCGAAGCTGACGATCGCGCCGCCGTTGCGCATCTGCCGCCGGACGAGCTCCGCCTGCGGAAAGTCGGCGAAGCCCGGGTAGAAGACCCCGGCAACCGCCGGGTGGTGTCTCAGGAAGAAGGCGATCCGCTCGGCGCTCGCGCACTGTTCCTTCTGGCGGATCGCGAGGCTCTGGATCGCCATCGAGTTCAGCCATGAATCGAAAGGCGACGGGGTCGCGCCGAGATCCTTGTACCAGTTGAAGAAGTCGCCCTTCATGAAGCGGAAGGGGCCCAGCACGGCGCCCGCGATCGACGTCGAGTGGCCGTTGACGTACTTGGTCAGCGAGTGCACGACGAAGTCGGCCCCCAGGCGGAACGGCTGCTGGAGGTATGGCGAGCAGAAGGTGTTGTCCACGACGAGGAGGGCGCCGCGCTCCTCCGTCAGCCGCGAGATGGCTTCGATGTCGGCCACGCGCAGCGTCGGGTTCTCGGGAGACTCGAGAAAGACGGCGGCGACGTTCGGGTGGGCGTCGAGCGCCCGGCGCACGGAGCGGAGGTCTCCCATGTCGCAGAAGACGGCCTCGACGCCGAACCGAGAGAGGGCGCGCAGGAGGCTGTCCGTGCAGCCATACAGGCTGCCCGCGAGCACGGCGTCGCCGGAGCGCACGAGCGACAGGGCCAGCGTCGAGATGGCGCCCATGCCGGAGCCGAAGATCAGCGCGCCGATCGTCGCCTCGGGCTCGTTCTCGGCCAGCGCCTTCTCGACGACGTGGTGCGCCTCGAGCTGGAATAGGACGCGTTCGAGGTACTCGGTCGTCGGATTGCCGAACCGCGTGTAGATCCTCGCGAAGGGCCGTTCGCCCCGCTTCGTCAGGCCGAGGAAGCGGTCGGCGCCGTCGCGGACGCTGCGGAACGCGAAGTTCGAGCGCTGGTAGATCGGGGGAAGCCCGGTGCCGGCGGCGATCGCGCGGAAGAGCCCCTCGTCCAGCTGGCGGTCGCCGTCGCGGACCCACCGGCGCTTGCGGTCCATCCACCAGTCCCACCAGGCCCAGCGGTCGGCACCGGTGGCGACACGGGAAGCGGACTCGATCGGAGATTCGACGATCACCGTGTCCCCGTTATCGCCGATTTCGCCCGCGCCGCCCCTGATCCAATCGCATCATCCGTAACTCCGGCCGCGGACTCGCGTACCCAGTACCATGCTCCGAGCCCGATCGGCCGCCGCTTTCCAGGCCGTCGCGGCCGCCCTCTGCCTGACCGCCGCACCGCCGGATCCCCCGGCGCCGCCGGCCCTGCCGCAGGCCGACCGCGTCCGGATCGCCGAGGCCTTCCGGCTGGCGGATGCGATCGGCGACGCGATCTGGCCGGGCTGGTCGCGCGTGCCGTTCTCCCTCGTCCTCGTGACCCCGGACACCGAGTTCTTCGTCCGGCACCCGTCGCCGCCGGCCGGCGCGCGGCCGCTGGGGCGCGACGCGCTCCTCGGCGCCGAGGTCTTCGCGCGCCCCCGGACCTTCCCGACCAGTCTCCTCGCGACCTTTCCGATCGATGGCGTGTCGACGGTGGTGGTCGGTCAGGCGGAGCTCACGGCGGCGGCGGCTCCGACCGACTGGGTCGTGACCCTCCTCCACGAACATTTCCATCAGCTCCAGGAGGCCGCGCCCGGCTTCTACGAAAGGGTCGCCGCGCTCGGCCTGGCCCGGGGCGACACGACCGGCATGTGGATGCTGAACTTCCCCTTCCCCTACGACGCACCGCCGGTCGTCGCGGCGTACGGGACCGCGTCCTCGAGGCTCCGCGATGCGCTCTCGGGAGGCTCCCTCCGCGACTATGCCGAAGCCCGCGCCGCGTTCCGGGCGCGGCTGTCCGGCGACGACCTGAAGTACCTCGACTTCGAGCTGTGGAAGGAAGGCGTCGCCCGCTACACGCAGGTGCGGGTCGCGGAGTGGGCCGCGGCGCACCATCGGCCGACGCCGGACTTCGCGGCCCTCCCGGGCTTCGTTCCGTTCCTTTCGCTCGCCCGAACGCTCGGGGGAGCGATCCCGGACGAGCTGGCGCACCTCTCTCTCCCGGAGGCACGCCGCACCGTCGTCTATCCGTACGGCGCGGCCGAGGCGCTCCTGCTCGATCGCGAGCGGCCCTGCTGGAAAGACGTCTACTTCGCGAAACCCTTCACCCTGGCGCCCGCATTCGACGCGCCGGATTGCGGAGGCCGGCCGGGCGCGAGAGGATAGCGGCCATGCCGCAGAGCCTTCAGGAGACCTACGCGCCCAACAACCGCTGCTTCGGCTGCGGCCCCGCCAACGAGAAGGGACTCCGCATCCGGAGCTTCGAGGAGGGCGACGAGGTCGTGTGCGAGTGGCGGCCGCAGCCGCACCACCTCGCGTGGGAGGGCGTCGTCAACGGGGGCATCTGCGGCGCGCTCCTCGACTGCCACAGCAACTGGACCGCGGCGCGGCACCTGATGAAGCGCACCGGCTCCGCGACGCTGCCCTCGACGGTGACCGCCGATTTCCACGTCACGCTGCGCCGGCCGACGCCGATGGACGCGGTGCTGAAGCTTCGCGCGCGTGTCGTCGAGTCCGGGGACGACCGCGCCGTCGTCGAGGCCTCGATCGAGGCGAACGGCAAGACGACGGCCACGTGCCGCGGCACGTTCGTCGCGGTCCCCGAGGGTCACCCGGCTTACCACCGGTGGTGACGGTGCTCCGGCGCCTCGCGGCGGACGCGGTGCTCCTCGCCGGCATCACGGCGTGGGCCGGCGCCGCCGACGCCACGGTCGAGAAGACCACGGTCCTCTCGCGCGGGAAGGAGCGGACGGTCTTCGTCTTCGCGCCGTCGAGCGTCTCCGCGGAGCACCCGGCCCCGCTCGTCGTGGCGTTCCACGGTTCGGGGGGCAGCGGAAAGACCATGGTCGAGAAGTGGAAGCCCGTCGCGGAGAAGGAGGGCATCCTCGTCGCGGCCCCCGATTCGACCGACGCGGTGCACTGGGCCTCGCCGCAGGACGGGCCCCGGCTGCTCGAGGACGTCGTGAAGGCCATGTCCGAGCGGCACCCCGTCGATCCGCGCCGCGTCTACCTCTTCGGCCACTCCGCCGGGGCCGTGTTCGCGCTCCAGATGGCGAGCCTCGAGTCCGAGTACTTCGCCGCCGCGGCCGTCCACGCCGGCGCGGTCGATCCGAAGTACTTCACGATTTTCGACTATGCCGCCCGGAAGATTCCGATCGCGATCTGGATCGGAACCAAGGACCGCTTCTTCCCGCTGGAAAGCGTCCGCGCGACGGCCCGGGCCCTCGAGACTCGGGGCTTCCCAGTGACGCTGACGGAGATCCCCGACCACACGCACGACTACCTGAACTTCACGCCCGACCTGAACCTCGCGATCTGGGTATTCCTGTCGGCACAGAAGCTTCCCGACGAGCCCCGGTTCCGGAAGTACGAGGACCCGCGGTAGGGATCCCCTCCCGCCCTCACCCACCTGTCCTTCTGTTGCCCATCCGGCCAGTCGCGCGGAATGTCGCGACCGCATAACCTTTCTGCAACCCGACGGACGAGGTGTCTATGCCGCTCACGAGAACCGCCGTTTTGACGGCAGCGACCGCGCTGTCCGCGCGTCTGCTCTCCGCGTCCACGACCTACAACGCCGCCTACCTGACTCCGGCGTCGGGACCGGCGGCGGGCGGCACCGCGGTCGCGGTCGTCGGCAATCAGTTCCAGTCGGGCGCGACGGTCACGATCGGCGGAGCGGACGCGGGCGCCTCGGTCACGAGCTCGACCCGCATCGGCGTGACCGCTCCGGCCCGCACCGGAGGCGCCGTCTACGACCTCGTCGTGACGAACGGCGGCGGCGGCGCTCAGAGCGTCCTGCCGCGCGCCTGGTTCGCCGACTTCCTCGACGTCGCCGCGGCGTCGCCGTTCCACGCGCCGGTCGAGCAGATGGTCCGCGACGGCATCACCTCGGGCTGCGGCGGCGGCAACTACTGCCCCACGTCGTCGATCACCCGCGCTCAGATGGCCGTCTTCCTCCTTCGCGCGGGCCACGGCGCCGCGTACGTGCCGCCGCCCGCGAGCGGCACGATCTTCGCCGACGTCGGCGCCTCGGACTTCGCCGCCGACTGGATCGAGGAGCTCTACGCGGAGGGCATCACGGGCGGCTGCGCCACGAATCCGCTCCGCTACTGCCCGAACAACCCGATCACGCGCGGCCAGATGGCGGCCTTCCTCCTCAAGGTCTACCACGGCACCAGCTACGCGCCGCCGCCGGCGCAGGGCGTCTTCTCCGACGTGCCGACCTCGATGCCGCTCGCGCCGTGGATCGAGGAGCTCGCGCGCCTGTCGGTGACCGCGGGATGCGGCGGCACGTCCTACTGCCCGGCGAGCTCGGTCACGCGCGGACAGATGGCCGTGTTCATGACGAAGACGTTCCACCGCGCCGAGGCGATCCGCTTCCTCGAGCAGGCGACCTGGGGACCGACGGACGCCGACGTCGGCGCGGTCCTCGGCCAGGGCGTCCTCTCGTGGCTCGCCGCGCAGTACGCGGCGGCGCCGTCGACCTATCCGAACTCGCTCTTCCCGCTCTGGCCGCCCGACACCCCGAGCTCCTGCGACACCAACTGCCAGCGCGACAACTACTCGTCCTATCGCCTGCAGAACCGCTTCTTCACCAACGCGCTCTACGGCCCGGACCAGCTCCGCCAGCGCGTCGCCTGGGGGCTGCACAAGCTCGTCGTGGTTTCGGAAGAGACGCTGCCGTATCCGTTCCAGGTCGCGCCCTATCTCCGTGCGATCGATCTGAACGCGTTCGGCAACTACCGCGACATCCTCTACCAGGAGACGCTGAACGCGGCGATGGGCGAGTACCTGAACATGGACACGTCCACGAAATACGACCCCAACGAGAACTACGCCCGCGAGGTCATGCAGCTCTTCTCGATCGGGACCGAGCTCTTGAACCAGGACGGCACGACGCAGAACGACGCCAATGGTCCGCTGCCCACCTACAACCAGGCCGTCATCGACGAGTTCAAGCGCGTCTACACCGGCTGGTACGTCGACCAGGTCACATGTCCCGCACCCAACTCGGCCGACATGTGCGACGACTGGGTCAGCCCGATGTCGTTCGACCCGACCCTGCACGACACCGACGCGAAGACGCTCTTCAACGGCTTCCCGGGCGGCCCGGTCGTGCTCGCGGCCGGCCAGACGGGCGATCAGGACCTGAACCAGGCGATCGACGCGATCTTCCAGCACCCGAACGTCGCCCCCTACGTCGCGCGCGAGCTGATCCACAGCCTCGTGACCTCGAACCCCTCGTCCGAGTACGTCGAGCGCGTCGCGGGCTTCTTCAACGACGACGGGACGGGCGTGCGCGGCAAGCTGTGGGCGGTCGTCAAGGCGATCCTGCTCGACCCCGAGGCGCGGACCGAGCCGACCGATCCCGTGTACGGCCACCTGCGCGAGCCGGCTCTCTACGTCAACAACGTCCTGCGCGCCTTCCACGCCATGTCGGCCGACCGCTCGGCTCAATCCGACGGCAACCTCGAGTTCCTCGCCCGCGACATGGGCCAGAAGATCTGGAAGCCGCCGACGGTCTTCTCCTACTTCCCGCAGGGCTACTTCGCGCCGCCGGCGTCGGCCGGAGTGCTCGGCCCCGAGTTCGGCATCATGAACTCGCAGACGTCGCTGAAGCGCGCGAACTTCGTGGACACGATGACGTTCGAGGGCGGCGTCGCGGCCGACCCGGGCAACGACTTCCCGCTCGGCACCTCGCTCGACTTCTCCGAGCTGATGCTGCTGTCGCCGAGCGCCGACAACCTCGTCGACCGGCTCAACCGCCTGCTCCTCCACGGCACGATGTCCGACGAGCTCCGCGCCTCGATCGTCGCGGCCGTCGGCGCCTACGACGTCTCCGATCCGATCGACCGCGCGTACCAGGCCCTGTACCTCGTCGCCGTGTCGTCGCAATACCAGGTCGAGAGGTAGCGCCATGAAACAGTCCCGACGCGAGTTCCTGATCCGAACGACCTGCGCCGGCCTCTCGGCCGCGGCGGCCCAGGCGAGCCTCCGGAAGCTCGGCCTGATGAACCTGTACGCCCGCCCGAAGGCGCCGACGGATTACCGCGCCCTCGTCTGCATCTTCATGGACGGCGGCAACGACTCGAACAATCTCGTGGTGCCCCGCGACTCGTACTACACGAACCAGTACGCGGTCGCGCGCCCGCAGTCCTCCGGGCTCCAGCTCCCGCTCGGGAGCCTCCTGCCGCTGAACAATCCGCCGAGCCTCGGCGGCCGCGCCTTCGGAGTCCACCCGAGCCTCGCGGACGACCCGGTCACCTTCTACCCGGGCCTCGCCTCGCTCTTCAACGCCGGCAAGCTCGCGGTGGTGTCGAACGTCGGCCCGCTCGTCGTGCCCGTCACGCAGGCGAACATCGACTCGCTGCCGACGCCATACTCGCTCTTCTCCCACTCGGACCAGATCGAGGCCTGGCAGACCGCGCGCGCCGACCAGCGCATCGGCACCGGCTGGGGCGGGCGCATCGCGGACGACACGGTCACCTGCAACGGCGGCTCCGGTTTCCCGACCGTGACGACGATCGCGGGCGCATCCAGCTTCTGCGTCGGCGCCGGCCAGAGGCCGCTCGCGATCGACACGGGCGCGCTCGATCAGGTCCTGGTCTTGAACGGCTTCTACGGCTCTCCCGGCGACGTCGCGCGCAAGACCTCGATGGACTATGCGCGCACGATCGACCGCACGGCGATGCTGATGGCCGCGGCGAGCGACACGACGCAGCAGGCCGTCGACATCAGCGCCGCGCTGTCGGTCGATCCGACGCTCACCACGGTCTTCCCCGGTACGGATCTCGGCTCCCAGCTCCAGCAGGTCGCGAAGGTCATGAAGTTGAACCTCACGTCGGCCGAGCTGTCGCTGAACCGCCAGATCTTCTACGTCGAGACCGGCGGCTACGACACGCACCAGGACCAGCTCACCGACCAGGCCGATCGCCTGACCGAGCTGTCGCAGGCGATCGGCGCCTTTTATCAAGCCACGCTCGAGCTCGGCATCGCGGACCGCGTCGTCACGTTCACGCTGTCGGACTTCGGGCGCACGCTCGGGCCCTCGGGCGACGCGGGTTCAGTCGGCTCCGACCACGGCTGGGGCAGCCACCAGTTCGTCCTCGGGAATGCCGTCGCGGGCGGCGACTTCTACGGCGTGCCGAATCCGTCGACCGGCCAGATCTTCCCGCAGCTCGTCATGGGCGGTCCCGACGACATCGCCAACGACGACCGCGGCCGCTGGATCCCGACGACGTCGGTCGAGCAGTACGCGGGCACGCTCGCGCGCTGGTTCGGCGTCTCGGCGCTCGACCTGCCGGTCGTGCTCCCGCTCGTCGGCAACTTCTCGCCGACGACCCTCGGGTTCCTGTCGCCCGGCACGAGCTGCTGAGGCCGGGGGGGCGGAGCGGGTCGTTCCCGTTACTTCCCCTTCAGGAGCTCGATCGACCCGTTCGAGTTCTCGACGGTCAGCGGGCAGCGGCCGTCGCCGAGGCGGCCCGTCAGCGTGTCGGAGGACGGCGAGCCGCTGATCGTCAGTGGCAGCTGCGTCGTGATCTTGCCGAAGGAAGTGTGGGCGTTGACCGTGAACGCGGCGTCCTCGGGCAGGTAGAGACGGACGGGCCCGAACGAGCTCTTCACCGACACCGGCGCGCACTTCGCGCCGCCGGCAATCCCCCGGACGTCCACGGAGCCGTTCTGGTTGTCGACGTCCACGCGCCCGGTCGCGCCGTCGAGGGTGACGCCGGCGAACGACGTCGTGATCCTCGCGCCGCCGCCGATCGCGCTCGCCTTCACCGCCCCGTTCGAGTCGTCGACGGAGAGATCGCCCTGGATGCGCGCCGCCTCAACCAGGCCGAAGCTCGTGTTGACCGACACGGGTCCCGTCACGTCCGCCACCGAGACCGCGCTGTTGTTGCCCTCGATGCGGGCCCCCTTCTTCGCCCCGGTGACCGTGATCTTTCCGAACGAGGCTCGCGCGTCGACCGCGCCGCCGGAGCCCGAGAGCGTCACCGAGCCGTTGTCGGCGACCGCCGTGACGTCGCCCGGCACGCCCACGGCGTCCACGTTGCCGAAGCTCGTCTTGAGGACCGCGGACGACTTCGCCCCGCGCAGGCGCACGGCGCCGTTCGAGTTGGCGACGTCGACCCCGCCGCCGACGTCGGACACGTCGACCGCCGCGAACGAGTTGTGCACGGAGAGCCGGCCGCCGACCTTCGCGACGACGACCTCGCCGTTCGAGTTCTGGATGCGGAGCTCCCCGCTCACGTTCCGGGCGTCCACGCGCCCGAACGAGCCGGTCACGTCGCCGCTCGGCGCGTCGTCGAGGAGCACCGCGCCGTTCGAGGCGTTGATCGACACGGGACCCTTCGCGCCCTTGACCTGGACGGAACCGAACCGGTTGCGGACCGAGAGGGCGCCCGCGATGCCGTCGGCCACGACGGCGCCGTTCGAGCCCGAGACGTCGACGTCGCCCGCGTTGCGCTCGACGGTGATCGCGCCGAAGGCGTTCTCGATCCGCTGCCTGCCCTTGCCGTCCGTGAACGAGACCTCGCCGTTGGCGTTGGACACGACCGCGGAAGCCTTCAGCCCCGCGACGTCGAGGTTGCCGAACTTGTTGCGGGCGGTCAGCGGCATCGTCTCGGGCATCGTGATGTCGATGTCCACGGCGTACGAGACGTGCCCGCGACCCGAGAAATGGACCGACGCGTCGGGGTACTTCGTGCGGACGGAGACGGCGGAGCCCGACTCCTCGACGGCGATCGAGATTCCGTCGAAGAACTTCTGCGCCCAGTTCTCGTCGGACGAGGACACCGAGATCCTCGCATGGATCCGAACCTCGGGCAGCGCGTGCGTGCCGATGTGGAGCGCGCCCTGGCTGTGCTCGATCTCCAGCCGCTGGCCGGGCTTGAAGGCGACCGTCTTGGAGAATTCCCGCTCGTAGTCGCCGCGTGCCTCCGCGAGCGCGGCCACGGCCCCTCCGGCGAGAAACAGGACGAGCGCGGCCGCGAAGGGACCCGACTGTCGACGCCTCATGACTTGACCTCTTTCATCAGACTCTGCAGCGTGCGCTGCTTCTCCTGGTACACGGCGAGGAGCTCCCGCCGCAGGTGCGTGTTGCCGCGGTTCTGGTCCACCGACGCCTGGAGCTCTCGGATCGCCGCGTCGAGCACCGTGAGCTTCTCGCGATAGTTGACGAGCACCGGCGACGTGGCATTCGTGAGCGCCGGCTCCGCGAGCTTCGACAGTTTGTCGATCGACGTGAGGTACGCCTGCTCCGCCTTGTCCACCTCGCCGATCGCGGCGTCGGTCAGGATCGGCGCCTTCGTCGTCTTCCAGTGCTCGGTCAGCGGCTCGCGTCCGCCCGAGTTGCGGAAGACCCACAGGCCCGCGGTGGCGATGAGGAAGAGCGCGGCGATCGAGGCGGCCGGCACCCAGCGCCAGCGACCCGCGGAAACGTCCGACGGTTCCGGCTCCGAGAACCCGGCGCGCGTCGACTCCTCGGCGAGCGCCTGGCGGATCCGCGGCAGGAGCTCCGGCGACTCCCACTCGCGGCGGAGCTCGCGCGCGGCCTCTCCGATCCGCCGCCACTCGGCGAGCTCGCGGGCGCAGGCGGCGCAGCCGGACGCGTGCTCCTCGAACGCGGCGAGGAGCGCGGGATCGGCGCCCGAGAGAGCGCGCTCGAGGTCGCGGCAGCTCGCCGTCATGGAGCCTCCGCGGGGAGAAACGCGCCGGCGGAACGCAGGTCCTTCTGCAGCCGGCGCTTCGCTCGGAAGAGGAGCGTGCGCGAGGTGTTCTCGTTGACGTCGAGGACCTCGCCCGCCTCGCGGTGGGAGAGGCCCTCGATCTCGCAGAGGACGAACGCGGTCCGCTCCCGCTCGTCGAGGCGCGAGAGCGCCTTCTCGATCGAGAGACGGAGCGAATGGTCCTCGGGACGGCCCGCGGGCAGGGCGGCCTCGTCGGGCAGGGGGTTCTCCGGGCGCCGCTTCGACCGGCGGAGCATGTCGTAGCAGGCGTTGACGAGGATGCGGTAGGCCCAGGTCGACAGGCTCGCCCCGCCGCGGAAGCGCGACGCGCCGCGGTGCATCCGCAGAAACGCCTCCTGGACCGCGTCCTCCGCGTCCGCGCGCCGCCCGAGCAGGTTCATGGCGATCGACTTCATGCGCTCCCCGTGCGTCTCGTACAGCGCGACCAGCGCCGCCGGGTCCACGTTTCGATCTTCGGTCCCCGTCAGGGCGAGCTCCTTTGTTTCCAGCGAGATGCCCACGTTTGCCGGTTTCCCGTGCCCTCCGGGGACGCTCTCGAAGCGCGTCCGGGAGTTCAGACGCCGCGCGGGGGGCGTTCGTTGCGGGAATCTATCCCGGCGAACTGACTATTGGTTCACGTATGAACAAGAAAGCCGCCTTCCGAATCGCCCTCGTCGTCTCGCTCGTCGCGCTCGTCCCGGCGGCCGCGCGGGCGCAGAAGGCGATCTTCGTCGTCCGTCATGCCGAGAAGACCGCGGACCAGCAACAGCTTCTGACCGAAGCGGGCCGCGCGCGGGCGCAGAAGCTCGCGGCGATGCTGAAGGACTCGGGAATCGCGGCGATCTACTCGACAAACACCGAACGCACGCGCGGCACGGTGCAGCCCCTCGCCGACGCGCTCAAACTGAAGGTCGAGCTCTACGACACGGGCGCGAGCATGTCCGGCAAGGTCGATGCGCGTCCGTTCGTCGCGGCGCTGCGGAAGGCGCACCCGAACGACGTCGTCCTCGTCGTCGGCCACTCGAACACGCTTCCGAATCTGCTCGAGACGCTCGGCTGCAAGGAGAAGATCGCGCTCGGCGACAACGAGTACGACAACCTGTTCGTCGTCGTGCCGAAGGCAGGCGGCGGCGCGACGCTCGCTCGTTTGAGGTACTGAGGCGGGCGGCCGCAAGGGCCGCCCCTACACCGCAAGGTCCCTGCGCCGGGTCGGGGCGGGGCTTGTCCCCGCCCGCGCCGAGTTCACCACCCCATCGGCTTTCCCTTGTTCTGCTCGTCCAGCCACTTCTGCAGCGGCGCGAAGTAGTCGCGGATGGCGGTCGCGTCCATCTGGCGCTGGCCGGTGATCGCCTCGAGGGCGTCGGGCCACGGCTTCGAGCAGCCCATCGCGAGCATGTCCTGGAGCTTCCGGCCCGCCTCCCTGTTCCCGTAGATCGAGCAGCGGTTGAGCGGCCCGTTGCAGCCGGAGGCCTTCGCGAGCGCGCGGTGGAACTGGAACTGCAGGATGTCGGCGAGGAAGTAGCGCGTGTAGGGCACGTTTGCCGGCACGTGGTATTTCGCGCCGGCGTCGAAGAGGTCCTCACCGCGCGGAGTGGCCGGAGCAATGCCCTGGTACTTCCGCCGCAGCGCCCACCACGCCTCGTTGTACTGGGCCGGCGTGATCTCGCCGGAGAAGATCTTCCACCGGTACTGGTCGATCACGAGCCCGAACGGCAGGAAGGCGATCTTCTCGAGCGCCTTGTTGAGAAGGAGCCCGATGTCCTTCGACGTGTCGGGCGCGCGGTCGAGCAGTCCCAGCTTGACGAGGTACTCCGGGGTGACCGACAGCGCGATCGTGTCGCCGACCGCCTCGTGGAAGCCGTCGTTGGCGCTGTCGCGGAAGAGCGCCGGCTGCCGGTCGTAGGCGCGCTGGTAGTAGTTGTGGCCGAGCTCGTGGTGGATCGTCGTGAAGTCCTCGGCCGTGATGTCGATGCACATCTTGATGCGCAGGTCGTCGACGAAGTCGATGTCCCAGGCGCTCGCGTGGCAGACGACCTCGCGGTCACGCGGCTTCGTGAACATCGAGCGCTCCCAGAAGGTCTTCGGGAGCGGCGCGAAGCCGAGCGAGGAGAAGAAGCCCTCGCCGTAGCGGACCATCTGCAGCGGGTCGGTCTGGCGCGACTTCAGGATCCGGGTCAGGTCGTAGCCGGGGTCCGCGTCCTTCGGCGCCACGAGCGGGTAGACGTTGTCCCACGTCTGCGCCCACATGTTCCCGAGCAGGTGCGCCGGGATCGGGCCGTTCGCCGGCACCGCGTCGCCGTACTTCTCGCGCAGCTTCCAGCGGACGTAGGCGTGGAGCGAGAGGTAGAGCGGCCGGACCTGCTCCCAGAGCCGGTCGAGCTCGGCCGAGAACGCCTCCGGCGTCATGTCGTACTTCGAGCGCCACATCGCGCCCGTGTCCTTGAAGCCGAGCTCGCGCGCCCCCTTGTTCGACAGCTCGACGAAGCGGACGTAGTCCTTCTTCATCGGGCCACCGATCGCGTGCCAGCCCGTCCACACGTCGAGCAGCTCACGCGCGTCGCGCGAGGTCGCCATGATCTTCGTGATGTCCTCGAGGTCGAGGCAGCGGTCCTTCGTCGGGCAGTACTTGCCCTTGCCGTACATGCCCTCCATCGCGGTCGCGAGTCGCGTCAGCTCGGCGCGCTCCGCGGGATCCGAGGGCGCCGGCATCGTCATCGAGAGCTTCAGGAGCTTCAGCTTGCGCGCGGTGTCGTCCGGCAGCTTCAGGTTGTCGTACCGCACCGAGTCCCGGGCGTACCGCGTCGTGGCCGCGATCGTGCGGTCCGCAGCCTGGGCGGCCAGGATCTCCGAGTCGTCGGTGATGTACGTGGACTTGATCCAGTCGGCGCGGCTCTGCTCGATCCAGAGCTGGAGGAGGGCCTTCTCGGCGTCGTGGACGAACGCCGTGGCCTCCTCGACCGTGGGCGCCGCCTTCGGCGCCACCTCAGCGCCCCCCGCGGCCGCCGCGAGCAGTCCGGCGAGCAGGGCCCCCGAGGCAGAAACCGACCGCATGCGCTCCCTCCCTCGTCATGGAAGCTTCGACTCTATCCGACGCGGACGAAGTCGATGAAGCCCCGCTCGACGTCCGTGCCGATCAGCTTGACGCGCAGGCGGTCGCCCACCTCGAGCCCGTCGAAGCCGTGGACGAGCTTGCCCTCGGCCGGCGGCTCGAAGATGCGCACCCAGGTTCCCTTCTCCGAGGCGCCCGTGATGACACCGTCGAAGCGCTGACCCACGCGCTTCTCGAGGAGCAGAGCCGCGGCCGACTTGCGCACCCGCCGCTCCACCTTGTTCGCGTCGTCTTCCTGCTCGGTGCAGTGCGACGCGAGGCCTTCGAGCTCGGGGACCGAGTATGCCGGCGCGCCTCCCGCGAGCGCCGTCTTCAGCAGCCGCTGGGTGACGAGGTCGGGGTAGCGGCGATTCGGCGCCGTCGAGTGCGTGTAGTCGCGCACCGCGAGGCCGAAGTGGCCGATCGGAGCATCTCCGGGTTTCTCCACGACGTACTCGCCCGCGCCCATCAGCTTCACGATCACGAGCGAGAGATCGGGAAAGCGGACGGGATCGGCCCGCCGGCGCTTGACGAGGAAGGCCTGGAGCGCACCGACTTCCGGCGCCGCCGGCAGCCGGTCGCCGTACTGGGCCGCCACCGACACGATCTTCTGCCAGCGCTCGGGCGATCGGACGACGCGCCGGAGCGCCGGGATCTTCCGCGCCGCGAGAAAGCGGGCCGTCACGCCGTTCGCCGCGATCATGAAGTCCTCGATCAGCTGGCGGGCGCGGTTCTTCTCCTGCAGCCTCAGATCGACGATGGCGTCGTCCGCGAAAACGGCGTGCGGCTCGATCGTCTCCAGGTCGAGCGCGCCCTGCTCCGACCGGCGGGTCCGCAGCCGTTGCGCGACGCCGTCCTGCAGGCGCAGCTGCTCGGGGACGCCCGCGACGGCACGCGCTCTCTCCGGAAACTCCCCGCCCTCGAGTCCCACCGAGACCGAGTCGTAGGCGAGCTTGGCGCGGTTGCGCACGGAGGCGCGATACACCTCGGAGCCCTGGACGACGCCGTCGGCGCCGACCGTCATCTCGACGACGACCGAGAGCCGATCCTCCCCCTCGCCGAGCGAGGTCAGGTCGGTCGACAGCTTCTCCGGCAGCATCGGAAAGATCTCGGCCGCCGTGTACACGGAGGTCGTGTTCGTGCGCGCGTGCCCGTCGAGCGCGGTGCCCTTGGCGACGAGGGCGTCCACGTCGGCGATCGCGACGAGGATCTTGACCGCACCGCCGTCGAGCGGCTCGGCGACCGTGAGCTGGTCGAGGTCCCTCGAGTCGTCGTTGTCGATCGAGACCCAGAGCCGGTCGCGCAGGTCGCGGGCTCCCGAGACGTCGACGGGAGCGGCGGCGCGGATCGCGGCGAGCTCGGCGAGGCTGTCGCGCGAGAAGTCTGGCTCGAGCCCCTTCTCGACCATCGCCTCGCGGGCGATCCGCTTCAGGTCCCCCCGGTCGTGGGCGCGCTCCCGGTTCACGGCGCGCAGTCTATCTGGGTCGAATGCACCAGAAGACTCCGCGGCCGTTGACTAGAATCCGGTCGTGATCCCGAAGCCCCCGTTCCCCCGGGACCTCACGCCGGAAGTCGAGATCGCGGAATTCGAGCGCCTGAAGCCCCGCCTGGCCGAGCTCTGGAATGCGCTTTCGGCCCGCGAGGAGGAGCCCTACACGTCGGTCGTGATCCCGTCGCTGACGCTCGACCAGTCGGAGCTTTCGAAGCTCGACGCGGCGAGCTTCTACGAGGAGAGGCTGCTGTTCCTGCTCATCCGCCTGCGCAATCCCCAGGCGCGCATGGTGTACGTCACGTCGCAGCCCGTGCACCCGCTCATCCTCGAGTACTACTTCCAGCTCCTCGCCGGCATCCCCGCGAGCCACGCCCGGGCGCGCCTGACGCTCCTCTGCGCGCAGGACGCCTCGCCGCGCTCGCTCACGGAGAAGATCCTCGAGCGGCCGCGCCTGATCCAGCGGATCCGCTACGGGATCCCGGATCCCGACCGCGCGTTCATGACGGTCTTCAACTCCACTCCGCTCGAGCGCAAGCTGTCGGTGCTCCTCGGCATCCCCTTGAACGGCGCGGACCCGGCGCTCTCCTGCCTGGGCACGAAGTCCGGAAGCCGCAAGATCTTCCGCGAGGCGGGCGTCCCGTGCCCCCAGGGCTTCGAGGACCTCCGCTCCGAGGACGACGTCGTCGACGCGCTCGCGCACCTGCGTCGTCTCTCGCCGGGGCTGCCCCGCGCGATCCTGAAGCTCGACGACAGCTTCTCCGGAGAGGGCAACGCGATCTTCCGCTACCCCGAGTCCGAGGACCGCGAGGCGCTGCGCCAGGCTCTGCACGCGATCACGTTCGCCGTGCCGAACGAGAACCCGCCCCGCTACCTCGCGAAGTTCGCCGAGATGGGCGGCGTCGTCGAAGAGTTCCTCGAGTACCCGGAGGGCGCGTCGCCGTCGGTGCAGCTCCGGATCGATCCGCAGGGCGAGGTTGCGCTCATCTCGACGCACGACCAGATCCTCGGCGGGCCGACGTACCAGGTCTACCAGGGGTGCCGGTTTCCCGCGCGGGCCGCGTACCGCCGGCAGATCCAGGCCGCCGCGCGGAAGGTCGGCGAGGTCCTCGCGCGTCGCGGCGTCGTGAGCCGCTTCGGCGTCGACTTCCTCGTCGGCGGCGTCCGGGGCGGCGGCCCCGAGGTCTTCGCCCTCGAGATCAACCTGCGGATGGGAGGCACGACGCATCCCTTCCTCGCGCTGCAGTTCCTGACGGGCGGCAAGCTCGAGGAGGAGTCGGGGCTGTTTCTCTCGCCGACGGGATCGCCCAAGTTCTACCGCTCGACCGACAACCTCCGCTCCGACGCCTACCGCGGGCTCTGCCCCGAGGACCTGATCGACATCACGACCATGAACCGGCTCCACTACAGCCACGGCACGGAGACGGGCGCGCTGTTCCACATGATCGGCGCGCTGTCGCAGTACGGGAAGGTGGGCCTGACGGCGATCGGGAACAGCCGCGAAGAGGCGGACTCCCTGTTCACCGGCGCGCTCGAGGCGCTCGACCGCGAAGCCGCGCGATGACCGACGCGCCACGGTCGGCGCGCTCCTACGCGCTGCTCTCGATCGCCGCCGCTCTCGTGACGATCGCGATGAAGGGCCTCGCGTGGAGGCTGACGGGCTCGGTCGGCCTCCTCTCGGACGCGGCGGAGTCGATCGTGAACCTCGCCGCCGCCCTGATCGCGTTGTGGGCGCTCACGGTCGCGGAGCGTCCGCCCTCGCCGACCCACGACTGGGGGTACTCCAAGGCCGAGTACTTCTCGAGCGGCGCGGAGGGCTTCCTGATCCTCGCGGCGGCGTTCGGAATCGCCGTCGCCGCCTGGGAGCGCTGGCAGAGCCCCAAGCCGATCGAGGACGCCTGGATCGGCATCGCCGTCGCGTCCGCCGCGTCCGCGATCAACGGCGGCGTCGCGTGGGTGCTCTTCCGCGCCGGCGCGCGCCTCCGCTCGATCACCCTGCGGGCCGACGCCCATCACCTCATGACCGACGTCTGGACCTCGGTCGGCGTCGTGTTCGGCATCGCGCTCGTCGCCCTGACCGGCTGGCAGCGTCTCGATCCGCTCATCGCCTTCGCCGTCGCCGTCAACATCGTCTGGACCGGCTGGAGGCTCGTCCGCGAGACGAGTCACGGCCTCCTCGACACGGCCCTGCCCGAGGACGAGCGCGGCCGCGTCACCGGAGCTCTCATTCCGTTCCAGGAGGAGGGCATCCTCTTCCACGCGATCCGGTCGCGCGTGGCCGGCCGGCGGCGCTTCGTGACCATGCACGTGCTCGCCCCCGGCGAGTGGACCATCCAGCGGGGCCACGACCTCTGCGAGCAGATCGAGGCGGCCGTGCGCGGGGCGCTCCCGGACGCGCACGTCTTCACTCACCTCGAGCCGCGCGAGGATCCGGTGAGCTGGGACGACCGGGGACTCGACCGCGCGTAGGCCGACGATGCGCGAGACGTTCACCGAGATGGTGCTGCGCCGGCGTTTCAAGGAGCGCCTGCGCGGCTGGCTGCTCGCTTACGAGTCTCCCCGGCTGCAGATGGCCGCCCTCGTCGCGTTCTCCGGAGGCGCCGGATTTCTCGCTTCCGTCTCGCTCCTGCACCTCGGGCTCGAGTGGATTCCGCTCCGCTACGTGCTCGCGGTGTCGTTCGCCTACGTCGTCTTCCTGGCGCTCCTCTACGGCTGGATCCGCCAACGCCGCCGGCGCGATCGCGACGCCGGCTACTCGGAACTCGTCGCCAGGGACTTCGACCGAGGGCCGTCGTTCGACCCGGCCGGCGCGGCGCCCCGAAAGGCGGCGGGCGACTCCGGATTCTCCGGCGGCGGCTTCGACTGGGGCCCCCCCCGTTCCGAAGGGACTTCCGGCGGCGGTTCCGTTTTTTCGGGAGGGGGCGGCAGGTTCGGAGGAGGCGGCGCCTCCGGCGTGTGGGAGGGCCCCCGCGTCGCCGCCGCGGTGCCGCCGTCGAGCTCCGACTGGGACGGACTCGATCTCTCCTTCGACGTGGACGAGGGCGCCATGGTCATCGTCCTCGCGATCGCGGCGCTCTTGCTCCTCGCCACCTCGATCTGGATCGTCGTCACCGCTCCCTCGCTCTTCGCGGAGCTCCTGCTCGACGGAGGCCTGAGCGCGGCACTGTATCGACGCCTCGGGAGGATCCCCCATCCGTGGCTTGATACGGCGCTGAAGAAGACCTTGCTTCCCTTCTTCTTCACCGCGCTGATACTCGGCGCCACCGGCGTCGTGATGTGGATCTACGCGCCGGAGGCGCGCTCGCTCGGCGGCGTCCTCGCCCACTCGAGCCAGGTGGAGAGAGGGACTACTCCGCCGCCTCGGCGACCGTGACGACGTCCACCAGCCCGCGGCAGCCGTAGATCGCCGGGAGCGCCTTCTCCGGCGGATGCGTGCGCCTCAGCTCCGCGACCACCTCCGTCCCGGCGCGGTACGCGGGCAGGTTCATCCGGCCGAAGAGGGGGTGCCTTCCCCACGCGCCGGCGAACTTGCCCGCCCGCTCCTCGGACACGAGGCAGTCGCGACGCACGGCCGACGCGACCTCGGCCTGGGGCATCCCCTCGCCCCACGTCAGATACGACGCCTGGTTCTTCGCGTCGTCCTGCAGATGCGCGAGCCAGAGGCCGATCTGGAGGTCGGCGTCCGGCACCTGCTCGACCTCCGTCAGGCCGAGCGCGATCAGGACCGCGTTGTTGCCGATGCCCTCGGCGAGCGTGCCCCACCGAGTGTTCATCGCGAGGATCGTCGACTCGAAGCCGACGCGCCCGCGGACGTAGAGGCCCTGCACGAGCGCCGACGTGGTCACGTGTCCCGGCACGACCTCGTGCCCGACGAGCTGCTCGAATTCCGGCACGCTGATCGAGAGCGACGCGTTGATCTCGTAGGTCGCCTCGTACTGCGGCGACCCGTCCGGGTTCCGCGCCCGGCCCACGTAGCTCATGAAGCCGGAGAACCAGGCGTCCTGAATCGGCACGAACGTCATGTTCGAGCGCGGGACCGAGCGCACCTCCTCGGGCAGGTGCGGCGCGAGGTGCTTCGTCGTCAAGGCGTCGAAGCGCGCGATGAACGCGTTCGCGAGCGTCGAGATCGACTTCGCCGGCACCATCCGCTCGCGCCGCCAGGCGTCGACCGCGGCGAGCAGCTCCGCGTCCGTCTTCGACGGGTGGCCCGCGCGCGCGAGGAGCTCCGCGAGACGCCGCCGCTTCTCCCCGGGTCGCGACGGCTCGGGCTCGCGCCCCGTCGCCGCAACGACGCAGCGCGCGTAGGGGACGGCCGGACCGCGGCCCAGGATCTCCATCGAGAGGTCCCACATGGCCGAGAGGCACTCCGAGAGCCCGTCGAAGAATTTCCCGCGGAGCCCCGGCTGGCGGTGGCCCTCCGCCGCGACGGCGGCGATGGCCGCCGGCACGTCGATCGCCGCGAGGTACGCGTCGACGGCGGCCGCGTCCGGCTCCTTCGCGGCCACGCCGCCCGTCTGCCGCAGCTTCGCCGCCGCCGGATGCGTGTACGCCTCGGGCATCGGCACGTCCGAGAACCAGGAATCGACGATCGCTCGCGCCGTGCCCGACGGGTTAATGACGTCGCCGCCCCAGAGGGCGTCGAGCCCCAGGAGGGCCGTGGCGACGCTCCGATCGAGGTCCGAGATCAGGCCGGTCTCTCCTTCTTCATCGCGCCGAACCAGAGGTAGAGGCAGAGCGCCACGAAGCCGGCGCAGCTGACGATCTGAGACACGGGATCGTTGTCGTAGAACGGCAGCTTGATCCGGTCCTCGCGATACCAGCCGAAGAGCCGCAGCGCCGCGCCGAACAGTCCTCCGAGCGCGCCGCCCGCCATCAGGCCCGAGGCGATGATCACGGCCCGCTCGCGCATGGATGCCCCGGCGGCGCCGCCGACGCGCTCGGAGCGCTTCGCGACGAAGTGCGCGATGAATCCCCCCACGAGGGCACCCGAGTTGAGCTCGAGCGGCAGGTACATGCCGAGCGCGACGATCAGCGCCGGAACCCCGAGCATCTCCATGATCACCGCGACGGCGGCCCCGGTGCCGAAGAGCACCCACGGCACCGGCTGCCGGCTCATGAATCCCTCGACGAGCGCCTTCATGATCGACGCCTGGGGCGAGACGAGAACCGGCCGCGCGTCTCCCGGCGCCGCCTCGCCGAACTGGAACGTCTGCGCGAGCGCGACGATGACGAGGCCGACCACCACCGCGGAAACGATCCCGCCGTAGAACTTGACGCGCTCCTGCGCCGCCGGGGTCGATCCCAGCCAGTAGCCCGTCTTCAGGTCCGTGATCGTCTGGCCCGAAACCGAGAGCGCCGTGCAGACCATCCCGGCGATCGCCATCACGAAGAACATTCCCGTCCGGCCGGAGACGCCGAACTCGAGCAGGATGACCGACGAGATGATGATGGTCAGCATCGTCATCCCCGACACGGGATTGCGGGCCGTCGTCGCGATGGCGTTCGCCGCGACCGACGTGAAGAAGAAGGAGAACACGAGCACGAGCGCGAGGCCGATGAGGAGGACGACGGACGTCGCGCCCAGGTTGCCGAGGAAGATCGCCACGGCCACGGCCGACACCACTACGCCGACGAGGATCCGCGTGATCGCGATGTCGCGGTCGGTCCGCTCGAGTCCCTCGCCCTCCCCGTGCCGGAACGCCTTGGCCGCGATCGAGAAGGACCCGACGATGATCCGGAGCGACTTCAGGATGCCGAAGATTCCGGCGGTGGCGATCGCGCCGACGCCCACGTACCGCACGTACCACCGGTAGATCAGGGCCGCGCTCATCTCCGAGATCGGCATGGGCGCCGGGTAGATCGGCGCCGGCACGTGCTGGCCGATTTTCCACACGAGAGGCACCAGCACGAAATTCGACAGCACGCCTCCCGCGCACAGCAGCGTCGACGCCCGCAGCCCCATGACGTATCCGAGACCGAGGATGAACCCGATCGCGTCAATGCGCAGTACGACGCGCGCCTTGTCGGCGACCTCCTTCATCGCCGGGATGAACTGGAAGTCGACCGTCTCCCTCCAGACCTGGAACGTCGTCACGAAGAAGTCGTAGATCGCGGCGATCCCCGTCGCCTCGAGGAGGAGCTTCGCCTGAGAGCCGCCCTTCTCGCCCGTGATCAGGACCTCGGTGATCGCGGTCGCCTCCGGGTACGGGAACTGGCCGTGCATGTCGCGGACGAAGTAGCGGCGCAGCGGAATGAGGAACAGGATGCCGAGGCACGCGCCGGCCAGGCAGATGAAGATCGTCTGCCACGGCTTCGGATCGAGCTTGAGAATGTAGAGCGCGGGCAGCGTGAAGATCGCGCCGGCCACGACCGCGCCCGACACGCCGCCGATGCCGGTGATGATCACGTTCTCGAGGAGGCTCGAGCGCCGCGAATAGACGCGCGCGAGGCCGATCGCGAGGATCGAGATCGGGATCGCGGCCTCCATGACCTGGCCGACCTTGAGTCCCGAGTAGGCGGAGGCGGCGGTGAAGACCGCGCACAGGAAGAGGCCCCAGACGATCGAGCGGGCGGTCGTCTCGGGCGGCGTGGAGGCCGGCGGGACGACCGGACGGTAGACCTCGCCCGGTGCGAGCGGCCGGTAGGCGTTTTCGGGCAGCGACTTCGAATCGGGCGCGTCCATCCGACCTCCCGCGGCAATGGGCGTATCGTTTTCCGGGGACGGCGCCGGGCCGCGACGGCAGCGGAGTCTACCGGAGTCGGCGGCGCCGGCATCCCCGAGGAGGAGGGTCGATGGCCGAATCGACGCGGCGCGCCTGGGCGGTGCTGTTCGCGCGGGGGGTGCTCGGGCTCATCTTCTTCATGGCGGGCGTCTACAAGGTCTTCTCGTTGACGCCGGCCGGCCACGCCCACAAGTGGTTCGTCGACCCGTACGCGGACACGTTCCTGCCGGCGTGGTCCCTCTGGGCGACGGGACTGACGATTCCCTTCGTCGAGCTCGTCGCCGGTTTTCTCGTCCTCGTGGGCTGGCGGGTGGACGAGGCGCTCGTCGCGCTCGGCGCCGTGCTGCTGATCGTGACGTTCGGGCACTTGCTCAAGGAGCCGCTCTATGAGTTCCACACGCACGTGATCCCGAGGCTCGCATTGCTCCTCTTCGTGCTGATGGTGCCGCGCGAGGCGGACCGGTTCTCCCTCGACGGGTGGCTCGCGCGCCGGAACTGATCGATGCGCCGGATCGTTCTCCTCGGGTTTTTCGCGTCCGCTGCCGCCGGCGCCCAGCCGGTGGACCCCGTCGACATCGCGAATCGCGTCGGCCGGGCCCTCGCGCAGACGGCGGCGGCAAACCGGAAGCCCGGTCCGATGTCGACACCGACGCCGCTGCCCTGGAAGGAGCCGCCGCCGCCGCTCGCCGTCCAGCCCGACTGGTCCTCGGTCGACGCGACAGTGACGGCGCTGTACGCCTCGGTCAGCCACGGCCCGGAGTACGAGCCGAACTGGAAGCGCCTGCGCGCGCTCTTCCTGCCGGACGCTCGCATCGTGCCCCCGATGGCGGCGGGAGCCGCCGAGATCGCCGTCCTCGATCCGGCGGCGTTCGAGGCCCGTATCCGCCGGTACATCCAGGGCCGCCGCGAGCGAAGGGAGCGCCTCGGATTCACCGAGCGCGAGATCGCCCGGCGGGAGAACCGCTTCGGGAACCTGTGCCAGGTTTTCTCGACCTACGAGACGCGCTGGTCGCCGCACGAGGCGCCGCCGTTTGCGCGCGGCGTCCACTCGATCCTGCTCGTCGACGACGGCCGGCGCTGGTGGATCGCGGCGCTCGTCTGGGATGCCGAGCGGCCGGACAAACCGATTCCGCCGGACCTGCTCGCGACTGAAATACGATGAGCGGGTCTGTCGGACCCATGAAGGAGGAGATCTCGATGAAGAAACTCTCGTTTCTCGGCGTCCTCCTCGTCGCCCTGCCGCTCGGCGCGCAGACTTCACGGCCTCAGACCCGCCCGCCCGCGGGGGCTCGCCCCTCGGTCGCCTCCGACGCCGACGGCGCCTCCGTGGACGCGATCCTCGCCGCTCTCTACGCCTCGGTCTCCCACGACGAGGCGTCCCAGCCGAACTGGGAGCGCATGCGCAACCTCTTCCTACAGGTCGGCATGCTCATTCCCCCGAAGAATCCGCGGAGCGACCTGTTCACGGTGCTCGACGTCGACGGCTTCGAGCAGCGCGTGAAGGAGTCGGTCGCGGGGGCGAAGCAGAAGGGCGAAACGACGTCGTTCTTCGAGAAGGAGATCTCGCGGCGGACCGACTGCTTCGGCAACGTCTGCCAGGTCTTCTCGACCTACGAATCGCGCCGCGCGCCCTCGGACGAGAAGCCGTTCGTGCGGGGCATCAACAGCATCCAGCTCGTCAACGACGGGCATCGGTGGTGGATCGCCTCCTGCGCGTGGGACACGGAGCGCGCCGACAATCCGATCCCGCCGCAGTACCTGCCGAACACGATGCCGTCGGAGTATCTGAAGAAGTGACCCGCCGCTCTCGCGGCGGGTCATCCCGAGGCGCGTGAGCGCCGAGGGATCCCTTTCAAGCCGCACCGATACTCAGAAAGGGATCCCTCGCTTCGCTCGGGATGACAACTTCACGGCGATCCCGAGGGACCCCTAGGACCTACCCGAGCGCCTGCGCGAGGTCCTCGATGAGGTCGTCGGGATGCTCGAGCCCGACGGAGACCCGCAGGAGGTTCTGGGGCGTCGGCGAGCCCGGACCTTCGCTCGACGCGCGGTGCTCGATCAGGCTCTCGGTGCCGCCGAGGCTCGTCGCGTTGACGAACACCTTCAGCCGGGACGTCGTCCGGAGCGCCGCGTCGCGTCCGCCGCGCACGCGGAAGGACAGCATGCCGCCGAAGGCGCTCATCTGCCGGCGCGCGACCTCGTGGCCCGGATGCGACGGCAGGCCCGGGTAGTGCACCGCTTCGACACCCGCGTGGCCGGCGAGGAAGCGTGCGATGGCGACGGCGTTCGATGACGCGCGCTCGACGCGGCAGGCCAGCGTGCGCAGTCCGCGGAGCACGAGCCAGGAGTTGAAGGGCGAGCCGACGCCGCCGCCGATCTTGCGCACGTGAGTCGTCCTCTCGGCGGCCTCGCCCTTCTTCGCGAAGACGAGCGCGCCTCCCTGCACGTCGCTGTGGCCCCCGAGGTACTTGGTGGTCGAGTGATGGACGACGTCCGCGCCGAGCTCGAGCGGCCGCTGGATCGCGGGCGTCGCGAAGGTGCCGTCGACCGCCAGCGCGGCGCCCGCCTCGTGCGCGAGCTTCGCGAGCGCGGCGAGGTCCGAGACCTGCATCAGCGGGTTCGAGGGCGTCTCCGCCCACACGACCCGGGTGTTCGGCCGGAGCGCGGCGCGGACGGCGGCGAGGTCGGTCGTGTCGACCGCCGTCGCCTCCGTGCCCCAGCGCGGCAGGAACTCCTGCGCGAGCGCTCGCACGCCGTAATAGACGTCGGACGGATACACGACGTGGCTGCCCGAGGGCAGCGCCTGCAGGTACGCCGCCGCCGCGGCCATCCCCGACGCGAAGACGAGCGCCGTCTCCCCCCCTTCGACCGCCGCGAGCGCTTCCTCGAGCCGGGCCTGGGTGGGGTTGCCGTCCCGGATGTACATGTAGCCGAGCGGCGTCTCCGCGGCCGGTCCGTGCTCGAAGGTCGTCGCGAGGTGGATCGGCGGCGCGACGGCGCCCGTCGCCGGGTCCGGCTTCCCGCCCGCGTGCACCGCCCGCGTCTCGAATCGCATCGCTCCCCTCCTTCGCCCGCTGCCGCTACGGCGCGAGGCCGGGCTCGTACTCGTCCACGAACTCGAGGAAGCGGGTGACCTCGAGGACGTCCTTGCCGCGGAAACGGATCGCGTGCGCGTCGGTGCGCTCGACGATCGGCAGGTACGCGAGCACTTCCGCCGGGCGGTAATTCTTGAAGCGCAGGTCCAGCGTGACGGGGACCGTCACGACGTAGGGCTTCCGTCGCGGCTCCGCCATCGCGCGGCGCGCCGCCTCGCGGATGACGTCGCAGGCCGCCGCCGGCGTGAGCGTCCGCGCCGAGTGGAAGCCGTAGTTCCACTTCACGACGGCGCCGCCGATCGGACCGAGCAGCGCCTGCGCCTCCTTCACGATCGCGTCGTCGCCCGAGATCATCGCGACCGGGACGCCGTAGTGACCGGCGATCGCCGCGTTCAGACCGGCCTCGGGCATCGACACGCCGTTCAAGCGGAGGTCGGCGAGGTGCGCGGAGGACATCGTGTGCGCCCGCACGCCCTCGGGATTGGTCGTCGAGGCGTGGTACCCGACGAAGAGCGCCGCCTCGAACGTGCCGTCGATGCCCTGCATCATCGCGAGCGGCCGCGGCCACGACCTCACGATCTGGACGTCCTTCGGGAAGCGTTCGATCAGGAGGTTCTCGCCGTTGCCGTGGGAGTCGGAGACGAGGAACTCGGTCGCGCCGGCCGCCCGGGCGCCCTCGATCGCGGCGAGCACCTCGTCGGTCATGAATCCGCGGAACCGCTCGTACTCGAATCCCGGCGGGCCGAGCTGGTCGCCCGTCACGACGCCGGCCACTCCTTCCATGTCGGCCGAGATGTAGACCTTCCGCTTCGTCTGCGCGGCGGCCGGCGTGGCGGCGATGGCCGCGAGGAGCGCGGCCGAGAACCAGAGCTTCCGGAGGGCCATCGAAGACCTCCTCGACGTCAGCCGACCGTCGGCGTGGGCTCCATCCCGGGCGGCCCGGCCGGCTTCTTCGGCTCGGGCATTGCGAATTGCGAGTCGTCGATCGGGACGTTCACGTCGACCCTGTCGAACTGGATCGTCTGCGACGGTCCACCGCCCGGGGACGACGCGGTGAAAGAGTGCGGCAGCACGAGGTCCCCCACCTTGCGGTAGTCCCCGACCTCGGAGCGGACCTCGACCTCGACGCCGTCGATCTTCCGGCGCGTGACGGTCGCCGACTGCAGGAAAGTCTTCGGATCGAGATAGACGTAGCGAACCTCGCCGTCCTTGAGCGTGACCTTCAGCTTCCAGTCGTCGGGCCGGAACTTCGAATCGGGCCCGAGCAGCTCGATCTTCTCGCCCTTCTGCTTCGAGTCGACGAGCGGTCCGTCGAGGTCGGCCTGCTGTTCGGCCTCCGCCCGCTCCTCATCGCCCATCGGCTGGGGCCCGGTCTGCCCCTCGAACGGGAGCCACGTCCAGCCTTCCTTGCCGTCGAACGCCTGGATACCCGTCTGACCCTCGATGAGGAATTCCCAGCGGCTCTTGTTCGGGCGCTTCAGCTGGAGCGCCGCCGGCAGCGACTGGCCTCCGACCTTCATCGTGCCGATCAGCCGCATCGTCTGGACCGCCTTCAGTCTCTCGTAGCCTCCGCGCGCGGCGATGTTCTTCGCGATGAGCTCGTCCGCGGTCTGGCCTCTGGCGGCCGCCGCGGCGAGGAGCCCGGCCGCGACGATGGAACCGATGCGCATGCCACCTCCGTGAGAACGCAAGACTGTACCGCAGCCCGTGCCGCGCACTGTATTAACGTTCCCCCGTGATCTCCGTCGAGGAACTCCCGACGCCGTCCGTGCTGGTCGACCTCGACGTGCTTTCGCAGAACGTCGCGCGCATGCAGCGCCTGGCGAACGAGGCGGGAGTCGCGCTGCGGCCGCACGCGAAGACGCACAAGTCGCCGGAGGTCGGCCGCCTCCAGCTCGAGGCCGGAGCGCGCGGCCTGACGCTCGCAAAGACGTCGGAGGCGGAGGTCTTCGCCGCCCTCGGCTTCGACGATCTCTTCCTCGCGTACCCGATCGTCGGCGCCGACAAGGCGCGGCGACTCCTCGCGCTCGCCGACCGCGTGCGCCTGACCGTCGGCGCCGACAGCGTCGAGGGCGTGCGGAGCCTCGGCGGCGTCTTCGCCGCGGCCGGCCGGCGGCTCCGGATCCGCCTGAAGGTCGACACCGGCCTCCACCGCGTCGGCGTGCCTCCCGATTGCGCGGTGGACGTCGCCGCGAGGATCGCCGGCCTGCCCGGCATCGAGCTCGCCGGCGTCTTCACCCACGGCGGCCAGGGCTACGGCGCGCCGACGCCGGAGGAGGTCGCGCGCGTGGGACGCGCCGAGGCGCGCGTGCTCGCGGAGACGGCGGCCGCCCTGCGCTCAGCGGGCCTCGCCGCCGGCGACGTCTCGGTCGGCTCGACGCCGACCGCCGCCTCGGCGATGACCGGCGCGGGCGTGACCGAGTGCCGCCCCGGCACCTACGTCTACAACGACCGTTCCCAGGTCGCGCTCGGGAGCTGCCGCGAGGCGGACTGCGCGCTATCGATCGTCGCCATGGTCGTGAGCGTCCCGGCCGGGGACCGCGCCGTGGTCGACGCCGGCTCGAAGACGCTCTCGACCGACCCGATGCGGCCGGTCGAGGACGGCTTCGGCGCGATCGTCGGGCTCAAGAGCCGGATCGTCCGCCTCTCCGAGGAGCACGGCGTCCTCTCCGTCGAGCCCGGCGAGCGCTTCCGCGTCGGCGACCGCGTGCGGATCCTTCCCAATCACGCGTGCGTCGTCGCGAACCTCCACGACGAGCTCGTCGCGGTGCGCGGGGACCGCGTCGAGGGGCGGATCCGCGTCGCCGCCCGCGGCAAGGTCCAGTAAAAGGCAGCAGTCCTTCCAGGGAGAGAGCACCGGGTCAGGCTGAAGCCTGACCCTGCTTTCTTTATTGCTTGACTAGATAACTATTGTCCAGTAATGTACCCCGCCGCATGCCCGACCTCGACAGCGCCCTCGCGCGCGAGATCCGCCAGAAGAAGCCGTTCCGCTCCGCGCGGCACGAGGCCACGCTCGGTCTGCTGAAGACGGTCGACCTGCTCCGCCGGAGGGAGGCCGAGGTCATGGAGCCCTTCGGCGTCACCGACCAGCAGTACAACGTGCTCCGCATCCTGCGCGGCGCCGGCCGCGACGGGCTCCCGACGCTCGAGATCGCGCACCGCATGATCGAGCGCACGCCCGGCATCACGCGGCTCATCGACCGGCTCGAGAAGAAAGGCCTCGTCGTGCGCCGCCGCTGCGAGACCGACCGCCGCCAGGTCTATTGCGTGCTCGCTCCGGCGGGGAGCCGCCTGCTCGCCCGCATGGACGCGCCCATCGCGAAGACGGACGCGCTGCTCGCCGCGCTCTCGGATGCGGAGGTCGCCACACTGATCCGCCTGCTCGACTCCCTCCGCGCCGGACTCGCCAAGGATTCAACCCGCCGCAAGGCGTGAAGACCAAGAAGGAGAAACCATGTTGCGTCGACTCGGAATCCCGGGCCTCCTCGTTCTCGTCCTCGGCGCGGCCGCGCCGCTCTCGGCCTCCGACACCTACGCCATCGACAAGGCCCACTCGTCGGTCGAGTTCCGCATCCGCCACTTCGCCTCGAAGGTGAGCGGCCGGTTCGGCGACTTCGAGGGCGCGATCCAGGCCGACCCCGCGAAGCCCGACGCCTCGTCGGTGAGCTTCACGATCAAGTCGGCGTCGATCGACACGAACAACGCCAACCGCGACGGCGACCTGAAGTCGCCCAACTTCTTCGACGCGACGAAGTTCCCCGAGATCACCTTCAAGAGCTCGAAGATGACCTCGACCGGCAAGGACCAGTACGCCGTCACGGGCACCCTGACGATGCACGGAGTCTCGAAGGAGGTCACGCTGCCGGTCACGTACCTCGGCTCGGCGAAGGATCCGCGGGGCAACGAGCGCGCCAGCTTCGAGCTGAACACGAAGTTGAACCGCAAGGACTGGGGCATCGACTGGAACAAGACGCTCGATTCGGGCGGTCTGATGCTCTCGGACGACGTGGACGTCACGATCGATCTGGAGACCGTGAAGAAGGCCCCCGAGGCGCCGGCCGCGCCCGCCACGAAGTAATCCGCGAGCAGCGAGGAAACCGGGGCGCCGTCACGGCGCCCCGGCTCTTTTTCGAGTAAAGTGGCCATCCACATGACATCTCGAGTCCCGGCTCCCAAGGGGGAAGGTCTGCGCCTGTCGGCGGTGCTCGGCTTCCTGCTGGTGCACGTCGCCGCGCTCGGCGTCTTCTTCGTGGGCTTCTCCTGGAAGGGGATCGCCCTCTGCCTCGCCTCGTACTACCTGCGGATGTTCGCCATCACCGCGGGCTTCCACCGCTATTTCAGCCACCGCACGTACGGCCTCGGCCGCGTCCCGCAGTTCCTGATGGCGTTTCTGGGGCAGACGGCCGCGCAGCGCGGGGTGCTCTGGTGGGCCTCGAATCACCGGCACCATCACCGGTACTCGGATCGTCCGGAGGACATCCACAGTCCGATCCAGCGCGGCTTCTGGTGGAGTCACATCGGCTGGATCCTTTCGCACGACCAGGACGAGCCCGATTACTCGCGGGTGCCGGACCTCGTCCGGTTCCCCGAGCTCCTCTGGCTCGACCGGCACGAGTACGTGCCCACCTTCCTCTACGCGGTGGCGCTCTACTTCGCCTTCGGCCCGGTCGGTCTCTTCTACGGGTACTTCCTGTCGACCGTGCTGCTCTGGCACGGCACCTTCTGCATCAACAGCGTCATGCACCTCTTCGGACGCCGCGTCTACGCGACGACCGACGACTCGCGCAACAGCTTCCTCCTTGCGCTGGTCACGATGGGCGAGGGCTGGCACAACAACCACCACTGGGCGCCGCAGTCCGCCGCGCAGGGCTTCCACTGGTGGGAGGTCGACGCGAGCTTCTACCTGCTCTGGCTCGGCGAGAGGCTGGGGCTCGTGAAGGGACTCCATCGCCGACCGAAGCACTTCCGCGCGGCGGCCGTCGAGGCCATGCGCACCGGACGGGCCTTCACGTCGGTGCGCCGGCTCGAGCAGGTGCAGAGCCTGACGCGGCGCTGGCACGAGCTCGGCGCGTCGGCGAGACTCCACGCCCATGAGGCGCTCGTGGAGCTCGACGCCGCCCGCGCGGGGGCCGCGGCGCGCCTGGAGAAGCTCCACGACGAGGCGGCGGGACTGTCGGCCCGCGCCGGCCGGCGTCTCGAGGAGCTGCACGCGGAGATCGAGCGGGCCCGCGCCCACCTCGCCGAGATCCTGGAGCGCCTCGTGGCGATGGCCGAGTCGCTCGGCATGCCGGACCCGCAGCCCGGGTAGTAGTGTCGGCTCGTGAGCCGAAGCGGATCGTCCGAAACCCCGCCGCCGGGTGCGGAAATCGCCGCCCCGGACCGATCATGGGCGGCCGACTTCCTGCGCGAGAAGATCCGCGAGCCCATCCACCAGCAGCTGACGCGGGGGCTCTCGCCGGAGAAGATCGCGCTCTCCGCGGCCGTCGCGCTGACGATCGCGGTCAACCCGATCGTGGGCACAACCACGATCCTCTGCTTCGCCGCGGCGTGGGCGCTGAAGCTCAATCAGCCGATCGTGCAGGCGATCAACTGGTCGTCGTACGCGCTGCAGCTGATCCTGATCTTTCCCTTCATCCGCCTCGGCGAGTGGCTCTTTCGCGCGCCCCGGGAGAACCGGCCGCTCGAGCGGCTCGTCGGCATGATGAAGGCCGACCTCGGGGGCGCGCTGCGCGAGCTGCGCACGACTCTCGGGCACGCCTTCATCGCGTGGCTCGCGGCGGCGCCGCTCCTCGTGGCCATCGTATACGCCGCGACGCTCCCCCTGGTCCGCGCGCTCTCCCGGCGCTTGTCCGCGGCACGCTCCGGCCGGATCGACGACGTGGCCTGAGGCCCGAGCCGCGTCGGAGCGCTGGCCCCGGGCCGGCGTCGAGAGTACTCTTCGAGTCGGTGGATCTCCCCACGCCGCTCGAGCGGGCGCCCGCGGGGCTGTACGACGCGCTGCCCCTGTACTTGAAGCGCGAGGACGTCCACGAGCTCGGCGCCTTCAAGTGGCGCGGCGCGCTGCCGACGATCCAGGCCTACCGGGAGCGCGGCGCCGCGGCAGTCGTCACGGCTTCGACCGGGAATCACGGCGCGGCGGTCGCGTGGGCGAGCCGTCAGATGGGGCTTCGCGCGATGGTGTACGCGCCCGCCGGCGCGTCGCTCGCGAAGCTCTCGCTGATCGACGGGCTGGGCGCCGAGATCCGCATCGCCGGCACCGATCTCGACTTCGCCAAGGACGAGGGGAAGCAGTTCGCCGCCGACGCACGGGTGCCGTTCTTCGAGGACGGGATCGAGCCGACTCAGTACGACGGTTACGGCGCGATCGCGGACGAAATCGTCGATCAGCTCGCCGAGCCCCCGGGCGCGGTCGTCGTGCCGGTCGGCAACGGCGCCCTCGCGGCCGGTATCGGCCGAACCCTGCAGCGCCGCTCGCCCGCGACGCTCGTCGTGGCGGTCGCCGCGAAGGACGCGCCCGTGATGGCGCTTTCGTTCGAGGCGCGCCGGCCCGCCGAGTCCGACCGCATGGCGACATTCGCCGACGGCCTCGCGGTGCGGGTCGCGATTCCGGAGGCGGTTCGGGCGCTCGACGGCGTGCTCGACCGATTCCTCCTCGTCTCGGAGCGGGAGATGGCCCACGCCGTCGGCACGTACGCGCGCGCCGGCCTGCGCGTCGAGGGCGCCGCGGCCGCCGCCCTCGCGGCCCTGCCCCGCCTGACCGACGTCGCGGGCCCGGTCGTCGCGCTCGTCACCGGCCGGAACATCGACGCGGAGCTCCATCGCCGCGCCGTCGAGGAACCGGAGACGTTTCCCGAGTAGTCAGTCCTCGTAGCCCTGGCGGTAAAGAAGCTTGACGCCGGGAGGCCCCTCGATGCGCATTTCGTGGAAGCCGCGCTGGGGCAGCGACGGCGGCCGGAAGACCAGGACGTAGTGACCCTTGATGGCGCTCGCCGCCGTCTTCATCGCCCAGCGCGGAAAGTCCCAGGTCGGCAGGTAGTACCCGCCGGTTTCGAACGACAGCCGCTCGAGCCCCGCCGCGAGAGTATGGTGGCCGCCGCTGACGTCCAGTGAGAAAACGGGCGCCTGAGCGCGGCCGAGAGCGGCGATCGCGCGCTCGTACTCCGGCGAGTAGCTCATCGTGCCGAGGCTTCCGCCCGGGCCCAGGAAGTTCGCCGACCCCACGCCCCAGCCGAGAAACAGGATCGCCTTCGAGCCCGGAAGCGGGCGGAGCGCATCGCCGAGCGCGATGAACGCCTTCTCGATCGACGTCACGGCGTCGTGGCCGCGCACGATCGCCTCGAGCGACGGCGGCGCGGGCGAAATCGGACCATTCTCGAGCGCGAGCGCGTTCCGGATGGCGGCGCGCGCCCGCTGGCGGTCGCGGGTGAAGTCCTGACGCAGCCACAGGCTCGAGCCGAAGGTCACGACGGCCACCTCGTCGTCGGGCTGTAGCGTGTCGAGAAACTCGAGCGCCTGACGCGACATGCGCAGGTGGCCTTCGATCTTCACGGCCTCGATGTGCCACTGGAAGAAGAAGACGATCAGACGGCCGGTCGGAGCGGTCGGCGTTTCGGAGACCTCGGGCGGCGCCGCGGACGAGGGCGCCGGCGACTTCTCGGCGTCGGCCTGGCGCTCGTTCGAGACCCAGTCGAGGCTCTCGATGGGCACGTCGTGGCCGTCGACGTAGAGCCTCAGGTCCCGCGGCCCGAGGCCGCGGACGGGCTCGCCCGTGCGGTCCGAGGCGTGCAGCGTCACCTCGACGACGGTGACGTGGACCTGCTCCTGCACGGGCTGCTGGGCCGCCGCCGTAAGGGCGAGCCCGCTGCCGAGAAAAAAAGTCACGCTGCGGCGAAGGTTCATGCCGACCGGCGCAACCGCGGGCGCCGCCCCGTGATTCCCGGCTAGGCCTTCGCGGTGAGGTCCACCGTCGGGAGGAACCGCGGCGGGCGCCGGTGCTTCGTCGCCTGTTCGTAAGCGTACGCGATCTTCAGGAGCACCGGCTCGCTCCACGCACGGCCGAAGATCGACAGGCCGACGGGCAGGCCGCGGAAGAAGCCGCAGGGCACCGAGACGTCGGGGTATCCGGCGATCGCGGGGAACGACGAGCTTCCGCCCACGCCGTAGTCGCCGTTGACGAGGTCGATCAGGCCCGCCGGGCCGCTCGTCGGCGCGACCAGCGCGTCGAGCTTGTGCTCGTCCATCGTCTTGTCGATGCCTTCGCCGCGCGTCAGCCGCAGGTCCTTCTCGAGCGCGTCGAGATACGCCTTCTCCGTCAGCGGGCCCTTCGCCTCGGCCTTCTCGAAGATCTCCTGCCCGAAGTACGGCATCTCGCGGTCCCGGTTCTCCTCGTTGAAGCGGATCAGGTCCTTCAGCGTCTTGTATCGCGTCTTTTCGCCGAGGCCGGCGAGGTAGGCGTTCAGGTCCGCCTTGAACTCGTAGAGCAGCACCTCGAACTCGCTGTCGTCCGTCTCTCCGAGCGTCGCGATGTCGGCCGGATCGACGATGACGGCGCCGAGCCTCTTCAGATCGGCGAGCGCCGCCTCGACCAGCGCGTCCGCGGACGGGCTCTGGCCGAAGAGCTTCTTGCGCGGCACGCCGATGCGGATGCCGTCGAGGCGTGTCGCGCCCTCGAGGAGCTTCGCGTAGTCGACGGGGGGCTTGCCCGCGATCGCCTTCGTCGCGGGGTCCTGCGGATCGGTTCCCGCGATCGCTGTCAGCAGGATCGCCGCGTCCGTCACGGTCCGGGCCATCGGTCCCGCCGTGTCCTGGCTGTGCGCGATCGGAATGACGCCGGTCCGCGAGACGAGGCCGAGCGTCGGCTTGACGCCGACGAGCCCGCAGTTGTTCGACGGGGACACGATGGAGCCGTCGGTCTCGCTGCCGATCGCGACGGCGGCGAGGCTCGCGGCGACCGCCGCTCCGGAACCGGAGCTCGAGCCGGACGGGTTCCGGTCGAGCGCATACGGATTGCGGCACTGACCGCCGCGGCCGCTCCATCCGCTCGAGGAGTGCGTCGAGCGGAAATTCGCCCACTCGGAGAGATTCGTCTTGCCGAGGAGGACGACGCCCGCGTCGCGGAGCCTTCGCACGAGAAACGCGTCGGCGGCGGGCGTCGCGCCGACGAGCGCCAGCGAGCCCGCGCTCGTGTTCATGCGGTCGGCGGTGCCGACGTTGTCCTTCAGGACGATCGGTATCCCGTGGAGCGGCCCGCGCACCCTGCCGGCCTTGCGCTCCGCGTCGAGCCGGTCCGCGATCGACGGCGCGTCCGGATCGAGCTCGAGCACCGCCCGGAGCTCCGGGCCCTTGCGGTCGAGGGCCTCGATGCGCGCCGAATATTTCGCGACGAGCGTCCGCGCCGATTCCGCGCCCGACGCCATGCGCTTCTGCAGGTCCGCGATCGTGACCTCATCGAGCTCGAAGGCGGGGACTTGTGGCGCCGCCGAGGCGGACGGCGCGGTCTCGCGCGCCCCGAGCGGCCGGGCCGCGGCGGCCGCGCCTCCGAGGGCGCCGTAGCGGATGAGCGAGCGGCGGGTCAGACGCGCCATGGGGCCTCCTTCCCGGAAGTTGCGGGAACAGATATCACGCGGGCCGTCCCGACGGGCGCGGAAACAGGTGCGCGATCGAGTTCGCGTAGTAGGAAAGCAGAGGCCACTCGTCCGGACGGGCGCGGTAGAGCCCGTCGGCCGCGTCGACGAGACGGCGCAGCGTCAGCATGCGGAGTCCGACCGTGATGGCGTAGTCCTGATCGCCGCGCGGCACGTACACGTGCGCGCCGCGCTCCGAGAGCTCGCGCATGAGACCGAGGACCGCCCCCTTCAGTTCGAGCTCGCTCCAGGCGCGCGCGGGCTCGCGGACGAAGACCGTCGCGACGAGGGGCACCGGCAGCGCCGGAATGACGCGGGCGACGGCGCGCATCAGCTCGCCCGCGAGCTGCTCGAGGCGCTTCGAGTGCTCCTCGCGCGAGAGCCGGCGGAAGTCGAAGGCGTGCCGGCCGAGGTAGTCGCGCAGGGAGATCGGCGACCCGAAGTTCACGCACGCGTAGCCGAAGCGGTGCCAGCGGTTCATCGCCATCAGGCGAAGGTTGCGGCCCACGAACGCCACGGTGTTCGCCGCGGCACCGAGCGCGCCCGGATGCTCGAAGGATGGATCGTCCCGCGCGACCATCGTCCGGTCCTCGAACGTCCGGTCGTAGTTGATGCCGACCGGCACGAAGACGATGTCGCGGCGGGGGAACGCCGCGTCGGAGCCGGGCCCGAGCGCAGCGAGGTCCCGGCTTGGAGAGGAATCGTCCCGGCCGCCGGCCGGATCGAACCCCCGGACCATGTAGTCGAGGATGCCGAGGCGCGGCGGACGGAGCCGCCCGTCGCGGGAGAGGCCGCCCTCCGGAAACACCGCCTGCGTCACGCCCGCCTCCGTCGCCATGCCGACGTAGCGCTCGAGCACCTTGCGATAGAGAGGATCGTGCGAGTTCCGGCGCACGAAGTACGCGCCCATCGCACGGAGGAGCGTCTGGAGCGGCCAGATCCGCGCCCACTCGCCGACCGCGTACGAGAGCGCGGCGCGCTCCGCCGCGAGATACGAGACGAGGACGTAGTCCATGTTCGAGCGGTGATTGATGAGGAAGACGACCGTCGCGTCCGCGGGGATCGCCGCGAGCTCCGCCTCCTCGGAACGACCGAGCCGCACGCGGAAGAGCGAGCGCGCGACGTTGCGGGCGATCCAGTAGCCGAACCGGTAATAGGCGTAGGCATTGAAGGCGGGGACGATCTCGCGTGCGTAGCGCTCGACGCGCCGCATCGCGATGGCCCGCGGGGATCCCTCGCCGCGCGCCACGGCCTCCGCCGCGGCCTGGACCTGCGGGTCCCACAGCAGCCGCTCGATCAAGACCTCGCGTTTCGCGAGCTTGAACGGGGGGATCCGGATCCGCAGCCGCGCGTTCAGCTCCTCGAGAGCGCGGTTGACGCGGCGGCGCACGAACCACCGCGCGCCCGGCAGGAGCAGCCGCTCGAGCGCCGCCCACGCGGCGAGGAGGACGAGCACGACGGCGAGCCAGGCCGGCAGCGAGACGGTGCCCCGCATGGGATCTGCCGCAGAGCATAGGACGGAACCCTTCCTCCCTGGCTCGCCGTGCCGGAGATCCGCTCCGCGCTGCCGCTCCTGCCGGCGGCGTAGGATGCGCCGGTGGAAATCCGGCGCGGCCGCTTCGAGATCTCGACAAATCCCGCACGCCTCGATCGCGGGCGGATCCACGAGTTCCTCTCGACCTCGTACTGGGCCCCGGGCATCCCCCGGGAGGTCGTCGACCGTTCGATCGAGGGATCCGTCTGCTTCGGCGTGTATGAGGGCGATGCGCAGGTGGGCTTCGCGCGGATCATTACGGATCGCGCGACCTTCGCGTACGTCGCGGACGTCTTCGTGCTCGAGTCGCACCGGGGGCAGGGCCTCGGCCTCTGGCTGATGGAGACGATCCGCGCCCATCCGGATCTTCAGGGACTGCGCCGCTGGAGTCTCGTGACGCGGGACGCCCACGCGCTCTACCGGCGGGTGGGGTTCGCCGACGTTTCGAACCCGGCCCGCTGGATGGAGATCGTCGATCGCGACGTCTACCGGAGGTCGGCGGCTTCCGGACGCCCCTCACCCCCTGCCCCTCTCCCGGGGGGAGAGGGGGGCGAGCCCTGAACGCGCCCCCCGCCCGGGTGGAAGACCCCTTCGAGGGACTCGCCGTCCGGTTCGTCGCGGCCGAGAAGAGGACCCGAGGCTCAGCCGGGCCGTGCGAGCAGGGCGCGGGAGAGGGACCAGAGGCTGATCACGGCCCACGAGCCCTCGAGCACGATGAGACCCAGGTTCCCGGCCAGGACGGCGAAGTAGGCGAGGATCGCCGCCCCGGCAAAGTTGAAGGCGAGATACACGAGGTCGGTCGGCTTCCAGCGCTGCGCCTGCTGGGCCGCGAAGGCCGCGAGGATCAGCGCGGCGCCGGCGAGCGAGACGACCTGGCCGATCACGGGGCGCCCTCCGCCGCGGTCACGGGGTAGCACGCGAGCACGAGACGGTGTGGCCGGCCGCGCCCGGCCCTTCCGTCGTCGGTCCGGTTCGGCGAGGCGTGGCGCGCGATCACGGCGACCACCGCCTCGCGAAGCGCCTGGGCGAACTCGGCCCTCTGCGCGACGCTCTCGAAGCGAAACTGGGATTTCAGAGAGACGGTCGGCACGCGCTCTCCCCCGGACTCGCGCGCCGCTCGCTCGACGTCGGCGCGCACCTGTTCGACCAGTGCCAGGAGGTAGTCCGCCGACCCCGTGTCTCCGATGTCACGCCAGTCCGCGCCGACCGGGCCGAGGAGCGTCGGCGACAGGATGAAGCCCCGCGCCGTCGCGACGTACCGCTGCTCGATCATATTGCGCTTGCGCCGGCGGCCCGCCGGGCGCAGGAAGCCGGCGCGCTCGAGCGTCCGTACGTGGTAGTTGACGCGCTGGCGCGGCAGGCCGAGCCGCTTCGCCAGATCGGAGGCGGATGCGGGCTGACGGGCGAGCGCGAGGATCTGGAGGCGCAGGGGATTGAGCAGCGCGCCCGCCCGGCTCGGTGACGCGATCGTCTCGAGATCCGCTTCGGCCTTCTCGGCAGCGGCTTCCATTGGACAGTATTATTTGTCAAGACAATGATAATAGTCAAATTGATCTTCGCCGGAGCCCGATCCGCTTCGGAGCGCGTACTTTGCAGCAGCGGGAGCAGTCCGCGGTCCGTCGCTTCGGCGGCACTCTAGAATCGAACCCGCACCGGAGGCAGGAAGCAGACCATGGCGCGCATCGGCTTGATGGGGGGCGGACTCACGTCGAGGGAGGCCCGCGCCCAGAGGACCCGCGGGGGGATGCCGAAGGCCGAAGAGAGCAAGAAGAAGAAGGCGCTGCCGCTGCCGGTGATCCTTCGCGACGCGGGAGAGCTCCTCCGCGCCAGGCGGGGGCGCCTCACCCTCGGTTTCGCCCTCCTCGCCGTCAGCCGGCTCGCGGGTCTCGTGCTCCCCGGGACGACGAAGTTTCTCCTCGACAACGTCATCGGCAAGGGCCAGCGGCAGCTCCTCGTCCCGATCGTCCTCGCGGCCGGAGCCGCGACGCTCGTCCAGGCGGTGACGGGTTTCGCGCTCTCCCAGGTCCTCGGCAAGGCCGCTCAGCGGTCGATCACGGAGATGCGGCGCGCCGTACAGCGCCACGTGGGACGGCTCCAGGTCTCCTTCTTCGACCAGACGAAGACGGGCGTCCTGCTGTCGCGGGTGATGACCGACGCCGAGGGGATCCGGAATCTCGTCGGCACGGGCTTGGTCGAGCTCCTCGGCGGCCTCCTGACCGCGGCGCTCGCGCTCGGGATCCTCTTCTACTTCAGCGCGAAGCTGACGTTCATCGCGCTCGGCGTCCTCTCGCTCTTTGGACTCGTGCTCCTCTTCGCCTTCCGGACCCTCCGGCCGCTCTTCCGCGAGCGCTCGAAGATCAACGCCGAGGTCTCGGGACGTCTGACGGAGTCGATCTCGGGCATCCGGGTCGTCAAGGCGTACCGGGCCGAGCGGCGCGAAGCGCTCGTCTTCACGCAGGGCGCGCACCGCCTGTTCCGCAACGTCGCGAGGACGATGACCGGCTTCTCCGCCGTGTCGGCCTTTTCGACCCTGCTCCTCGGCGTCGTCGGCGTCGCGATCATGTGGGTCGGCGCGCACGAGATCGAGGCGCACCGGATGACGATCGGCTCCTTCGTTTCGTTCACTCTGTACCTCGGCCTCCTCGTCGGCCCCGTCGTCCAGATCGTCTCGATCGGCAGCCAGGTGACGGAGGCGTTCGCCGGCCTCGAGCGCATCCGGGAGCTGCGCGACGAGATCGCCGAGGACGCCGGCGACCGGACGCGCGAGCCGCTCGACCGGCTCGAGGGCCGCGTCGAGTTCCGCGACGTCACCTTCGAGTACGAAAAGGACGTGCCGGTCCTGCGCGGCATCTCGTTCGAGGCTTCGCCGGGCACCGTCACCGCGCTCGTCGGCCCCTCGGGCGCCGGCAAGAGCACGATCATCGGCCTGGTCGCCGCCTTCTACCGGCCGACCGGCGGCGCGATCCTCGTGGACGGACGCGATCTCTCGAGGGTCCGGCTCTCCGACTATCGCGCGCAGATCGGCGTCGTGTTCCAGGACAACTTCCTCTTCGACGGCTCGGTCTACGAGAACATCGCGTACTCGCGTCCCGACGCGCCGCGCCAGGACGTCCTGCGCGCGGCCGTCATCGCGCGGTGCGACGAGTTCGTCGAGAGACTCCCCGACGGCTACGACACGATCGTGGGAGAGCGCGGCGTCAAGCTCTCCGGAGGCCAGAGGCAGCGCGTCGCGATCGCGCGGGCGATTCTCGCCGACCCCCGCGTGCTCATCCTGGATGAGGCGACCTCGTCGCTCGACAGCGAGAGCGAGGCCTTCATCCAGGAGGGACTGGCGGAGCTGATGAAGGGGCGCACGACCTTCGTCATCGCGCACCGGCTCTCGACGATCCGCCGAGCCGACGAGATCCTCGTGGTCGAGGAGGGAGCGATCGTCGAGCGAGGCCGTCACGAGGAGCTCCTCGCATTGCGCGGGCGCTACGCGGACCTCTACACGCGGCAGTACGGCGTCGAGGCGAACCTGTTCCTGAATCCCGGCGAGGCCGTCCGGGTCGAGGAGGAGGAGAAGGTTCCCGCCGCCGCCGCCGACGCCGGAGCGGTCGGGAACCTGCCCTTCGTCGGAAACCGCTGAGCCTTCCCGGCGGCGGACCGGCCGTAGAATCCGCCGCATGACTCTTCTCAAGACGTCCGCTCTCGCGCTCTCCGTGTACCTCTCCGCTTCGTCCGGCGGGTCGGCTGCGCCCGGCGCCTCGTACGACCAGCTCGTCGCCTTCTTCAAGGAGTGGCGCGCCTTTCAGAAGCCGCGGCTCGCGAATGGCGTGCCCGACTACTCCGCCGCCGCGATGGCGGCGCAGCAGAGGGGACTCGAGGACATGAAGCGGCGCCTCGCCGCGATCGACCCGAGCGGCTGGCCGATTCCGCAGCAGGTCGACTACCAGATCGTTCGCGCCGAGCTCTCCGGCCTCGACTTCGACCACCGCGTCCTGAAGCCGTGGGCCAACAACCCCGGCTTCTACGTCACGGTGTTCGACGAAGAGAGCGATCAGCCGGCCCGCGAGGGGCCGTTCGCGCTCGGGGCGGTGGAGCTCTGGAGCTACCCGCTGCCGCTCTCGGCGGAGAGCGCGGCGGCGATCGCCGGGGGCCTGAAGCCGATTCCGGCGCTCCTCGCCCAGGCGAAGACCAATCTCACGGGCAACGGCCGCGACCTCTGGGTCTGGGGCACGAAGGCGCTGCGCGACCAGAGCAAGGTCCTGACCGGATTCGGCGCGGGGCTCGACGCCAGAGCGCCGGCCGCGCTCAGGACGAACGTCGACGCCGCCCGGAAGGCGACGGACGACCTGGTGGCGTGGCTCGACGCGCGCGCCGCGTCGAAGACTGGGCCGTCCGGCGTCGGCATCGCGAACTACGACTGGTACCTCAAGCACGTCCAGCTCGTGCCGTACGACTGGGCGGAGGTCGTGACGCTCATGGAGCGGGAGCTCGCGCGCTCGCAGGCGCTGCTCGCGATGGAGGAGATCCGGAACGCCGCCCTGCCGCCGCTGATGCCGGTCGCGAGCGCGGACGAGTACGACCGGCGCTTCAATGCCGCGGTCACCGAGTACATGGCCTTTCTGAGAGACCGCGAGATCCTCACCGTGACGCCGGACATGGACCCGGCGCTGCGCGCCCGGATCGGCAAGTACAGCGCGGGACCGCGCGAGTTCTTCAGCGAGGTCGACTACCGCGATCCCGAGATCATGCGCACCCACGGCTACCACTGGTTCGACAAGGCGCGCATGGCCCACGACCCGAACCCGAGCCCGATCCGGAAGGACGCGCTCCTCTACAACATCTTCAACACGCGGACGGAGGGGCATGCGACCGGCTGGGAGGAGCTGATGATGCAGGCGGGGATGTTCGACGCGCGGCCGCGGGCGCGCGAGCTCGTCTACATCCTCGTCGCGGAGCGCGCGGCGCGGGCCCTGGGCGAGCTCTACATGCAGGCGAACGTGATGACGCTCGAGCAGGCGGCGGCCTTCGCGTGCGCGAACACGCCGCGGGGATGGCTTCGCCTGGACGGCCAGCTCGTGCGCGGCGAACAGCACCTGTACCTGCAGCAGCCGGGCTACGGGCCGAGCTACCTCGTGGGGAAGATCGAGATCGAGAAGCTGATCGCGGAGCGGCGGGAGCAGCTCGGCGAGAAGTTCACGATGAAGGGATTCATGGACGGCTTCAACGCGGTCGGCCTGATCCCCGCATCGCTCGTCCGGTGGGAGATGACCGGGAAACAGTCGGACGAGCTGAAGAAGATGCTCGAGTAGCGGCTCACACGCCGGCTCCTCACCACTCGAATCCCTTCAGGGAGAGGGTGCGGCAGCACCTTCCCCTCTCTCGTCGGTCGGGCCGCGAAGCGGCCCGCTCAGCGTCCGAGTCGCGCGGTCAGTCTCTGCGCCCGCCCATGAACCGGAGCAGGAACAGAAACAGGTTGATGAAGTCGAGATAGAGCGCGAGCGCACCGACGACCGCGTACGACCCGTAGCTCGTCTCCGGCACGGTGGCCGCCATGACCTTCATCTTCTGCGCGTCCCAGGCCGTCAGCGCCGTGAACACGATGACGCCGATGATCGAGATGCCGAACTGCAGCCCCTGAGAGTGCCAGAACATCCCGACGATCGAGGCGAGCACGACGCCGATCAGACCCATGAAGGCGAACTGGCCGACGCCGGCGAGGCTGCGCCGCGTGACGGTGCCATAGAGCGCGAGCGCGCCGAACGCCCCCGCGGTGACGATGAACGTCGACGCGATCGACGTCCCCGTGTAGGCGAGGAAGATGATCGAGAGCGTCGCCCCGTTCAGCGCCGAGTACAGCAGGAAGAGCGCGGCGGCGGTGCTCGACGCGAGCTTCTGGACCCGCGCCGAAAGGTAGAAAACGAGTCCGAGCTCGCCGATGACCAGAGCGTAGAAGAGGATCCGGTTGCCGAAGATGGCCTGGGTCAGGGTGGGCGAGCCGGCGACCGCGAGCGCCACCACCGCGGTGACGCCGAGACCGACGGCCATCCAGCCGTAGACCTTCCGCAGAAAGGCCGTGATGCGTTCCGCGGAGACGGCACCGGCGGCGCCGAACGCGGAAGCGGGAGTCATGGAGAACTGTTCCATTCGATGTTCCTCCGAGGGCGGGGATTCTACATCCCCGACGCGAACCTCAGTTGATCTTGTGGCGGAGATGACCGAGCATCCGCAGCGCCACCGGGTCGCCCGGATTCTCGGTCAGGGCCCCTTCCAGCTCCGCGATGGCCTCGGCCACCTCCCCGCGCGCCGCGTGGAGACGGCCGAGGTTCAAGTAGGGGAAGTGCCGCGGCTCGTAACGGCTGGCCTTCTTGGCGCTCTCGAACCACGGTATCGCTTCGTCCCACCGTCCCTGCTCCATCAGGTAACAACCGATGTCGTTGTAGGGATTCCCGAAGCGGGGGTCGGTGGCGATCGCCTTCCGGCACTCGACGATCGCCTCCTCGAGCTTGCCCGCGAACGAGTAGGCCCATCCGCGGAAGGTGTAGGCCTCGGCCGTGGGAAGCGTCTCGAGCGATCGCGTGAAGAGCGCGATCGCGTCGTCGACGCGCCCCGCGAGGAGCACCTCCGTGCCCTCGCGCCAGAGCTCGAGCGCGCGGTCGGCTTCGTCAGCCATGGACGTGTTCATTATCCCCCCGCGCGCTAGAATTCGCTCTTCCGCATGAGCGACGACCGCAAGTACCGCCACCGCGGTTACCAGGACTCGGGCGGCGATTCGGGCCCGCGGCGTCCGTCCGGCCCGCGGCCGCCGCGCGAGGGGCCGCGCGGACGCGGCGCCGACCAGGAGAAGGCGGTCGTCTTCCGCTGCAAGCACTGCGGCGAGCGTGAGCTCGACCTCGACTCGATCGGCGTCGGCGCGGCGTGCCGCAAGTGCGGCGAGGCGCTCCACTCGTGCAGCCAGTGCGCGTTCTTCGACACGGCCGCGCGCTTCGAGTGCGCGAAGCCGATCCCCGCCCGAATCGTCTCGAAGAAGGCGGGCAACGACTGCGCGTTCTACGCGCCGGCGAAGACGTTCGACCTGACCGGCACGCGCGGCGCGGCGACCCCGGACGACGCCCGCGCGGCGTTCGACGCCCTCTTCAAGAAGTAGCCGCCTCCCGCATCGCCTTCCGCAGCACGTCGCGCAGCATCCCCTGCGTGAGCACGCCCGTGAACGTGTTCTGCTGGCTCGGGTGATACGTCGCGAGGAGCGCGTCCTCGCCGATGCGCACGCGCGCGCCGTGCGCGAAGCGCGGTCGCGGCCGCGGGATCGCCGCCCCCTCCGCCGCGAGCACCCGCAGGCACGCGTCGAACGCGAGCGCGCCGAGTGCGACGAGGACCCGCGGACGGCCCATCCGCGCGAGGTCGCGCGAGAGATAGGGCCGGCAGTTGTCGAGCTCCTCGGGCCGCGGCCGGTTCGCGGGCGGCGCGCAGCGGCACGCGGCGGAGATGAAGACACCCGAGAGAGCGAGTCCATCGCCGCGCCGCACGGACGTCGGCTGGTTCGCGAGCCCGACGGCATGGAGCGCCCGGAAGAGAAAGTCTCCCGAGGCGTCGCCGGTGAAGATGCGGCCGGTCCGATTTCCGCCGTGTGCCGCCGGCGCGAGGCCGACGAGGACGAGGCGCGCGCGCCGGTCGCCGATCGCGGGGAGGGGATGCGCCCAGTACCGCTCGCCGGCGAAGCGCTTCGGGGGCGTCCGCGCGGACGCCTCGCGCCAGGCGACGAGGCGCGGGCAGCGGCGGCACGCGATCAGGTCCGCGTCCTCGACGCGCGACGGATGCGGCGGCCTCACTTCTTGGCGGGAAGACCCTTCGGCACTCCCATCGAGCGCCAGCGCTTCTTGTTCTCCTCCCAGTTCTTCTCGGCGCGCTTGCGGTTGACCGCCGCGGCCGCGGCCCGGCGATCGTCCTCGCTCCCGGAGACGGCGGGAGTTTCCTCCGGCGGGGCGGGATCCTTCTCGCTGGTGTCGGTCACGGCCGACATTCTAAGCGCGGCGAGAGAACGCCGCGCGGAAACCCGGGCTGGACGCAGTCCGGGCCGGCTCCCGCTTCACTGGACCACGACCGTGCCCTGCATCATCGTCCCGTGCACCAGACAGAAGTACGGGAAGGTGCCCGTGGTCGGAAAGGTGTGCTGGAAGGTCCCGCTCGACAGGACGCCCGAGTCCCACAGCCCGTTCGCGACGCAGCCCAGGGGGCAGGAGCCCGAGGTCGTCGAGTGGGTTCCGGAGACCCAGATCCACTGCACGGTCTCTCCGGCGTGGATCGTCGTGGTCGACGTGCCGCTCACCGAATCGGCGAAGACGTTCGCGGGCCCGACCCCCGGCGCCTGCCCGACGGTCACGTTGTGCGGCGCCGCCACCGGCGTCGGCGTGAGCGTGCTGGGAGTCGGCGTCGCCGTCGGCCCGGTCATCGTGTCGTCGCAGCCGATCGCGGCCGCGGCGGCGGCGATCCCGATCGCGAGGCGCGCGGCGCGGGGGAAGACCATCAGGACGATGCTAACCCGCGGGGCCGGCCCTTATAATCCCCGCCCACCGTGACGGACGTCGCCGCGATGCTCGAAATCCTGCGCCGCGGCGCCGTCGACCTGATCGACGAGGCCGACCTCGCGCGAAAGCTCGCCCGCGGTCCGGTGACCGTGAAGGTCGGCTTCGACCCCTCCGCCCCCGACATCCACCTCGGCCACACGGTGATCCTTCGCAAGATGCGCCACTTCCAGGACGCGGGGCATCGCGTCGTGTTCGTCATCGGCGACTTCACGGGGATGATCGGCGACCCCTCCGGGAAGAAGGCGACGCGGCCGCAACTGACCCGAGAGGAGATCGCGCGGAACGCCGAGACGTACAAGAACCAGGCCTTCAAGGTCCTCGACGCGGACAAGACGATCATCGAGTTCAACGACCGCTGGCTCGGCCAGCTCGGCGCGGCGGGCATGGTGCGCCTGGCGTCGCGGGTCACCGTCGCGCGGATCCTCGAGCGCGACGACTTCCAGAAGCGCTGGAAGGCCCAGCAGCCGATCGCGCTGCACGAGCTCCTGTACCCGCTCGCGCAGGCCTACGACTCCGTCGCGCTGAAGGCCGACGTCGAGCTCGGCGGCACGGACCAGCTCTTCAACCTCCTCGTCGGGCGCGACCTCATGCGGGCCGAGGGACTCGAGCCGCAGGTCGTCATGACGCTGCCGCTCCTGGTGGGTACGGACGGCGTGGAGAAGATGTCCAAGTCGCTCGGCAACGCGATCGGCGTGCTCGATCCACCGTCGGACATGTTCGGCAAGGTCATGTCGATCCCCGACGCGCTCCTGTGGAACTGGTACGAGCTGCTGACGGAGGAGCCCCTCGCGGTCCTCGAAGCGCTCCGCCGGCGCGTCGAGGACGGCTCCGTCAACCCGCGGGACGTGAAGGCGCGCCTCGGCCACGCCATCGTGCGGCAGTTCCACGGCACCGAGGCCGCGGACCGCGCCGAGGAGGACTTCCGGCGCGCGTTCTCCCGGGGCGAGGTCCCCGACGACGTCGAGGCGCGGAGCCTCCCGGCCACCGGCGGCGCTCCCGCCGCGAAGACGCTCGTCGCGCTCGGCCTCGCCGCCTCGATGAGAGAGGCGCGGCGGAAGATCGCCGAGGGCGCGCTGCGGGTCTACGTCGATGGCACGGACGCGCCGCGCGAGATCCGCGACCCCGAGGAGGACCTGTCGGCCGGGGGCGGCGGCGTGCTCCGCCTCGGCCGCCGCTTCATCCGCGTGGCCTGGACGAGATAGGGACCGGGACCGGTCCCGCCGCCTCCGCCCCGAAACTTCCCGAGCCCTTCGAGCGGGGCCGGCAGCGCTTGCAGATGCCGCGCATCTGGTGGTTGTGCGAGAGCAGCACGAACCCGTGCCGCACCGCGACCTCGTCCTGGAGCGCCTCGATCCGGGGCTCGAAGAACTCGATGACCCGGCCGCACTGGTCGCAGATCAGATGGTCGTGGTGGTCGCCCGCATGCAGCCGTTCGTATCGGTACCCCGCCTCGCCGATCCGGAGCTTTCCGACGACGCCCGCCTCGACGAGCAGCTCGAGTGTCCGGTAGATCGTCGCGCGCGAGATCTTCTTGTGCTTGGTGCGCAGCCGCACGAGCAGCTCGTCGGCCTCGACGTGCTCGTGCTTGCTGAAAACTTCATCAAAGAGAGCCTGGCGCTCGGACGTGAGCTTCAGCCCCCGTCGTTCCAGATACTTGCGGAAGATTGCCAGCTCGCGGCGGTTCATGGGATTGCGACTCTGTCTCAATTGAGATACTCTCCCTGGTCCGGCCGGAAGTCAAGGGCCGTTCCGTCGAAAGGGCACGCCGATGTGGCAGGGGTTCACGATCGCGCTCCGGGAAGGAATCGAGGCTTTCCTCATCGTCGCGCTGACGCTCGCGTACCTGAAGCGAACCGGCCGGCCGGGCCTCGCCCGCGCCGTCTACGCCGCCGTCGCCGTGTCGGCCGTGACCTGCGCCGGCGCGGGCCTGCTCTTCGCGAAGGCGGCCAACCAGTCGCTGTGGGAGGGCATCCTCGCGCTCGTCGCCGCCGCGCTCGTCGGCAGCCTCCTCTTCTACATGAAGCGCGTGTCGAAACGCCTGAAGAGCGACATCGAGACGAGGCTCGAAGCGCGCGCCGCGGCCGGCGCGGGACGCGCGTTCTGGGGCGTCTTCGCGTTCACGCTCCTGATGATCACGCGCGAGGGGATGGAGACCGCGCTCCTCATCGCGACCGCCTTCTTCCAGCTGAAGTCCGCGGCCGTGGTCACCGGGCTCGCGCTCGGCCTCGCCGCCGCGGCGGCGATCGGGTTCTCGTGGACGCGGCTCGGCAAGAGCGTGGACGTGCGAGCGATCCTGAACGTCTCGGCGATTTTCCTCGGGATCTTCCTGGTCCAGCTCGTGCTCTACGGCGTGCACGAGCTCGCCGAGGCGCGGCTCTTCCCCTCTTCGCAGGCGATCCACGACGCGACGGAGATCCTCGGCCCGGACGGTCTCGTCGGCCACCTGCTCGCCTACGCGCTCGCCGCGGTGCCGACGGTCTGGCTCGCGGGTCTCTGGTGGAAGCGGCGGCGGGCGGCCGCCGGTGCGGGCGGCGCCCCGCGCGTCAGCGCGGCGTAGAAGTCGCCGCGGGCCGCGGCGTGCGGCCCGACCGGAGCATCGCCTCGATGACCGCCGGAGAGACTCCGGCGGAGCGCAGCTCCTGGATCTCCGCGGTCGTGAGCGAGTAGACGGTGCGTTCCCGTTCGACCCGCGCCAGGAGATCCGCGTCCGTCGCGCCGGCCTGCTTCGCCGCCAGGATCGACGCGTACGGTTTCGAAACCGGGCGTGGCGTCCCGAAGTAGGGCTGGTCGGGAACGGCCGAAATCGGTCTCGGCGTCGGCGCCGCGGTCCGGGAGGCGTCCACGATCCGGCGGAGGTAGCCCGACGGATGTCCTCCCGCCGTGCCGCAGGAGCCGTCCGCCGGATGCGTGAAGTGGATCAGGTCGCCGCCCTTCGGCACGTGCACGTACTCGCCGGCGATCTCGATCCGGTCGGCCTTCTCGAGATGGAGGGCGGCGCCGCCGCACGAGAGGTCGTGCACGACCTTCACCGGATGCGCGGTGTCGATGGCGAGCTCGCGATCGGCGCCCGACGGCTGGTTCGCCGCCGGCCGCGCCGAGACCAGTCGGATCTCGAACTCGAGGAAGCGGCGGCCGTTCCTGTGCACGGTCTCCTTCGGCGGGGTGACGATGGTCGCCTCCCCCACGATCTGGACGTGCGGGCTCTTGCGGGACGGGGCGGCCGCCAGGAGCGCCGGGGCGAAGACGAGCAGGGCGAGAACGAGGGGAGCGAGACGGCGATGGCGCATCGGCGCATTATGCGACGGCGTCGCCCCGCCATCGGCCGGGCATGCCTCGCCCCCACGCGGGCTTCCCCTGGTGCAAATACCCCATTGACGCCCGGGCCACCTCTCCCTTAGGCTGCGATTGAGACTGAATCTCAATCCAATCTGACGGAGACGAGAGGGGATGCGGGGACGGAAGCGGGTCCATGACTCGAAGCGGGAGAGCGCATGATCGGCGTTCTCGCGATCGCCACCCTCGTCTCGGGTACCTCCCCGCGGGTCCCCGTCGAGCGCCGCGTCGCGTCCATGGGCACGACCCTCGACGTCGTCGTCGTCGCCCGCGACCGGGGCCTCGGTCTCGCCGCTTCGGAAGCCGCATTGCGAGAGATCCAGCGCGTCGAGGCCCTGCTGACGACCTGGAAGCGGGGCGGCGAGCTCGACCGGATCGACGAGGCCCCGCCCGATCGCCCCGTGCGCGTCTCGCCGGAGCTCGCCGGCCTGCTCGCCGAGGTCTTCGCCTGGATCCCGCGAACCGAGGGCGCGTTCGATCCGACGATCGCACCGCTCCTGCGCGCCTGGGACCTGCGCGGCCAGGGCCGCATTCCGTCGGCCGCGGAGCTCTCCGCGGCGCGCGCCGCCGCCGGCTCGGACAAGTTCCGGCTGGATGCCTCCGCGAACTCCGTCACGCGCCTCGATCCGGCCGCCGGCATCGAGGAGGGCGCCTGGGGCAAGGGCTACGGCCTCGACCGCGCCGCGGCGGCGCTGAGGTCGGCGGGCGTCTCGGACGCGGCGCTCGATCTCGGCGGGCAGGTGCTCGCGCTCGGCGCGGACGCGGAAGGCAAACCGTGGAGGGTGCCGGTCGCGGACCCGCGGGAGCGCGGGCGCGCCGTCGCCGTCCTTGGTTTGACCGGAGCGTCCGCCTCGACGTCGGGCGACTCCGAACGCTCTCGCGAGTCCGGCGGCCGAAGCATCGGCCACATCCTCGATCCGCACACGGGCGAGCCCGCGCCGGACTTCGGCTCGGTCACGGTCGTCGCGCCGACCGGACTCGTGGCGGACGTGCTGTCGACGGCCTTCTTCGTCCTCGGTCCGGCGCGCGGCCTCGCGCTCTCGGAGCGGCTGCGTCGCGGCGGCATTCGGAACGAGGCGATCTTCCTCGTCGTGCGCGGCGGCTCGCTCGAGGCGCTCGCGAGCCCCGGCATCTCCGCGCTCGTCCTTTCGTTCGACCCGGCCGCCGTGCACGGCCTGACGACCTCGACGCGATGAACACCCGAGAGGAGGCAAATCCCATGCGTCGCTTCATGCGGTTCCTGTTCCTGGTCCTCGTCCTCGGCGGCCCCCTCGTCGCGGCGGCCCAGGCGCCGCCGCCCGCCCCCACGCCGGCCCCGCCGCTCACCCCCGAGCAGCGCATCGAGCAGCTCGAGAAGCTGCTCGCCGACACGCGCACCGAGCTCGAGCGTCTCAAGGCCTTCTCCACGTCTGCGGAGACCAACGCGAAGCTCGAGGAGCTCTCGCGGCGCATCGACATCCTGGCCGAGGAGATCCAGAACCTGAAGATGGGCGAGGCGGCGCCCGCGCTCGAGGCCGGGGCGAAATCGGGCGAGAAGTCCGTCGAGCGCTACGGGATCGGCCCCGCGGCGGCGCGCGTCTACGGGATCAAGTCGGGCGTCTCGATCGGCGGGTACGGCGAGGTGCTCTACGACAATTTCGCCCCGAAGGACCAGAGCGGCAACCCCGCCTCGGGCGAGGACGTCATCACGCTGCTGCGCGCCGTCGTCTACCTCGGCTACAAGTTCGACCAGCACTTCGTGCTGAACACCGAGATCGAGTACGAGAACGCGGTCGTCGCCTCGGACAAGGGCGGCGAGGCCGAGGTCGAGTTCGCCTACATCGACTACATGCACGCGCCCGCCTTCAACGCGCGCACGGGACTCGTCCTGATTCCGTCGGGCCTGATCAACCAGCTCCACGAGCCGACGGCGTACCTCGGCGCGCGCCGCCCCGACGTCGAGACGTTCATCATCCCGTCGACCTGGCGCGAGATCGGGACGGGGTTCTACGGAACGCATGGTCCGGTCTCGTACCAGTTCTACGGCGTCAACGGCCTGAACGTGGCGGGCTACAGCGCCGACGAGGGCATCCACGAAGGCTCGCAGGAGGGCTCCGAGGCGCTGGCGAAGAGCTGGGCGTTTGCGGGCCGCGTCGACTTCACCGCGATGCCTGGGCTGCTCGTCGGCGCGTCGGTCTTCTCCGGGGACGCGGGGCAGGGCCAGTTCACGCCGTCGGGCCAGAAGATCAGCGCGCTCACGACCGTCTTCGACGCGCACCTCGACTGGCGCTGGCGCGGGCTGTGGCTGCGCGGTCTGTACGCGCACACGTCGGTCGCGCAGGCGAATCTCGTCAACGAGCTCAACGGCTTCCAGGGCGACGAGTCGGTCGGAAGCCGGCAGGAGGGCTGGTACGTGCAGGCCGGCTACGACGTCCTCTCGCTCGTCCCCGGCACGCGCCTCTCGCTGATTCCGTACGCCCGCTACGAGCAGTACGATACGCAGGCTCAGGTCCCCGTCGGTTACGAGCGGAATCCCGCGAACGACATCACGGAGCTCACGCTCGGCGCCGCCTTCCAGCCGATTCCCCAGCTCATTCTCAAGGCCGACTGGCAGCAGCGGCACAATGCCGCGAAAACGGGAGTGAACGTTTGGAACGTCTCGCTCGGCTACGTCTTCTGAGAATCGCGCGGCTCCTCGCGGTCGCGGCGGCGCTCGTCGTCGCCGCCCGCGTGGCCTCGGGCAAGGTTTTCCTCACGGCGGAGGAGGCGCTGAAGCTCGCCTTCCCGGGCGCGACGATCACCCGGCGCACCGCGTTCCTGACGAAGGCGCAGCAGCAGGCCGCGCGCCAGCTCTCGGGCGACGAGGAGCCGCCCTCGGCGCTCGCGACCTTCTACACGGGGATCAGGGACGGCCGGCTCGTCGGCACGGCGTACGTCGACACGCACGTCGTGCGCACGATGCCGGAGACGATCCTCGTCGTCGTCGACCCCGCTGGCGCCATCGCGCGGATCGAGGTGCTCTCCTTCTCGGAGCCCGAGGAGTACCTGCCGAAGGCGCACTGGTACGAGCAGTTCCAGGGCAAGCCGCTCGACGACGAGCTGTCGTTGAAACGCGCGATCCGCCCGGTCACGGGCGCGACGCTGACGGCGCGCGCCACGACGGACGCCGCTCGCCGCGTGCTCGCGCTCCACAAGGTCCTCCGGGAGGCGCCGAAGCCATGAAGCGGTGGGAGGCGTGGTGGAACCACGCGGCGCTCGCCGCCGTGTCGCTGACGGGCCTCGTATACGGCGTCTTCAAGTACTTCGTACTGAACCCGGACCCGGACTCGCGGGCGGGGCACCCGCTGCAGCCCGTGTTTCTCAAGGCGCACCTGCTCGTTGCGCCGTTCGCCCTGATCGGCGTCGGCCTGCTCCTCCACCGCCACGCGCTCTCCCGAATGCGGCGGGGCGAGCGGCAGGGGCGGCGGACCGGAGGGCTCATCCTCTGGCTGATCGTGCCGGTCGCGCTCAGCGGCGTGCTCATCCAGGTGCTCGTCGAGCCGCATGCCGTCCGGTGGACCGGGTGGACGCACGCGGCGCTCGGCGCGCTCTTCGTGATCGGTTACGCCTTCCATCCGAAGCGCCGCTCGCCCGCTCCGGTCCTCGAAGCGCGGGCCGACGACGGCGTCACGGAGGCGTTCGTCGAGGGGGCGCGTTAGGGCCGTCTAGAACACGTACGTCAGGCCCGCGGTGTACGCCGGCTTGATGTCCTGGATGCCGTTCAAGTTCTTCCAGACCGGGAACTGAGCGGCGGCGCGGACGACGAGGCCGTGCACGACGTGCACGCCGATGCGCGGGGTGAGGTAGAGCGACTGGCCCCCCGTGTTCGGGTCGATGACGCCGGAAGCGTCCACCTGGTCGTGCTTCGCGTCGAGAAAGTTGACCTCGAGCAGCCCGTCGAGGAAGTCCGTCAGCTTGCGGTCGTAGACGACGTTCGCCTGGACGTTGTCGCCGTACTTGTAGCCGAAGTCGTTGCGGTCCGTGCCGGTGTAGGCGACCGAGGCGTAGATCGACGACTCCGCGTCGAGCAGATAGAGCCCGTTCAATCCGCCCGTCAGGTTGGTCGCGCCGGTTCCCGGCTGGACGTGCTCGTCGAGCCGCTCGCCGTTCTCCGTGACGTCGTTGTTGCCCCACGGCGTCTTGACGCCGACGAGCGCCGCGATCCAGGCGCGCTTGCCGAGCCCCTGCGTGAACTTCGAGGACCAGAGGCGCACGGTGACGTAGAAGGACGGGTCGCCGACCGCGTCGGCGATCTCGACCCCATCGGACGTCGTCAGATGGTTCCAGGTGTAGGGCACCTGCGCCACCACGGTGAGCCGGTCCTGCCATCCGTAGGCGATCGTCGCGGTCAGGGTGTTCCGGACCTGCGCCTCGAAGTCCGAAGTGCCGCTGGCGCCTTCCGTCTGGTTCAGACGGTTCCAGTCGAGCGCGACCTGGAAGCCGCCGTAGGAGTACAGGCCCTCCCCGAGCGCGGAGAAGACGGGATCGCTGCACCGGCACATCGAGCAGGCGGAGAGCGGACGCGCGAGACAGATCGAGACGAGCGAGACGAAGACGGCGACGCCGAGGCGCCGCCGCCGAAGGGATCGGCGGCTCAAGATGAACTCCTTTTCGATCGATCGTCGAAGCGGGAGCGATCAGCCGAGGAGGAGGGGCACCTTGTCGGGGAGGCGGGATGGGGGCCACGGCAGCGCGAAGGCCGGAGCGAGCGGAGTCCGACGGGACAGCGAGGGCAGGGTCAGGAAGAGCCCCGCGACGAGAAGCATCGGCGGAGCCGTCCGCAGCGGCACTGCGTCTCCTTCATGGGAACAGGACGCGAGCGTCGGGACGGCGGCGCCGTGACCCATCGGGCAGCAGGCGGCGCCCTTCTCGGCGGCCATGCCGGCCCGAACGCAGGCGAGCGCGCACCGGGTGGACTCCAGATCGCTCGAGGCCGCGGCGAGACGCGCGGCCAGCGGCGCAACGAGGAGAAAGACCGCGAAGACGGCCGTGTTCCGACGCATCGCGGCCATTCTATGGGGTCAGGTCTCTGAAAATGTGATCTTCAGAATTTTGAAAGTCACACATTCAGAGACCTGACCCCAACCTAGGCGCGGCTGTCCCAGAGGACGTCGGGGACGCCGCGCCGCTTGTTCTCGTGACGTGCCATGACGAAGAGGGCGTCCGAGAGGCGATTGAGGTACCGGACCGTCCAGGGACCGACGGCCTCCGCCCTCGCGAGCGCGACCAGGAGCCGCTCGGCTCGCCGGCAGACCGTGCGCGCGACGTGGAGCTGCGCGGCACCGAGGGTCCCGCCCGGCAGGACGAAGTTCTCGAGCGGCGGGAGCTCTTCGGACAGCCGGTCCATCAGCTTCTCGAGCGCGACGACGTGCCGCTCCTCGATCCGCGGCACCGGCCTCTTCGCCTTGTCCTCCTCGAGGATGCAGAGGTCGGAGCCCAGGTGGAAGAGCTCGTTCTGGATCGTCCGGAGCGAAACGGCGATCGACTCGTCGAGCCCCGACGCGAGCGCCACGCCGATCGCGCTGTTCAACTCATCGACCGTGCCGTACGCCTCGATGCGCGGCGCGTCCTTCCCGACGCGCTGGCCTCCGCCGAGCGACGTCGTGCCGTCGTCGCCCGTGCGCGTGTAGACCCTCGTGATCCGCGGCATCGCTCGGTGACCTAGAACTTTACGTCCAATCCCGCCGAGACGAGCCGGCCCGCCGCCGGATATCCCGCCGCCTCCTCGTACGCGTGGTTGGTCAGGTTGACCGCCCGGAGGTACGGCGCGAGGTACGTCGAGACCTGCCAGCGCGCGATCAGGTCGACGCGCAGGTACGCCGGATCGGTGATCGGCGCGCCGGTCCCCGGGTCCGCGTCCGCGCGCGAGCCGACGTACACGAGGCGCGGCGCGACGTTGACGGTCTTCACCGGCATCCAGCTGACGCCGAGCGAAACGCCGTTCTCGGGCCGGCGCAGGAGCGGACCGCCCGTCGCGAGGTCCTCGGTCTTTAAGAACATGTAGCTCGCCTCGACCGCGAGCTCGGGCATGAGCGTCTGCTGCCATCCGAGCTCCGCGCCCCACGTTCGCGCATGGCCGATGTTGTAGTTCCGCTGGTTCGTGAAGTCGTAGACGATCAGGTTCTTCAGGTCGTTCCAGAACGCCGAGACCTCGGCCTTGCCGCCGGCCCCGAAGTAGCGTTCCGCGCCGACCTCCGCCGACGTCGACCGCTCGGGCTGCAGGTCCGGATTGCCGGAGAACGGGTAGTAGAGCTCGCCGATCGAGGGCGCGCGGAACCCGGTGCCTCCCGACGCGCGCACCTTCCAGAGCTTGTCCGCCGACAGCCACGCGATCGTGCCGCGCGGGCTCCACGCGTCGCCGTACGTCGTGTAGTGGTCGTACCGCAGGCCGGCCGTGACCGTGAACGCGCCGAACGTGGCCGTGTCCTGGGCGCCCAGTCCCCACAGTGTGGTCTGGGCGCGATCGAGGTTGACGCCGAAGTTCGACGCGTCGTCGACGATCCAGCGCTCCCACGAGCCGAACGCCGTCAGCGTGTGCGCGCCGAGCTTCGCCGTGTCGGAGACGCTCGCCTGCAGCGTCCGCGCGTCGGTCTGCGACTCGAAGCCGCCCGCCGCGTCGCGGTAGGCGGGCTCCGACTGCACGCCGGCGAGGAGGACGTCGAGGTGGTTGTCGGAGTTGAGCGCGAAGTTGCCCGGGACCGAGACGCGCTCCTCGTGCGTGAAGCCGCGCGCGGAGGACGGGTAGCCGAAGCCCCCGATCGGACCCGGGTTGCCGACCTCGCCGTCGAGGAGCCCCCACTTGACGCCGATGCGGCCGCCGTCGGGAAGGCGTGCCTGGAGCGAGGCCGAGCCGTTGCGCTGCCGCCAGTCGGTGTTCGGACCGTTGCCGTCGAACGCCGCGTAGCGGTAGCTCCCCGACGCGGAGATCGGGCCGTCGCCGGCGGTGAAGGACGCGGAGCCCTGGCCCTGTCCCTGGTTGCCGGCCTCGCCCGTCGCCCGTCCCGAGAAGCCGTCGGCGCCGGGTTTCGTGAAGATCTGCACGACGCCGCCGATCGCGTCGGATCCGTACAGCGCGGAGTACGGACCGCGCGCGATCTCGATGCGGTCGATGTTCTCGGTCGTCATCGCGGACCAGTCGTAACCGCCGAAGTAGGGGGAGTTCAGGCGGACGCCGTCGACGAGCACGAGCGTCTGATTCGAGTTCGTGCCGCGGGTGAACAGCGAGGTCAGCGAGCCGGGGGTGCCGTACTGCGTCACGTCGAGACCGGGAATCGAGCGCAGCACGTCGGAAACGACGACGGCCTCCTGCTGCTCGAGCTGCTGCCGGGTCACGACGGTGATCGCCGAGCCGACGTCGCGCTCGTCTTCGGGCACGGACGTCGCGGTCACGACCACGTTCTCGGAGGCGGGAGGAACCTGCTGCGCGCGCACGAGGCCGGGGACACCCAGGAGCAGGAGGAAGACGAGGAGAACCGCGGTCGTCATTCGAACCTCCCGTTCGATCCGACGAATTTCCCGGCGGTTCGAGAGGCGTCCCGCGCTCCGGTGATCGGAAGACGCGCCCCTCTCGTGGAACCCCGTCCGAGAAGCGTGTCGTCCGGCAGGTCTCCTGGCTTCCGGATCGTTCGCCTGCGGGCACCTTCCCGGGCGCGCGACCGGCCCGTGCCGATCTCTCGCGTCCAGTGGTTTGCCGCCCGAGGCGTCCCCGGTGACAGTGGCGGGGGCCGCGCGGGATTCTCACCCGTTCTTCCCTTGGCCGGACGATTGGTAAAGAACGACGCGTCGAAGGAGCGAGACCATAGCGCCTTCCCGGGGACGTTGCAACCTCCGCATACAATGCCGCCCCATGCGCGGCCCCGATTACACGCTCGACCTCGACCGCATGCGGCGCGTCGGATTCCCGGAGATCGTGCTCGCGCAGGGGAAGACCGCCGAGCAGGTCGTCGAGATCACGCGGCAGCTCTCGCGCGCTCACGACGTGCTCGTCACGCGCCTGACGCCCGACATGTGGGAGGAGGTCGCGCTCTCGCCGCTGCCGGGGCGCGCCGACTACGACCCGCGCTCGGGGACGCTCCACGTCTCGGTCGGCAAGCCCATGCCCCGCGTCCCGGCCTCGGTCGTCGTCGTGACCGCGGGCACCTCCGACACGATCGTCGCCGAGGAGGCGCGGCGGACGCTCGACTACCTCGGCGTCGCCTCGACGCTCGTGCCGGACGTCGGCGTCGCCGGACTGCTGCGGCTCCTCTCGCGCCTCGAGGAGATCGAGCGCGCCGACGCGATCATCGTCGCGGCCGGGATGGAGGGCTCGCTCTTCTCGGTCCTCGGCGGCCTCGTGGGACGGCCGATCATCGCCGTGCCGACGAGCCGCGGCTACGGCGCGGCGTTCTCCGGGCTCGCCTCGCTCCTCTCCGCCGTCAACTCGTGCGCGAACGGCGTCACGGCGGTCAACATCGACTCGGGATACGCGGCCGCGATGGCGGCGTACCGCATTCTTTCAGGAGGACCCCGCCGATGGGATCGAAAGGAAAGCTCGGCCACACCGCCGACGAATACGTCCACGCCGCGGCGGTCGGCGTCGACCGCAAGAGAAAGAAGGCGCTCCTCGGCAAGGCGACGACGCCGGTAAAGGTCGGCCGGAAGACGACGGTCGCCGAGCTCCTCGACGCCTACCGCGAGGCGTCGTTCCAGGCCCGCGCGCTCGCGAAGGCCGCCCGCGTGTTCGAGGGGATGCTCCGCGACCGGCAGCGGCCGACCGTGATGCTCGGCCTGGCCGGGTCGCTGATCGCCGCCGGGATGCGTCAGGTCATCGTCGACTTGATCGAGGAGAACATGGTCGACGTCGTCGTCTCGACGGGCGCGATCATCTCGCAGGACTACTACCAGGTCCGCGGCGGCCGGCACTACCACGGCCATCCCGAAGCCGACGACAAGGAGCTCCGCGACCTCTACATCGACCGTCTCTACGATACGTTCATCGACGAGGAGAAATACTGGGAGACGGACCTCGCGGTCTCGCGCTTCGCCGACGCGCTCGCGGGCCGGAGCCTCTCCTCGCGCGCCTTCCTCGCGCTCCTCGCGGAGGGCTGCAAGCACGACAAGGGCTCGATTCTCGGCGCCTGCGCGCGGCGCGGCATTCCGCTCTTCGTGCCCGCCTTGAACGACTCCTCGATCGGGATCGGCCTGACCGAGCACTACCACCGCGCCCGCCAGAAAGGAATCGAGCCCTTCCAGATCAGCTCGATTCGCGACAACTACGAGCTGACGCAGATCGTCGTGAAGAGTCCCGCCACGGCGGCCGTGTACGTGTCGGGAGGCGTGCCGAAGAACTACATCAACGACTCGATCGTGATGTCGTACATCTTCGGGATCGACACGGGCGGCCACAAGTACGCACTGCAGGTGACGACCGACGCGCCGCACTGGGGCGGCCTCGGCGGCTCGACCCTGTCGGAAGCGACCTCCTGGGGCAAGGTCTCCAAGGAGGCGCGGCACGAGATGGCGTTCGTCGAGACGTCGGTCTCCCTGCCGATGATCTACGGATACGCGCTGCAGAAGAACGCCGCGCGCGGGAGGAAGCGCCTGCGCTACTCCTGGAACGGCGACATCCTGGAGAAGATCAGCCGGGTGTAATCGGCGGCGAGAGAGTCGCCGCGGCGGGAAAACGCCGCGTCGCCCGCCGGGCCGAGCGGAGCGAGGGCCGACGGGCGAAAAGAGTCGCCCGCGGCGGGAAAACGTCGCCCGCCGGGCCGAGCGGAGCGAGGGCCGACTGGCGAAAGGAGTCGCCCGCGGCGGGAAAACGCCGCGTCCGAGTCGCTCTACCGCTCCGCTTCGAGCCAGCGCGCGATCTCGACCGTCGGCAGCGCGGGTCCGACGTACGGGCCCTGCGCGAGATCGCAGCCGAACTGCTCGAGCATCTCCCACGCGGCCACATCGCCGACCTGCTGCGCGACGACCTCGCGGCCGAGGCTGTGGCCGAGATCGATCGCGCAGCGCACGATGGCCGCGTCGCGCGGGTCCCGCGCCATTTCCCGGACGAAGGCGCCGGCGATCTTGATCTCGTCGACCGGAAGGCGCTTCAGCGACGAGAAGGAGGACTCGCCGACGCCGAAGTCGTCGATCGCCACGCGAACGCCCGCCGCCCGGATGCGGGTCAGGGCAGCGATCGAGCCGTGCGGGTCCCCGAGCAGGTTGTCCTCGGAGAACTCGAGCTTCAGGAACGCGGGGTCGAGACCGGACGTCTCGAAGAGCCGCGCGAGGCGCTCGAGCAGCAGCGGATCGCGCAGGTTCCGCCCCGAAACGTTCACCGCGACGCGGACGGGGCGACCCGCCTCGTGGAGGGCGCGGCACTCCCCGACGGCGGTCTCGAGCGCCCACTCGCAGACCGGCTTGATCGCGCCGGTCCGCTCCGCGGCGGGCAGGAACTGGCCCGGCATCAGGAGGCCGCGCCGGGGATGCTGCCAGCGCAGGAGCGCCTCGATGCCGGCGGCGCGGCGACTCTTGAAGGCGACCTGCGGCTCGTAGTGCAGGCGCAGCTGCGCGCCCTCCACGCCGGACCGGAGCTCGCGCATGAGGGCGAGCCCGGTCGAGCCGAACGTGTCCGCCTCGGCCGAGTAGATGACGTACCCCTCGCTCGACTGCTTCGCGGCGTACATCGCGACGTCCGCGCAGCGGAGCAGGGTCGTCCAGTCGTCGCCGTCCTGCGGGCACAGCGCGATGCCGATCGACGCCGAGACGTCGAGGCTCTGGCCGTCGATCACGAACGACGGGGCGAGCGCGGCCAGGATCTTCTCGGCCATGACCGACGCCTCCGGGACCTTTCCCGCCGCCGGCAGGAGCAGCGCGAACTCGTCGCCCCCGAGACGCGCCACGGTGTCCGCGGCGCGCAGCACGCCGCGCAGGCGCACGCCGAATTCCCGGAGCACCAGGTCGCCGAACTGGTGGCCGAAGGTGTCGTTGATCTCCTTGAAGCGATCGATGTCCATGACGCAGAGGGCGAGCGACGCCTGCTCGCGGCCGGCCGAGCGGATGGCCTGGTCGAGCCGATCGCGCAGCAGCGACCGGTTCGGCAGCCCCGTCAGCGCGTCGTAGAGGGCCTGCCGCTCGAGGACCTCGAGGTACGCCATGCGCGCGGTGACGTCGCGGACGATGCCGACCCAGTGGCGCGGCGCACTGCCGCCTTCCGGGACGGGCATCAACTGCATTTCGAGCACGCACTCGGCGCCGCCCGGGCGCTGGACGCGCAGGCCGTCGGCATCGAAACGTTCGCCCGCGTACAGCGCCCGGCGCAGCCGGGCGATCCGGTCGGCGTCCGCGCCGACGATCGGCAGCGCGGTCACGGGCTCGCCCACCACGTCGAAGGAGGAGAGCCCCGTGATGCGTTGAAATCCCTCGTTGACGAACGTGATCAGCGGGAGACCCCTTCCGCGCCCGGGCGTCAGGATGAAGATCCCCTCGGCGGCGCTGTCGACCGCGGATTCGAGAAGCGAGAGCGACGCCTGAACGCGGCCGCGCTCGGACACGACGGCGGCGAGCGCCGTCGTCGTCACCGCGACCACGCCCATGAACGCCTGGAGCAGCAGCAGCGACTCGTTGCGGGAATCCCGGTCGAACGGGCCGCGGCCCGCGAGCGTGCCGGCGATCGCCACGGCAGAGAGGAGCAGCGCCGCCGTCGCCGCGTCGCGGCGGCCCAGACGGAACGCGGCCCACACGAGCAGCGGCAGGCAGAGGAACTCGAGGGGATAGTTCCTCGTCGCCGACGGGATCAGCCCGCCGAACACGACGCCCCCGACGACCAGGACGAGCGCGAAGAGAGCGGCGCCCTCCCATCCCCTCCGCTCCTTCCCGAGGCGCAGCGGACGGGCGTTCCAGAGGAGCACCACGGGCGTGACGATCAGGGCCCCCATCGCATCCCCGAGCCACCAGGTCAGCCACACCGACGCGAACTCGGAGGCGCGCGCGAGCCCCGACAGGAGGAGCGTCGTCACGCCGATCGTCGCGCTGATCGCCGTCGCCCCGAGGCCGGCGAGGAGCGCGAAGAGAAAGACCCACCGCGCGCGGTCGAAGGCGCGTCGGCCGCCCGCGAAGCGGCGGACGAGCCACGCGCCGACCACCGCCTCGAGGGTGTTGCCGAAGGCGATCGCGATCGACGAGGCGATGCCTCCCGCCGTCGTGAGGTTGACCAGAAAGGCGCCGACGAGGATCGCGGGCGCCGCGCGATTCCCGAGCAGCAGCAGGGCCGCGATCGCGATGCCCGTGGCGGGCCAGACGGGCGTCGCACTCGCGTTGAAGAAGGCGAGCGCGAGACCGATCTTTCCGGCGACGAAATAGACGACGGCCAGCGCCGCCAGCGTTGTCGCCGACGCTTTCGCGCTCGATTTCACCCTTCGGGGCCTCCTTGACCCGGGGTCATAGCGTAATCCTTTCCATCCCGGCGCGCTGTGCGCCGCAAAACAAAACGCCCCGGTTTCCCGGGGCGTTCGTCCGAATTTCGACGGTGACGGCGGCTACAGAGCCTCGCCCTTCAGCGGGATCTCGATCTTCTCCTTCTCCTTGTCGGTCGTGTAGAGCGTCACCTTTCCGTCGACGACGCCCTTCTTGACCTTGTCGTTCGCCTTGACGACGACCGTGTAGGAGACGCCCTCCTGCGTCGGCACCACGTCCGTGACGAAGCCGGGGACGCTGACCTCGGCCTTGGTGACCTTGACCGGGGTGGCGGGCTTGTTGTTCGTGATGACGATGTTGCGGGTGATCGGGTCCTTGCCGGGGGTGAAGTTGCCGAAGTTGACCGTGATCGGAGTGACCGAGACGCGCGGCCGCACGATGCCGGAGACGGGGACCTCGATCGTCGGCTGCTGCTGCACGCCGGTGTTGATGCGGATCGGCGCGTTCAGGAGACCCTCGGGCGCGTCCGGCGTGACGGCGACGGCCAGCTTGTACTGCTCGCCCGGGCGTCCCGCGATCTTTTCCTTGTCGCCGGCCGGCGTGATCTCGGCCTTGACGTAGGGCTGCGAGGTCTCGGCGACGCTCGGCTTGAAGCCCTTCTCCTCCGAGATCAGGATCACGTCCTGCGCGGCCGGGTCGCCCTTGACGACCGAGAAGCGCACGTACGCCTGCGGCGCGATGTCGACGAACGGCTTGACGACCGCCTTGACGAAGAGGTTCATCTGCGGCCGGTCGGGATCGTTCGAGACGACGAGCACCGACTTCGAGATCGGTCCGGAGAAGCTCTTCGTATCGACGCTCGTGTGGACCTTGCCGTCGGTTCCGGGCTTGATCACCTTGTCGAAGGAGGAAACGGTGCAGCCGCAGGACGGGCGTGCGTCGGTGATCACGAGGTCCGAGCCGCCCGAGTTGTGGATGACGAAGTCGGTCTCGATGACCTGGCCCTTGGGGATCGTCCCCATGTCCTTCGTCTCCTGGCCGATCTCGATCTTCGGGGCGGCGACGGCCTTGCCTCCCGCCGGGGGCTTCGCGGCCTGCCCCGGCGCGGCGGAGGCGGCGGGCTTCGTCTCGGCCGGTTTCTGGGCCAGGACGGTGCCGGCGACGAACAGCGCCGCGGCCGACAACCGGCCAATTTTCAGGACGTGACGCATCTTCAGTTTCCTCCTGTCATAGCGAATCAACCGCGGTAAACCCACGGAAATCCGGGCCTATTTCCGAAAACGCCTTCATTAGACCAGACTCGGGGCCGAAAAATGAGTGATTTCCGCCGGATCCACATGGTCCCGATCGGCGGCACGGCCATGGTGCCGCTCGCGGCCCTGCTCTCGGAGGAGGGACACCGCGTCACCGGAAGCGACCGCGCCCTTTATCCCCCCATGTCGACGCTCCTCGAGACGCTCGGCATCCCGGTCGCGTCCGGCTTCGCGGCCGAGCACGTTCCGGCGGACGCGGACACCGTCATCGTCGGCAACGCGGCGCTGCGCGACAACGTCGAGGCCGCCGAGGCCGCCCGGCGCGGGCTCGACGTCCTCTCGCTGCCCCAGGCGATTCGCCGGCACCTCCTGCCCGGAAAGACCTCGGTCGTCATCACGGGCACGCACGGCAAGACGACGACGTCGGCGCTGACGGCCTGGCTCCTCCACGATTCCGGCCGCGATCCCGGCTTCCTCGTCGGCGGCGAGATGAAGAACTTCGGCCGCGGATACCGGCGCGGGAAAGGGCCGCACTTCGTGCTCGAGGGCGACGAGTACAACGCGGCGTTCTTCGACCGCGGGCCCAAGTTCCTCCACTACGAGCCGCGGCGCCTCTTCGTCGGCAACATCGAGTTCGATCACGCCGATCTCTATCCGGATCTCGACGCGGTCGTCGAAGCCTTCCGGAAGGTCGTCCGGCTCGTGCCGCGCGAGGGCGTCGTCGTCGTCAATGCGGACGATCCGCGGGTCGAGGCGCTCGCGGGGGAAACCGCGGCGACGGTCGTGCGCGTTTCGCTCGACCATCCGGACGCGGACTTCTCGGCGCGCGACGTCGCCTTCGGCGAGGACGGCACCGGGTTCACCCTCCTCGAGGCGGGGCTCCCGACGGCGCGGCTCTCCTCGCCGCTCCTTGGAGTCCACAACGTCCGGAATGCGCTCGGCGCGATCGCGCTCGTCCGCGGGCTCGGACTCTCGGCCTCCGAGATCGAGCGCGCCCTCCCGCGATTTGCCGGCGTGCGCCGCCGGATGGACGTGCGCGGCGAGAAGCACGGCATTCTCGTGGTGGACGACTTCGCGCACCACCCGACGGCGGTGAAGGGCACGCTCGAGGCGGCGCACTCGCGCTTTCCGGGCCGCCGCGTCTGGGCCCTGTTCGAGCCCCGCTCGAACACCGCGGGGCGCAAGATGTTCGAGGAGGAGTACGCGGAGGCGTTCGGGGCGGCCGACGCGCTCGTCGTCGCGCCGGTCTTCCATGCGGAGCGGCTCGGCCCGGACAACCAGATCGATCGCGACGCTCTCGTCCGCCGCTTCGCCCACGGCGGTGCGCGTCCCGCGTTCGCGCCGGCCACGATCGACGAGATCCCCGAGATCCTGCGCCGGGAGGCGCGCGCCGGCGACGTCCTGCTCCTGATGTCTTCCGGCGCATTCGGAGGGCTGCCCGAGCGCCTGCTCGACGAGTTGTGACAGCCTCGCGCAACCCATCGGGTCGGCGCGCGCCGCGAGGGCAGCCGCGCGCTTTCGCCGGTGACGGGCATCGAGGCCGGCTCGCTCGACTGGTGGGCCCATGCCGGGACGCCCTGATCGCGATCTATCCGGGTGAGGCCGCTCGGGCCGGCGACACCGGCCGCGCGCAGAGCACGAGCGCGAAGGCCGGGAAGAGACTCATGGCGATTCGCCGGAACGCGCCGTCGATCGCATACATCGGGTCGAACGAGGAGACCGAGAAGGCGACGGCGTAGAAGAACACCTGGGCGGGGAAGACTGGAAGCAGCGCGTCCGCGACACCCCTCTTCGTGACCAGCAGGTAGACGGCGACCGCGAGAAGCGGCACGAACGCTTCGCGAGCCCCGATCGACAGAAACCTCCCGACGACGTGCGCGAAGAGCGCCGGGAGCTCCGTCCAGCGCCGGGGCTCGAAGAGCGTGAAATCGAAGTCCCGCCGGGTCTGATTGCCGCGCAGGAGATACAGCGCGATCCAGTGGAGCGAGGCCGGGAGGACCAGCGCGGCGCAGGAGGCGAGCCGCGCGCGGCCGCGCAAGTGCAGCGCGAGCACGATCGCGAGCAGGAAGACGAAGAGCGTTCCCTCCTGCTTGAGCGAGGCGCAGAACAGAGAAACCAGGACGAGGCGCGCCGTGACCGACGCGGTGCCGCCCTCCAGCGCCTCGATCACGGCCGACGAGGCCAGGACGAGCCCGAGAGCGAACGGCACCTCGGCCGTGCCCGCGTTGGCGGGCCGGTAGAGGAAGACGCACAGCGACGCGAGGGCGGCCGCGGCGGCGCCGGCCACGCGCGAGACGCGGCGCGCGAGAAAGCCCGAGATCGAGAGAAAGGTCGCGAGGGCCGCGAAGGGATACAGGAGCGCGAGGGCCTGGTCATTCCAGCTGCCGAGGAAGAAAGCGAGCGCGGCGAGAGTCAGGGAGACGAGGAGCGGGTACTCGCGGTGCGCGAAGTAGAGGGCGGGATCCCGAAACAGACGCATCGGCACCGCCCCGCTGAAGAAGATGATTTTTCCCTTATAGCCCCAGAACGCGAGGAAGTCGGTCGCGAACATGCCATCCGCGAGCGTGCCGACGAGAAACAGGAACCAGGCCGCCGCCGCGACGGCCGCGAGGAGTACGGTCGCCGTCCTCTCGCGCTCGGAGGCCGGGCGCGGCGCGAGCGCCGCGGCGCCGCGGCTTCGCGACAAGGCGACGCCCGTGAGCGCGACGGCGGCCTCGCCGAGGAGAATCCGCACGGCATCGGGTCTCGCGCGGAAGGCCAGGAGCACGAGCAGCACGGTCGCCTGGACGATGAGACCGGCCGCGACGCTCCAGCCGAGGCGCTCGCGCCGCGTCAGGCTCCGCGTCCACGCGCGGCTCACGGCGGCGCCGGTCACCGTCGCCGCCACGAGTGCGGCGAGGGTCCGCAGAAGATCGGGAACGAGCCGCCCTGTCACCGGGTCCACAGCCGTCCGCCGGCAATCTCGATGCCGCCGGGGCCGCGCCCCGTCTCGGTGCGGTAGGTCGCGACGGCGTCCGCCTCTCCGATCCAGCGCTCCTCGACGACGCGACGCGGGGCGAGCCGGTAGTGCGCCTGGACCGTGTACAGGTCGGGCCGGCGCGGCACGAGGACGGCGACCGTCGCCGACTCCGGGGTCCGGCGCCGCACGTCCTCCAGAAACGCCGCGTACTCCGGATCGAACCAGAAGCTCATCCGTTCGGAGCGGTAACCGGGCTCGCCGGAGACCGCTGCGGCGAAGCGCCGGCTACGCGCGGCGGTCGCATCCCGGTCGAGCGGCGAGACGAGCGAGACGGCGAGAACGACGAGCGAAAGGCCGGCGAGGGCTCGCTTAGCTCGTTCCATCCGCGACGCGGTTCTTCAGCACTCCCACGCCCTCGATCTCGACCTCGACGACGTCCCCCGGGGACAGCGGCCCGACGCCCGCGGGCGTCCCGGTCAGGATGAGGTCGCCCGGCAGGAGCGTCATCATGCGCGAGATGTACGCGACGAGAAACGCCGGCGAGAAGACCATGTCCGAGATGCGCGCCGACTGGCGCACGGCGCCGTTGACGCGCGTCTGGATCGCCGACCTCGACGGGTCGACGCCCGACACGATCTCCGGCCCGATCGGGCAGAACGTGTCGAACGACTTCGCGCGCGCGAACTGCTTGTCCTTCTTCTGCAGGTCGCGCGCGGTGACGTCGTTGGCGCAGCAGACGCCGGCGAGCGCCTCGAGCCAGCGCTCCTGCGGCCAGGCCTTGATCCGCTTCCCGACGACGAGCGCGAGCTCGCCCTCCCAGTCGACGCGCTGCGACTCGGGCGGCAGAACGATCTCGCCGGCGCCGGGGAGGAGGAGCGCCGACGGCGCCTTGAGGAAGAGGAGCGGCTCGTCCTCGGGCGCGGCGCCGCCGAACTCCGCCGCATGCTCGCGGTAATTCTTGCCGACCGCGACGATCTTCGACGGCAGCGGCGGCGCCTCCGGGGTGCCGAAGGGGATCCGGCGCGTCATGCCTTCCACGCCTCTTCGAGGAGCTCTCCCGAATAGATCTCGCGCGCGTCGCCGGTCAGCCGCACGCCGACGATCACCTCGCCCTCGTCGCGGAACTCGACCGTCAGGTCGACGCCGCTCCGAGTGCCGCACACGACCGGCGAGGTCGCGAGGCCCTGGCGGCTGGCTGCGATCGCCGCCGCGATGACGCCGGAGCCGCAGGAGAGCGTCTCGCCTTCGACGCCGCGCTCCCAGGACCGGACCGCGATGCGGTTCTCGCCGGCCGCGCGGACGAAGTTGACGTTGGCGCCCTCGGGCAGCGCCGGATGGCGGCGCAGCGGCGGGCCGAAGCGGTCGATCGCGAGCAGGCCGAGGTCGCCGCGGACGAACACCACCAGGTGAGGCACGCCGACCTTCATGGGAATCGCGGTCGGTGGCAGGCCGCGTCCGGAGATCGGGATCGGATCCTGCGGCGCCGGCACGGCCGGCAGCGACAGCGTGACGCTCTCGCCATCCACCCGGCCCTCGATGGCGCCCCAGCCTGTCTCGAGGACCGGCGAGCCGTCGCTCATGCCGTGGCGGACGGCGTAGCGCGCGGCGCAGCGGGTCCCGTTCGCGCAGAAGGTGGCCGGGCCGCCGTCGGCGTTGTAGTAGTCGACCCGGATCCGTCCCTTCTCGGCAGGCGACAGGAAGAGCGCCCCGTCGGCCCCGACCGAGAGGCCGCGGCGGCAGACGAGCGCGAGCCGCCGGCGCGCCTCCTCGGACAGGTCGCGGCCGTCCCCCTCGAAGACGAGGAAGTCGTTGCCGCCCCCGGCCATCTTCAGAAAACGCGAAGGAAGAGACATGGGAGGCGGAGTTTAACCGAGGCTCGCCTCCTTCGGCGCGAGCGTCAGTAGGGCTCGGCGACCGCCTCCGGCGAGGGCGCGCTCAGGTTGCCCACGCGATCCACGGCGCGGACGGTGTACCGGTAGCGCGTCCCGGGCGCGAGTCCCTCGTCGGTGAAGAAGGGATCGGTCAGCGGCGTCTTGTTCAGGGGCGCCGGAGCGCCGTCGCCGACGGCGCGGAACACGAGGTAGCCCGCAAGATCCGCCGCGTCGACGGGCGTCCAGACGAGACGGACGCGGTTGCCCTCCGAGAGCACGTCGAGCTTCCCTGGAGCCGGCGGCGGGTAGACGTCGCGATAGACGACCGGGAGCTCCTCGGCCGGCAGGCCCTCCACCTTCGGGTTCTTCGCCAGCACCGCGCGCACCGTGTAGACGAGCGAGGCGTCGTACGGAGCCGTCCGGTCGACGTAGGAGAGCCCCGGCTCGACCGTGTGGTTGAGCGGCGTCTCGAACTCCTCCTGCGGCAGGATCCTCCGGTAGATCTCGTAGCCGCCGATCTGGACGGGACGCCCGAGCACGTCCGACTCCGGCGCCGTCCACTCGAGACAGATGCTTCCCTCCCGGGGATACGCGGACAGGAGAGTCGGCGCTGCCGGCGCGACGTCGGGCGAGAGCGTGACGATGTTCGAGAGGGGGCTCCTCTGCCCGTCGCGCCGCACCGAAATGACGGCGTAGGCGAGAGGCTTCGGCGGGCCGCTCCCCTCCGTCTCGAAGAGCGGCGAGAGCGGGTCGCGGTAGACCACCGACGCGCCGCGGGTCAGCTCGGCGATCGACGACAGCGACAGCTTCGCGACCGTCCGCGCCGACTCGTAGAACTGCTCCTCCGCGACACGCACGTTCGTGGCGGTGCGACGCTGGGTCCCGCCGGGCAGATTGACCGGCGCCGAACCCGTGATGCCGGAGACGGGGCGCGAGGTGCCCGGTCCGGCCGGCCGCGGCGTGCCCAAACCGGGCGCCGGACTGACGACGCGCAGCACCTGGATCTCGAACAGATCGGTCAGCGGCGCGCCGTTCTGGAGCCGATCGGGGAACGCGAAGGTCAGGACCGCGTCGTCGCCCTCCTGCTCGACCGTGAGATTCTTGATCGCATTCGGTCCGCGCGGCAGCGGCGGCTCGGGATCGCCCTTCTTGCCGCAGGCGAGGGCGAGCAGGCAGCTCGTCACCAACACACTCAGCCGTTTCATGGGGGGCGGCGGCTCCACTGGGAGAGTGTCCGGTAGCGACTTCCCCTCTCATTCCACGGTCCGCGAAGCGGACCGCTAGAGGTCTGAGTCCCTACAGGACGTATCGGGACAGGTCCTCGTCCTTGACGAGCTCGGCGAGCGCGGTCTGCACGTCGGCGATCTCGATGCGGATCGCCTTGCCCGCGTTCTCGGGGCCGGCGAAGGAGATGTCCTCGAGGAGGCGCTCGAGGATCGTGTGCAGGCGGCGCGCGCCGATGTTCTCGAGGGCGCGGTTGACGCGCTCCGCGTCGCGCGCGATCTCGCCGATCGCCTCCTCGGAGAACGAGAGGTCGACGCCCTCGGACGCCAGCAGCGCGCGGTACTGCTTCAAGAGCGCGTTCTCGGGCTCGGTCAGGATCCGGACGAAGTCGCCCTCCGAGAGCGAGTCGAGCTCGACGCGGATCGGGAAGCGGCCCTGCAGCTCCGGGATCAGGTCCGAGGGCTTCGAGACGTGGAAGGCTCCGGCCGCGATGAAGAGGACGTGGTCCGTCTTCACGAACCCGTACTTCGTGTTGACCGACGTGCCCTCGACGATCGGGAGGAGGTCGCGCTGGACGCCCTCGCGCGACACGTCGGGGCCGCGGCCGCCCGACTCGCGGCCGGCGACCTTGTCGATCTCGTCGAGGAAGACGATGCCGGAGGACTGCGCCCGCTCGACCGCCTCGCGCGCCACCTGGCCCGGGTCGATCAGCCGGCCCTCCTCCTCCGCCTGCAGGATCTGGCGCGCCTCGCCGACGGTCGTCTTGCGCCGCTTCTTCTTGCCGCCGAAGAGACCAGGGAGCATCTCCTTGACGTTGATGTCCATCTCCTCGACGCCCTGGTTCGTCACGATCTCGAAGGACGGGAACGTCTTGTCCGCGACCTCGACCTCGACGAGCCGGTCCTCGAGCTTGCCGTCGCGGAGGAGCTGGCGCAGCTTGTGCCGCGTCTCCTCGCCCTCGGTGTCGGGGAGCGCGGGAAGCAGCAGGTCGAGCAGCCGCTGCTCGGTGCGCGCGGAGGCGCGGTCGCGGATCTCGAGCGTCTTCTCCTCGCGGACCATCTGGACGGCGACCTCGGTCAAGTCGCGCACGATCGACTCGACGTCGCGGCCGACGTAGCCGACCTCGGTGAACTTCGACGCCTCGACCTTGAGGAACGGGGCGTCCGCGAGGCGCGCGAGGCGCCGCGCGATCTCGGTCTTTCCGACGCCGGTCGGACCGATCATCAGGATGTTCTTCGGCAGGATCTCGCGCGCCATCTCCGGGGAGAGGCGCTGGCGGCGCCAGCGGTTGCGCAGCGCGATCGCGACGGCCTTCTTGGCGCGCTTCTGCCCGATGACGTACTTGTCGAGCTCGGCGACGATCTCGCGCGGGGTCCGCGCGGCGGTCGGCGGCGCCTGCGCCTCGGTCTCGCCGGGCATCATGAAGACCACGTCAGACCTCTTCCAGGGTGATCTGGTCGTTCGTGTAGATGTCGATCTGCGCGGCGACGAGGAGCGCCTCGCGGGCGATCTCTGCGGCGGCCATGTCGGGCCGGTGCTTCATCAGCGCCCGCGCGGCCGCGAGCGCGTAGGCGCCGCCGGAGCCGATGCCGAGGACGCCCTCCTCCGGCGAGATCAGGTCGCCCGTGCCGGAGATCAGGAGCGACGTCGTCTTGTCGGCGACGATGAGCAGCGCCTCGAGCTGGCGGAGCATCTTGTCCGTCCGCCAGTCCTTCGCGAGCTCGATCGCCGAGCGCTCCAGGTTGCCGCGATGCTCCTCGAGCTTCATCTCGAAGCGCGAGAAGAGCGCAAAGGCGTCGGCGGACGAGCCGGCGAAGCCCGCGATGACGTCCCCGCCCTTCAGGCGCCGGATCTTCGCGGCGGTCTGCTTCATGATGGTCGTCCCGAGGGTCACCTGGCCGTCCGAGGCCATCGCCACGCGGCCATTGTGGCGGACGCAGAGGACCGTCGTCGCGTGCCACTTCTCCATCAGCGGGAGGATACCGCAGCGGATGCGAGCGCCCCGATGGCCGCCTCGACGATCGCGTCCTCCCGGCCCTCGCCCGCGGGCGGACGATCGGCCGCCCGCACGTCGGGTTCGACGCCCGCACCCTCGTAGCTCTTCCCGTCGAGCCCCTCGATCGCGCGCGCCGTGTACCAGAGCGTCGAGCCGTCGGAGAGCCGCTCGGCCGCCGCGCCCCCGCTCGCCATGCCGGCCGTGGTTTCGCCGACGATCGGTCCGATCCGGTGCGCGCGGAACTTCAGCGCGAGCGCCTCCCCCGCCGAAGCGGTGCCCGAGTTGACGAGCAGGGCGACGGGAAGGCGCGCGTACGCGGGCGGCTCGAGGCGGCGGCCCTGGCGGGTGATCGTGTAGTAATCGCCGCTCGACCAGTTGCCCTGGAGAAACGTCGAGAGGATGTTCGGGTCGTAGCCGCCGCTGTTGCCGCGGACATCGAGGAGGAGCCCGTCGATCCGCTCCCAGCCCGCGAGGCTCGGGCGAGCGCGCGCGGTCAGTCCGCGATCGAGGAGGAGGTCGACGACCGCGAGCGCGGTCTCGGCGCTCATCCCCCAGAGATGGACGTAGCCGTACGTCTTGCCGCCGCGGCGAACGACGCGCGCGCTCCGCGAGACGAGCGCATCGCCGGGCTCCTCGAGCGTGCGGGCGAGCCGATCGGTCCTCGTGGCCGAGCCCGGCCGCTGCCACACGACCGTGGAGAAGCTGCCGGGAGCCCCCTCCGAGACGAAGACGAGATCGCGGAAGTCGACGCGCTCCTTCCCGTACTTCACGCCGTCGATCTCGAGCACGCGATCACCGACGCGCATCCCCGCCCGCTCCGCGGCGCTGCCGGGCAGGACTCCCTTGACGCCGTAGCCGTCGCCGTCCTGCCCGATGCGGAGTCCCGTCGTCCCCCAGCCGCGCTCGGGAAGGCGGCCGGCCGGGACGCGGAACGTGTGCGAATCGCGAAGCGTGGCGAGGAGACGGTCGTACGCGGCGTCCCGCCCGGCCGGCGTCGTCGCCTTCGAAAGCTCGTCGGAGGCGCGCTGGACTGCCACGCTCCAGTCGACGCCCTTCAGCCTGGCGTCGTAGAAGCCCTCGCGGATGATCTTGTCGATCTCCGGAAGCACCGAAGGCGCGGGATTCGCCGCCCGGGAGAGGGCCGTCGCCGCCGCGAGCAGACCGGCGAGGAGGAGCCGCTTCATGCCTTCGGGTGGGCGCTGCGGTACACCTCGCGCAGGCGCGCCGCGTCGAGGTGCGTGTACTTTTGCGTCGTCGACAGCGACGCGTGGCCGAGGAGCTCCTGGATCGCGCGGAGGTCGGCGCCGGCCTGCAGCAGGTGGGTCGCGAACGTGTGCCGCAGCGCGTGCGGCGAGATCTCCTCGGGCAGGCCCGCCGCGCGCAGCCTTCGCTTGAGCAGCCGCGCCATCGACCGCGACGTCAGACGCCCGCCGCGCGCGTTGACGAAGAGCGGCTCCTCCGAGCCGTGCTCGTGTCCGCGCCCGCGGTGCCGCAGCGCGTCCCGCGACGGGAGGTACGCGCGCAGCGCGTCCTCGGCGGCCTCGCCGAAGGGGACGATCCGCTCGCGGCGCCCCTTGCCGGTCACGCGCACGAGGCGGGAGCCGAAGTCCACGTCCTCCAGGTCGAGGCCCGCCGCCTCGGAGACGCGCAGCCCCGTCGCGTAGAGGAGCTCGAAGAGCGCGCGCTCGCGCTCGGGCGCGAGCGTCTCCTCCTCGTCGGCGTCGAGCAGCCGCTCCGTGTCGGGCAGCGTGAGGGCGCGCGGCAGGGTCTTCGGGACGCGGGGCGACGGCAGGCCCTTCGCGGGGTTCGCGGCGAGATGCCCCTCCCGGCACGCCCAGCGGAAGAAGGAGCGCAGCGTCGAGAGGTGGCGCGAGATCGAGCGGTTCGAGAGCTTCGCGCGGTGGAGGGCCGCGAGGTACGAGCGGACCGCGAGCGTGTCGAGCTTCGAGAGCGAGGTCTTCGCGGCGTTCTCGTGCGCGAACTCCTTCTCCCAGAAGTCGGCGAAGCGCTCGAGGTCGGAGCGATAGGCGAGCACCGTCCTCGGGGAGAAGCGCCGCTCGTCGGCCACGTAGCGCTCGAAGCCGTCGATGGCGCGGGACAGGGAGATCACTACAGAGATCTTAGCGGGGTCTGACCCCGCCTCAACGAGTCGCCTCAGGCCACACCGAGCCGGGCGGGGTCTGACCCCTGGCGCCCTGGCGCCTCAGGCACCGGTTCAGGCATTTCGGAGAGAGCACCGGGGGTCAGGCACCGCGTTTTGGCAATCGGACCAGTTTGGCGTAATGACCTTTCAAAACGCGGTGCCAGACCCCGCTAAGATTTGAGGCATGGAACTGCGCCCCTTCCGTTCGATCCGCTACGCACCCCGCATCCTGTCCGCGCACGGACTGTCCGCCGTCTTCGCCCCGCCGTACGACCAGATCGGCCCCGCCGTCCTGGACCGGCTCTACGCGTCCGCGCCCGAGAACATCGTGCGCGTCACGTACCGCAGGCGCGAGGGCGAGGACCCGTACGCGGATGCGGCGAAAGAGCTCTCCGGCTGGCTCGCCGACGGCACGCTCGAGAAGGAGAAGCGCCCGGCGCTGTGGATCTACCGGCAGACGTTCATGGCGGACGGCGCCATCGTCGTGCGCGACGCACTCGTCGGCCTCGTGCGCCTCGCGGAGTACGACGCCCACGTGGTCCTTCCGCACGAGCGCACGCTCGCCAAGCCCAAGCAGGACCGTCTGGCGCTCCTCGCCGCCACGAAGGCGGATCTCGAGCTCGTCTTCCTGATGACGCGCGCGCCGCTGTCGTCGGCGCTCTCGACGCGGCGGACGCCCGCGCTCTCCGCCACCGACGAGCACGGCGTGCGGCACGACGCGTTCCGCATCGCGGACTATGCCGCCCACGTCGAGCTTCAGGGACTCGTGAAGAACGCCGAGGCGATCATCGCCGACGGCCACCACCGCTGGGAGACGGCGCTCGCGTTCTCGAAGGACCCCGCGGCGGCGAAGCTCCCCGGCGCGCGGTACAAGCTCTGCGCGATCGTGGACATGGCCTCGCCGGGCCTGATCGTGCGTCCGATCCACCGGCTGCTGTCGAGGGTGCCGGGCTGGGACCCCCGACGCGTCCTCGAGTCGGCGAAGCCCTGGTTCGACGCGGTCGAGCTCCCGGATCCGGGGGCCGCGGCCGACGCGCTCCGCGCGCACTCGCGCATCCGGCCCGCGTTCGTGCTCCACGCGCCGCCCTCCCGGCCGGCGCTCCTGACGCTGAAGGAGGACCCCGCGCCGATCCCGTGGCCCGAAGGGCGCTCCGACGCGTGGAGGGCGCTCGACGTCTCCGCGCTCGAGGTGGTCTTCCTCGGGAAGATCCTCGCGATCGACACGGACGCGATCGCGCGCGGCGAGTTCGTCTCGTTCACGTCGGACACGGAAGCGGCGATCGCCGCCGTCGATCGGAAGGAGGCGCAGGCCGCGGTGCTCATGCGGGCGACGACGGTCTCCGACGTCGAAGCCGTCGTCGGCGCCGGCGACCGGCTTCCGCAGAAGTCGACGCACTTCTTCCCCAAGATGTATTCGGGCATCTTCGGCGTCTCCCTCGAGGATGCCGTCTACTGAAGCGGAGACCGAGGCCGCTCGGGCCTCGGAGCTCCTCGCCGGCGGGGACGCGTCCGGCGCGATCGCGGCGTGCCTCCGGGCGCTGGAGCTCGACCCCGACTGCCTCTCGGCCCATCGCACGCTGGCCCGCGCGCGGCTCCCGGGCGACGACTACCTGGCGTGGCTGGCGCGATTCCACTCGGCCCTCGCTCCCGCCGTCTATCTCGAGATCGGCGTCGACGCCGGCCGCACGCTCTCGCTTGCCCGGCCGCCGACGCGCGCGCTCGGCGTGGATCCCTCGCCCGTCGCGCCGCGCGCCTTCGCGGCGCCCACGCGGACGTTCGCGATGGAGAGCGACGCCTTCTTCGCCTCGCCCCGCGCCGACGCGGCGCTCGCCGGCGCGCCCGTGAGCCTCGCCTTCGTCGACGGCCTGCACCTCTTCGAGCAGGCGCTCCGCGACTTCCGGCACCTCGAGAAGCGCGCGGCGCGCGACTCGGTGGTGCTCTTCCACGACTGCCTGCCACTCGACCGCGAGACGTCGGCGCGGGAGCGGCGCACCGCCTTCTGGACCGGCGACGTCTGGAAGATCGTCCCGGTCCTCGCGCGGCACCGGCCCGACCTCGAGGTCTTCGTGATCCCGACGTATCCGACCGGGCTCGCGGTCGTCACGCGCCTCGATCCGTCCTCGACCGTCCTCGACGAGCGATTCGACGCGATCGTCGGCGAGTTCACGCCGCGCGAGTGGGACGACTCGGCCGCCGGGGCCGTGCCGCTCGTCGAGAACGACGCGGAGACCGTGCTCAGACGATTGCGGCGATCACACACGTAGGGGCGGCCCTCGCGGCCGCCCGCGGGCGGGGACGAGCCCCGCCCCTACGGCTATTTCTTGGCGAACCCCCGGACGTCGTTCTTCACGAGGCTCTGGATCTGCTCCGGCGTCAGCTTCTTGCCCCACGGGGGCATGTCGTCCTTGCCGTCCGTCACGGACTTGATGAGCTCGGCGTCCGTCACGCCCGCCTGCCACTCGGCATCCGTGAAATTGCGGGCCCTGAGGTTCTGGCCGCGCGTGGTTTCGGCCCGGCCGTTCTCGCCGTGGCACTTGGCGCAGTTCTTCTTGAAGAGCTCCGATGGATGCTCCGGCGTGTCGCTGCCGTAGGCCGACAGGCCGAAGGCCGCCATCGCCACGACGAAGAGCCCGATCAGAAATCTCGCTCGACTCATCCGTTCCTCGCTTTCTCGAGATCCTGGAGAACCTGTTCCGGTTCCCAGTCCGACCCGTAGTAGATCGCCGAGAGCTTTCCGTCCGGATCGAGCACCGCGACGGCCTGCGAGTGCACGATCTTTCCGTGGTCCGAGTAATAGAGCACGCCGAAGCTCTCGGCGACGCGCGCGACCGCATCGGGGCGTCCGGTCAGGAACTTCCAGCGCGCGGGGTCGGCGCCGATCCGCTTCGCGAAGTCGGCGAGCACCTCCGGCGTGTCGTTCTCCGGATCGACCGTGATCGCGAGGAGCCGGCCGGCCTTCTCCTTCGAGAGCGCCGCGTTCAGCTTCGCGAACTTCGCCATCGTCATCGGGCACGCCGTCGCGTCGGGGCAGCGCGTGTAGACGAACGTGACCGCGACCGGCTCGCCGCGCAGGCTCGAGAGCCGCACGGGTTTTCCCGTCTGGTCCGTGAGCGTGAAGTCCGGCGCGGTGTCACCGACGGCGATGCCCTTGTTCGGCGCCGGCCGCGAAGGATTCGCGGCGTTCGCCGGCGCGGCGACGGCGGCCGGCGCCTTCCCGCCCGGCTCGTAGCCCGAGCCCGCCGCCTCCTCGCGCGCGCGGCACGAGGCGCCGGAGACGAGGCCTCCCGACACGACCAGAGCCATCGCCATGCGGCCCCTTGTACGCGGGAGGGGCGGCCCCGCGGCCGATTTAAGGAACCTCACAGGGAAGGTCTCGCCGCGATGTACTCGGCGAGCCGAGGGAGGTCGACGTTGCCCCCGGAAAGGACGACGCCCACGCGCTTTCCGGAGAAGTCGGCCTTCCTGTGCCGCACCGCGGCGGCGCCGGCGGCGCCGGACGGCTCGACCAGCACCTTCATGCGCTCGAGCATGAAGGTGAGCGTCTCGATCATCTCGTCGTCCGAGACGAGCAGCACGTCGCGCAGCGACTCCCGGAGAATCGGAAACGTCAGCTTCCCCGGCGACGTCACGCGCAGGCCGTCGGCGATCGTGGGGTTCTCCTTGACCTCGACGCGCCGGCCGGCCGCGAGCGACTGCTTGGTGTCGGCGGCGGTCTCCGGCTCGGCGCCGTAGATCGCCATGGCCGGGCGGAGGCGGCGCGCCGCCGTGGCCCAGCCGCCGAGGAGGCCGCCTCCCGAGACCGGCACGACGATCGCGTCGAGATCGGGCACGTCCTCGAGCAGCTCGACCGCGCCCGTGGCCTGTCCCGCCATGATCAGGTCGTCGTCGAACGGCGGCACCAGGACGGCGCCCCTCTCGCGGCAGATCTCCTCGGCGAGATCGTCGCGGCTCTGCGTCGCGCGGTCGTAGAGGACGACCTCGGCGCCGTACCCGCGCGTCGCGTCGATCTTCGCCTGGGGCGCGTCGGTCGGCATGACGACCGTCGCGCGGATCCCGAGGAGGCGCGCGGCCAGCGCGACGCCCTGGGCGTGGTTGCCGGAGGAGAACGCGACGACGGCGGGCACGGGCCGGCGTTCCGTCTCCGCCTTGATCTTGTTGTACGCGCCGCGGAACTTGAAGGCGCCCGCGCGCTGCAGGTTCTCGGCCTTGAAGAACACCGTCGCGCCCGCGGCCTCGTCGAACTGGCGCGAGGTGAGAACCGGCGTGCGGTGCGCGACGCCCCGGAGGCGCTTCCGGGCGGCTTCGATGTCTTCCCAATTGGGCATGGGTTTCGGACCTCTAGCGGTCCGCGTCGCGGACCGTGGAAATGAGAGGGAAAGTCGCCGTGCGATCCTCTCCCTCAAGCGCGCACGAGTCCGAGGGGCGGTTCTCCCCGGCCTCGGTCACGATGCGACCACCGACGCGGGAGCGAGCTCCCTCTTCCACTCTGCGATCGCCGCGAGCGCGCGCTCGACCATTCGCTGGCGGCGGAGCTGCTTGTCGCGCACCGGCGAGTGGGACGTGTCCTCGATCAGGCCGAACGTCACGTTCATCGGCTCGAACTTCTCGGAAGGCGGCCGCTCCGAGCAGTGCCGCGCGAGCGAGCCGATGGCGGTCGTGTAGGGGATCGGCGCGGGCTCGCGGTCCTCGAGGATCTGCGCGAGGGCGAGCCCGACCGCGAGGCCCGTCGCCGCGCTCTCGACGTAGCCCTCGACGCCGGTGATCTGCCCCGCAAAGAAGATCCGCGGCTCGCGCCGCATCCGCCAGAAGCGGTCGAGGTGCGCCGGCGCGTGGATGTAGGTGTTGCGGTGGAGCATCCCGTAGCGCGCGAACACGGCGTTCTCGAGGCCCGGGATCGTGCGGAACAGGCGCTGCTGCTCCGGCACCTTCAGCTTCGTCTGGAACCCGACCAGGTTGAAGTGCTCCTTCGCGAGGTCGTCCTGGCGCAGCTGCACGACCGCCCACGGGTTCCTTCCGGTGCGCGGATCGGGCAGGCCCATCGGCTTCATCGGCCCGTGGCGGAGCGTCTCGCGGCCGCGCTCGGCCATCACCTCGATCGGCAGGCACCCCTCGAAGTAGATGCCCTTCTCGAAGTCCTTGACCGGCACCGTCTCGCCCGAAAGCAGCCCGTCGACGAAGCGCTCGTACTCCTCGCGCGTCAGCGGGCAGTTCCAGTAGTCCTCGCCGTCTCCCTTGCCGTAGCGCGAGAGCGCGTACATCTTCGAGAAGTCGAGCGACGACGCCTCGACGATCGGCGCCATCGAGTCGTAGAAGTAGAGGTCCTCGGTGCCGAGGAGCGCCCCGATCGCCCGGTCGAGCGCGGGCGAGGTGAGCGGCCCGGTCGCGACCACGACGAAGTCCTCCGCGGGAATCGCCTTCGCCTCCTCGCGGACGATCTCGATCTCGGGCCGCCCGGTCAGCGCCTCCGTCACCCGGTTCGCGAAGACGTGGCGATCCATCGCGAGGGCATCGCCTGCCGGCACGGCCGCCGCCCGGGCGGAGCGGATGACGAGAGAATCGAGCGTCTCCATCTCGCGCTTGAGCAGCCCGACCGCGTTGCGCGGGTTGTCCGACCGGAAGGAGTTCGAGCAGACGAGCTCGGCGCAGCGGTCCGTCTGGTGGGCGGAGGTCTTCACGACCGGCCGCATCTCGACGAGACGCACGCGGTGCCCGCGCCGCGCGAGCTGCCACGCGCACTCCGAGCCGGCGAGGCCCGCGCCGAGAATCGTGACCGGGCGAGTCATGGAGCGACGAATTCTACGGGACGTTTCCTCCCGGCGCGGATGCCACCGCCAGGGCAGGTGGACCGCTTCACGATGCGCGGCCGCGGCTACCAGCCTCCCCCGCCGCCGCCGCCCGAGCTCCCGCCACCGCCTCCCCCGCCGCCCCCGCCGCCGCTCCCGGAAGACGGCGCGGACACGCCGGCCGCGAGCGCTCCCGCCGCGACGGCCCCCGAGCCCGCCGCGCCGGCGCCGCCGAACGCGCCG
>DAHUXD010000044.1 GCA_027307335.1 Acidobacteriota bacterium
CCGGCGCCGCCGCCCGCGCGGCCCCGGCGGCCGAGGCCGCCTCCCCGGGGCCGCCGAGGGGCACGCGGAAGAGCGCCGTCGCGGTCTCGCGCGGCGAGCGATGAATCCGGAACGACGCGCGGCCGGCCGGGAGCGGCCGTCCCGCGACGACGGCGGCCGGCAGGGCCTCCGCCTCCCCGGCCGCCGGCGGCTCGCCGGCTCCTCCGAGGAACAGCCGGGCGATCTCGTCGACGGGCAGGAAGCGGGCGGCGCGTCCCTCGAGATAGCGGCGCGTGACCGCGGCATGGAGCGCGTCGTCGCTGCCGACCGCGTCCTCCGCGACGAGAACCTCGAAACCGCGCTGGTAGGCGTCGAGCGCCGTCGCGCGCACGCAGCCGTGCAGGTGAACCCCCGCCAGCACCACGGCGTCGGCGCCGTGGGCGGCGAGCGCCGGAAGCAGCGCGTCCGACGAGAAGCCCGAGAAGAACGTCTTCGCGACGACCGCCTCGCCGGCGGCGGCGGCGAGCGCGGCCGGCGGCGCGTGGCCCGGCGTGCCGGCGACGCAGCGCCGGTCGTCCCGGCGGGCCCAGTGCGGCATGCGGCCGGCCCCATCGGCGGGCACCGACGTCACGACGTGCAACACCGGGACACCGGCCCGGCGGGCCGCCTCGAGCAGCCGAGCCGCGCCGCGCACGACCGCGCTCGCGGGCGGTTCCAGGCCGGGGGCGCCGAGGAAATCGATTTGGAGATCGACGAGGACGAGGGCCGGCTTCATTCGGCCGAGCGCGCGCGGCGGCGGACCGCCTCCGCGACGCGCTCGCCCATCTCCACGGTCCCCGTGGCCCTCTCCCCCTCTCCGACGAGGTCGAAGGGCCGATGGCCGAGCGCGACGACCTCGGCGACCGACGCCTCGACCCACGACGCCTCGCGCGCGAGCCCCAGACTCTCGCGCAGGAGCATGGCGAGCGAGCAGATCTGCCCGATCGGATTGGCGCGGCCCTGGCCCGCGATGTCGAGCGCCGAGCCGTGGTTCGTCTGGTACACCGCGGCGCCGTCCTCCGAGAAGTTGCCCGAGAAGGACGCGCCGCGCGAGGCGAGCAGGAGGGCGCCCACGTCCGCGAGCACGTCGCCGAAGAGGTTCGAGGCGGCCATCACGTCGAACGAGAGCGGATCGCGAACGAGGAGGTAGGCGGCGAGGTCGATGTCGAGCACGCGCAGCGCGACTCCCTCGCGGGACGCCGCCTCCCGCGAGAGATCCCGCCAGAGCGCGCTCACCGACGGGAGGCCGGCGTCCTTCACGACGACCGCCAGCCGGCCCCGGCGCGCGGCCGCGAGACGCGCCGCCGCGCCGACGAGCCGCCGCACCTCGGGCTCGGAGTAGCGGAAGGCGTGCTCGCACACGCGCGGACCGCCCTCGGGTGCCTCGTCCCGCCAGCTCCCGAAGTACTCGCCGCCGGCGTTCTCCCGCACGATCAGAACGTCCGCGCGCGCGGCATGCCCGGGCCTCAGGCTGCCCGCCGACAGGAGCGGCTCGAGGGGCTTCAGGGGAGACAGCTTGCAGAAGAGGTCGAAGCGGCGCCGCAGGTCGTAGACGAAACGGCCGCCGCCGGGGCCCGACAGCACCGCGCCGCCCGCGGCGAACGTCTCCGCGCAGAAGGCGGCGACGGCGTCCGTGAGCGGCCGGCCCGACAGCACCTCGGCGTCCCGGCCGATCGGGCCGCCCGTCGTGACGTCGAAGCGGCGTTCCCCGGTCTCGAGCGCCGAGAGCACCGTGAGGGCGGCGCCCACGACCTCGGGACCCACGCCCTCGCCGGGCAGGACCCCGATCGGGAACCGTCCGCTCGCGGGGCGGCGCACCTCGCGGAAAACGAGGTCGGTCCAGCGCGGCGCGCTGCGCGGCAGGTCCCCGACGGGTCTCAAGAAAGCGGGTCTCGGCCGCGGAGTTTATCGGATTTTCATTCCACCGCCGCGGGGCGGCTCCTCAGTCCTCCCGCAGCACCCGCAGCGGATCGATGCGTCCGGCGCGCACCGCCGGAACCACGCACGCTCCGAGCGCGACGAAACAGAGGACACCCACGACCGAGGCGAGCGTCGCCGGGTCGGCGGGCCCGACGCCGTAGAGCAGCGAGCCGAGCAGGCGCGCGAGGGCGAGGGCGCCGACGAGGCCGATCGCGACGCCGACGAGCGTCGTGCGCATGCCCTGCAGGACGACCATGCCGAGGACGGTCTCGGTCCGCGCGCCGAGCGCCATGCGGATACCGATCTCGCGCCGGCGGCGGCGCACCGAGTACGCGAGCACGCTCGCGATGCCCACGGCGGCGAGCACGAGCGCGAGCGCCGCGAAGCCGCCGAGCAGCTGGACTCCGAATCGCTGCTGAGACAGCGAGGCGGCGAGGAGGTCCTCGAGCGGGCCGCTCTCGATCACGGGCTGCGCGGGATCGAGCGCGCGCACCGCGGCGGTCGCCGCCTTCAGCGTCGCCCCCGGCGTCTTCGTGCGGATCGGCAACTCCATGCCGGACCTCGGGATCTGCGCGAGCGGCAGGTACATGGCGGAGACGGGCTCCCGAACCTCGAGCCCCAGGAGCTTCACGTTGCCGACGATGCCGACGACCTCGCGCGTCTTCTCGGGAAAAAATGCCGTCGTCAGCCGCTTCCCGATCGGGTCCTCGCCCGGCCAGAAGCGGCGCGCCATCGCCTCGCTGATGACCACGACGCCCGGCGCGCTCGGGTCGTCGTGCGCGCCGAACACCCGGCCACGCCGGAGCGGGATGCGCATCGTCCGGAAGTAGTCTCCGGCGACGATCTCCGTGACGACGTTCGGCTGCTGCGAAACGGGCGGCGCCGGCCGCCCCTCGAACGCGACGGGCCAGTTCGAATTGCCATTCAAGGGGAGATTGCTGGTCGCCCCCACGGACTCGACGCCCGGGAGAGCCCGGAGGCGGTCGACGAGGGCGCCGAAGAACGCGGCCTTCTTTTCGTTCGTGTCGTATCGCTCCTTCGGCAGGAGCACGGCGATGCGGACCACGCCGCGCGGATCGAACCCGGGATCGACGCCGTTGAGCAGCCAGAGGCTGCGGACGAGGAGACCGGCTCCCGTCAGCAGAACGAGCGCGAGCGCCACCTCCGCGACCACCAGGACGCTGCGGGCGCCGCGTCCGGCCTCGGTGCCGCCGCGGCTTCCTCCCTGCTGAAGGGCGAGCGCCAGGTCCGCCCGCATGGCGCCCCAGGCCGGAGCGATGCCGGCGAGCACGCCCGTCAGCGCGGAGACCAGCGTCGTGAACGCGAGCACCGGCACGGACACGCGGATCTCGGCCGCGCGCGGCAGACGATCGGCCAGGAGCGCCACGAGCGGCGGCAGGCCGAAGCTCGCGAGCGCGAGGCCCAGCGCGCCGCCGGCGGCGGAGAGGAGCAGCGATTCGGCGACGAGCTGGCCGAGGAGGCGTCGCCGGCTGGCTCCGAGCGCCGCGCGCACCGCGATTTCGCGCCGCCGCGCCAGCGTCCGGGCGAGCAGCAGGTTGCCGACGTTCGCGCACGCGATCAGGAGGACGAAGGCGACCGAACCGAGCAGGACCAGGAGGAGGGGCCGGACCTCGCCGACGAGGTCCTCCCGCAGCGGCACGACCAGCGCGCCCCACCCCGCGTCGTCGTCGGGATACTGCTTGGCCAGCCGCTCGGAGATCACGTTCATCTCGCTCTGCGCCGCGGCCACGCTGACGCCGCGCTTCAGCCGTGCGACCGTGATGAAGTTGTGCTCGACCCGCATCGCCCGCTCCTTCGCGTCCATGACGAAGGGGACCCAGGCGCTGGCGAATTCCGGCAGGCGGTCGGCCGGACGCATGACGCCGACGACGCGGACCATCCGGTCGTTGACGCGAATCTCCCGGCCGACGACCCGAGGGTCCGAGCCGAACCGCGTCCGCCAGAGCGCGTCGCCGAGCACGATGGCCGGCTCCGCCTCGGGGCGGAAGTCGTCCGGCGTCAGCGTGCGGCCGAGCGCCGGAGAAGCGCCGAGCGCCGCGAAGAATTTCTCCGTCACCCGCGCGGCCGGAATCGACTGCGGCTCGCCGTCGCCCGCCCAGTTGAGGTTCGTGAAACCGATCAGCGCCATGTTCTCGAAAACGTGGTTCTGCGCCTCCCAGTCGAGATAGTTCGCGCTCGAAACGGCAAAGGTCTTGACCCCCGGAAAGCCCGACTGCGGCGGCGTGTGCCAGACGCGCACGAGGCGCGATGCCTCCGGGTACGGAAGCGGCTGGAGCAGGACGGCGTGCACGATGCTGAAGATCGCGGCGTTTGCCCCGATGCCGAGCGCGAAGACGGCGAGCGCCACGAGCGTGAAGCCCGGAGTGCGCCGCAGCATCCGAAGGCCGTGCTTGAGGTCCTGGCGGAGTCGTTCCATGCCCGGGCGAGGGGCAAGCGCCGTGCCACGAGGTCATTTCGCGAAGCACGGCAAACAGGAGACTTGCCGGCGCGCCCGGAGCGTCGGGCGCCGGAGAACGTCCGAAGCCGGACACTCCGGTTCGATCGCGAACACCGGAGCGGCCGCGGCGGCGTCCCTCGTTAGAATGCCCCCGGAGGAGGCGCCATGAAACCGTCCGTTCGCACGCTCGCGGCGCTCGCCGTCGGCTTCGCGATTCTCGTCGTTCCGTCGCTCGCCGCGACGGGTCCCCTGCGCGTGACCTACTACTTCCTGCCCGGCTGACCCATCTGCGCGAAGATCAAGCCCGCCGTGAGCGGGCTCGAGCAGGAGTACAAGGGAAAGGTGAAGGGCGAGAACCTCGACGCGACCACCCCCGAGAACCGGAAGATCGTCAAGGAGCTCGGTTTCGACAACCACGGCCTCGTGATCCGCTCCGCGGACGGCAAGGTGCTCTGGAAGGAGCCCGACCACGAAGTGAAGGTAGAGGACGTGCGCAAGGAGCTCGACCGGCTGCTCGCGAAACAGTGACCGGCGTGAGAACCCGCTGATCGGGCGCAGCCTCGGGCACTACCGGATCACCGCCTCGATCGGCTCCGGCGGCATGGGAGAGGTCTACCGGGCCTCCGACACGAAGCTCCTGCGCGACGTGGCGCTCAAGGTGCTGCCACCGCAGATGGCGGCCGATCCCGAGCGTTTCGACCGGTTTCAGCGGGAGGCGCGGGCGCTCGCCGCCCTCGACCACCCCGGAATCGTGGGCGTGTTCTCGGTCGAAGAGGCGGACGGCGTCCACTTCCTGACCATGCAGCTGGTCGAGGGCGAGCCCCTCGATCTGCACATCGCCGAGGGCAATCTTTCCCTCGGGAGGATTCTCGACATCGCGCTCCCGCTGACGGAGGCGCTGGGCGCGGCGCACGAGAGGGGAATCGTCCACCGCGACCTGAAGCCCGCCAACGTCATGGTCGGCCGCGACGGGCGGGTGAAGGTGCTCGACTTCGGTCTGGCGAAGCTCGCCGCCCCCTCGGGAGAGGCCGCGGGATCGCAGATCCAGACCGAGGTGGGCATGCAGACGCGCGAGGGCGTCGTGATGGGCACGGTGCCGTACATGTCGCCCGAGCAGCTCTCCGGAAAGGCGGCGGACGCGCGGACGGATGTCTTCTCGCTCGGCATCATCCTCTACGAGATGGCGAGCGGCCGCCGTCCGTTCCGGGGCGACTCCTCCGCGGAGTTGATCTCCTCGATCCTGCGCGACACGCCGCCGGACCTGACGAAGCTCCGGTCGGATCTGCCGCCCGATCTCTCCCGCATCATCCGGCGCTGTCTCGAGAAGGATCCGGCGCAGCGCTACCCGACGGCGCGCGCGCTGCACGACGACCTGAGGACCCTGCGCACGCAACCGGCGCTGCCGGACGCGGCGCCGGCTCCGGCTTCCCCGCCGCGAACCGCGACCCGACGGACCGTCGCCCTCGCCGCCCTCGCGGCCGCCGTCGTCGTGGCCGCGCTCGTCCTCGCCGGGAGAGCGCGATCGAGTCGCGTCACGCCGAAGACGGGGACCGCCTCGTCCTCTCCGTCACTCGCCGTGCTGCCCTTCGTCAACCAGGGAGGCAGCGCCGACGACGAGTACTTCTCGGATGGCATGACCGACGAGGTCGCGAACGCGCTGACGAAGGTCCCGGGCCTGCGCGTCGCGGCGCGCAGCTCCGCCTACAGCTTCAAGGGGAAGGCGGCGGACGCGCGCGAGATCGGAGAAAAGCTCACGGTCGGCACGGTCCTCGAGGGAACGGTGCGCCGCTCCGGATCGAAGATCCGCGTGACGGCGCAGCTCGTCAACGCCTCCGACGGCCTCGTCCTCTGGTCCGAGCAGTACGAGCGCGACGCGAAGGACGTATTCGCCGTTCAGGACGACATCACGGGATCGATCGTCTCCGCCCTTCGGCTGAAGCTCGCCTCCGGCAACAAGGCGAGCCAGACCGAGAATGCCGAGGCCCACGACCTCTACCTGCGCGGCCGCTTCTTCATGTTCCAGCAGTCGGAGGAAGGCCTGCGAAAGGCGCTCGACTATTTCGACCAGGCCCTCGCGCAGGACCCCAAGTATGCGCCGGCCTACGCCGGCACGGCGTTCGCCTGGGCGTGGCTCGCCGACTCGGTCCTGCCTCCCCGCGAGGCGTACCCGAAGGCGAAGGCCGCCGCGCAGAAGGCGCTCGAGCTCGACCCGACCAACGTCGAGGCGCGCGGCATGCTGGGCATCATCCTCTGGCTGTACGACTGGGACCGGGCGGGTTCCGAGAAGGAGTTCCGGCAGGCGCTCGAGTCCAACCCCAACTCGATGGACATCCACAATCTCCGCGCGATCTCGCTCTGCGAGATGCGCCAGTACGAGGCAGGCCTGGCCGAGGCCGACCGCGCCATCGCGCTCGACCCGCTGAACGTGTGGCCGAGCTGGGTGCGCGAGTACTGCCTCTGCATCGGCCGCCGCTACGACGAGGTCCTCGCGCAGCACCGGAAGTCCGAGGAGCTCGACCCCCGCTTCTTCTACAGCGATTCGTGGTCGGGGGTCGCCTATCGCGAGAAGAAGATGTACGCCGAGTCGGTGGCGGAGTACGAGAAGGCGCGGAAGATCACGGGGATTCCCCTGCCGGGGCTCGCCGTGACCTACGCCCGCATGGGCAGGACCGCCGACGCGCGCACCGTTCTCCAGGAGCTTCTCGAGCTCAACCGGGGACGCTACATCCCTCCCGAGTTCTTCTCCGAGATCTACGCCGCCCTCGGAGAGAAGGACGAGGCCTTCGCCTGGCTCGACAAGTCCTATGACGCGCGGTCGGCGTTTCTGCCCGCCCTTCTCTATTCACCGCTCTTCGACGATCTCCGCGCGGACCCGCGCTTTCCCGAGATGGTGAAGAAGAGGAACCTCGACCGGTAGGAGGCGCTACGACTTCGGCGCCGACGCCTTCACGTCCTTGAGCCACACCGGGTAGCCCGCGTAGTTGGTGATCTGGACCTTCCCGTCCTTGCCGATCGAGGCCTTGCCGGCGAGCACGATCTTGCCCTCGCCGCTCTTGGCCCCCTTGGGAAAGTGGAGCTCGATCACGGTCGCGTCGTACTGCGAGAGCGTCGGCGCGTTGGCGGACAGGCCGATCGCGCGGTCCGTTCCGATCACGACCTGGCGCGACCCATCCGGCATCTCGTTCGAGCGCGCGTAGAAGAGCCCCACGCCCATCGAGTTCGCCGTCCGGATGTAGCCGACCTGCGGCATCTTCTGGAGGTCCGCGATCATCGCCGGCTGGCCCTGCTCCTTCAGGACGTCGAGCAGCCTCTGGCGCTCCTCGTCCGTCGACCAGCGGGTGATCACGATCTCGACGGCCGCGCCCCGGCCGACCTGCATCTGGACCGCGAACGCGTTGAAGATCTCGATCGGCTTGTTGCCCGGCTCCGGCCGCGTCTGCGGCGGGCGCTGCGCCGTCGCGGCGGGAACGGCCAGGACGGCGAGAACGAGGCAGGCGGCGGCGACGCGGATCACGGTCTTGCTCATGTTGCTCCTCCTCCGGCTACAACGGTCGGGATGCGCGCGGCATTCTATGGAAAGCCGGCGCCCGGCGCTCAGGTCAGGGCCAGGTATTCGTGGGCGAGTCGGACGACCATGGAGCCCTCGCCGACGGCGGACGCGACGCGGTTCATGGCGCCCGCACGGATGTCTCCGGCGGCGAAGATGCCCGGAACGCTCGTCTCGAGGGGCAACGGCTCGCGCGTTTCCTTCCAGGTCTTCGCAAAGGCCTCGGCCGCCATCAGGTCGCGGCCGGTCAGCACGAAGCCCTTCGCATCGCGGAGCACGCCCGCCGGCAGCCAGTCCGAGATCGGCCGGGCGCCGATGAAGACGAAGACGGCGTCGACGCTCTCGGTGCGGCAGGACCCGTCCTGGACGAAACGGAGCGTCACGCGCTCGACGCGGCCGTCGCCCTCGACGCTCGCGACGTCGGTGCCGGAGCGCACGCGGATGTTCGGCGTCTTCGCGATCTGCTCGACCAGGTACTGGGACATCGTGTCCTTCAGGCCCTCGCGTCGGACCACGATCTGCACGTCCTCGGCGTAGCGCGCCAGGTGCATCGCGCCCTGTCCCGCCGAGTTGCCGCCGCCCACCACGATCACGCGCTTGCCCCGGAACGCCGGCGCCTCCGTCGTGGCGGCGCCGTAGTAGACGCCGGCGCCCGTGTGCTCCGCCATGCCGGGCGCCGGATGCTCGCGGTAGGCCATGCCGGTCGCGGCGAGCATCGTCCGGGTGATCAGCTCGCGTCCGTCCCGCAGCGCGAGGTGCTTGTAGCCGCCGTCGACCGTCACGCCCGTCACCTCGAACGGCACGAGAAACTCCGCGCCGAGGCGCTGCGCCTGCGCCAGCGCCCGCCGCGTCAGCTCGCTCCCGCTGACGCCCGACGGAAAGCCGAGGTAGTTCTCGATGCGCGAGCTCGTGCCCGCCTGTCCGCCGGGAGCGTGGCGGTCGAGCAGGAGCGTGCGCAGCCCCTCCGAGGAGCCGTAGACCGCCGCGGCGAGGCCGGCGGGCCCCGCGCCGACCGCGACGAGATCGTAGACGTCGAACGCGGCCGAGAGCGAGCGCCCGAGCCGCTCCGCGATCTGCCGCGACGGGGGGTTCGTCAGCACGCCGCCGTCCTCGAAGAAGAGCGCCGGGAGCGCCTCGCTCGACAGTCCCGCGGCCTCGAGCAGGACCTTCGCCTCCGGATCGCGCTCGACGTCGAGCCAGCGGTAGGGAATCAGGTTGCTCGCGAGGAAATCCTTGACGTCGTGCGACCGGGTCGCCCACTGGTGCCCGACGAGGCGGAGCCCGGTCGCCTCCGGCAGCGACTCGGCCTGCCACGCGTCGAGCAGGTCGTCGACGACCGGGAAGAGGCGATCCTCGGGCGGATCCCAGGGCTTCGACAGGTAATGATCGAGGTGCGCCTCGTTGATCGCTCGGATCGCCGCCTGGATGTCCGAGTAGGCCGTGAGCAGGACGCGCCGCGCGAGCGGGTACACCTCGCGCGTCCGGGCGAGAACCTCGTTGCCGAGCATGCCCGGCATGCGCTGGTCGCTGATCACCATCGCGAGCGCGTCGCCGCGGCTCTTCAGCTCCTTCGCGGTTTCGAGGGCCTCGGGGCCGGAGCCGGCGCTGACGACCGTGTACTGCTCGCGGTAGCGGGAGCGCAGGTCGCGCCGCACCGCCGCGAGCACCTGCGGATCGTCGTCCACCACGAGGAGAACCGGCTTGTTCACGCTCGCGCCTGGGAACCCGTGCCGTCGTCGATCGGCAGCGAGACGCGGAACTCGGTCCGCCCGGGTGCGGAGTCGACCTCGATCGTCCCGTCGTTGTGCTGGACGAGCCGGCGGACGATGTCCAGGCCGAGGCCCGTGCCCAGTCCCGCGGGCTTGGTCGTGAAGAAGGGCTCGAAGATCTTTTCGCGAATCTCGGCCGGAATGCCCGAGCCGTTGTCGGCGATGCGAACGCAGATTCGTCCGTTGTGGCGCCCGGCGATCACGTCCACGCGGCCCTTCTCGGAGACGGCGTCGAGCGCGTTGTCGATCAGGTTGCCCCAGATCTGATTGAGCTCGCCGACGAACCCGCGCACGCGCGGCAGGTCCGGCTCGAGCTCGACTCCCACGGCGACGGCCTTCGAGCGCGCCTTCGCCTTCAGCACCGCGACCGTGTTCGACAGGCTCTGCGCGAGATCCACGGGCTCGGCGATCGTCGCCTGGTCCATGTGGGTGAAACCCTTGACCGCGAGCACGAGCCCCGCGATCCGGGTGGCGGCGTCCTGGATCTCCGAGGCCAGTCGGCGGACCGAGCACCCGGCGGCCGCCCACCGCAGCGCGGCATCGAGCGCCGGACCCTGCACGGCTCCGGCGAGCCGGTCCAGCGCCTCGAGCGTCACGGCCGTCTCCGAGAGCGCCTCGGCGGAGGCGGCGTCGAGGCCGCGGTCGTCGAGCCAGTCCGCGATCGCCTCCTCGCGCTGGGCCTGCTGAATGGGCGAGCGCACGCCGGCCTCGGATGCGGCCGCGCAGGCGTTGCGCACCCCGTCCACGGCGTCGAACTGGGCCTGGGTCAGGTTGGACGCGCAGAGCTCGCGCGTGGCGCGCTCGATCTCGTCGAGCCGCCTGCCGAACAGCGATGCGCTTCGCTCGATCGCGGCCGCCGGGTTGTTGAGCTCATGAGCCAGGCCGGCCGACAGGCGGCCGAGCGAGATCATCTTCTCGTTCTGCAGCTCGTTCGACGTGAACTCGCGGGCGCGATCCACCATCCGGTGCACCAGGATCGCGGTCAGCCCCGGACATCTCCGCGTCATCTCGTCGAAGCACTCGCGGGGCACGAAGAGCATCTCCCCCGGCTCGAGGCAGAAGGAGTTTCCGGGAGCGCCGGCCACGCGGGAGTACGGCAGCGCGCCCGTGACCTCCTCGCCGCCCCATTCGAGCAGCTTCTGCGGTCCCGCCCCGCGGTCGACGAAGAGCGCGAAGCGGCCGGAGAACATCACGAACATGCCCAGAACGGGAGCCCCCTTGGTCGAGAGCTGCTCGCCTTCCTGAAACCGACGCAGCGTCCCGTGCTCGGCCAGCCATACGAGATCCTCGCGGGGCGCGGCGCCGAGGATCTTGTGCTGCGCGAGCCGATCGACGATGTCGGAGGAATTGGTCATGGCAGCGGCACCAGGAGCCGAATCCTACATCGGCGGGCTAAGATCCCGCCCAGCACATGTCGCTGTCCACCGGGTCCCGCCTCGGCGCCTACGAGATCCTGGGCCCGCTCGGCGCCGGGGGAATGGGCGAGGTCTATCGCGCGCGGGACCCGAAGCTCGGTCGCGACATAGCGATCAAGGTGCTCCCCGAAGACGTCGCGCGCGACCCGGACCGCCTGGCGCGTTTCGAGCGCGAGGCGCGCTCGCTCGCGGCCTTGAATCATCCCGGCATCGTCACGATCTTCGCGGTCGAGGAGTCGGAGGGTGCGCGGTTTCTCGCCATGGAGCTGGTCGAGGGTGACAGTCTCGACACGCTCGTTCCTCCCGAGGGACTGCCCCTGGCTCGCTTCCTCGAGCTCGCGGTCCCGCTGGCGGAGGCGCTGTCGGCGGCGCACGAGCGCGGCATCGTGCACAGAGATCTCAAGCCCGGGAACGTCATGGTGACGCGCGAGGGACGAGTCAAGGTGCTCGACTTCGGCCTCGCCCGGGTGGAGGCGGCGGACTCGAACGCGGACCTCACGAGTACGCCGACCGAGAGCCGCGTCACGAATCTGACGAGCGAAGGACAGGTCTTCGGCACGGTCGCCTACATGTCGCCGGAGCAGGCGCGTGGCGCGAGGGTCGATGCGCGATCGGACGTCTTCTCGCTCGGCATCGTGATGTACCAGATGCTCACCGGCGGACGTCCGTTCCACGGCGCGACCGCCGTCGACCTGATCTCGTCGATCCTGCGCGACCGGCCCGCGTCGGTCACGGACCTTCGCGCCGATCTCCCGCCGGATCTGGCGCGGGTCATCCGCCGCTGCCTCGAGAAGGAGCCGCGCGACCGGTACCAGACCTCGCGCGACGTCTACAACGAGCTCCGGGAGCTGCGCGCGGAGGTTGCCATCCCGCCGTCGCCGGCCCCGTCGCGGCCCGAGCCCGTCTCGCCCGCGCGCCCCGATTCGGGCTCCCCGAAGACCCAGGCCTTCTGGATCGCCGTCCTCCCCTTCACGCATTCGGGAGGCGTTCCCGAGCTCGTGTCCTTCGCGGAAGGACTCGCGGAGGACATCCACGCCGGCCTCGCGAAGTTTCCGTATCTCTCCGTCATCTCCCGCAACTCGACCCTTCGCTTCAGGACGCAGACTTCCGACGTGCGGGCGGTGGGGCAGCAACTGGGTGCGCGTTACGTCCTGGAGGGTGGCATCCGCAAGAGCGGATCCGTCCTCCGCGTCAACGTCCAGCTCGTCGACGCCCAAACCGGCGCCCATCTCTGGGCGGAGACCTACAACCGGGACCTTCAGGGCTCGAACGTGCTCGCCGTGCAGGACGACGTGACGGACCGCGTCGTGGCGACCGTCGCGGACACCTCCGGCGCGCTCGTACGGTCCATGGCCGCGAGCGTCGAGGAGAAGCCGGATGCCGAGCTGACCGCCACCGACGTCGTGCTGAGACACTGGCGGTATCAGCACCGGGGCACTCCGGCCGAGCACGCGAGAGTCCGGGACGGCCTCGAGAAGTTCGTCGAGCGCGAGCCGGGGCATGCGGACGTCTGGGCCTGCCTCGCCCGCTTGTACGTCCACGAGTTCGCCCTGGGGTTCAACCGGCGGCCGGAACCGCTCGAGCGGGCGCTCCGCGCGGCCCAGCGCGCCGTGGACCTCGACCCCACCTGCCAGCACGCACGCGCCGGCATCGCGCAAATCCATTTCTTCCGGCGCGAGGTCCCCGCCTTCCGCGCCGCGGCGGAGCAGGCCATCGCCCTGAACCCGCGCGACACCGACACGCTCGGCGTCATGGGCAACATGCTCACGGACTCCGGAGACTTCGAGCGGGGTCCGAATCTCGTGCGCCGGGCGATGGAGCTCAATCCCCATTTCCCCGATTGGTTCCGCTTCGCCCTGACGGTGGAGCATTTTCAGAAGGGCGATTACGCGAAGGCTCTCGACGATCTCGCGCGCGTGAACATGCCCGGGTTCTTCTGGAAGGAGCTCTGGGTGGCGGCCTGCGGCGGGCTCGCGGGCCGCGACGCGGAGGCCGCCGCCGCCGTCGAGGAACTACGTCGGATCGCTCCGGACATCGAACGGCATGCGCGTGAATTCGCGGATGCCTGGCTCTATGCGAGCGGGCTCACGGACCGGTTCCTGGAAGGACTCCGCAAGGCCGGCCTGGAGATTCCCGCCGAGAGCGCGCCAGGCACCCTCGCTGGCGAGCGGCCGCGTTCCCTGCCACCGGTCTCGGGTTCCGTTGCGGCGGATGAGGCCTTCTGGGTCGCGGTGCTGCCCTTCCGGCACACGGGAGCCGACGCACTTGCGGCCCTCGCGGACGGCCTGACCGAGGACATCGTGACGGGCCTCTCGCGCTTCTCCTATCTCAAAGTCATCGCCCGCAGCTCGACCGCGCGGTACGCCAGCGAGGCGGTGGACGTGCGCTCCTCCGGAAGGGAGCTGGGCGCTCGGTACGTCATGGAAGGAAGTTTGCGGCAAGCGGGGTCGAAACTGCGCCTCGCGGTTCAGCTCGTCGATGCGACCTCGGGGGCTCACCTCTGGGCCGAAAGCTACGAGCGCGCGTTCGATCCGAGCGCCCTGTTCGAGGCCCAGGACGATCTGGTTCCACGAATCGTGTCGACCGTCGCCGACATGGCCGGCGTTCTCCCGCGCAGCATGAGCGAGAGCCTGCGCAGCCGTCCACCCGAGCAGCTGAGTCCCTACGAGGCGGTCCTGCGCAGCTTCGGCTACTTCGAGCGCTACAACCCGGAGGAGCTGTCGTCCGCGAGATCCGGACTCGAGGCCGCGGTGCGGAAGGCCCCGACCTATGCCGATGCCTGGGCCATGCTGTCGTATCTCGGCGCCCAGGATTACGTGCACGGCTACGATCTTCAGGCGGGCGCGCTGGAAGCGGCGGCGTCCGCCGCGCGGCGGGCCGTCGAGCTGGGTCCGTCGAATCACCTCGCCTGGTTCAGCCTGGCCCAATCGCTGTCCTATCAGAAGGACTTCGATTCATTCCGTCACGCGGCGGAACGCGCCGTCGAGCTCAACCCGATGAACGGCAGCTCGGTGGCTCTCCTGGGCGAATTGCTGCTCTACGCCGGGAGCCGCGATCGCGGCATGGAGCTGGCCGAACGAGCCAAACGACTGAATCCGATTCACGCGGGCGGCTACTACTACGCCGACTTCTACGACGCCTTTTCCCGGGGCAACTATCGCGGCGCGCTCGACTTCGCCCTGAAGAGCAAACTGCGCGGCAACCCGCTCGCGCCGATGTTCATCGCCGCCGCCGCTGGTCAGCTGGGAGACACGGATCAGGGGTCGGCGGCGGTGCGCGATCTACTGAAGTTCCGCCCCGAGCTACCGGCTCTGATGCGCAAGCAGGTCGGCAAGATCTGGAACCCCGAGTACGGTGAGCGCTTCATCGACGGCTTGCGCAAGGCGGGTTTGGACATACCTGCAGCGCCGGCAACGATCGACCAAACCCCGTCCATTCCGGCGCCCGGAGCCTCCGACGCGATGCCGGCCCCTCCGAATCGGAGGTGGTGGATCGCCGCGGCGGCCGCCGTCGTGCTCGCGGCCGCCGCGCTCTGGTTCACGCGCTCGCGCCCCGGATCGTCCAGCGCCCCACAGCCGGCCGTCGCGGCCGCCCCTCCGGCCATCCGCTCGCTTGCCGTCCTTCCGCTCGACAACTATTCAGGCGATGCGAGCCAGGACTACTTCGCCGAGGGAATGACCGACGAGCTGACGTCGGACCTCGCCAACATCAGCGGCCTTCGCGTGATCTCGCGTGGCTCCGTGATGCAGTTCAAGGGCAAGGACCGGCCGCCGACTCCCGAGATCGCGAAGAAGCTCGACGTCGACGCCGTCGTCGAGGGCTCCGTGATCCGGTCGGGCGACAAGGTCCGGATCACCGCCCAGCTCATCGACGCGCGCTCGGACAGGCACCTGTGGGCGAAGAGCTTCGAGCGCCGCTCGAAGGACGTGCTCGCGCTGCAGGACGAGCTCGCCTCGGCGATCGCGAACGAGATCCACGTCGAGCTGACGCCCGCCGAGGAATCGCGGCTCTCGAAGGGACGCCGCGTGAACCCCGAGGCGTACGACGCGTACCTGAAGGGCCGCTATTTCTTCAACCGTCCGACCGACGAGAACCTGAGCAAGGCGATCGAGAAGTTCGAGGAGGCGACGCGGCTGGACCCGAACTTCGCGCCCGCGTTTTCGGGTCTCTCCGATGCCTACGCCTGGGCCGGCTTCAACGAGGGCATCATGACCGCCTCGGAGTCGCGACCGAAAGCCCGGGAAGCGGCGGAGAAGGCGATCGCGCTCGACCCCAACTCCGCCGAGGCGCACACGTCCCTCGCGAATTACAAGCTCTGGTACGAATACGACTGGGCGGGCAGCGAGGCCGAGTTCCGACGGGCCATCGCCCTGAATCCGAACTACGCCTACGCCCACGACCAGCTCGGAGTCGGGCTCGGGTTCGTCGGACGTTTCGACGATTCGATGGCCGAGAGCCGGCGAGCGGCCGCGCTGGATCCGCTGTCACCCCAGATTCCGATCGACGCGTCTTCGGCCGCCGCCTTCAAGGGCGACTACGAGCTGGGCCGGGAGCTGGCCCGACGGGGCGCCGAGCTCGAGCCGGGGTACTTCTTCGCCGCATTCTCGGATGGGGTGCTCGAGATCCAGGCGGGACGTGTTCCCGAGGCCATCGCGAGTCTCGAGAAGGCCAAGGCCATGGGTGGCCCGACGTTCGTGTCCGCCTACCTCGCTTACGCCTACGGGGCTTCCGGCGATCGCTCACGCGCCGCGGCGGAGCTCGAGGATCTCAAGAAGCGATCACTGCGCGGAGTCGTCAGCCCATACAACATGGCGCTGGTGTGCATCGGCCTCGGCGAGCGCCAGCGCGCGCTGGACTATCTGGAGAAGGCCTACGCGACCGATTCGGAGTGGCTGGGTTACCTGAACCTCGACAGGACCTTCGATTCCCTCCGCTCCGAGCCGCGCTTCCAGGCGCTGCTGAAGAAGCTGAACTTCCCGGGCTGAAGGAGTCTCAGCGGCTCGCGAGTCCGCCGGCGATCTCGCCGCCGTCGATGATGACGGGGTGGCCCGTAATGTACGGCGCCTCGTCCGACGCCAGGAAGGCGTAGAGCGCGGCGATCTCCTCGGGCTTCGCATGGCGGCGGAGCGGGATCTTGGCGTCGACGGCCGCCTTCATCTCCGCCGTGTACTCCGCCTCCTGCATCGGCGTCCATACGTAGCCGGGACACACGCAGACGACGCGGATCTTCGGCGCGAGCTCGAGCGCCATCGTGCGGGTCAGCTCGATGACGCCGGCCTTCGCGGCGTCGTAGTCGGCGTAGCGCGGGTAGCCGTTCATGCCCGAGGTCGAGCCCATGTTGAGGATGACGCCCCCGCCGCCGGCCAGCATCCGGCGCGCCGCCTGCTGCGCGACGTAGAAGACGCCGTCGAGGTCGACGCCCATGACCCGGCGCCACTCCTCGGGCGTGATGTCCAGGAAGTCGTGGCGGATGCTGATGCCGGCGTTGTTGATCGCGACGTCGAGGCCGCCGAAGACCCCGTCGATCTTCGCGAAGGCCCCGGCCACCGCGGCCGCGTTCGAGACGTCCGCCTCGAGCACGGCGGCGAGGCTCGGATGCCTCTGCGCGAGCGCGCGGTTGGCCGCCGGATCGCGGTCGATCACGGCGACCCGCGAGCCCTCCTCGAGAAACCGCGCCACGATCGCCGCGCCGATTCCGCTCGCTCCCCCGGTGACCAGGACGCGCCTTCCCGACAGACCCTTCATCGGTCTCTCCTCTTCGGTTCGAGCCGGTACGTCGCGCCCGGCGCCGTGCGGAACTCCGTCACGTTCGGAGCGGGGTACGAGACGTCCACCTCCCGGCTCGCGGAGGTCACGCGCAGCGGCTCCTTCGAGCGCACGCGGCAGGTCCCCGCCCTCGCCGGGATGATCCGCGCGCTCGTGAGCACGCCGCCCTTCCAGGCGATGCCGACCTCGTATCCGCCGCGCGCCCGCAGGCCCTCAACCTCGCCCTCTTTCCAGCTCTCCGGAAGCGCCGGGAGCAGGGACAGCTCACCTTCGTGCGACTGCAGCAGCATCTCCGCGATCGCCGCCGTCATGCCGAAGGCGCCGTCGACCTGCATCGCGCTCGAGCAGATCGAGAAGAGGCTGTCGGTCGTGTAGTTCCGGACCGCGTACGTGACGTTTTCGAGCGCACGGGACCCGTCGCCCAGCCGCGCCCACGATGCGGCCTTCCACGCCGAGGACCAGCCGTTGCCGGTCAGGCCGCGCTGCTCGAGGACCTTCCCGGCCGCCGCAGCGAGCGCCGGCGTCCGGCGCGCCGAGATCTGGTGGCCCGGGTAGAGGCCGTAGAGCGGAGAGATGTGACGGTGGCTCTCCTCCCGCTGCGGCCAGTCCTCGAGCCACTCCTGAAGCTCGCCGTTGTGGCCGAGCTGCATCGGCGCGAGGCGCTTCCGGGTCTCGAGGAGCTTTACGCGGAAGTCCGGGTCCACGCCGAGGACGGACGCGGCCTCGGCCACGTCGCCGAAGAGATCGCCCAGGATCTGCATGTCGATCGTCGAGCCGGCGACGAGCGTCGTCCCCGGGCTCATGCTCCCCGTCACTTCGTCGAAGAACGGGTCGTTGCCGGGAGCGAGCGGAAAGTTCTCCGGCGACGTGGACGGATTGGTCACGAGCCAGCCCCGGCGCGGGTCCGCGACGAGAAAGTCCAGGAAGAACTCGGCCGAGCCCTTCATCACCGGATAGGACTCGCGGAGGAACTCCCGGTCTCCCGTGAAGAGGTAGTGCTCCCACAGGTGCGTGCAGAGCCACGCGCCCGCCGTCGTGAACGCTCCCCAGCTCGGCCCGTCCATCGGTGCCGCCACGCGCCAGAGATCGGTGTTCTGGTGCAGCACCCAGCCCCGGGCCCCGTAGTGCTCGCGGGCCACGGCAGCGCCCTGGTCGGATGCCTCGCGGATCAGCCGGAACAGCGGCTCCGCCGTCTCGGAGAGGTTCGCGACCTCGGCGGGCCAGTAGTTCATCTCGAGGTTGATGTTGGTCGTGTACTTCGAATCCCACATCGGATTCGCGTCCGGGTTCCAGATTCCCTGCAGGTTCGCCGGCTCGGAACCCGGCCGCGACGAAGAGATCAGCAGGTACCGGCCGAACTGAAAGACCGTCGCCGCGAGGTCCGGATCGTTGATGCCGTCGAAGGACTTCCGCCTCTCGTCGGTCGGGAGCTCGGAGGCGGCCGTCTTCTCGAGGCGCAGGCTCGCGGTTCGGAAGAGGCGTCGGTGCTCGGCGACGTGGGCCGCGCGGAGAGCGTCGAACGGCTTCCCCGCGGCCGCGCCCAGCGCATCGTCGACGCGCCTCTCCGGATCCGCGCTCACGTCCCTGTAGCTGACGAAGTTCGTTGCCGCCGCGACGAGCAGGAGCACCTCGTCGGCGCCGCGGACGACGAGCGTGTCGTCGACGACCTTCATCTCTCCGCCGCGCGGGATCGCCCGGAGCTTCGAGACGTAACGCAGCCGGCCGGCGACGCCGAGGTAGTCCGCCGACTTCCCGCGGACGACGAGCCCGGCTTCCTTCTCGCCGTCCATCCGGAAGTAGTCGGTCGCGTAGTTCGAATGGGCCTGATTGCGGTCGCCCCGAAGCTGCGCCGAGAACGCAATGCGTCCCGGCACAGAGGCCGTCAGACGAAGGACGATCACCTGGTCCACCGGGCTGACGAAGGCCTCGCGCCGGAAGAGGACCCCGCCGGCCTCGTACGTCGTGGTCGCGATGGCGGCATCGAGGTCGAGCTCGTTGCGGTAGCTGGAGCTTCGCACCTCGCCGGCCGGCGCGAACGTCAGGACGAGCGCGCCGAGCGACTGATACTTCTGCTGCTCGACGGGATATCCCATGAGGGAACGCCCGAAGGCGCGGTGCGCGCGGACGAGCTCCCCGTCGAAGATGAGCCGGCGGACTTCCGGTAGCCCGCGCGAGGCTCCGGCGACGGTGGTCGAATACGGCCCTCCGGTCCAGTACGTGTCTTCATTGAGCGGGATCCGCTCCTCGTCCGTTCTGCCGAAGACGAGCGCCCCGAGCCGGCCGTTGCCGAGGGGCAGGGCATCCTGCCACCGAGCGGCCGGGTGCGTGTACCAGAGGCGCGTCGCCGATTCGGCGGCGCCCGCGTCGCTCCCGCCCGCCACCAGGCAGACGAGGACGGCGAACCGGCGGATCGCGCGATCCGCGCGCCGGAAACGCCTCAGTCCGCGATCCCGCCGCCGTCCACGACGAGCGCCGCGCCCGTCATGAACGACGAGTCGTCCGAGGCGAGGAAGAGCGCCGCGCGGGCAAGCTCCTCGGGCGTGCCGACGCGGCCGAGCGGCCGGTTCGCGGCACCCTTCATGTAGGCGGCGTAGCTCATCTTCCGCGCCGCGGCGTCGGCAGCGAGCATCGGCGTCTCGACGTCTCCGGGACAGAGGCAGTTGACGCGGATTCCGTGCGGGCCGTGGTCGATCGCCAATGCCTTGGTCATGACGACGACGCCGCCCTTCGCCGCGCAGTACGCCACGGCCTGGTCGCCGCCCTGGATGCCCCACCCCGACGCCTGGAGGACGATCGAACCGCGGCGCTGGGCGATCATCGCCGGCAGCGCGTATTTGCACATCATCCACGCGCCCTTGAGGCTCGAGTCGAGCGTCGCGTCCCACTCCTCCTCCGTGCAGTCGATTGCGTTGTGAGGGTGAAACACGCCGGCGTTGTGAAAGAGGACGTCGAGGCGCCCGCCGAACGCCTTCAGCGTCTCGGCGACGAGGCGCTCGCAGTCGGCGGCCTTCGTAACATCGGCGCGGACGAAGAGCGCCTTGCCGCCCGCCCTCTCGATCGCGTCCGCCACCTTCTTACCGCGTGCCTCGTCGCGCCCGGAGACGACGACCTTCGCGCCCTCTTCGGCGAAGAGCCGCGCGGCGGCCTCGCCGATGCCGGAGGTCGAGCCGGTGACGATGGCGACACGGTCTTTGAGCTTCATCGAATAATTCGAATCGCTGCGAAAGCTTATCGCGCGGCTATTTCGCGCCGGCGAGGGCTTCCGGAACCGCGGGTCGGGCGCGGCGGATCGGAGCTCGCCTCAGCGAGCGTCAGGGTCCGTAGAGCTGGAGCCCGAACGTCTTGACGAGGAAGACCGCCATCTGGCCGCGCGTGTTCGGATTCGCGGGACAGTAGTTCCCGCCTCCGCAGCCGCCCGTCACGCCCTCCGTGAAGAGCTGCTCGATCCAGTCGGCGAACTGCGACGGGCACGTCACGTCTCCGAAGACCCCGTGGCAGGCCGGCGGCACGTAGGTCGAGCCGTGCTCGGACTTCAGCAGGAATACCGCCATCTGCGCGCGCGTGACCGGATTGTTCGGGCAATAGTTGCCGCCGCCGCAGCCTCCCGTGATCCCCTCGTGGAACAGCTGCTCGATCCAGGGCGCGAACGGCGATCCGCACGAAACGTCCGGAAAGATGCCCGTGCACGGCGGCGGCACGTAGAGCGAGCCGTGCTTCGCCTTCAGCAGGAAGACCGCCATCTGGCCGCGGTTCACGGCCGTCGTCGGACAGTAGCCGGCCCCGCAGCCTCCCGTGATGCCGTTGTGGAAGATGTTCTCGATGAACGGATAGAAGTTGAGAGTCGTCGGCACGTCGGCGAAGCTCTCGCCCACGTGGAGCGTCCAGGTCTTCGCGAAACCGTCGGACAGCGCTTCGTCGAAGGTGACGTCCCAGTGCGGCACGGGACGGGTGCCGGTCACGGTCACCAGGTAGCAATCGCCGGTGGCGTCGAAGCAGTCGTTCTGCGCCCCGACGGCGAGGAGACCGTAGTTCGCGGTGTCGTCGGCGATCGCATACGACGCGCCCGGCGGACCGGCGATGTTCGAGGCCGTGCCCGACAGGCTGAACGACGAGGCGGTCGTGTTCTTCCACCCCGCCGCGACCTGGACCGTCTCCCCCGCCTCGAGCACGCCGTTGTGGTTCGAGCTGCTGCCGCTCACCGTCCGCGCATCGACGGCCATCGGCAGCGCGGCGCCGCCCTGGGCCCTCCGGGCGAAGACGCCGTAGCCGGATCCGTCCTTTCCGTAGGTCGTCCAGTCGACGACGAAGTTTCCGCCGCCGGTCAGCGCGACGCTCGGGTGCGAGCTCTGGTTCGCCGTATCGGCATTGATCTGGAATTCGGAGCCGACCAGGAATCCGCCGGCGTCGAAGCGCTGGCCCGAGATGTTGCCCGAGTTCTTCCAGACGACGATGAAGCTTCCCGACGCGTCCATTGCGACGCTCGGCGACGTGTTCGCGTACTGCGGGGGGCCGTTGACCTGGAACGAGAGGCCCTGCGCGTTGCCGGCGTTGTCGAAGCGCTGCGCGTAGATGTTCGAAAGGAGGCTCGTCCAGGTGACGACGAAGTCGCCCGTAGCGTCCAGAGCGACGCTCGGGTGGTTGCCGGTGTAGTAGTCGAGCACGATCTCGGTGCCCTGCAAGTTGCCGGCGCTGTCGTAGCGCTGCGCCGCGATCCCGCTGTACGCGCCGCCGCCTCCTCCGGGACCCTGCACCCCTCCATCCCACGCCACCACGAAGTCACCGGCCGGATCCATCGCAACACTCGGATTGTTCTGGAATCCGGTCGAATACACGTTGACCAGGAACTCGCTGCCCAGCGCGGCGCCGGCGCTGTTGAAACGCTTCGCGACGATGCCGTAGCCCGACCCGTCCTGCCCGTAGCTCTGCCACGCGACCACGAAGTTGCCGGCCGAGTCCATCGCGACGCTCGGGGCGTATTGACTGCCGTTCGTGTAGGTGTTGACCTGGAACTCGCTTCCCTGCGCGGCGCCGGCGGCGTTGAAGCGCTGCCCGAAGACGCCCTGTGCGGAGCCGTCCTGGTTGAAGCTCTGCCACACGACGACGAAGTCGCCGGCCGGATCCATGGCGATGCTCGGCCGGGCCTGATTACCCGACGTGTACGTGTTGACCGGGAACTCGCCGCCCTGAGCCGTGCCGGTCGCGTCGTAGCGCTGCGCGAAGATCCCTCCCTGTGAGCCGTCCTGGTTGTTGAGGTTGCTCTCCCAGACGACGACGAAGTTGCCGGCGGCGTCCGCCGCGACCTTCGGGAAATACTGGTTCAGGGACGTGTACGTGTTGACCTGGAACTCGGGAGCGAAGGAGGGCGCCTGTGCGGAGAGACGAGACGTCGAAATCCAAGCGATCGCCGTCAGGAGCACGAGAACCCTGCGCGACATTCTTCCTCCCCGCTTTGGCGTGCGGATCTTAGACGAAAGTCGCTAAAGGGAAGCTAAACGGGAGGGTCGCTCTCAGCGGAGCCGCTCGACCGTGGGCGCCGGCGAACCGGACCATCGGAAGCGGAACCGCGCTCCCTGCCGGACGTTGCCGACGAGGGCGGGACGGAAGCAGGCGACGCACGTTCCCTTCGGCCGCCGCGCGCTGGGATAGACGACGCCGAGCGAGCCCGCCTGGAGCAGGTCGGCCGCGAGCCGCTGCGACGCGACGTAGCTCGACGGATCGAGGCACGCGCGAAACTCGCGCCTCCCCCGCAGGTCGTGGAACTCCGCGCTGAAGTCGGCGCGGTACTCCACGTACGTGGCCTCCTCCTCGAGCCACCCCACCTCGGACAGCTCGATCCACTTGTGGTGCGCGACCTCGGCCTGCGCCGTCTCGAGCTCGATGCCCGCGTACCAGGCGCCCCGCTCGGGACCGTTGAAGCGGCCGCCGCTCGGGTGCGCGTGGGAGAAGGCGGCGTTGACGATGCGAAACCAGGGCACGCCGAAGACGAGCTCGTGGCTCGAGATGCCCGTTTCGAGGTCGTTCTCCGCGAGGAGCCGGTCGTTCGTCGCCGCGTCGAGCGCGATGACGTCCTTCAGGTGCTCGTCGTCCTCGGCGATGCGCGCGAGCACGGTCTCGTCCGCGTGCCTCGACGGAACGAGGCGCGACGTGTCGTTCGCCCGGACGAGGCGGACCGGGGGCCGCCTCACGAGCCGCCGCGGCGGGCGTCGAGGAGACGGCGCACCGTCTGGAGGGCGGGAATCCCGCCGGCGCGCGCGTACGCGAGAGGGGTACCGCCTTTGAAAATGGGGTTCGTGTTCGGCCGCTGCATCCAGGCATCCGCGAGCTTCTCGGAGTACAGGATGTGCAGCGCCTTGAAGATGCCGATCAGGTAGGAGATGCGGAGCAGCTCGTCGGCGCGCAGGGTCTTCGGCCGGCTCCTCAGGTTGTACAGCGTTCCGTTCGACACGCCGCCGAGCAGGTCCCGCGCGGCCTCGTCGGGCACCTTCCAGCGCTCGACGATCCGAAAGAAAGCCCTGACCGCCGACGCGCTCAGCTTCTCCCGCGCCGCGCGCGACTGCAGGTCCACGAGCGGCTCGGGCCCGTAGCGGCTGGTCGGATGGGCGAGGCGGTCAGGCAAATGGCGTCTCCATAATTGGATTATATTCTATCCAAATATGGAAACGCAGGGGACCCCTCGTCCGCACTCCGCTGACCAGTCTTCATCGAGCACCTTCCGCCCCGAACTCAGAATGACGAGCGGTCAGCTCCGGATCACTCGAAGAGCGTCCCGGCCCTCTCAGGCCACCGTTCCAAACAGGGCCCCGACGCCGGCGGTCAGGGCCATGGCCAGGGCGCCCCAGAACGTGACGCGGATGGCGCCCTTCCACACTCCGGCGCCGCCGACGCGCGCCGCCACGCCGCCGAGAAGCGCGAGAAACAGAAGCGACGTCCCGGAGACGAGGGGGATCAGGCGGGCCGCCGGGGCCACGACGGTGACCAGGAGCGGCAGGACGGCTCCCACCGCGAAGCTTCCCGCCGACGCCAGGGCCGCCTGAATCGGGCGCGCGCGGAACGTGTCGGAAATGCCGAGCTCGTCGCGGGCATGCGCGCCGAGCGCGTCGTGGGCCATCAGCTGATCGGCGACCTGCTTCGCGAGCGGCGGATCGAGGCCGCGGGCGACGTAGATCGCCGCCAGCTCACGGCGCTCGCCCTTGTCGTCCGCCACGAGCTCCGCTCTTTCGAGCTCGAGCGCGGCCTGCTCGCTGTCCGCCTGCGAGTGGACCGACACGTACTCGCCGGCAGCCATCGACATGGACCCGGCCACGAGCCCGGCGACGCCGGCGACCAGAATGTTGCCGTGGGTCGCGTGCGCGGCGGCGACTCCGAGCACGAGACTGGCCGTGGAGACGATGCCGTCGTTGGCGCCCAGCACCGAGGCGCGCAGCCAGCCGATGCGTCCGGTGCGGTGTCGCTCCGGGTGGCCGAACGACCCTTTCCTCACGACCGGCGGGCTCTCTATTCCTGGAACCGCTGTCGGGCGACCGCCGAGATCTGATGGTCCGTCATCTTGTCGGCCATTTCCACGGCGGCGATGCTCTTGCCGAGCCCGGCGGCCCGGAGGCGCTTTTCGACCTCGTGCTTGGCTTCGCCGGGGCCGAGGATCAGGATGGACCGGGCATCGTGGACGGCCGCGATGACCTTGTCGTAGTACAGGTTGAGATGACCCTCGAAGCGCTTGTCCCGGGAATCTTCCGCACCGTCCCCGCGCGAGGAAAAACGGACGTGCTTCTCGAGACCCGACACGATGCGTGTGAGGTCTTCGGTGTCTCCGGCGACGGCCGCGATCACGGCCTGCCGGTGATCGATCCACAGGGCGACATCTCTCTGCATCGGTCTCTTTCGTGACCCGGCGAGGCCGGGCCTGCGGCGGACATCATATCCGCGAGGTCATGGACCATGGTCCGCTCTGATCCGGCGGCTCAGAGCGGAGACGGCTCCCTCACACCGGTCGCCCGCGGGGCAATTGCCGGGGTAAGCAGCATTGGCTGATCTTCACTTTCCAGCCACGACCTTCTGAAACCTCGGGGCTATTCGAGCGCGAAGTCGACGCGGCTGGCGCTCGCCTTTCCCTCGGGGGTGGAGGGCTTGCTTCCCGGCTCGATCACGAAGACGCGCGCCGCTTCGACCTTTCCGGGTCCCGTGAGGTAATCCTTCACGGCATTCGCCCGGGCCAGGGCGAGCTGCCTCAGGTCGTCCGCCGTCGGAGTCAGATTGGCGAGCATGAGGCTCTCCATCTCGGGCGCGGGGATATCCTTCGCGATTCCCAGGAAGCCGGGCTTCTTGAACTTCTCTTTCTTGTAGGCCTTCTTCAGGTACGTCGCGTATTCCTTCTCGTCGACGACGACGGCGTCGACGCTGGCCGGCGCCTCTCCCCGCTCGGCGAGGTCGGCGAGCTTTTGCGCCTTGACCCTCCGCTCGAGCCGCAGCCGCCGCAGGCCCTCCAGGTCCTCTTCGCCCGAGAAGCGGCCGGTCGCCTTCAGCTTCAGGGCGGGCCGGTCGTTCAGGGCCTTCGCGAGCGCGTCGAGTTTCTTCCGGGCGGCGTCGTCGAGCGCCTCGTGGCCGGCGGCGAAGTCGACGGACGAGAACTCCTCCCCCTTGCCGCCCCCGAGGGCCTTTCCGAGGAGCGCGAAGGGCGCGGTGGCCGCCTTGCCGATCAGGTTCCCGATGACGTGCCAGATGACTTTTCCGAGGCGGAACTTCGGATCGTCCAGCGATCCCTCGATGGGCAGGTCGAGGTCGATGAGTCCGTCCTTGTCCCTGAGGAGCGAGACGGCGAGCCGGACCGGCAGCTTCGTCGCGTCCTTGCTTTCCACCTTCTCGCCGAACTCGAACTGGTCGACGAGGAACCTGTTCTCGGCCGCGAGCTTGCGGTTCTCGAGCTTGTACTTCAGCTCCATCGTGAGCTTGCCTCGAGCGATCGTGTATCCCGCGTACTTGCCGGAGTACGGCGTGAACGGAGGCAGGTCGATGTCTCGGAAGCTCGCCGTGACATCGGCGAAGGCCGTCGCCGCGAGGGGGTTGACCCGGCCGGCGATCCGAAGGGGCGAGGCGTTGCCGAGGCTGCCGCTCAGGTCGAGCTGCGCGACCGTGCCCTCATCGGTGGAGAGGCCGGTCACGCTCCCTCTGAGGTCCATCAGCGTCGCGGCGTAGTTCGGCTTGATGAAATGGTCGGCGAGGCCGATCCGGCCGCCCTCGAGGGTGAGCGTGTCGATGCGAATGGGCACTTTTTCGCTGGTCTCCGGGGCGGGGGGTGCCGGTGCGGTGGTCGGCGGTGAAGCGGCCGCTGCCGCCGGCGGTGGAGGTCCAGCGGCCGCCGTCTGCTCGGCGGCGGGCTCCTCCTCTTCCCCCTCGGGGGGCGCGGGCTTGCCGACGACCCTGCGGAGATTCACCGTGCCGTCCGCTTCGATCACGATGTCGCATGCCAGTCCCTTGATGGCGAGCTTCGCCACCTGGAGAAAGGTCGGGTTGTAGCCAGCCTTCATTCCCTGGAGGGAGAAGGCGTCCCACTTGAAGAAGTCGAGCTTCGTCGACTCGTCGAGCGCCAGCAGATTCTGGACGGCCGCCCCTCCGGCGAAGCCGACGCTCGCCTTGCTCTCCGCGCCCTCGCGGATCGAGAGAACGCCCCGCGCGGAAAGCGTCGCCCGGGCGAGCGACAGCTTGAAGTTCGACAGGACGTAAGGCTCGAGGGGCACGAGGTCGAGGCTCTTCACCTCGGCGTCGAGCTCGGCGTAGGTCGGGTGGATGCCCACGGGTCCCTTCGCCGAAGCCGTTCCCCGGCCGTTGATTCCGAACCTCACCGACAGCGTCCCCTTCGCGTCGCGCGCCGTCGAAAAGCTCTCGAGGGAGAGGCTCGTCTTCGTGAGGGCGTAGCGCGCGGGCCGCCCCGTCGCATGATCCTCGATGCGAACCGTGTACCCGTCGAGCGCGAGCCTTCCCAGGGTCACGTTCCACGGCGCCGACGGCGGCTCCGGAGGGGCATCGGGAGACGGACGGGCCATCAGGTCGGCGAGGTCGGCGTTGCCGTCCTTTCCCCTCACGACCGCCAGGAGGCCTCCGTCGCTCGAGATGTCTCCGAGCGCGACGTCGTGCTTCGCGAGGTCCACGGAGGTCCCCGTCATCTTCACCATGGGCGCCTTGAAGAAGGGCTCCTTCGCGTCTCTCCTCCTCAGCCGAGGAGATCGAAGGGTGGCCGAGAGCGCGGACAGCGTCGTGTTGGCATCGGGCCCTGTCGAGAAGCGGTACTTCGTTCCCACGTCCAGGGTGCCGTCGTCGACGTCGAAGGTCACGAGGCTCTCGTAGAACGGGGCGTAGCGCTTCAGGGGAAGGCCGGCGATCTCGAACGTGCCCTCCGTGACGAACGGTTCCATCGAAATCGTGCCCGTATCCTTCAGGGTCTCGCCGGCGTCGGACTTCGCCGACGCCTCGACGGAGGCCGCCGTGCCGGGAGCCGTCGAGAAGCCCTTGACGGAAACCGCGACGTCCTCGAAGAGTGCATGGAACGGCCGGGCGAAGGCGACGTCGTCGTAGTGGATCTTGCCGTGCGTGACTCCGAAGTCCGCGACCTCGACGAGGAGCACGGGGCCGACCGCGCCAGCCTTCGGCGCTTCCGCGCCCGGCTTCTTTCCGCCTTCGGTGGCCGGGGCGATGAAGGCCGCCGCGATCCGATGCTCGCCCTTCGCCTCGCGCCGAACCCAGACCTCGGGTGCGACCGCCTTCAGGCTGCTGATCCGGACCTTGCGTCGGAAAACGTCGACGGAGTTGACGACGGCCTCGAACCGGTCCCAGGAAAGCAGCGGCCGGTCGCCGTTCTTCGCGGCGAAGCTCCGCAGAACCGCCGTGCCCGAAAGAGTGAGAGCGGGATTGCCCCGCGGCGGCTGCGTGAAGACGACCCGGATCTTCGCGTCCAGCCGGCCCGAGGTGAGCTTCCACGGGATCGAGGGCGGCGCATATGCGAAGTAGTGCGCAAGGTCCATGTCAGAGAGATCGATGTCCACGGCCGTCTCGCGCGTTTCGCTGAACGGCTTTGTCGTTCCGTGCAGCGAGAACGGCGTGCCATTGACTCTGGCTTCGAAGACGGGATCGGTCGTGATCTCGACCTTCGAGGGGATGTTCGAGAGGAAGGGGATGCCGATCTTCAGGTCCCTGACGGTGTGCTTCGTCTTCTCCGCCCGGTCGTCGAAGTCCACGCTCCCGCCTTCGACGCGGATGTTGTTCACCGAGAAGGGCACCGGTTTCTCTTCCTTCTCCGGCCTCGGGGCGGGTTTCGGGTTCGTGGCCTCGTCGAGAAGGTCCTGGACGCTGTACGTCCTGTCCTCGTTGCGCACGATCGTGACGGACGGTTTCGTCAGCGTGAGCGCCCGGATCACGGGCCCGCCGCGGAAGATGGAGGCCGCCTCGAGGTTCGCGTAGAGGCGCTCGACCGAGAAAAAGGGACCCGCGCCTCCTTTGTCCTTCACGTCGAGACCCTCGAGCGCGACGGACAGGGCAAACGGGTTCAGCGAGAGCCGTCGCAGCGTCGTGGAACGGTGGAGCCGCTCCGCGATCTTCCGTTCGACGACGGGGCGGAGGAAGTGCGGGAGAACCAGGAACCCGACCACGGCCCACGCCGCGAAGAAGGCGCCCACGGCGAGGAGCGCCCTGCGACTGAATAAACGGCCGATCACCTGGCGCGGGTTCATTCCACCGATTCTCGAACTCGGATCCTCCGCACGCACACGTCAGGCTCGGGCCGAGATGAGCAGCGCCTTCGCCTCGGCGGCATCCTTGAAGAATTGCTCGTCCTCCAGGGCCCGCTCGAGGACGAAGGCGTAGTAAGCCGACCGGTTGACGACGAGGGGAAGCAGGAAGCCGACGCCCAGGACGATCAGAGCGATCCACCACTTTCCCCAGACGAGGCACGCAAGGGCGAAGGGAATGCTCAGAAGCCAGAGCCACTTCCAGAACCGATGGGCAGCGCGAAACCGCGCGGCGATGAACCTGGTCTTCACGAGATCCCCAACCCGAGCCTTGTTCACACGAACGTCCAACTGACCCGATCGGTATCTCTCGACAAATTCCGCGTGGGTCATGGTGCCCCCGGGTCGAGCGCGCCGTTTCTACTTCCCGAAGACCTTCTTCAGCAGGTCCGTCACCTGCGCGGCCGGATTCGTTCGAATCTTCTTCTCCTGCTCGCCGAGCACGAGAAACAGGCCATCGAGGGCTTTCGAGACGACGTAGGACTCGATGTCCACGGAGGGCAGGCTCGACGCGAACGGAACCGATTGGTACGCACTCTGGAGCTGCTGGTACTGCTGGATCACGCCGACATCCTTCATCGAGTCCGTGACGACCGGCCGGAAGGCGGCCGTCAGCGCGTCGGAGGTCTTCGCGCGAAAGTACTCGGTCGCTGCCGTGTCTCCGCCGGACAGAATCTTGCGCGCATCGTCGAAGCTCATGCTCTTGATGGCGCCCCAGAAGATGTCCTTGGCCCCCGGCGCCGCCTTCTCGGCAGCCCGGTTCATGCTGAGGACGAACTCGTCGACCTTCTCCCCCTGGCCGATCACGCGAAGACCCTGCTCCACCGGCTGAAGCTGTTTGGGCAGGAGGATCTTGATGGCCTGGTTGCCGAAATAGCCGTCGACCTTGCCGGTCAGGTCGACCGTGTTCGTCGTGCCGACCTCCAGGGCCTGCTTGAGGCCCGCGACGATGTCGGGGTTACTCAGGTTCTTGTCGGATCCGGACTTGAACAACTGCGACGGGTCGACCTGGGCATGCGACGACCCCGCCAGAGCGAGAAGGGCGACACCGACGAGAATGGATCTGGTACGCATGGAAACCTCCAGATAGCACACTATCGCCGGGCTCTGCTTGCCGCCTGATGGGTTTGAACCAAGGGGTCATGCCAGCCCCGATGCATTCGCGCCGCGGCTCCGGGACCGTCGTCCGCTCGGATCGTCACGAGTCGTCCCATCGCGCGGGGCGCCACGAAGACGTTCCGTTTCCGCAGACGATTTCCCACCGGGGTACCTGTGAGGAGCTATTGTCCCCGCCGATGCCCACTCCTGTCGCTGACGTTCCGTGACGAAGCCGCTCGTTCTGCTGACGGGCGCCACGGGGTACGTGGGCGGAAGACTGCTCGCCGAGCTCGAGCGGCGGAGCGTGCCCGTCCGGTGTTTCACACGGCGGCCCGAGGCGCTGCGGGGACGGGTGGCGCCCTCGACGGAGATCGCCGCGGGCGATGCGCTCGACGCAGCGGCGGTCAGGCAGGCCCTCGAAGGAGCCTCCGCCGCCTACTACCTGATCCACTCGATGGGAGGCGAGGACTTTGCCGCGCGCGACCGCGAGTCGGCGCGGATCTTCGGAGAGGCCGCGCGCGAGGTGGGCGTGCGGCGCATCATCTATCTCGGCGGCCTCGGCGAGCGCGCGAGTGGCCTCTCCGAGCACCTGCGGAGCCGGCAGGAGACGGGCGAGCTCCTGCGCCGGTCCGGCGTGCCCGTCGTCGAGCTGCGGGCCTCGATCGTGATCGGCTCCGGCAGCCTCTCCTTCGAGATGATCCGGGCGCTCGTCGAGAGGCTGCCGGTCATGATCTGCCCCCGCTGGGTCGCCGTCCAAACCCAGCCGATCGCGGTCGAGGACCTGATCGCCTATCTCGTCGCGGCGCTGGATCTGACCGAGGGCGCCGAACGGATCTACGAGATCGGCGGGCCCGACCGCGTGACCTACGGCGATCTGATGCGCGAGTACGCGCGGCAACGCGGCCTGAGGCGTGTCCTGATTCCCGTGCCTCTGCTGACGCCGCGGCTTTCGAGCCTCTGGCTCGGCCTGGTGACGCCGGTCTACGCCCGCGTCGGCCGGAAGCTCGTGGACAGCCTCCGTAACCCCACGGTCATCCGCGATCCGGCCGCCCTCGCGGCCTTCCCCGTGAAGCCACGGGGCGTGCGCGAGGCCATCGCCCGGGCCCTCGTCAACGAGGACGAGGCCTTTGCACGGACGCGCTGGTCGGACGCGGTTTCCTCCTCGGGACTGACCGAGCGCTACGGCGGCGATCTCGTGGGCACGCGCCTCGTCGACAGCCGCGCGACCGTCGTTACGCTTTCTCCGGCGGCGGCGTTCGCACCGATCCGTCGTATCGGGGGCGACACCGGCTGGTACTACGGCAACCTCCTGTGGCGCTTGCGCGGGTGGCTCGACCTGCTGGCCGGAGGCGTCGGCCTTCGACGCGGGCGGCGCCACGCCGAGGATCTCGGCCCGGGCGACACGCTCGATTTCTGGCGCGTCGAATCCTTCGAGCCCGACCGTCTGCTGCGCCTGCGCGCCGAGATGAGAGTTCCGGGCCGGGCCTGGTTGCAGTTCGAAGTCACTCCGGTCGAGGGAGGCGCTGAAATCCGTCAGACCGCCATCTTCGACGCCTCGGGGCTCCTCGGTCTCGGATACTGGTACGCGCTCTACCCTATTCACCGCTTCGTCTTCGCCGGCATGCTCCGCGGTATTGCCGAACGCGCCCTGGAGGCGGCCGCGTGAAGAGCCATCACTCCGTGGGCCCTGTCGACGCTCATGCGGCTTCTCCCGCTTCGGAAGCAGTGCCAGGAACCGGCGCGCCCGATGCGGTCACCGACCGGAGTCTCCGGCACTCCTGTTCTCGTCCACGCACGACCCTGCGGTCGCGCCCCCGCACGCCGCGCCCCCACGCCCTCACGACTGAGCGCGGGCGCCGTTGGATCAGCCGGGCGGGCCCTCGCGGCCTCGGCTAGCTGCGCTTCGACGCGCGAACCGTGAGCACGGGGCAGGGAGCCGTGGCCAGGACACGAGCAGCCACGCTGCCGAGAAGCGCTCCCGAGAGGCCGGTGCGGCCGTGGGTGCCGACGACGATCCAGGCGTCCGGAACGGTCCGAGCCGCCCGGCCGATCGCTTCGTGGGGAATGCCGCGGAGAACCATGTCGTCCGCGCGCGCTCCCGTCCGTCGCGCTGCGTCCCGTAATCGATGGAGGCGCCTCCGTGCGTCGGCGATCAGCTCGCCCTCGGCCTCCGAATATGCCCATCGGAGGGGCTGGCCTTCCGCGAGCGGCTTCCGAACGTGGACGATGCGCAAGCGAGCCCCGGCCGACCGCGCCAGAGCGAGCGCCATCCTCGCGGCGGGGGCGGACGCGCGCGAGAAATCCGTCGCGAAGACCACCGTCCGGGGGATGGGCTTGCGCGGGTTCCGCTTCACGGCGAGAACCGGGCAGGGCGCCGTGGCGACGATCCGCGCCGCCACGCTGCCGAGAAACACGCGCGCTGCTCCCGTCCGGCCATGCGTTCCGACCACGATGAGTCCGGCGCGCCGCTGACGAGCCGCACGTCTCACCGCCTCGGGCGCGGGCCCCTGAAGAAGGAGAGGCTCCGCCCGGACGCCCCGCGCCTTCGCCGCCGCGGCGAGGCGCTTCAGTCGGCGCGTGGCGTCGGATCGGAGAAACTCGTCCATCTCCCGGTACATCCGGGGAGCCGAGCCTCGCGGAATCGGCGGAACGACGTGAGCGATCCAGACCTTCCCCCGGCTGTCCCCCGCGAGGGCGAGCGCCGCGGAGAGGGCCGGCCTCGATGCCGGCGAGAAGTCCGTCGTTACCAGGATGTTTCGGAATCGTCTCACGAGCGGTTCCTTTCTGGCGCGGCGACCGGGCCGATGCTCGATCTCCAACGAAAAGGCGGCCGTTTCGCTCGGCCGCCGGGACGCCGCGTGCGCAGCGTCATTTCGACCCCCGAACAATATACGCGTGAGCAGGAACTGCGCCTTCTCTCCCGAGAATCCGGCGCTTCACGATTTCCACGCAGACGAGGTAAGTGGCTACGATCGAAAGGAGTAGGAGCGCCCTGGGAGCGGAACGAAGCCGAGGGAGCCGCGAAGGGCGGCTGCGCCGCGAAGTGACGCCGACCGCGTCTGCCGCCGTCGGTCCGCGCGCCGGGGCCGGCGTGACCTGTCCGAGATTGTGTCCGAGTCCTCGGCCCGAGATCATCTGGTTCACCAATTCCCGGTAGTGACCGCTCCCCTAGTCGGCCACGTCCTGCTGGCCGACGCGCCGGCGAGCGACCCATTTGCGCAGCTCCTCGAGAACGACCATGGCTACGGCAAACGGGACCAGGAAGAGCCAGACCCTGGCCGGAAGAGGCGCCGTTCCGAGGGCGGCGTTGCCCCATGGCGTGTAGTCCGCCAGAAGGACGAGGGCAATCTCGAGCACGACTCCCCAGACGATCAGCGGATTGCCGAACAGGCCGGTCGAGAAGACCGATCGAACCGAGCTTCGGCACAGAAGCACGTTGACGATCTGCAGGGCGACGATGGCACTCATCGGCGACCCGACGCGGCTGCAGACGACTCGACGTCGTCGAGCCGAGGGACGCGGCGGTCGTCGAGGCATGGGCCTTGCTTGCAAGCACGGGAGGTTGCTGTGTATCCCACAGCGCATGGAGGCCAATGTCGGGTTCTAAGGCCTTGATCATCGTCGCTGAAGACGATGAGAACGTTCGTGCGGCACTCACCGACGCGCTTCAAGCGGTCGGTCACGAAGTGGAGGAAGCCGCGAACGGCTCCGCGCTTCTCGCGAAAACGAGAGGGCGAGGCCGGCGCCCGGACCTGATCCTCCTCGATCTGAGAATGCCCGTCCTGAGTGGATGGGAGTTTCTCGCCATTCGCAACAGCGACCCGGTGCTCCTGATGGTTCCCGTCATCGTGATTTCGGGCGAGGACGAAGCGCCCGCCCAGTTCGGCCAGAACGCGTCCCTTCGCAAGCCCGTGGATCCCAGGAAGCTGCGTGCCGTGGTCGAGGAGGTCCTCGAAGAGACGAATCCTGACCCCGAGCGGAGACCTCGGCCGACGGAGCCGTGGTCGATCGATCCCGAGCGCCCGACGCTCCTGCGGAATCGCCTCGGCCACGTCGTCGCGGTCGTGGCCACCGAAAGGGAGGCGCGTCGCGTGGCGGCGGCCGTCAACGGGGTCTCCCAGGTGTCCACGGAGGCACTTCAAAACGGCATCATCGACAAGGGGATCGAATGCCTCTATGAGCTTCACCGATACGACACCGACCCCGCCTTCAAGGACGAAATCGATGCGGGCCCGGGCTTCGCTTCGGTGGCCGCGCGACGGGAGGAAGTGGCGCGCCTCCTGGGCTTCGGAACCCGGGGCCGGGGGCGCTGAGGGCTCCCCGGCCTCATGGGCGCGGATCGAGAAGGAGACCCGGCCATCGACCTTCACGCGCCACAGACCCGGCAATTCTCATCGCACCCCTGAACGGGGTCCGAATGGTCCCGCGTCGCGACGGGTCGGGCCGGACCCCGTCGCGCCGTCGAAGTCGCTTCGCCTAGGGCGTCGGCGTCGGGCCCGCGCGCGGCGGCGTCCGGCGGGGCGTCGACGAAGACGGCACCGGCGTGCTCGTGGCCGGGACCGGCGTCCGGCGAGGCGTGGGCATGGCGACGCTCGGGGCGGAGCGCTCGATGTCCATGGCGCTTCCTGGCGCCGCCGTGATCGACATGACGCGCGTCTTTCCCGCGTTGTCGGTCGTCCACATGAGCGAGGCGAGGTGGCCCACGGCGACCGATCCGTCGACCCGCACCCCGGGCTCGAGCGCCATTTCGTACTGCTTGCCTTCATCGACCCTGAGGGTGATGCTCTGGCCGGGGCGGTAGTCCCAAACGGTACCGGTCATCAACTGTGTTCCGGCGGCGCAGGGAGTGGAACCCGCAGAAGCCACGATCGCCGAGCATGGACCGGCACTGCTCGGCGACGCCAGGGTCGGGGTCGGCGAGGGCTGCGCCATTGCCGCGACGCTGACCAGACCGAGCGCCAGTACGAGAAAAGATGCCTTCTTCACGAGCCCTCCATCGCTGGCGCCCCGGGCATCGAGGCCGCCGGCGTTCGGGAAACCCGGATTCGATGCCCGGGCCGATCCATTCGAGTCACGCGCGCCGCGCGAACCATCGGCGCTCCGGTCCTCGCTGCCCATACCGCTGTGTACGAAAACAGCCCGTCGGAATCGTACTCTTCTTGACCGCGGCAAGGCGGCCGTCGTTGGCCGCTCCCCGGTCGGACTTCTGGAAGGTGCGGTCGAAATCTGACACGGGACCGCCGGCGCGGCCGGTGAGCCGTGCCACTCATTGGACCTGGCGTCCGAGACGCGACTGCCAGTGGACGGTCACCGCGATCGCATCCACGTCCACGGCGGCCATGTTCACGACGGCCAGAAACCGTTGCCCATCGGCCGTGACGTCGTAGTCCTGCCAGCCTTCCGGATTCATGCGAAAGAGAGGCCGTGACGCGCCGACTTTCACGCTCGAGCCGAGCTCGATCGCCGTTGCGACCATCTCGTTGCCCGCGGACATGAAGTAGAGCTCGCGCCCGTCCCTCCTCCAGCGTGGCGTCGCTCCACCCGACACCGATACACGCACTCGCTCACCCGGCTCCGGGAAGGAGGTGACGTACACCTCGGATCGGCCGGCCTCGGGGGCGCAGTACGCAATCCAGCGGCCATCGGGAGAAAACTGAGCATGGGTCAGGTAAGTGGGGTCCGAGACCGACACGAGCCGGCGCGGCTTCGGCTCGCCCTCCAGGTTCAGAACCCAGAGACCGGTGCCCGATTCGGTCTGGGCGGCGAAATAGAGGATCGACCTGCCGTCGGGCGACCAGTCGTCTGGATGCTGGATTCCGTCGGGCGCGAGAATCGATTCCGAGGCGCTCGCGCCGCGCAGGGAAACGGCATACAGCGACGGGGCGTGGCGCATCGAGCCGACGCTGAAGACGAGTCGCGTGCCGTCCGGCGACCAGACGCCGGTATGGTAGTCGTCCGAACCGAGGTCGAGGCGCGTGAGCACGTCGCGGACCACGTCTCCGGCCCAGAGATTCAGCAAGCCGGTGCGAAGGTCGATCCCGCTGACGAGAACCTTTCGCGAATCGGGCGAGAGTCGCACCGACCGAAACTGGGCGGGGGATGCGAGCGACCCGGTCTCCCGGCCGGTTCGGTCGACCCAGGCCAGGCGTGTCGGACCGGCCTTGCCGCGGGACGCCAGGACGCCGCTGTCGGAGGCCGAAAACGGGCCCGCACCGATGAGCGCGTGCTGGAAGACCTCCTCGCCGGAAGCCATGGCGTCCCCCGTCAGACGCAGCCGCGCCGGGTCGAACCGCTGAATCAGCAGATTGCCGTCGCGGGCGTACAGGAGGCGGCCGGATCGCCGGTCCGCGGGCGCACTCGGGTCGCCCGACACGTACTGCGCTCGCGAACAGTTCATCAGCAGCGGCGACGTCCGGCCGTCCTCGAGGCTGGCCACGCGGACGTAGGTCTGCTTTTCGGCGTCGCTGCGTCCGACGTAGAGGAAGTGGCGGCCATCGGGAAGGAAGCTCGGCCAGCACACGCTCACCTCGTGGCGGGACGAATCCGCCTTCAGGATGGCTCGGGGGGCGCCGCCGCCTTCCGGTACCAGATTCACGACAGGCTGAGTCAGGCCGGCGAAGAGGATCGAGTGCTCGCTGCCCCAGGAACCCGAGGGGAACGCCACCGGCACGTCGCAGATCGTCACGGGCAGGCCCCCCGCCGCGTCGACCTTCTTCAGCTTCCCGTCCGCGAAGAAAGCAATGAAGCGGCCGTCCGGCGACCAGAAGGGCGCCGCCGCTCCTTCGGTGCCAGCGACAGCCGCAGCCGACAGCTCCGCCAGCGGCCTCACCCAGAGGGAACTCAGCCCATCCAGCCGGCGCGCCGCAAAAGCGATGCGCCGCCCGTCGGGCGACAGCGCGAACAGGTTCTGCATCGGGGCCCACTCGAACCGGGTCCCCTGGGGCGCCCGAACCTCGAACCGGACGGGCCATGCCGGCGGCACGAGTGGACGACGCAGCGCGGAGAGCGTGGCAAACGCCGCCGCGGCAAGAAGCCCTGCCGCGGCCAGACCGACGAGCCATCGGGGACTCGGAGAGTGTCCCCTTGCGGCCGCCGCGACGCTCGTCGTCTCCGCGAGCCGCTCCCTGAGTGCCGCCAGATCGTGCGCCAGGTCGCGGGTCGCGGCATAGCGGCCCTCGGGGCTCTTCGCGAGGCAACGCTCCACGATCCACCGCAGGGGCGCCGGCGTCTGCGGGTTCAGGCTCGCGATCGGCTCCGGCTCGTCGCGAATGATCGCGGTGAGCGTCTCGGGCACGCTATCCCGCGCGAAGGCGCGTTGGCCGGTCGCGAGCTCGTAAGCGATCGATCCGAAGGAGAAGTGGTCGGACCGGAAGTCGACGGGCTTTCCCATCGCTTGCTCCGGAGACATGTAACCCACGGTCCCCATCACGCTCCCGACGGCCGTCGCTCCGGACATCGTCGGCGCTTGCGTCCTCCCGTCCGGTTCCTCCGGCTGCGTCAGTTTCGCCAGGCCGAAATCCAGGATCTTGACGAAGCCGTCCCGCGTCACCATGACGTTTTCCGGCTTCAGGTCCCGGTGAACGATCGCGGCCCCGTGCGCCTTGGCCAGCCCGTCGGCCACCTGGGCTGCGATCGCCAGGAGCCGCTTCGTCGGCAGCGGTCCTTCGGCGAGCAGTTCCCGCAGCGTCTGACCGTCCACCATCTCCATCGCGATGAAGGAGGTTCCGCCCGACTCGCCGATGTCGTGGATCGTCACGATGTTGGGGTGGTTCAGCGACGACGCCGATCGCGCCTCCGTCTCGAAGCGTCTCAGGCGGTCCGTGTCCACGGCGAGCGAGGGCGGCAGGACCTTGATCGCCACCTCGCGCCCGAGCCGCGTATCCCGCGCCCGGTACACCTCGCCCATCCCTCCCGCGCCCAGGGGTGCCTGGATCTGGTAGGGACCCAGGCGGGTGCCGGCCGGAAGCGTCATGGTGTGGTCGCGGCGAGGAGTTTCGGCAAGTCAGGCCGCGAACTCGAGATCGGCCGCGACGAAGTTCCGGCCGTCGACCGGCCGCAGGATGCGATGACGGCCGCCCCGTGTCTCGCGGTGGACCGGATCGCCGTGGAACGCTCTCCGCCAGGGGTCGAAGTCGGCAACGGCATACTCGAAGCGAAGTGTCGTCATCTCGTTCGACAGTCAGGCTCGCGGCCCCGGACCCCGGACGCGATCGTCAGGCCGTGAGACCCGGCGTCGATTCATGGAGCGGACGCTCGTCAGATCGGCGCACTGCTCGCAGATGACGGTCCCGTCGAGAGCCACGGCGGTTTTGTTCGCCCGCTGACATTTCCCGCAAGTCCAGAATCTCAGGACGTACTCCACGGTGCACTCCGCTTCTCGCCGAAGGCCGGCGACGGGCGGGCACGAGTTGGTCCGTCGGGGGGATCGGGAGCCACAGACTATCACTCCGCGCGCCTCGAGGCACCGCTCGGCGAGCGGACTGCGTCACGTTCCACCGGCAAAGGAACCTTTCCGAGAGGCGGGCCGCCCCGGGGCGGGAATCACGGCAAGGAGACCGTCTCGCACGCCGTGTCCACAAGTGATTCGTCTAAATCACGCCGCGCCCCCATATCTGTGAAGACTGGAAATCGCGGTGGCCTGTCGGGTCGCCTGCGATTTTGCAGAGGTAGGAGATGCGCGCGGCACTTGGCTTCTTCGGCGCGGTGGCCCTGACGATCTGCGGATGTGCGAGCCATCCAACCAACGGGACTTCCCAGAAGGCCCTGCCACCGCCGCCACCGACCGGACAAATCGACGAGTCAGGCAAGGTCGCCATTGTTGAAAAGTTCTCTCAAGTGCCGGGGAAGTGCGCCTTCATCCGCGCCGTGGATACGGCGGCTTGCCCCGGGCCGAACGTGACGCAATGCATGGCGAGCAAGGTGGCCGCGTACGGGGGAAATCTCATGGTTCTGGACGGCGACCGTTCGCTCGCCTACCGGTGCGAAACGCCCCCGCCGTGCGATCCCGTCGCCCCCTGTTGACCTCGGGCCCCGTCGATCGGTGGTCGGAAGTACCGAGGTCCGGATCGCTACGGGTGGATGATGCCGTCGACCGTTTCCGGCAGAGAGGGGCTTCATCGGAGGCGCGACTGAGAGTCGCTCGACCTCGAGGGAGTGCGGCATTCCGTTCTCCCCGCGAGGCGCGGAAACGGGGCGTGCCTCCTGCTCCTCAACCCTCCGGAACACCCTTCCACGGGCGCGGATTGAGAAGGAGATTTTGGAGGGGCTATCGCGGACCCACGACGAGGACGGGCACCGGAGATCGTGTCAGGATTTCCTGAACGGTGCTGCCGAGGAGAGCCGCGGTGACTCCTCCTCGGCCGCGGCTTCCCATGACGAGGAGGTCGTAGCCGTGACGGGCTTCGCGCCGGAGAGCGAGGCTCGGCTTGCCCGACAGGATCTTGCGCGTTTCTCGCCGCCCGCCCGTCGCGAGGGATTTCAGCCTCTCTTCATAGTGTCGAGCCATCGCCTCACCGAGGCTTCCCGCTCTTCCCTTCAGCAGGTCGACGCGTTCCTCGACGACGGCGGCGCGGACATCGGAGAGCGGCCGGACATGGGCGAGCGTCAACCGGCCCTGAGACCGGCGAGCGAGCTCGCGCGCGGCGCGAAGCGCCCTTTCGGACTCCGGTGAGAAGTCGATGGCGACGAGGATGCGCAGGCCTTCCCGAGACATGGCCGCATCCTACCGAAACCTCGGCTCAGGCGGAGGTCCCGCGACGCGGGGCCGGCCAAAGCAGTTTTCCCGCCTCGACGATGGCCAGCGCCAGGACCGACATCCCGATCACGCGGAGCCAGTCTGCCAGGGACAGCGGCGCCGTCGGGAGGATGGAAGCGAGTGGAGCCCAGAAAACGGCGAGGGCCTGCAGGGCGAGACCTCCGGCCAGGGCGAGCCAGAACGGCGGCGTCAGGCTTCGGGTCATTCGCCAGAACGGCCGACGCTCGGAGAGGGCCGCCAGAGATTGCGTGAGCAGAACCAGGGCAAGCGTCGCCATGGCGAGAGTCTGGCTCCGGACTCCGCCCTCCCGGTTCGCGCTCGCGGTAAAGAGCCAGAGGACCACCGCGGCGACCAGGCCGCTGCGTAGCCCGACGATGCCCGTGGCCCGCCAGGTCAGAAGCGGCTCCCGTGGGTCGCGCGGCGGCCTTCGAAGCAGGTCGCTTTCCCCCGGAACCACGACCAGAGCGACGGCGGGAAAGATGTGCACGACGAGGTTCAGCCAGAGGACCTGGAGAGGACTCATCGGCAGCGGGAGGTTGGCCACGATCGACGCCAGCATGACGCCGATGGTCGAGAGACTGCAGAGAAGGAGGAAGTGAACGGAGCGTCGGATATTCGCGTAGATCCGGCGCCCTTCGGCGACGGCATCCGGCAGGGTGCCGTAGTCCCCGCTCGTGACGATGAGGTCGGAGGCTTCGCGAGCCACGTCGGCAGCACGACTGCCGATGGTGATGCCGATGTCGGCGGCCTTGAGCGCCGGCGCGTCATTGATGCCGTCGCCGGTCATCGCGACGATATGGCCCGCCGCCTTGAGGGCGCGGACGATGGAAAGTTTGTCCTCGGGAGAGACGCGCGCGAAGACGGCGGTCCGGCGCAAGTCCTCCCATCGCCGCTCGCGGACGAGTTCCGCGAGCTCGGTCGAATTGACGCAGAGATCGGCAGGGCCGGCGATCTCGAGCTCGCGTGCCACGGCCATCGCGGTCCCTTTCTGGTCTCCCGTGATCATGACGGTGCGGATTCCCGCGCCGCTCAGTTGGGCGATGGCATCGCGCACGCCGGCCCGGGGAGGGTCCTCGAGGCCTGCCAGGCCCACCCAGGTCAGGTCCGTCTCCGCCGCCTCCGGCTCCCCGGCGGATTCGAGGCCTCGGAAGGCGAAGCCCAGCACGCGGTGACCGCGCTCTCCGAACTCGTGAGCGCGCGCCAGAAGACGTCCACGCTCCTCCGGCCCGAGCGGGCGCTCGCCATCGGACTCGAGCGCGCGAGAGCAGAGGGCAAGGACGTGCTCCGGGGAACCCTTGACGAGCATCCAGAGCCGGCCCGGACGGTCCCGCACGACGACCGCCATGCGCTTGCGGCGGGAGGTGAAGGCGATCTCGTGGAGTCTCTCGAGGCTCGCGGCCGACGCGGCCGCCTCGGCACCGCCCTTTCGCGCGAGTGCGAGAAGCGCGCCTTCCGTCGAGGAACCGTGGATGTGCCAGCCGTCGTGGGCCTCCAGCTTGGCGTCGTTGCAGGCCGCAGAGATCTCGAGCAGGCGACGGAGCGCGGGGTCGCCGTCGGCCGAAATCGCCAACCCCTTCTCGAGGATCGCCCCCTCTGGCGAGTATCCCCGGCCGGTCACCTCGAGCTCACGGTCCGAGAGCCAGATGCGAGTGACGCGCATGACGTTCTCCGTCAGGGTCCCGGTCTTGTCGGTGCAGATGACCGAGGTGCAGCCGAGCGTTTCGACCGAGGCGAGCCGCCGCACGAGGCTGTGCGCCCGCGCCATTCGGCGCACTCCGACGGCGAGGGCGATCGTGGTCACCGCGGGGAGTCCTTCGGGAATCGCCGCGATGGCGAGAATCCCGCCCGTCTCCAGCATCATCCAGATCGAACGGCCCCGCAGGATGCCGAGCAGAGCGACGGCCGCCGACAGGCCGATCGCCACGGCGGCGAGTCGGCGGCCGAGCTGCTCAGCCCGCCCCTCCAGGGGCGTCGGCTCCCTCTGTTGCGCGGAGACGAGCTCGCCGATGCGGGACAGCTCGGTCTCGCCCGTCGCCGCGGTCACGATCAGCCTGCCCGAGCCGCTCAGGACGGTCGTGCCGGCGTACGCCATGCTGGTGCGGTCGGGCAGCGGGGCGGCGCTCGCGACCGGCTCCGTCATCTTCACGACGGGGACGCTCTCGCCGGTGAGGGCCGACTCGTCGATCTGCAGGTCGCGCGCACCGGCCAGCCGTCCGTCGGCCGCGACGATTTGCCCGGCGGAGAGGATCAAGAGGTCGCCGCGCCGGACGTCCGCGGTTCGGATTTCGCGCTCGAGCCCGTTGCGAACGACGCGAGCGGTCGGCGCCGAAAGCGATCGCAGGGCCCCGAGTGCCCTCTCGGCGCGCCAGTCGGTGGCGAACCCGAACGCGACCGAAAAGACGACCGACGCGAGGATCGCCAGGGCGTCGCTCGTGTGTCCGAGGAGCAGGGACGCGACGCTGGAAACGAGCAGGACGAGGATCACGCTCCCTTTGAGCTGTGTCCACAGCGTCCGCCAGATCTGCCGGGAGGCCGAGAACCCCGGCGTCGTCGAGGGGGAAGCGGGGTTGGGGTCCTCGATCGCGAGGCCCGTCTCCGGGTGGGTTCGAAAGTCCCGGGCGACGTCTTCGAAAGAGCGGGCGTGCCAGTCGGGAGCGGAAATGTCCGGGCGGTCGAGTTGGGGCACAACTGCGAAACTAGTCGACGGCGGGCCGGCCGTCGAGAGTCAACCGGATCGAAGGCTCAATACCATTCGCGGTGGACGCCTGAGATCCATCGAATTTCGGGTGTGGGTTGGAAGCGTGCTTCCCGGCGTCGAATCCGCGAAAGCGCGAAACAGCAGGTTCCAATGATGCAACCGTGACAGACGATGCACTCTCTCTGACTCACCGAGATTGCTGCCGGCCAGGAGCGAAGTGAGTGGTGAGCCGTGTAGGACTCGAACCTACAACCTAGAGATTAAGAGTCTCTTGCTCTACCAATTGAGCTAACGGCCCACTCGGGAGCGCGGAGAATACCCGATGGCCTTTTCGCCCGCAAGCGCGCCGACGGCGCGCTCCTATCCCCCGCCCACGAGCTCCACCACCTCGAAGACGTCGCCGTCGGCAATCGCCGTCTCTGCGTACCGCGACTTCGGGAGAATCTCGCGATTGCGTTCGACCGCGACGCGCGGGGTCGCGATGCGGAGGCGCTCGAGCAGGTCGGTCACGGACGCGCCCGCCGCCAGCCGCATCGGCTCGCCGTTGACGGTGATCGCGACCTCGGAAGTCACTTCTTCTTGATCGGGTACTGGATCTCCGCGCTCGCCCTCGGACCCGTCACCCGGAAGACGGCGGCCGCCGAGCCGTTCGGAAAGGCGGGCACCATGAAGGAAACGTAGCAGGACCCGTCGGCGGCCGTCTTCCCCTCGAACGCCGTGGTGGCGCGGGCCGACGTGGACAGGATGCGGACCTGCACCGACGCGCCGCCGAGCGGCTTCGGCGGAGAGCCGGAGACCGCCTTGAGCCGGGTCTGGATCGACCGGCCCGACACGAACTCGGGCATCGGCGAGAGGGCGACCTCGACCTCCTCCGGCACCTCGTCGGAGATGAGGTACTCGAGCACCATCTGGTCGAGACTGCGGTCGCCCTCGGGAAACGGCGCGCGGACTCCTCCCGCGGCGGCCGTCGCGTCCGCCTGGCCCGCGCGCGCGGCGCGCGGCGCCTTCTCGGCCTTGTCGGCGCGCGGGGCCCGGCCCGGCGGCGCTCCGCCGGGGGGCACCGGCGTGACGGCGGGATTCGCGCCGCTCGCCGCGGCGGCCCGAGCCGGCGCCTCGGGCGCGGACATCCCGTCGGGGACCTGGACGGCGCCGTTCGGTCCGTCGAAGCGGCCGCGCTGGATCGCCGCGATCATCGTGCGGTGCTGCTGCTCCATCAGGTCCTGCACCGCGTGGTCGTCGCGCCCGTTCTGGACGACCTCGGCGTAGGACGTCTTCTTCGTCGCCAGGATCTCGCCCCCGACGTAGACGAGCGACTCCACGTAGGGGTTCCCCTCGCCCTTGTCTTCCGTCTGGATGTGGAAGACGCGGTTCTTGTGCTTGACGTCGGTGTTGAAGCCCGTGATCACGGCCCGGAAATTGTAGCGCGGCGGGCCCGCCGCCCCGGGTCACATCGGCTCGAAGCGGGCCGTGAAGTGACGGAGCACCGGCGCCTGCTTGACGATCCGTACGCCGCGCAGCGCGGACGGATTCGCCCGCAGGCCCGCCGTGACTTCCGCCACATACTCGAGATGGGTGTTGGTGTAGACGCGCCGCGGCACCGCCAGCCGGACGAGGTCGAGCGCCGGCAGGATCTCGCGGCCGGGCCGCTCGGGATCGGGCTTTCCGAACATCACGCCGCCGATCTCGACCGCGCGGATGCCCCCCTCCCGATAGAGCGCGATCGTCAGCGCCTCGGCCGGGTACTGCTCGGGCGGCAGGTGCGGCGCGAACGCGCGGGCGTCGATGTACACCGCGTGGCCGCCGATCGGCTCGACGACCGGGACGCCGGCGGCGGCGAGCGCCTCGCCGAACGCCGTCACCTGCCCGACGCGGAACGCGAGGTAGTCCTCCCGGAGGACCTCCTCGAGGCCGATCGCGATCGCCTCGAGGTCGCGGCCGGCGAGGCCGCCGTAGGTCGGGAATCCCTCGATCAGGATCAGCTTGTTCTTCAGCCGGTCCACCCACGCCTCGTCGCGGAGCGCGAGGAAGCCGCCCATGTTGGCGAGGCCGTCCTTCTTGGCGCTCATCGTGCAGCCGTCCGAGAGCGAGAAGATCTCGCGCACGATCTCATGGACGGCACGCTCCCCCTGGCCCTTCTCCCTCTGCTTGATGAACCACGCGTTCTCCGCGAACCGGCAGGCGTCGATGATCAACGGCACGCCGTGCTTCCGGCAGACCGCGCTCGTGCCGCGCACGTTCTCGAGCGAGACGGGCTGCCCGCCGCCCGAGTTGTTCGTCAGCGTCAGCAGGACCATCGGCACCCGCCCGCGGTTCTCGGCGAGGCACGCGTCGAGGCGGACGAGGTCCATGTTCCCCTTGAACGGATGCGGCGTGCGCGGCTCCCGGCCCTCCGGGATCACGAGGTCGACCGCGACGCCGCCGTTCGCCTCGACGTTCGCCCGCGTCGTGTCGAAGTGCGTGTTGTTCGGCACGACGTCGCCCGGCTTCAGCACCGTCGAGAAGAGGAGGTTCTCCGCGACGCGGCCCTGGTGCGTCGGGATCACGTGCGGCAGGCCGAAGATCGTGTGGACGGTTTCCTCGAAGCGGTAGTAGTTGCGCCCGCCCGCGTAGGACTCGTCGCCGCGCATGAGGCCGCTCCATTGGACGTCGGACATGGCGGACGTGCCCGAGTCGGTCAGCAGGTCGATGTAGATGTCCTCGGACGCGATGCCGAAGACGTTGAAACCGGCGCGCCGCAGGCACTCCTCGCGCGCGTCCCGATCGATGCGGCGGATCGACTCGACGACCTTGACCCGCCAGGGCTCGGGCTGCGTGTTCTTCATCATGGCAGTGCGAGTCTAGGCGGCGGCGGCCGATCGCAAGCGATGCGCTCGTATCAGTTCCCCTCTCCCTCCGGGAGAGGGGCGTAGGGGTGAGGGGCGGGCGCGGGCTACGGCTGGGCGGCCGGCTTCTGCCGGTGGAACACGAGGAGGGACTCGCGGTTGTCTTTGTTCTGCACCGTCCACGTCCGGCGCGTCCACGTGTCCGGGTCCCTCAGCATCCATTGCGCGCGCTGGAAGGCGACCTCGGTCCCGTCGTCGTTTTTCGTGACGGTCTGGATCCAGAGGGACTTCCTGTCCTTGGCCCACGCGGCCTGGACGGTGCCCTTCATTCCGCGGCCGACCGCCTTCTCGTACATCCGCCCGTCGACGACGATCTCATCCGAGGAGAGATATCTCTTGGATCGGTCGACGGGCTCGATCCAGATGCGGTCGCCGTTCTGCCGGATCGAGATCACCGCGCCCTGCATGCTGGTCGAGATCCCCTGGCTCTGCGCGGCATCGATCTCCCAGGTGCCCGAGAAGTCGATGGGCGCTCGGGCCGTTTTCGGTTTCTTCGGCGGCGGCGACGTCGGCCCGGCCGGCGGGGACGACGAGTTCGGCGCCGGGGCGGTCTGCGCCGGGAGCGCGGCCGCCGAGAGCGCGAGGAGTAGGGCGCCGGCGGCGGCTCGTCTCATGCCCGCGCGCGGCGGCGCGCATCGCCGAGCATGCGCCGGAGGAACTGACCCGTGTGGGACCCGCGGACCTCCGCGACGTCCTCGGGCGTTCCCTCCGCCACGGTGCGGCCGCCGCCCTCCCCGCCCTCCGGCCCCAGGTCGATCACGTGATCGGCGGTGCGGATGACCTCCAGGTTGTGCTCGATGACGATGACCGTGTTGCCCTTCTCCGTCAGCGAGCCGAGCACGCCGAGCAGCTTGTGGATGTCGTCGAAGTGGAGGCCGGTCGTCGGCTCGTCGAGCAGGTAGAGCGTCCGGCCCGTCGACCGCCGCGCGAGCTCGCGGGCGAGCTTGACGCGCTGCGCCTCGCCGCCCGACAGCGTCGTCGAGGACTGCCCGAGCTGGATGTAGCCGAGGCCCACTTCGACCAGTGTACGGCAGATGTTGGCGATCGCCGGGACGTTCTGGAAGACCTCGAGGGCCTGCTCCGCCGTCAGCGCGAGGATGTCCGCGATCGACTTTCCCTTGTAGTGCACCTGGAGCGTCTCGCGGTTGTAGCGCTTGCCGCCGCAGACGTCGCACGTGACGTAGATGTCGGGCAGGAAGTGCATCTCGATCTTGATCTGTCCGTCGCCCGCGCAGGCCTCGCAGCGCCCGCCCTTGACGTTGAAGGAGAAGCGGCCGGGCTGGTAGCCGCGGGCGCGCGCCTCGGGCGTGCGCGACATGAGGTCGCGGATCGGATTGAAGACGTTGGTGTACGTCGCGGGGTTCGAGCGCGGCGTCCGGCCGATCGGCGCCTGGTCGATGTTGACCACCTTGTCGATCTCGAAGATGCCGTCGATGCGCTCGTGAGCGCCGGGCTTGTCGGACGCCCCGTGGAGCGCCCGGGCGAGCGCGCGGTAGAGGATGTCGTTGACGAGCGTCGACTTCCCCGAGCCCGAGACGCCGGTCACGGCCGTCATCACGCCGAGCGGGAAGCGCACGTCGATGTTCTTCAGGTTGTGCTCGCGGGCCCCGCGCACGACCAGCGCCTTGCCGGAGCCCGCGCGCCGCCGCGACGGAATCGGGATCTCCCGCTCGCCCGAGAGGTACTTCGCGGTCAGCGACTCGGGGAAGCGGACGAGCTCCTCCGGCGATCCCTCCCCCACGATCCGGCCGCCGTGGAGTCCGGCTCCGGGACCGAGGTCGATCACCCAGTCCGCCGACCGGATGGTCTCCTCGTCGTGCTCGACGACGATCACCGTGTTGCCGATATCGCGCATCGACTGGAGCGTGTCGATGAGCTTGCGGTTGTCGCGCTGGTGGAGGCCGATCGAGGGCTCGTCCAGGACGTAGAGCACGCCCATCAGCTTCGAGCCGATCTGCGTCGCGAGACGGATCCGCTGCGACTCGCCGCCCGAAAGCGACGCCGCGCCGCGCGCGAGGTTCAGGTAGCCGATGCCGACATTCGCGAGGAACCGCAGCCGGTCCTGGATCTCCTTCAGGATCTTGCCGGCGATCTCCCGCTCGCGCGGCGTGAGGCGCAGGTCCTCGAAGAAGGCGATCGCGTCCTCGATCGTCTCCGAGGAGACCTCGTCGATCGCGCGGCCGCCCACGCGCACCGCCAGCGCCTCCGGCTTCAGCCGCCGGCCCTTGCACGCGGGGCAGGGCTCGGCCGACATGTAGACCTCGAGCTCCGCGCGGTGCTCCGGGTTCTCGGTCTCGCGATACCGCCGCTCGATCATCGGGATGAGCCCCTCGAACGAGGAGCGCCAGTGGTACTCCCCCTTCTCGGCGACGTAGGAAAAGCGGATCTCGTCGTCTCCGGACCCGTACAGGATGACCTTCTGCGCCGCCTTCGGGAGCTTCGAGAACGGCTGGTCGAGCTTGAACTTGTAGTGCTTCGCCAGCGTCGCCATCTGGCGCGACCGCCAGTTCGTCGAGCCGGGCTTGAGGATCGCAATCGCGCCGCCCTCGATCGACTTCGAGGGATCGAGGACGAGGCGGTCGGGGTCGGCCTTCAGGTTCGTTCCGAGCCCGGAGCACTTCGGGCACGCGCCGTAGGGCGAGTTGAACGAGAAGAGGCGCGGCGTGATCTCGGTCAGCGACGTGCCGCAGTCCGGGCAGGCGTAGTTGGCGGACAGGATCTCCTCGGGACCGTCGGCGACCGACAGGATGACGAGGCCTCCGGAGACGCGCGCCGCGGTCTCGATCGAGTCGGCGAGGCGCTTGCGGTACTCCTCGTCGTCGGCCGGCTTCGCGACGAGCCGGTCGACGACGATCTCGATCGTGTGCTTCTTCTGCTTGTCGAGCTCGGGCGGATCGTCGAGGTCGATCATCCGGCCGTCGACCCGCGCCCGCAGGAACCCCTCCTTGACCATCTCGGCCATCTGCTTCTTGTACTCGCCCTTCTTCCCGGCGACGTACGGCGCGAGCACGACGAACTTGCTGCCGGCCGGCAGCCGCTGGGCGCGGTCGACCATCTCCTGGATCGTCTGGGCCTGGATCGCGCGGCCGCACTGGGGGCAGTGCGGTTTGCCGACGGAGGCATAGAGCAGCCTCAGGTAGTCGTAGATCTCGGTGACGGTGCCGACGGTCGAGCGCGGGTTCTTCGACGTCGTGCGCTGTTCGATCGAAATGGCCGGCGAGAGCCCCTCGATGGAGTCGACGTCCGGCTTCTCCATCTGCTCGAGGAACTGGCGCGCGTACGCGGACAGCGACTCGACGTAGCGCCGCTGTCCCTCGGCGAAGATCGTGTCGAACGCGAGCGACGACTTTCCCGAGCCCGAGACGCCCGTGATGACCACGAGTCGGTTCCGCGGGATGTCGCAGGAGATGTTCTGGAGATTGTGCTGCCGGGCGCCGCGGATCCGGAGAAAGTCCATGGGAGGGTGATTCTAATCGTCGGCCTTTTTCCCTTGGAATAACGGAACTCGGCACCTAAAATCGAAGCGGCACTCCCACTCGGAAATTTGAAGACCATTTTGGCGGTAGCAAACTGCTGCGGTTGAGTTGCGTCCGGCGATTCGCCGGAATCCGCGCATTTCTCGCTCTCGTCCTCCTCCTCCCCCCCTCTTCCTCCGAAGCGGCGGTCGACTGCGCCACGCCCGGGCGAGACGGCTCGGGGAGCCTGACCGGCGTCGTCAACACGTACTGGCCCGGCACCGCCACGGCGGCGGCGGGCGCGAGCTCGATCACCCTCGGGGCGGCCCGCGGCGCGCCGGCCGCGCAGACGCCGATCGCGTCCGGGGACCTCCTGCTCGTCGTCCAGATGCAGGACGCCGCGATCAACTCGACGAACACCGATTCCTACGGCGACGGCGTCGCGGGCGGCAGCGCCAGCGGCTGGACCAGCCCGAACAACTCGGGCGAGTACGAGTACGTCAAGGCGACGGGCGCGCTCCCGGTCGCCGGAGGGGTGCTGACGATCCAGGGGACCGGGACCGGCAACGGTCTCCTCAACACGTACACGAACGCCAACGCCACCGCCGCGCAGGGTCAGCGCCGCTTCCAGGTCATTCGCGTGCCCCAGTACGGCTCCGCGACGCTGACGTCCGGGCTCACCGCGGCGGCGTGGAACGGCGCGACGGGCGGCGTGCTCGCGATCGACGTGGCCGGCGCGCTCGACCTCGCCGGCGCGACCGTCTCCGTGGACGGCCTCGGGTTTCGCGGCGGGGGCGCGCGTCAGGTCAACGGGGACAACCAGGGCGCAAACACGGACTACGTGCGCGCATCGACGAAGAACTTCCACGGAGCGAAGGGTGAAGGCGTCGCCGGCACACCGGGCTGGATCTACGACGTCGGAACGGGCACGACGATCGCGTCGGGCACGGACTATCCGAACAACAACGCAACGATCGACGGCGGCATCGCCCGCGGCGCACCCGGCAACGCGGGCGGCGGCGGTACCGACGGCCATCCGTCGGCCAACGACCAGAACTCGGGCGGCGGCGGCGGCGGCAACGGGGGCGCGGGCGGTCATGGCGGCCTGACGTGGAGTTCGGGACTGGACAGCGGCGGCTACGGCGGCGTGGCGTTCAACGCGGCGGTCACGGCCGTCGTCCTGGGCGGGGGCGGCGGCGCCGGGACCCGCAACAACAGCACGGGAGCGCAGTCGAGTGGCGCCGCCGGCGGCGGCATCGTGATGTTCCGCGCCGGCAACGTGCTCAACTCGGGCACGGTCACGGCCAACGGCGCGACCGGTCCGGTCCCCGACAACGACGGCGGCGGCGGCGGCGGCGCGGGCGGCAGCATCCTGATCACGACCCTCAACGGGAACCTGTCGAACCTGACCATCGCCGCGAAGGGCGGCGCCGGCGCCAACGCCTGGCCGTCGTCGGGCCCGGGCACGGGCTGCAACAACAACCCGCCCGGCTCGACCTGCAATCACCACGGCCCCGGCGGCGGCGGCGGCGGCGGCGCCATCCTGCTCTCGAGCGCGCCCTCGGCCTCGGACGTCACGGCCGGCGTCAACGGCACGACAACCACCGATGCGTCGGCCTACGGAGCGACGGGCGGCGTCAACGGCACCGTGGCGACGAACATCCTCCCGTCCCAGATCCCCGGCTCGAGCTCCGGCGCCGAGTGCCTGCCGACGCCCACGCCGACGCTGACGCCGTCGAACACACCGACCCAGACCTTCACGAATACGCCGACCCGCACCAATACGCCCACCAGCACCCCGACGAATACTCCGACCAATACGGCGACACCGACGCTGACTCCGTCGAACACGCCGACCCAGACGCCCACGAACACGGCCACCAACACCCCGACCAACACCGCAACGCCGACGAATACGCCCACCAACACTCCGACAAATACGCCGACGAACACGGCCACGAATACGGCGACGCCAACGCTCACCCCGTCGAATACACCGACTCAGACGCCGACCAACACGGCAACGCCAACCAATACGGCGACGGACACCCCGACCAACACACCGACGAATACGGCGACGCCGACGCTCACGCCGTCGAACACGCCGACTCAGACTCCGACCAACACTCCGACCAATACGGCGACTTCGACGAATACGCCGACGAACACCGCCACGTCGACCAGCACGCCCACCAACACTCCGACGAATACGGCGACCAGCACGCCCACCAACACGGCGACACCGACGCTCACCCCGTCGAATACGCCGACCCAGACCCCGACCAACACGGCGACGCCGACGAACACTTCGACCCACACGCCGACGAATACCCCCACGTCGACGAACACTCCGACGAACACGCCCACGCCGACGCTCACGCCGTCGAATACGCCGACTCAGACTTCGACCAACACGCCGACGAACACGGCCACGTCGACCAGCACGCCCACCAACACCCCGACGAATACGCCGACCAGTACCGCCACGAACACGCCCACCCATACGGCGACGCCGACGCTCACGCCGTCGAACACACCGACTCAGACCCCGACCAGCTCGGCGACACCGACGAACACCGCGACCCCGACCCCGACCGCCACGAACACCCCGACCGGTACGGCCACGGCGACGGCGACGAACACGCCGACGAACACCGCAACGCGCACGGGCTCGCCGACGCCGACGCTGACGTTCACCAACACCCCGACGACGACGGCGACGAACACTCCCACCGGCTCGCCGACGAGCACGGGGACGGCCACCGCGACGCCGACGGCCACGGCCACGTCGGGCACTCCCACGCTCACGCCGTCGCCGTCGCGCACGCCGACGCCGGGGGCGGGCGGAGGCGCCGACCTGGTCGTTTCGAAGTCCGTGAGCGGCGGCATGGTGAACCCCGGACAGGAGCTCACCTACACCGTGACGGTCGCGAATCTGGGACCGGAGGCCGCCGTCGCCACGACGCTCGTCGACCCGCTGCCCGCGGGCACCGTCTTCGTCTCGTGCGCTTCCGCGCCGGGGACCTGCGCCGGACCGTCGCCGGGGGCGAACGGCACCGTCACGGCGGACCTGGCCACGATGGGCGTCGGCGCGACCGCGCGGGTCACGATCGTCGTCCGCGTGACGGCCGCGAACGGGGCGCTCGTGAACACGGCGCGCGGCTCCTCCACGACGCCCGATCCGAACCCGGACAACAACCATTCCACGGTGATCACGAGCGTCGGCGCCGGAATCCCGATGGCCTCGCCGCCGCTCCTCGGCTTGCTCGCGCTCCTGCTCGGCGCCGCCGGCGCCTGGTTCGTCCGGCGCGACGCCTAGGGCCGCGCGGCCAGTCGACCTGCGTTTCTCTCGCCGCGTCCGACTAGAATCCGCCCGATGTTCTCCTCGGCCGACGCGAAGTTCGTCGTTCTCGCGTTCTCCTCCCTCTTCTCCGTGATCAATCCGATCGAGGCGGCGCCGATCTTCGTGTCGCTCACGGCCGGAGCGCCGCAGGATCGCCGCCGCATGGCGCTGCGCGCGAGCGCGGCCGCGGCGCTGATTCTCGCCGTCTTCGCGCTGACGGGCGGCGCGATCTTCTCGGCGTTCGGGATCACGCTGCCCGCGTTTCAGATCGCGGGCGGCATCCTCTTCACCTCGATGGGGCTGAACACGCTCACCCACGACGAGCGTCACGAGCGCACGGGACCCGTCTCGACGGCCGACCCGTCGATCGTGCCGCTCGGGATGCCGCTCATCGCGGGACCCGGCGCGATCTCGACCGTGATGGTGCTGGTCGGCCAGGCGCGTGACGGCGGTCACCGAGCCGCGCTGGCGATCGCCATCGCCGCGAACATTCTCCTGACCCTGGTCATCCTGCTCGCCGCGCCGGGCCTCGTCGCGCGGATCGGGGTGACGGGCCAGCGCATCGTGTCCAAAATCATGGGTTTGATCACGGCCGTCATCGGGGTGCAGTTCGTCCTGAACGGCGTCGAGACGGTCGCGCTCGCGATCCTGCGCGCCGCGCGCGGCTGAGGCCACCTGTCCTTCCGGTCGGTTTTACCGGGGGAAGGACAGGAGACGTCAAGAACTGGCGTCTCTATAATTTCCCGATCCGACAATGAGCGTTCCTGTCCGAGTCCTCCTGGTGGATGACCGTGCGTCCGTGGCCGGTCTGCTCGCGGACGTGCTCGGCCGCGGCGGCTTTGCGGCGTCGATCGACCGCGTCGCGTCGCGCGAGGCGTTCGTGCGGGCTCTCGCCGGTCGCGCGGCGGACGTCGTGCTCTCGAATCTCTCCGCGCCGGGGCTCGACGCTCTCGACGCGCTCGCGCTCCTGAAGGACGCCGACCCCGACCTGCCGTTCCTCGTCGTCTCCGATCGTCTCGATGAGGACGCCGCCCTGCGCGCGCTGCGCGCGGGCGCGCGCGACTGCGTCTCGCACGCATCGGTCTCGCGACTCGTCCCGGTCCTCGAGCGGGCGCTCGGGGAGACGCGCGTGCGCCGCGAGCGGCGCCAGGCGCAGCGGGCGCTGTCCGAGAGCGAGCTGCGCCTGCGGGATCTCGCGGAGGCCTGTCCCGATGCCGTGCTCCTCGCCGACGGGACGGGAGCGCTCCTCTTCGCAAACCGCGCCGCGGAGGCGCTGTTCGGCCACCCCGTCGCCGCGCTGATCGGCCGGCCCGCGGCAAATCTGCTGCCTGGGCTCGGCGCCTCCGCGCCGGCGCCCGCGGGCCGCCGGACGGCGGGGGAGGCCCGCCTCGCCTCCGGGGGCACCCTTGCGGTCGAGATCTCGACGGGCGAGATCGCGCGCGACGGGAAGTGCCTCTCGGTCGTCTTCGTGCGACCGGCGGGGTCGACGGCCGGCGACGGTGTGCGGGCGTCCTCGGAAGAGCTCTTCCGGCGCGCGGCCCTCATGGCCGCCGATCTTGTGCAGGAGTGCGACCGCGCGGCCGGCACGATCACGTGGCACGGCGACGTCGACCGCGTGCTCGGCTTCGCTCCGGGTGAGTTTCCGCGGACCGTCGAGGCCTGGGAGAAGGTGATCCATCCCGAGGACCGCGGCCGCGTCGGCGCATCGTCGGCACGCCACTTCCAGACCGGCGAGCCGTTCTTCGAGGAGTACCGCGTTCAGACGCGCGACGGCCGCACCGTCTACTGGCACCACTCGGCGAGCCTCCTGCCCGCCGGGGGCGGCCGCCCGGCGTGGAGCATCGGAACCGTGGCGGACGTGAGCGGGAGGCGGCAGATCGAGGAGGCCCTGCAGGTCTCGGAGCGGCGCTACCGCGCCCTGTTCGAGCGCAATCTCGCCGGCGTCTACCGGTCCACGATGGAGGGCCGGATCCTCGACTGTAACGAGTCCTTCGCGCGCATCTTCGGCTACGGCTCCCGCGAGGAGGTGCTCCGGCAGGCGGCGTGGGACCTCTACGTGCGGCCCGAGGACCGGAAGGCCGCGCTCGCCAAGCTCGTCGAGCGGCAGAACCTGACGAACTACGAGCTCTGCCTCAGGCGCAAGGACGGAAGCACGGTCTGGGTGCTGCAGAACGAGAACCTGAGCGAGGGACCCGACGGCCTCCTGTCCGTGATCGAGGGAACGATCATCGACATCAGCGAGCGCAAGCGCGCCGAGGAGCAGGTCAAGCACCTCGCGTTCCACGACCCGCTGACCAACCTGCCGAACCGCCTCCTCTTCAACGACCGGCTGACGCTCGCCGTCGCGCAGGCGCACCGTCACAACCAGCGCCTGGCGGTCCTGTTCCTGGATCTCGATCGCTTCAAGATCATCAACGACTCGCTCGGCCACTCCGTCGGCGACGAGCTGCTGCGCCAGCTCGCCGAGCGCATCCAGGAGCACGTGCGCGAGGGCGACACCGTGGCGCGCCTGGGCGGCGACGAGTTCACGCTCCTCGTCCCGGGGATCAACGCGGACGAGGACGCGGCGAAGATCGCGCGCAAGATCTGCGACGCGATCCACGATCCGTTCTGGATCGACGGGCGGGAGCTCTTCGTGACGACGAGCGTCGGCGTGTCCGTCTACCCCGCCGACGGGCACGATGCCGAAACGCTCGTCCGCAACGCCGACTCGGCGATGTATCGCGCAAAGGAGCAGGGTCGCGACAACTACCAGCTCTACACGCCGGCGATGAACGCCCGGGCCGTGGAGCGGCTCTCGCTCGAGTCGCGACTCCGCCAGGCCGTCGCGCACGACGAGCTCGAGCTGCACTTCCAGCCGTTCATCGACCTGAAGACGGCGGAGCTGCTCGGCGCCGAGGCCCTCCTGCGGTGGCGCCATCCCGAGCTCGGCCTGATCCCCCCGGGCGAGTTCATTCCGATCGCCGAGCTCTCGGGCCTCATCGTCCCGATCGGCGAGTGGGTCCTCCGCACCGCCTGCGCCGAAGCGCGCAAGTGGCACGAGAAGGGATTCACCGACCTGACGGTCTCCGTCAACCTCTCCAGCCGGCAGTTCCAGCACACCGATCTCGTCACCCAGGTCACCCATGCGCTCGACGAGACGGGCCTCGAGCCGAACAAGCTCGACCTCGAGATCACCGAGTCGAACGCGATGCAGAACGCCGAGCACTCCATCAACACGCTCTGGGGTCTGAAGAAGCAGGGCGTGCGGATCTCGATGGACGACTTCGGGACGGGCTACTCGTCGCTCAACTACCTCAAGCGCTTCCCGATCGACCGCATCAAGCTCGACCAGTCGTTCGTGAGGGACCTTCCGAGCGACAAGGACGACGCCGCCATCGCGATGGCCGTCATCGCGATGGGACGCAGCCTCGAGCTCGAGGTGATCGCCGAGGGCGTCGAGACGGAAGAGCAGCTCGCGTTCCTCAAGGGCCACCAGTGCGACCAGCTGCAGGGGTTCCTGCTCTCGAAGCCGCTCGCGCCGCGGGATTTCGACCGGTTCCTGGACGAGAGCCGCGATCCGGAGTCGGCCCGGGACCGCGCGCGCTTCGCTCGCGCTCATTGAGCGTTTAGGTTCGGTCGCCCCGGAGGTGACTTCGGGTACTATCCGGCGAGTGAGCGCACCGCAGCCGATTTCCGCCCGTCATCGATCGATCTTCGCCCCGAGCACCGAAGCCGAGCGCGTCGAGAATTTCGAGTCCTACTGGGCCTTCACGCAGCGCCGCGACGGCGAAATCCTCGAGGACCGCCGGGAGCTGACGAGAAAGAACGAGCTCCTCGCCGCCTTTCAGAGCAACCCGGTCCGCTCGCGCCGGCCGCTGCCGGACCCGGAGCTCTTCTACCGGAACTACGTGCGGATGCACGACGATCCGCGGACGTTCGACCGCAAGACGCTGCTCCTGACCTTTCTCTACAAGTTCGCGAGACACGAGTGGGTCGGGATCTCCGCCGCCTGGGACCGGATCCCCTCGATGGCGGAGTGCCGCAAGACGAGCGAGCGGATCAGCCGCTACCACCTGTGCGAGGAGTTCACGCACGTCCGCCTCTTCCACGAGATGTTCCGGACGTTCCACCTCGACCGCGTCGAGTGGGTGCCACTCGGCAAGTGGATGGGCCGCGCCTACGGGATCTTCCCGTATTTTCCGGAGCCCGTCATGTCGCCGCCGGCGTTCGTGAGCGAGCTCATGGGCCTGATGCTCTACCTCCACATCGACGCGATCCTCGACGACGTCTTCGCCGACGAGCCGGAGGCGCGCGATCGGGTGCGCGCCCTGCTCCGGGAGATCATGACCGACGAGATGGCGCACGTCGGCCAGCGGCGCAACTTCATCGGCAAGATCGGCATTCGCGTGTCGCGGGCAATGGTCGAGCCGATGTTCCGGGCGTTCTACGCCGACATCCCGGAGTCGAAGTTCCTCTTCGACATCGACCGCATGGTCCGCGAGGCGAAGGAGTTCGACTACAGCGTCATGCCGGCGGACGTCATCCAGAGGAGCTGGATCCCCTCCTACTGCACGTAGAAGACGACACCCCTCCCCCTCCGGGAGACGGGCAGGGGTGAGGGGCGTCCAATCGCCTAGATCTAGATCCCCCTCACCATCTCGTACCCGTCGAGTCCCCGCCCGTAGTAGCTCTTGATCGTGCGGGTCGTCTCGAAGCCGAGCGATTCGTAGAAGCGGATCGCGCCCCGATTTCGCACGTCCACCTCCAGACGGATCTCGTCCGCGCCCGCTTCGCGCAGGCGCCGGGACACCTCGGTGAACAGGCGGCGCCCGAGGCCGCGCCGGCGCGCCGACGCCGCGATGTCGATCGTAATGAGGTGACCCATCCGTCCGCGCCGCTCCGCGATCGCGAAGGCCACGAGCCCTCCCCCGTCTTCCACGGCGACACCGAGGGCGCCCGGACGATCCATCAGCCACCGCAGCTCCGAGCGGTCGTAGGCGATCGCGGGTTCGAAGCAGGCCTGGTCGAGACGGAAGGCCGCTTCGAGATCGTCGTCGCTGAGATCGCGGATCACGGCGCTCACGTTCGTCCCTTTTACCCTACGCCGAACGACGCGATGACCCTCACCGGCGGCGCATGTCGCGCTCCGCTTCCCGCTTCAGGTCGCGGTCGCGGATCGCGTCCCTCTTGTCGTGGAGTTTCTTTCCCTTCACCAGGGCGATCTCGACCTTCACCCGTGAGCCCTTGAAGTAGAGCGACAGCGGCACGCACGCGACGCCGCGCGTCGCCACCGCGCCGCTCCAGCGATCGAGCTCGCGGCGGTGCAGCAGGAGCTTCCGGTCGCGCTCGGGGATGTGGTTGGTCCACGAGCCGGGACCGTAGGCGGAGATGCTCGCCCCGACGAGGAACGCTTCGCCGTCCCGGAACTGCACGTAGGAATCCTTCAGCTGGGCCCGGCCCGCTCGGAGCGACTTCACTTCGGTGCCCGTCAGCGCCAACCCCGCTTCCGTTCGATCGTCGATGAAGTAGTCATGGAACGCCTTCCGGTTCGTCGCGATGGACTTGACGGTGGCGGTCTTCGTTCCGGAGGCGGGCTTCGGCTTCATGGGGGGAGGAAGTCTAACGGCTGGCCTCCGGGATGCTGTTCCGATGGACAGGTCGAGCGCAAGAGAAGCGCATCCGAGGCGGCCGCCATTGGCTCAAATCTGGCAAGGCTGTCCTTCCTTTTAGACAGCGGACGAAGGAAGAAACGGAAATCATTGTGCTAAGCTTTTCCGGAATAACGACATAGAGCACCCGGTTCTGCTCGGCGAAATCGGCACTGTTACTGCAATAGGCCAGCGCACGTTAAAGACAGCATGAGGCAGCAGTCCACACTGCGTACGACCGTCTCGATCGATGGCGTCGGACTCCATTCCGGCCACCCCGCTCGAGCCCATTTCCATCCCGCCCCGGTCAACCACGGTCTGGTTTTCGTGCGGCGGGAGCATGCCGAGCAGCCGATTCCGGCCGACCTCGACTCCGCCGCCACCTTCGACTACGCGACCACGCTGCGGCGCGGGAGCGTCTCGATCGGCACGGTCGAGCACGTCCTGGCGGCCGCGGCCGGCCTCGGCCTCGACAACTGCCTGATCGAGATCGAGGGACCCGAGGTTCCGATCCTGGACGGCTCCGCCCTCCCGTTCGTCCGGCTCTTTCACGCCGCCGGCTTCGAGCGGCAGGAAGCCATGGTGAAGCCGCTGGAGATCCCGAGCGCGGTCGAGGTCCTCCGGGAAGACAAGCGAATGTCCTACGAGCCCGGCGGCCCGGGGCTCACGATCACCTACGAGATCGACTTCAATCATCCCTTCGTCGGCCAGCAGGAGCTGACGTACGTGCTCCGCGCCGAGGAATTCGCCTCCCGCATCGCCCCCGCCCGCACCTTCGGCTTTGCCCGCGACGTCGCCGAGCTCCGGGCCCGCGGCCTCGCCCGCGGCGGCAGCCTCCACAACGCCGTCGTCCTCGACGACACGGGCATCCTCTCGGGGCCGCTGCGCTTCCGGGACGAGTTCGTGCGCCACAAGGTGCTCGACCTGATCGGCGACCTCGCGCTCCTCGGCCGGCCGCTCCAGGGAAGGATCCGCGCGCGGAAGGCGGGACACGCGGTCCACATCGAGTTCGCCCGCGCGCTCCACGACGCGCTCACGGCGCCCGTGGTGGAGGTCGAGGAGAACGAGTCCGAACGGTTTCGCCTGGGCGACCGGCGCCGCCGCTCCTAGCTCGCCGGCGCTTCACTCACCCAATAACTTCGTCTCGAGCACCTGCTCGGCGCTGAATCCTTCCAGCCTCAGGTAGTGCTCCGCGGCGGCGTAGAGCGCATCCGCCGGCGAGAGGCCCACGATCTCCGAGCCGACGACCGGCACGCCGTGGCGCTCGGCCTCGGCGCGCACGCAATCGAAGACTCGATGGAGCGGCGTCTTGCGGAAGTTCGTCATGTTGATCGAGACCTGCACGAGGCCACGGTCAGCGAGCTCGACCCCCATCGCCTTGACGTACCGGAAACCGCCCGAGATGTGGCGGATCGCCTTCGCGATGCGGTCCGCGATCGCGAGGTCGCGCGTGCCGAGGTTGATGTTGTAGGCGATCAGGAACGGCCGCGCGCCGACCGCGACGACGCCGGCACTCGGGTGCGGTGCGGCCGGTCCGAAGTCGGGCGCCCAGCGCGCGTCCTTCATCTTCTCGGCGAAGCCCTCGAACTGGCCCTTGCGCACGTCGGCGAGATTGCGCCGGTGCTCCGCCGACGCGGAATCCTCGTAGAGGAAGACCGGAACGCCGAACTCGGACGCGATCGCGGCGCCGATCTCCTTCGAGAGGGCCACGCACTCCTCGACGGTGACGCCGCGCACCGGGATGAACGGAACGACGTCGACCGCGCCCATCCGCGGGTGCTCGCCCCGGTGGGTGCGCAAATCGATCCGCGGGAGCGCGGCGCGGAAGAGCGCGAGCACGCCGGCCCGGACCGCGGCCGCGTCGCCGACGAAGGTCAGCACGCTCCGGTGGTGCGCGGAATCGGAGGACACGTCGAGCAGCCGCGCGCCCGGCGCCTCACGGACGGCGGCGGCCATGGCGTCGATCGAATTCCGGTCGCGGCCCTCGGACACGTTGGGCACGCACTCGATGATCGTTCTCATGTAAGTTCCTGACGGGACAGTTTATAATCTCTGTCGCCTTGACCGAATCTCATCCGATCCGGCCGCCCCATCGTGAGTGGCCCGCATGAGCGCCTTGCCTCCGGGGTCGTACCCCGGGAATCCGTCCCTGCCGAAAGAGGTCCGGGACAAGATCCTCTCCACCTTCCGGCACACGCTGAACCTCTACAAGGAGGGGAAGTCCGAGGATTGCCTCATCGGCTGCGACTTCATCCTCAAGATGGATCCCCGATTCGCGCCGGCCCGCCAGCTGATGGAGAAGGCCAGGAACCCGGCGAGCGAAGTCGACGTCGCCGGCCTCGAGGCCCTCGTCGCCGAGGCTCCCGTCCGCGCGGAGCGGTCGTCTTCCCCCGAGACCGACCGGCTCCTCGTGCGCGCCGCGGAGAGCTTCAACACCCGGGACTTCGACGCGGCGATCGCCTCGGCCGAGCAGGTGCTCCAGGTGCTGCCCGGCAATCAGGACGCGTCCGAGATCCTCCGGAAGGCCCGCGAGCGCAAGGGGGCGCAGCCCCAGTTCGAGGCCGCCCGGCAGCGCGCGATCGCGGCGCTCGATGCACGCCGCAACGGCGAGGCACAGGCAGCGCTCGAGAAGATGCGGTCCCTCGACGCCGACCATCCCGCGGTGGCGCTCCTCGAGCGGCGGCTCGCGAAACCCGCCGCGGAACCCGCGGCCGAGATCGGCGAGTCGACCAATCCGGGCCTCGAACCCCGCCCGACGGGCGGCGCGCCCAAGCCGGCGCCGCCTCCGCCGCCGCGGTTTCACGAAGAGCCGGCCGGCGGGCTCGGGGACCTCTCCCTCGATTCGCTCTCGCTCGACGACGACAGCTCGTCCGTGGTGCCGCCGCCGCCCGACATGGGCGCGTCGGCCGGCGGCCCGCTTTCGGACTTGTCGTTCTCCGATTCGCCCGCGCCGGCGAGCGACCGCTCCACCCACGACTCGGTCCCCGGCGCCCCGAATCTCTGGAGCGACGCTCCGACGGACGGCGACCCCGGAGGTCTGTCGCTCGACATGTCCGCCGCGGAGCCGATCGCACCGGCGCCGGCCTTCGGGGGACCTCCTCCGCCGTCGGCCGCGGCTCCCGAACCGCCGTCGCAGCAGCAGGAGATCGCCTCCCTGCTCGAGCGCGGCGACACGGCCGCTCACGCGGGCAACCGGCAGCAGGCGATCGAGATCTGGTCGCGCATCTTCCTGATCGACATCAACAATGCCGAGGCCGTCGGGCGCATCGAGAAGGCGCGTCAGGAGATGGCCGAAGGCAACAAGCGCATCGTCGAGAGCCTGAAGCGGGGCCGCGAGGCCTTCGAGGCCGGCGACTTCACGGCCGCCCGCGAGGCCTTCCTGCAGGTGCTCGCGCTCGACGAGACCGACGCCACCGCCCGCTCGTACCTCGACCGCATCGAGACGGAGCTCGCGCGCCCGTCCTCGGGCCTCGACCTCGCGAAGAAGACGCCGCAGTCCGACATCCTCTCGGAGGAGATGGCCGATGCGGCCGCGATCGAGGATGCGCCCGAGGAGGCGCCCCACGCCGCCGAGATCGAAACTCCGGCCCGCCCCGAGAGGCCCCGGCGGGCGCCGCTCGACCGTCGCTTCGTCGCCGCGCTCGGCGCGGCCTTCCTGCTCGCGATCCTCGTCGGCGGCTATTTGATGCTGCGGGGCCGCCACGCGCCCGAAGCGGCGTCGCCCACCGCGGACGGCGGCGCGTCCCTCGAGCATGCGACCGCGCTCTTTCGCGACGGCAAGATCCCCGAGACCATCGCCGAGCTGAAGCGGATCCCCCGCGGCCATCCCGACTACGCGCGGGCGCAGAAGCTGCTCGCGTCCCTGACCAAGAAGGGCGCCGACTCCGCCGCGCCGGCGACGGGCGAGGCGGGAGCGCCGCCCGAGAAGCCGGAAGCGCCGGTCGCGGGTCCGCCGCCCGAGGCGGTCCACCAGAGGCAGGAGGCGGAGAAGGCGCTGGCGGAGAAGCGGTACATCGACGCGCTCACCGCCTTCAACCTCGCCGCGCCCGCATTCGAGAAGGACCCGACGTTCGCGCAGTCGCTCGGCGCGGCTTCGGAGAAGGTCAGCGAGTTGACGCCGGCGGTCAAGCTCTACAACGAGGGCGAGTACGAGACCGCGATTCCGATCCTCTGGCGCATCTTCCAGGCGGATCGGGAGAACCAGGACGCCCGCTCGTACCTGCTGCGCTGCTACTACAACGAGGGCATCGGGCAGCTGCAGAACGGCCTCTACGCGAAGGCCGCCGACAGCTTCAAGGAAGTCATCGCGATCGATCCTTCGGACGCGGACGCGACGCGCCACGAGAAGTTCGCCCAGCACTACGCCAAGGGCGACCTGGACCTGATGGGCCGCATCTACGTGCGCCACGTCCAGCAGAGACCATAGGGGACGGCATGGTCGAACCGGATTCGGCCGCACGGCTCGAGGACTTCCCGCTCCAGGCGGAGGGCGGGCCCGAACGCTCGCCGCTCTTTCCCACGGCGGAGCCACCGTCCCTCGGCGCCTTGGGCGCGCCGCTGCTGCCCCGTTTCTACGCGGCGGCGGCCGACGCGGCCGTCGTGATCCTGCTGACCGCCATCGCGATCCTCGCGGCGCGGCTCGGCACGGGCCGCAGCCCGCGCGGCGCGGGTCTCCTATGGGCGATCGCGTTCATGGTCTACCTCTCCGCCGTCACGACGGTCCTGCCGCTCGTGCTGTTCGGGCGCACCATCGGCATGGCCCTGTCGGACCTCTCGGCTCGCGACGACGACTCCGGCGCCGGCCTCGATCCCGCCGCGGCCCTGCGACGCTGGGCGGGCACGCTCGCCACGGCCGCGACGGGAGGGCTCGTCCTCCTCGCGACCCGCCGCAACCCCGACCGCCCCACGCCGGCCGACCGTCTCTCCGGGTATCCTCTCTCGCTTGACTAGCCGACGCGCCCCGCTCCGCATCGCGGTCGCGCAGATCGACACGACCATCGGCGACTTCGAAGGCAACGCCGAGAAGATCGTCGCGCACGGACGCCGCGCCGAGGCGGCGGACGCCGACCTCGTTCTCTTCCCCGAGCTCGCCGTCTGCGGCTATCCGCCGCGGGACCTCGTCGAGCGCGCGTCCTTCGTCGCCGCAACCGAGCGGGCGGCCGACCGGATCGCGCAGGCGTCGGGCGACGCCACCTGGGTCTTCGGCGCCCTCGCCGCGAACCCGGGCGCGAGGGGCCGGCGCGTCTTCAACATCGCCGTCGCGGCGCGGCGGGGACGGCGGGTCGCCGTCTACCGCAAGCGGCTTCTGCCGACCTACGACGTCTTCGACGAGGGACGCTTCTTTCAGCCCGGCAACCGGCCCTGCGTCCTGCGGGTCGCCGGACGCCGCGTCGCCGTGACGATCTGCGAGGACATCTGGAACGACAAGGCATTCTGGAAGCGGCCCCTCTACGACACGGATCCGGTGGCGGAGCTGAAGCCGCTTGCGCTCGACGCGCACGTGAACATCTCGGCGTCGCCGTACACGCTCGGCAAGAACCGGTTGCGCCGCCGCATGATGCAGAGCATCGCGAAGCGCACCGGCGTGCCCCTCGTGCACTGCAATCTGGTGGGCGGGAACGACAGCCTCGTCTTCGACGGCGCGTCCACGGCCTTCGACGCCCGCGGGCGCCTCGTCGGAGCGGGGCGCCGGTTCGAGGAAGACTTCTGGACGATCGACGTGCCGGGCGGGCGCGGACCCGAGGCGCCGGAACTGCCCGCGATCCAGGGGCTCCGCCGCGCGCTCGTGGTGGCGCTCGCCGACTATGCGCGCAAGTGCGGATTCCGGAGCGCCGTGCTCGGACTCTCGGGCGGCATCGACTCCGCGGTGACCGCGGCCCTCGCCGTCGACGCGCTCGGCGCCGAACGCGTGCTCGGCGTCGCGATGCCGGGGCCCTACTCGTCCGAGGGGAGCCTGCGGGACGCGAAGGACCTCGCCGAACGACTCCGGATTCGCTTCGCGGTGGTCCCGATCGGGGACGTGCTCGCGGCGTACGGACGGACGCTCGCGGAGCTCCTCGGCGTCGAGAGCCCCTCGCCCACGGAGGAGAACCTGCAGGCGCGCATCCGGGGCGCCATCCTGATGGCGCTCTCCAACCGGTTCGGCTACCTGGTGCTCTCGACCGGCAACAAATCGGAGATCGCCGTCGGCTACTGCACGCTCTATGGCGACATGGCCGGCGGCTACGCGCTCCTGTCGGACGTGCCGAAGACGCTCGTCTACGAGCTCGCCGCCGAGATCAACGCGGACGCCGAGCGCATCCCGAGGGCGTCGATCGAGAAGGAACCCTCGGCGGAGCTCCGGCCCGACCAGCGCGACTCCGACTCCCTTCCGCCGTACGAGCGGCTCGATCCCCTCATCGACGCGCTCGTCGACCGCGCGCTCCCCATCGCCGAGGCGGCCCGGAAGACGAAGACTCCGCTCGACGTCGCCGAGGCGATCGCCCGCCGCATCGACCGCAGCGAGTACAAGCGCCGCCAGATGCCGCCGGGGCCGAAGGTGACGGCCCGCGCGTTCGGAGAGGGGCGCCGTTATCCGATCGCGCAGAAGTTCTGTGGCTGAGCGCGTCGAGCGGTACACCTGGAAGGAGATTCCGGGCTCCTCGCACGACTGGCTGCACCGCCGCATCCTCCAGCTTCCCTCCGGTCTCCGGCTGCTTGACGTCGGCGCCGCGGGAGGCCACCTCGGCCGCGCGGTCAAGTCCCGCTGCGCGTACCTCGCGGGCGTCGAGCCGGACCCCGGCCTGCCCGCCAGCGCGCGCGAGGGCTACGACGAGTGGCGTGCGACGGACCTCGCGGCCTGCGGCGCGTGGAGCGAGCCCTTCGACGTCGTCGTCTTCGCGGACGTCCTCGAGCACGTCGCGCGGCCGGAGGAGGTGCTCGCGCGGGCGCACGGATGGCTGCGCGACAGCGGCCGCCTCTTCGTCTCGTTGCCGAACGTCGCGAACGTCACGGTCCGCGGCGCGCTGCTGCTCGGCCGCTTCTCGTACGCGGACCGCGGGATCCTCGACCGGACGCACCTGCGTTTCTACACGCGGAAGACCGCCACGCGCCTGCTCGAGGACGCGGGCTTCCTCGTGCGCTCCGTGATTGCCACCGCCATGCCGTACGAGCTCGCGCTCCCCCGCCTGGGATGGGCGGCGAAGGGACTGATGCGCGACTTCGCAACCGCCTCGGCCCGCGTCTGGCCGACGCTCTTCGGATACCAGTTCGTGTTCGAGGCCGAGAGGCGCTGACCGTAAAATCCCCGCGCATGCCGACGAAGGAAGAGGCGCCTCGCCCCGAGACACCCGCCGCCTCGCTCGTCATTCCGGCGTACAACGAGTCGAGCCGGATCGAGAACTGCGTCCGCGAGACCGCGCGCTGGGCGGCGGAAAGGCCCGGCGGCCGCGCGTGGGAGATCCTCCTGGTCAACGACGGCTCGACCGACGACACGGTCGAGCGCGCGCGGCGCCGGGCCGAGCAGGAGGGGCTGGCGCTCCGGATCGTCGGCTACGGCGAGAACCGCGGCAAGGGCGCGGCGATCCGGACGGGCGTGCTCGAGTCGTCCGGCGACATCGTGCTCGTCAGCGACACCGACCTCTCGACGCCGCTGACGGAGTGGACGAAGCTCGCCGAGCAATTGCCGGCCCATCCGATCGCGATCGGCTCGCGGGCGATCGAGCAGGCGCTCGTCCGCAAGAAGCAGCCGTTCTACCGGCAGTGGATGGGCCGCACCTTCAACCGGATCGTGCGCCTCCTCGCGGTGCCGGGGATCGGCGACACCCAGTGCGGGTTCAAGCTCTTCCGCGGCGACCTCGCGCGCTCGCTCTTCCGCGAGGCGCGCGTCGACCGGTTCGCCTACGACGTCGAGATCCTCTACCTCGCCCGCCGCCGCGGGATCGCGATCGCCGAGGTGCCGGTCATCTGGATCAACTCTCCCGAGTCCAAGGTCGCCGTCGTGCGCGATTCGTTGCGGATGCTCTGGGACGTGTTCCGGATCCGCTGGATGCACCGCGGCCCGAAGGCCGCGGCCTGACTCGCTAGCGGCGCGCGTACCTCGCGCCGACCGCCGCCGCCGCGAGCGGCGCCAGCCCCGCGGTCGTGCGCGGCAGCGCCGCTCGAACGAGCCACTCGGGGCCGCGAATCGCGAAGACCGGCAGGAGCAGGTAGGCGGCCATGCCGCACGCGCAGAGTCCCAGCATCCAGCGGCTCTCGGGCGCGCGGGCGCCGGCGGCGACGAGCACCCCGACGAGGACGAGCTGTGTCCAGCCCACCGCCCCCGGCAGGCGGGCCGCCGCGGCGAGCGCCTCCCCGAGCCGCTCGACCGAGAAGGTCGAGAAGTCGAAATCGCGCAGCGGGACCCGGCCGCGCCAGAGCACGTGCGCCGTCTGGACGACGAGCGCCGTCGGCAACGCCGCCAGCGCGCACCGCCAGCGCCGCGCGCTCCCGAAGGCGAGCGCGAGCAGGCACCCGGCCGCGGCGAAGAAGAGGCCCTCGTTCTTCGTCGCCGTGATCAGGCCGGACGCGAACGCGAGCCGCCGGAGCGCGCCGGGATCCCCTTCGATCGCGTCGGACAGGGACGAACCGAAGAGCAGCAGCCCGAGCGAGAGCGGCACCTCCGCCATCCCGGTCAGGAAGGCCGAATAGAGGGGCTCGAAGCACGCCAGGATCGCCGCCGCGAGACCGGCCACGGTCCGGGACGCTCCGCGGCGCCGCAGCCAGCCGAAGAGCCCGAAGAGCGTCGCGACCTGGAAGATCGGGAAGACCAGCGCCATGGCATGGTCGTCCCAGCGGCCGGTGAGGAACGCCACGCCCGCATAGAAGAACGGCAGGCCGAGCGGGTACTCCGGATGCGAGTAGGCCATGGCCGGATCCGTGAAGAGGTGGCGCGGCAGCGTGCCGGCGGCGTGAATCGTCTTGCCCTTGAGTCCCCAGATCGCGACGTAGTCGTTGGACCACATCGGCTCCGTCAGCGCGCGCACGAGGTAGAGCGCGATGCCGAGGGCGACGACCGCCCCGCAGGCAACCGCGAGGCCGGTCCTTCCCGCGCCGGCCTCGGACGACGGGCCGGCGGGCTCCGGCACGCGGAACCACCACCCGAGCGCCGCCGCGAGGGCGCCGAGCGCGAACAGGCCGGGCCATCCGGGCTCGATCCCGGCCAGGAAGCACGCCGGCACGAGTCCCGAGATCAGAGCCGCCGCGATCGCCCAGGCCCACGCGACGCGCTCCGCCCGGAATTCCCGGCCCGGCGGACACGCGGCCCGCGAGGCGGCCCACCCGAACGCCGAGGCGGCGGCCGCCACGGCCCCGACCCGGGCGATCGAGAGGAGAAAGAGGCTCAACGGCTCTCCACCGCCAGCGCCCCCGCACCCCAGTCCTGGAGAATGCGGACGCCCGGGGGGCGCGCGGTTCCGTAGATCGCGCCCACCCAGCCCTCGGGCAAGGCCCCGGGCGCGAGGTGGACCGGACGCGGGGCGAACACATAGCCCGCGAGATAGGTGTACGGCTCGGTCCCGGGCGTCCCGTACAGGCCGACCCCGCGGGTTCCGGCGGGCAGCCGGCGCCGGGCGTTCTCGAGAAAGACGAAGTACTCGCGGTCGAACGCCGTGCCCGAGCCGCCGAGGCGGCGCCGGGCCAGCTCCAGGGGCGCCGTCCGGACGAGGACGCGCACGCGCTGCGGAAGCTCCGGCCAGGGCTGGACGATCAGGACGAGCGCGAGCAGCGCCCCCGCGCCCGCGATACCCGCCGCACGCCGGATCACACGAGCGGAAACGCCGCGCAGAGCTCGCCCACCCGGCGGCGCGTCTCCGCGCGAGTGGCCGCGTCCTCGCCCGCCTCGAGGGCGCGGGCGATCGCCGCCCCGATCGTCTCCATCTCGGCCGGGCCCATGCCTCGGGTCGTCACCGCCGGCGTGCCGAGGCGGATTCCGGAGGCGACCATCGGCGGCCGCGTGTCGAACGGGATCGTGTTCTTGTTGACGGTGATTCCGACGGCCTCGAGCATCTTCTCGGCGTCGCGGCCGGAGATGCCGCGCGCGCCGACGTCCACCATCATCACGTGATTGTCAGTGCCGCCGGAGACGAGCCGGAAGCCGCGGCTCGAGAGCGCCGCCGCGAGGGCGCGTGCGTTCTCGACGACCCGCTTCTGGTACGCGACGAAGTCCGGCCGCGCCGCCTCGGCGAACGCCACCGCCTTCGCCGCGATGACGTGCTCGAGCGGGCCGCCCTGGATGCCGGGGAAGACGTTCCGGTCGAGGTCCTTCGCGTGCTCGGCCCGGCACAGCACGAGCCCGCCGCGCGGACCGCGCAGGGTCTTGTGCGTCGTGGTCGTGACGAACGGCGCATGCGGCACCGGAGACTGGTGGAGGCCGGCGATCACGAGCCCGGCGATGTGGGCGATGTCGCACATGAGCGCGGCGCCGACCTCGCGCGCCACGTCGCCGAACCGCGCGAAATTGATCTCCCGCGCGTACGCCGACGCGCCGGCGATGATCAGCTTCGGCCGGTGCTCGCGGGCGAGCTCGGCCAGGCGGTCGTAGTCGATGCGCTCGTCCTCGCGGCGGACGCCATAGGCGACGACCTTGTACTCGCGCCCCGAGAACGAGAGCGGGTGACCGTGGGTGAGATGGCCGCCGTGCGAGAGGTCCATGCCGAGGATCGTGTCGCCGGGCTTCAGCGCCGTCAGGTAGACGGACATGTTCGCCTGCGAGCCCGAGTGCGGCTGCACGTTCGCGTGCTCGGCGGCGAAGAGACTCTTCGCGCGGTCGATCGCGAGCTGCTCGACCCTGTCGACGAACTCGCAGCCGCCGTAGTAGCGCTTGCCGGGATAGCCCTCCGCGTACTTGTTCGTCAGCACCGAGCCCTGCGCCTCCCGCACCGCGCGCGAGACCCAGTTCTCCGAGGCGATTAGCTCGAGCCCCTCGTTCTGGCGGCGCGCCTCGGCGGCGATCCAGCGGGCAATCTCGGGGTCCACGACCTCGAGGTCGCGGTCCATCAGCGCGGCGGGTGCGGTCAGGGTCTCGGACATGGGAGCCCCTTTCTGGCCGGTCACTCGACGACGAGCTGCCGGTACTCGGAGTTGCAGTAGCTGTCGGTCATCCCCGCGATGTGGTCGGCGATCGCGCGGTAGTACTCGGGGCGGGGACGATAGTTGTCGGCGACTTCCTTCTCGATGGCGCCGAGCGGGACTTCGCGGAGGAACCGCACGCCGAGGTCGCGCTCGAGCCCTCGGAGCACGTCGTCGGGCAGGAGCCGCGGGTTGTCGCGGTAGGCGGCGAACAGCGCCGCGAGCACGCGGCGCGCGTGCCCGTCGTGCCGCGACACCGGGAAGGAGTGGATGATGTGCCGGTACACGAACTCGCGGAGCTCGACGTAGAGCCGCCGCCCCGCCTCGCTGAACCCGACGAGATCGCCGGGGAGCCGGTCGCGGCGCGCGTAGAAGTCGTCCGCCGTTTCGATGCCGGAGCCCGAGGTCCAGCGGTCGATGCGCGACCGGGACGCGTCGACGAGGTCCGCCGAAAGCGTCGCGATCATGCCCCGGATCAGCGAAGCGCGCCGGGACGTCGGGTCGCTGCCGTAGCCGTGCGCCGCGCGCACCAGCCGCGCGATCGACAGCTCCTCGATCGCTCCCTCCTCCGTCAGCGGCAAACCGTCCTCGAGGTCGTGGGTCTGCTGCGCGATCTCGTCCGACCAGTTGACGACCTGCGCCTCCAGGCTCCCGCCCGATTCGAGGCGGAGCCCCTCGACGAAGTCGAGCGGAAAGGGGAAGTCGCGCGGCCACGACGTGTGCTTGAACATCCCCTCCCGCACGTCGTGCGTGAGGTTCAGGCCCGGCTCCTCGTAGCGCTTCTCGAGCCGGTCGACGACCCGCACCGACTGGAAGTTGTGCTTGAACCCGCCGGCCGACGGATGGCTCTCGCGGAGCAGCCGGTCGAGCACCGCCTCGCCCGAATGGCCGTACGGCGTGTGCCCCAGGTCGTGGCCGAGCGCGATCGCCTCGGTCAGGTCCTCGTTCAGGCCCAGCGCCCGGGAGACGCTGCGCGCGATCTGAGCCACCTCGAGCGTGTGGGTCAGCCGCGTGCGGAAGTGGTCTCCCTCGTAGGGAATGAAGACCTGCGTCTTGTGCTTCAACCGGCGGAAGGCCCGCGAGTGGATGATGCGGTCGCGGTCGCGGGCGTAGTCCGTCCGCGCGTCGCCGGGGCTCGGGCTCGCCGCCCCGCGCGGCCGCTCGGCGCGCGCGCTCTTCGAGGCCGTGACGGCCAGACGCTCCTCCTCGAGCCGTTCGAAGTGCTCGCGGGTGAACGGAGCGGCGACGGTCGTCATGGCCTCACTGCGAAAAAGCGCCCTCGAGAAGCAGCCCCCGCGCCTCGCCGACGAGATACAGGGAGCCCGCGACGATTATAAGTTCCGCCGCCGGGTCGCGCAGCAGCTCGTCGAGCGCCGGCGCGATGCCGTCCGCCGCGCGCGCGTCGCCTCGCGCGCCGAACCGGCGCTCGAGCTCCGCGGGATCCGCGGCGCGCGGCGACGCGGCGGAGACGAACCGGACGCGCCGCACCGCCGGCGCGAGCGCGGCCCCCATGCTCTCGATGTCCTTGTCGGCCATGGCGGCGAAGATCAGGTCCGCGCGCCGCCCCGAGGCCGCCACGAATCGGGCGAGCGCCTCCGCACCGCCGGGGTTGTGGCAGCCGTCGAGCAGGATCGTCCGTCCGGCCCGCTCGAACCGCTCGAGGCGGCCCGGCCAGCGCACCGCCGCGACGCCGCTCACGATCGCCTCGCTCCCGATCCGGAACGCCGGCGCGAGCAGCTCGGCCGCGCGCACGGCGACCGCCGCGTTCTCCACCTGGTGCGCTCCCGGCAGCGGGGTCGAGAGCGCGTACCGTCCCGAGGGAGTCGTCAGCCGGAATCGCGCCCCGTCGAGGCCCGATGCCTCCACCTCGATCGAGACCTCCTCGGCGAGAAGGTGCAGCGCCGCGTCCGTGCGGGCGGCGGCCTCGCGGAAGACGGCGACCACCTCCGGGAGGCGGCTCGCCACGACGGCGGGACGCCCGGAGCGGAACACGCCCGCCTTCTCGAACGCGATCGCGGCGACGGTGCCGCCGAGGTCCTCCATGTGGTCGAGGGAGATCGAGGTGACGGCGGACAGAACGGCTGGAGCGACGTTCGTCGCGTCGAAGCGGCCGCCGAGCCCGACCTCGAGGATGGCGAGGTCCAGACCGAGGCTGGCGAAGTGGAGGAACGCCGCGGCCGTCATCGCCTCGAAGTAGGTCAGCGGCACGGCGGGCGCGCGGTCCGCCGCCGCGAAGACCGCGCCGAGCGCGCCATCGAGAGCCTCGGCACGCACGTCGTCGCGGCCGATCCGGATGCGCTCGGTGACGCTCTCGAGGTGCGGGGAGGTGTAGAGGCCGACGCGAAAGCTCGCGGCGTCCGCGATCGACGAGAGGGTCGCTGCGGCCGACCCCTTGCCGTTCGTGCCGGCGACGAGCACCGAGGGGACGCGGCGCTCCGGCCGGCCCAGCCGCTCGCAGACGGCGTCGATCGCCGCGAGGCCGAGTTTCATCCCCCGCTGGCCGAGGGACTCGAGGCGCTCGAGGTGCGGGAGCGCGGACGGCGGAGGCGTGCGCGGCTCCCCTACGCCGCCGGCCGCCCGTCCCACAGCAGGCGGAGGCATCGCGCGAGGGTCGCCTTCATCTCGGAGCGGTCGACGATCAGGTCGAGCATGCCGTGCTCGAGGAGAAACTCCGAGCGCTGGAACCCCTCGGGGAGCGTCTGCCGGATCGTCTGCTCGATGACCCGCGGCCCCGCGAATCCGATCAGGGCGTTCGGCTCCGCGATGTTGAGGTCGCCGAGCATCGCGTACGAGGCGGTCACCCCTCCCGTCGTCGGGTCCGCCATCACGGAGACGTACGGGACGCGGGCTTCCGCGAGCCGGCCGAGCGCGGCCGCGATCTTTCCCATCTGCATCAGCGAGAGGATCCCCTCCTGCATCCGGGCGCCGCCCGAGGTCGAGACGAGGATCAGCGGCCGGCGATCGGCCAGCGCCCGCTCGCACGCGCGCGCGATCTTCTCGCCGACGACCGAGCCCATCGAACCGGCCATGAAGAAGAACTCCATCGCGCCGATGATGACCGGAATGCCGTCGAGAGTCCCCGAGCCGACGACGATCGCGTCCGACGGGCCGACGCCTTCCTCCGCCTCGCGCAGGCGATCACGGTACTTCTTGCTGTCCCGGAAACGCAGCGGATCCGAGGAGCGCAGCCCGGGGTCGAGCTCGACCCACTCCTCGTCGTCGAAGAGCATGCGGAGCCGCTCCGGCGCCGAGAGGCGGAAGTGGAACCCGCACTTCGGGCAGATCTTGAAGTTCCGGGCGAGCTCCTTGTTGTAGAGGATCTGGCGGCAGCTGTCGCACTTGACCCAGAGCCCCTCGGGCACCTTGCTCGTGCGGCCTTCCCGGACCTCTTTCGGGGCGCGATCCTTGCGGAACCACATGGGGAGGGGGATGGTAGCAGGAACCCTAACCCCCTGAGAGAAGGCGGGTTGCGGCCCGGTCTCAGAGGTCGGCGGCGCCTCCGGGGAGCACGGCGCTCCGCACGCGGAAGGCGCTCCCCCGGGACTCGAACGGGGCGCCGAACGCGCGCGAGAGGTTGTCCGGGGTCAGCACGTCGGCGCGCGGGCCGCGGGCGATCGCCCGCCCCGCCTTCAGGAGGAGGACGGAGGTCGCGAGCGCCCCGGCGAGCGCGATCTCGTGCGTCACGAGAAGGACGGTGGTCCGCCGCTCGCCGTGCACGCGCCACAGCGTCTCGAGAAACTCGAGCCGATGCCGCGGGTCGAGCCCGGCGGTCGGATCGTCGAGCAGCCACACCTCCGCCTCCTGGGCGAGCGCCCGCGCGAGGAACACCCGGCGCCGCTCGCCGCCCGAGAGCGCCTTCGCGTCGCGTCCCGCGAGGTCCTCGACGTCGCACGCGCGCATCGCCTCGCGCGCGATGCGGAGGTCCTCCGCCGTGTCCGCCGCGAAGCCGCGGCCGTGAGGCGCCCGCCCCTGGAGCACGAGGTCGAGGCTCCGGATCGGGAACACGAGGTCGACGCTCTGCGGCACGTAGGCGATCCGGCGGGCGCTCTCGCGCCGCGGCATCTCCGAGAGCGGCCGGCCGCCGAAGAGCACCTCGCCGCCCGAGGCCGGGAGAACGCGCGCGAGGACCCGCAGGAGCGTCGACTTGCCCGACCCGTTCTCGCCGAGCACGGCGACGACCTCGCCCCGCCCGATCGACGCGTCGAGGCCGTCGAGCGCCCGGCTCGCTCCGTAGCGGGCCGACAGGGCGCGCGTCTCGATCAGCGTCTCGTTCAAGGCGTCCTCAAGAGCAGCCACGCGAACAGCGGCGCGCCGAGCGCGGCGGTGATCGCTCCGATGGGCAGCTCCGCGGGAGCGAGCGCGGCCCGCGAGACCGCGTCGGCCGCGACGAGGAGGGCCGCGCCGGCGAGGGCGGAGAGCGGCAGCAGCGTCCGCTGGTCGTTGCCGGCGACGGCGCGGGCGCCGTGCGGCACGAGGAGCCCGACGAACCCGATGACGCCGGCGAACGCCACGGCCGCTCCGGTCAGGAGCGACGCGGCGAGGAAGACGACGCGCTTGGTCCGCTCCGTGTCGACGCCGAGCGCGGCCGCGCTCTCCTCGCCGACCGCGAAGAGATTCAGGCGCGCGGAGGCGGCGACCAGGACGGCGGCGCCCGCGAGGGCGTAGGGCGCCAGCGCGGCGACCTTGCCCGGCGTCGCGTCGGCGAGGCTCCCCATCATCCAGAAGAGCATCGTTCGCGAGGCCTCGCCGGAGGCGATCGAAAACGCCGCGAGCAGCAGCGCGGAGAAGAACGCGTTCGCGATCAGGCCCGCGAGAAGGAGGCGCTCGAGGTCGAGCCGCCCGCCCCGCCGTGCGAGTGTTGCGACGCCCACGGACGAGGCCGCGGCGCCGAGGAACGCCGCCGCCGGAGAAATCAGGGGCGAGGCCCCCGCGAGCGCCGCGCAGGCGGCGCCGGCCGCCGCGCCGCCCGAGGTCCCCAGGAGGAAGGGATCGGCCAGAGGGTTCTTCAGCAGCGCCTGGAGCGCGGCGCCCGCGAGGGCGAGGCACCCGCCGACGAGCGCGGCGAGGAGCACCCTCGGCACGCGCAGCGCCGCGAGCAAGCGTGCGGTCCGCCCGGCCTCCCCCTGGCCGCCGAGCAGGTCTCCGAGCGAGAGGTGCACTCCGCCGACCGAGAAGGCGAACAGGAGGACCGCGGCGAGGAGAAGGAGGCCGGCGGCGATCGCCGGAGCACGCGGCAGGGCCTTCATCGCGCGGCGTCGGCGAGCTTCTCGAGCATGTCGAAGACGCGGGGACCCGGACGCGTCAGGGCCGCCTCGGGGAGAGCAATGCGTCGGGCCTTCGCCACGGCGCCGGTCGAGAGCGCCCCGTTCGGGCCGAAGCCGCTCTCCCAGGCCGCGCGGGCCTCGATCGACTCGGGAATCACGACGAGATCGACCGGGACCGTGGCGAGGTACTCCTTCGAGAGCACCGGCCAGCCCCGCCGGTCCTCGACCAGGTTCTGCAGGCCCGCCTCCGTCAGCACGTCGTTCAGGAAGGTCTGGCCGCCGGCGGCCTGCGGGGGATCGGGCCAGACGAGCAGCAGCGCCCGCGGCCTCGGACGGCCGGCCACCTTCGCCCGCACGGCGGCGCGACGGGCCGCGAGCCGGTCCGCGAGGCGGCGTCCCTCCTCGGGCACGCCGAGACGATCGGCGACCAGGCGGATGCTGTCGAGCACGGCGTCGAGCGACCCGGACGGCGTGACGGTGACCGGCAATCCCGCGGCCTCGAGCGCCCGCACGGCCCCCTGCGCGTTGCCCTCGGCGACGGCCAGCACCAGGTCCGGCCGCATCGCCGCCACCTTCTCGGGATCGACCTGAAGTCCGCCGACGCGCGGGATGCTCCGCGCGGCCTCCGGATAATCGGAGTACTCCGACACCCCGACGAGGCGGTCTCCCGCCCCGAGCGCGAACACGATCTCGGTGAGATTCGGGGCGAGAGTGACGACCCGCCTCGGCGCGCCGGCCGAGGGAGCCGACCCGTGCTCGGCCTGTCCGCAGGCCAGCCCGAGCACCACGGCGAAGAGAAGCCCGGCGGCGACTCGCCGCGGCGGCCGCGCCGCGACGGCCGTCCATGAGAACTCGATCATGTCGGGGGGAAGTCTAATTGCGGGAGAAGGAACTCCCGGGAACTTTCCCTCTCACGTCGCCGCGTCGAGCGGCGCTCCAAGCACCCGTCGAGCGCCGCTCGAGGAAACCTTCAGCCCTGCGATTCGGCCTCTTCCAGCTCGTTGCGAACGCCGAGGCGCTGACACGCGGCGTCGTACATCTGCCGCGCCGCCTTCTGCGCGTTCTGCAGCTCCGCCAGCCGGTCCTTCACCTTCGCGAGTTCCTCCTGGATCTCGCCCTCGAGCTCCTGGATCTCTTTCTTGGTGACCGTCAGCGTGTTTTCGTAGAACTTCTTCTGCTCGTTCGAGAGGGCCATGCGGGTTGTCCTCCTGTGTGCGCTTCTGGGGGAGTTTACGGTTTCACTTCGACGATGACGGGGCGCCACATCTTGACGGGAATGCCGTTCTTGGTCGCGGGACGGAACCGCGCCCCTTTGACGGCCGCGACGACGGCGTCGTTGACCGCGGGCTGCGCGACGCCCTGCTGCATCCGCCCCTCGGTGACCCGGCCGTTCTCGTCGACGAGGACGAGCACGATCACCTTGCCCTGGACGCGCTGCTGCCGGGCGATCTCGGGATACACGACGCGGGGAGGCGCGGCGAGCACGGGCTCGATCACGCCGGGACCCGGGCCGACGAGGTCGCCGCGCTGCGTCTCGGGCTCTCGGGCGGGGGGCGGCTTCGGCGGCTCGACGGCCGGGGGCGGCTCGGTGGGAGCCGCGGTCGGAATGGGGACCGCCGTCGGCGGAATGATCACGGGGGCGGCCGTCGGCTCGACGGGGGCCGGAGCCGGGGGCGCGGTCGCCGCGGCTTCGGGGATCTGGGCCGCCGCGGCCTTGCCGGCCGCCGCCCGGTCGAGCTCCCTGCGCCGCACGGCGAGCTGACGCTGGACCTCGGCCTCGACGGCCCTGGCGTCGATCGCGGGCGCGGCCGGCGGCACCGCGGCCACCGGCGCGCTGGTCGGTACGAGCGTCGGCGCCGCGACCGCGGCCTTCGTGGGCACCGCCGCGGGCGACGCGCCCTGCGGCTTCATCGAGCGCCACACGAAGAACCCGACCAGCGCGGCGGCCGCCAGACCGACCGCGACGAGAAGCGGCGTGCGGCTGGATCGCTCCGCGTCGACGGACTTCGCCGCGAGAGAGCCGAAGACCTCCGGACCCGGTCTCCCCGGTTCGGAGCCGACCGCCGGCTCGGGAGGAGCCGGGGGAGGCGGCGGCGGAGCGGCCGGTTCGGGAGAGGGCGTGGGCGACGGGGCGGGCTTCGCGGCGGCCGGCGGCGAGGGCTTGCGCGAGACCGGCGCTCCCTTCGACTTGCGCCGGGGCGCCACCGCCGGCTCCGCCTCCTCGGCCGCGTGGGCCGCCTCGCGCGCCTTCGCGTCCGCGAACGCGTCCTCCTCCGCCTGGAGCCGGTGCAGATAGATCGCGACGTCCGCGCTCCCCGGGGCCGGCGTGTACGAGTACAGCACCGAGTCGAGGTCCCGCAGCAGATCGGACGCGTTGGCATACCGCTCGTCCGGTTCCCGCGCGAGCGCCTTGAGAACGACCGCGTCGAGATTGTGCGGCACTTCGGGATTCGAGCGCGAGGGCGGCGGCGCCTGGACGTTGCGCACCTTCTCGAGCACGTTCATGTCGGTGTCGCCCTGGAAGAGGCGCTCGCCGGTCAAGAGCTCGTGGAGGACGACGCCGAGCGAGAACAGGTCGCTGCGGCGGTCGATGGGCCGGCCCCACGCCTGCTCGGGCGACATGTACTGGATCTTTCCCTTCAGCGCGCCCGACTGGGTCTTCGACGCCTTCGAGGCCGCCTTCGCGATCCCGAAATCGCAGAGCTTGATGTCGCCCTCGTACGAGATGAGGATGTTCTGCGGCGAGACGTCGCGGTGCACGATGTGGAGATCGTTTCCTTCGGCGTCGCGGCGGCGGTGCGCGTAGTCGAGCGCGGAGGCGACGCGCGAGGCGATGTAGACCGCGAGCGGCACGGGCAGGGGGATGTTCAGCTCGCGTCCCGCCTGCTGGATCGCGCGCAGGTCGCGGCCGTCCATGTACTCCATCGCGATGAAGTAGCCGCCCGCCTGGATCTTCCCGAGGTCATAGATGTGAATGATGTTGGGATGGTTCAGCTGGGCGGCGAGCTTCGCCTCGTCGGCGAACATCGTCACGAAGTCCTCGTCGTCCGCGAGGTGCGGCAGGATCTTCTTGATCGCGACGATCTTCTGGAAGCCCTCGACACCGGTGCGCTTCGCCTTGTAGAGCTCGGCCATGCCGCCGGCCGCGATGCGCTCGAGGATCTCGTACTGGCCGAAGCGGTCCGGTCCCGAAGAGGGCACGGCGGCCTCGGGCTCCTCGCGCTTCTTCGGCGGCGCTGCCGGCGGGGCGGAGGGGGGCGGCGGGGTCGCGCCCGGCGCGGTCTTCGGCTTCGGCCTCGAGAGGCCCGAAAGCGTGTCCGAAATCATCCGGTCGACGTCGGTGTCGGAGGAGAGCTTCGGGCGCGCCGGCGTGACGGGCGTGACCGGCATCGACGGAGTGAGACCGGGGATCGCCGCCGGCGGCGCCTTCTTGCCCGCTCCGGTGTCCGGCCTGACGCCGCCCGCGGCCGGGCGCGGCGCGAGGAGACCCGAGAGCGTGTCGCGCAGCCGCTTGTCGATGTCGCTCTCGACCGGCGGCTTCGGGGGCGCCGTGGGAGCCGCCGCCGCCGGAGGGGGCACCGCGGGTTCCGGAGCCGGCGGCGCGGACGCCGGACGAGCCGGCTTCCCGCCGGTCAGCTCGTCGAGAACGTCCGAGAAGATGTCGGACGAGGTCAGCGGGGAAGCGGCCTGCGCCACCTGCGCGACGTCGATGCGCATCGTCCGCGCGCCGACGTCGGTCGACTCGACCGCGTCTCCGACCGCGGCGAGGAACTCCTCGTCGGAGAAGGGCCGCTGGAGGATGTCGAAGGCGCCGACCTTCTGCGCGTCGGCCTTGCGGTTGTTCCCGCGGTAACCGGTCATCATCAGGATGATCGGGGGCGCGGTCGCGCCGCCCTTCTTCCGGATCTCGCGGATCACCTCGGCGCTCGGAAGCCGCGGGAGCATGCCGGACAGGAGGATGAGATCGAAGCGAGAGGCGCCGAACGCCTGGAGGCCGGCTTCCCCGTCATGCGCCTCGCTGATCGCGTGACCCTGGGGGGTGAGGAGAGTCCGAATCCGCTCGATGTACCGCGGCTCGTACTCGATCAAAAGAACCTTTTTGGGCATGAACTGAATCTATTGTCGCCGGAAATGCCGGGAAATCAAGGAGAAGGCGGAACCGGAGCCGTAACCGGGGAGCCCGCGACCGATTCGTCGATCGATCGCTCGTCGCTCATATAATCCCCGCCCTGAGGAGCACCACATGTCCGGCCACAGCAAATGGAGCACCATCAAGCACAAGAAGGGCGCCGCGGACGCGAAGCGCGGACGCCTGTTCACGAAGCTCATCCGGGAGATCACGATGGCCGCCAAGCAGGGCGGCGGCGCCGTGGAGTCGAACCCGAGGCTGCGCAAGGCGATCGACGACGCGAAGGCCGTCAACATGCCGGCCGACAACATCAAGCGCGCGGTGCAGCGGGGCACGGGAGAGCTCCCGGGCGTCTCCTACGAGGAGGTCTTCTTCGAAGGCTACGGCCCCGGCGGCACGGCCGTCCTCATCGAGGCGCTGACCGACAACAAGAACCGCACGCTGCCCGAGATCCGGACGATCTTCTCCAAGCACGGCGGCAACCTCGGCGAGGCCGGATCCGTCCGCTTCCTCTTCCAGAAGAAGGGGTACATCACGATCGAAAAGGAGAAGGCGAGCGAGGACACGGTGATGGAGGCCGCGATCGAGGCGGGCGCCGACGACGTCCAGACCACCGACCAGTACCACGAGATCCAGACCGCGCCCGAGACGCTCGACGAGGTGAAGAAGCAGCTCGAGTCGAAGGGCCTGCCGCTCGCCGTCGCGGAGGTCTCGATGATCCCGACGACGGAGGTCGTGCTCGACGCGCGCAAGGCGGAGCAGATGGTCCGACTGATGGAAGCGATCGAGGACCACGACGACGTCCAGAACGTCTGGGCCAACTTCGACTTCGCCGAGGCGCCGGCCGAGAAGTAGTCGGCCTCCTTCGCCGCCTCCTCCCGGCGCGGGGAGCGGTACTCTTTCGCCAGTGAAAATCCTCGGCCTCGATCCCGGAACGGCCGCCACCGGCTTCGGGGTGGTCGTCTTCGAGTCCGGCCGTCTCGTGCTCGAGCGCTGCGGCGTCTGGCGTCCCCCTGCGGGCGAGCTGCCTTCCCGCCTCGACTTCCTCGGATGCGCCCTCGAACGCCTGATCGCCGACGCCGCCCCGGCGGCCGTTTCCGTCGAGACGGTCTTCGCCGCCGCCAACGTCTCCTCCGCCCTGAAGCTCGCGCACGCCCGCGGAGTCCTTCTCGCCGGGGCGGCCCACGCGAAGCTGCCCGTCTACGAATACGAGCCGCGGCTCGTCAAGAAGGCCCTGGTCGGCTACGGCCAGGCCGAGAAAGAGCAGGTGCGAGGCATGGTCCTCTCGCTCCTCGCCCGGCAGCGGTCGCGGATCCCGCTCGACGCCGCCGATGCCCTGGCGGTCGCCATCTGCCACGTCCACTCCGGGAGGTAACGGGGCTCGGACTCGGAGCGCGCCGCTTCGCGGCCCGACGGACGAAAGAGGGAACGTCGCGCGGAGAACCCTCTCCCGAGACGCTCTCGTGTCGGCCTAGATGCTACGATTCCGAGGTCTATGTCCTTCCAGGGCTCCATCTCCGAGCTCCCGGTTCCCGACATCATCCAGCTCGTCTCGGTGTCCGGGAAAACGGGCATGTTCCTGCTGCTCCGGGGATCGGAGCGGGGCTCGATCTACCTGCGAAACGGCCGGATCGTGCACGCCGAGGTGGACGGCGTCAGCGGCGAGGAGGCCGTGTACGCGCTGGCGATCTGGTCGACCGGCGACTTCCAGTTCACGCCGGGCAAGGAGAGCGAGACCGTCACCATCGACAAGACCAACACCTCGCTGCTGATGGAGGCCGCGCGGCGGCTGGACGAGTGGAAGGTCCTCGCGCGGAAGATTCCCGGAGTCGATCACATCCCCGTCCTCAAGCCGCGCGATCTCGGCGAGCCGGTCACGCTCTCGCCGCCGGAGTGGAATCTCGTCATCCGCATCGACGGACGCAAGACGGTCGAGGAGCTCGCCCGGGCGACGTCCTCCAACTCCTTCGACACCGCGAAGGTGCTCTACGGCCTGGTCACTTCGGATCTCGTCGACATGCGCGCCGGAAATCCCGCCGCGCGCACGGCCCCCTCGGCGGCGGACGCCTCGGTGCCGCCGCGGGAGTCCTCGGCTCCCCGGCCGATGCCTGCGCCGCCCGCCGCCGCGGCGTCGTCGGCCGCGCGCCCCGCGGCCCCCCTCGGCGACGAGAAGAAGATCCTGATGATTCTCTGCACACGCGTGAAGCAGGAGGCCGAAGGGGCGATCGGCGAGGCCAACCTCCCGGGCATCGACCGCCCCTACAAGCAGGCGCTCGCCGAGATCGACCGCGGCCGCGGGGTCGAGGCCGTTCGCGACCTGATCCGCCAGACCGAAAAGGCCATCGCCTCGATCCGCGGCCCCGCGATCATGAAGGCGTTCCAGGAAAAGATGTCGCTGGTGATGCAGCCCAAGGTGTAGGCGAAAGTCGCCTTAGGGGCGGCGAGTTGAAGCAGGCGCCGCGCCGACCGAGCCGGCTTCTCGCGGTCTCTCCCGCGAGCGCTGCTTAACTCGCCGCATTACGAGCCGCCTTCCAGCACCCTGTCCGGAAGGACACCCCCCTGACCCAACAGAAGATGTTTGGCAAATAAGGCTTTTTGCCTTATCCTGTTAGGCACAAACGTTTCCCGTTCCGGTTCGAAAGGAGACACTGCATGATGGCGAAGCGGACCGCGCTCCTCGGGATGCTGATCTGCCTGGCTGGCGCCGTCCTCTACGGACAGCCCGCCGTGATCGCTCCCTCCGCCAACGGGGACATCGGACTCTTCACCATGACCACCGCGGACGGGCCTCGCGCGGGGCAGTTCACGATGGGTCTCTACGGCTGGTACGCGCCGCGCCTCGCCGCCGAGTCGTTCGCGGGTCAGCCGGACGGCACGCGCTGGTTCGTGCAGTACGGCGCCACGGGATCGATGGGACTCGGCCTGACCAACTGGTGGTCCGTGTTCGTCGCCGGCGGGGGCCAGGTCACGAGGACGGGCGGCGGCTGGGAGGGCGGCATCATCACCGGGAACCTCTATCCGACCGCTTTCAACGTCTCCGAGGGCCAGAAGGTCCGCCTCGGGACGAAGGTCAGCTTCCACTCGGAGAACGACACCGATCTGCGATTCGGCCTCTGGCTGGCCGGACTCATCCCCATCACGACCGGCAGCGCGACGAACGAAGATGGCACGATCAATCGTGTCCAGACCGGCCGGGGGGACTGGGAGTGGGGCGGCGCGGTGAGCAAGTCCTGGTTCACGGGCATGGTCTCGTACACGCTCGCGGGGCAGCCGACGGACGTCGATGTTCGCGTTCCGAACACCCTGCGCTTCGGCGTCGGCGCCGAGATCCCGGTGATGCCGAACATCCACGTGATCGCGGAGGGCTTGTACAACGTCTTCGACGGCGGCGACTTCCACGAGCCGGACTACGGTCAATTGAACGTCGGCGCGCGCGTGTGGTTTGGCCACACGGGGTGGGCCCTTTCCGCGGCCCTCTCCTCGAACCTCAGCATGCTGTTCGCGCACGGTGACAACCCGAACCCGTGGGGCGGCGTCATGGGCATCACCTACGCCGCGTGGCCGCCGCCTCCCCCGCCGCCGGTGGTCGTGCCGGCCGCGGCCGAGCCGGTGGTCGAGCAGCCGGCGGCGGCGCCCGCTCCGGCCCAGGCCGTGACCGCCGCGCCTCCTCCGCCGCCGCGTCCGACGCCGCGCACGACGACCGACGAGATCTTCTTCGACGGCAAGAGCGCCCGGCTGACGAACATCGCCAAGGCGGTGCTCGACGGCGTGGCCCTGCGCATGAAGAACGACCTGAACTCGACGGCGATCGTCACCGGCTACACCGACAACACGGGCGCCGAGAAGGCCAACGAGGAGCTTGGCATGAAGCGCGCCCAGGCCGCGAAGGAGTACCTGGTGACCCGGCACGGCATCGACCCCGGACGCATCACCACGGTCGGGAAGGGCGCCGCGGAGCCGGCGTATGATAATTCGACGGCCGAGGGAAAGGCGAAGAACCGCCGGGCGACGATCGTGGTCACCCTCGTCTCGGGGACGTGAGACGGGCGGCGCTCCTTAGTTTCTTCCGACCCCCTCCCCGCGAGGGGGTTTTTTGACCGCCGCGAACGAAGTCGAGGTCCCGCACAGCCCGCCGCCGCGGGTCGTCGGCCTCACCGCGATCTCGACGGCGGCGGTCGTCGGGCTCCTCTACTACGGGCGGCCGCTCCTCGTTCCGATCGCCTTCGCTCTCTTCATGGCGTTCGCGCTGCGCCCGTTCGTGTCGCTCCTCGAGCGCGCCGGCGTGCCGCGCGTCCTCGCGATCCTCCTGATCCTGTTCGTGATCGTGGGCGGCGTCGCCCTGCTCGTCATCAACGTGACCGCGCAGATGAACCAGTTCTTCGCCGCTCTCCCCCGCTACCAGGCGCGCATCCGCGAGACCGTCAGCCAGGTCATGGACTTCGTCAACCGCATCCGCGAGCGCATGGGCTCGATCCTGCCCGAGGACTCGCGCGCCGGGGTGCGCGAGGTCAAGGTCACGGGCTCCCAGCTCGAGGCCACGCGAGCGGTCTTCATCCAGCTCGGCGAGACGCTCGGCACGCTGCTCTACGCGGCCTCGGTGCCGTTCCTGACGTTCTTCATGCTGAAGGACCGCGAGAAGTTCAATCGCGTCCTCGCCGGCATCTTCACGCGCAACGAGCGGCTCGGCGAGTCGGACGTCACCGGCGCGATCGCGCGCACGATGACCGCGTATGCGCTCGGCCTCGGGTTCGTGATGCTGATCATGGCCGCGATCACGACGCTCGCGCTGATGGCGCTGCGCATCGACTACTACTACGTGCTCGGCCCCGTCGCGGGGCTCGCGATCCTGCTGCCGTACGTCGGCGTGATCATCTCGACGCTGCCGGCGGTCGCGGTCGCGTTCTTCCAGTACGACGGCGAGAAGGCGCTGCTCGTCTTCCTCGTCTACAGCCTGCTGCAGTTCCTCGAGGGCAACGTCCTGACGCCCTTCATCGTCGGCGGCAAGGTCCGCCTCTTTCCGCTCACGGTGATGATCGCGTTCATCTTCTGGGGCACGATCTGGGGCATTCCGGGCGCGGTCCTCGCGGTGCCGCTGACCTCGGCGATCAAGGTCGTCTGCGAGCACGTCCGCGGATGGGAGGGTCTCGCCCGGCTCCTGGGCGAGCCCGACCTGCCCCACTTCCGCAAGCGCCACCGGGAGCCCCTCGCCGAGGCGCACGAGGGAGAACACCCGGACGAGGCGCCGCTTCACGCGGCCGACAAGAGCTAGGGGCTAGCCTCCCGCCTTCTTCGCCTTCAGGGCCGCGATCGCCTCGGCGAGCTCCCGATCGCCCGGGTGCCGGGAGCGAGCCGCCTCGAGGACCTTCAACGCCTCGCCCGTGCGGCCGGCGGCGTCGAGCGCGACGCCGTACACGTAGACGTAGTGCGGGCGCTCGGGCGGGATCTCCGCCGCGACCCGGAGCTCCTTCACGGCCTCGGCGAGGCGCTGGCGCCGCACGAGCGTGAGACCGAGCGCGTGGTGGATGCCCGGGTCGTGCGGCGCGGCGGCGAGACCCTGGCGCAGCGTCTTCTCCGCCTCGTCGTCCCGGCCCTGCGCGCGGTAGAGGTCCGCGAGGTTCGCCCACGCGGCGCCGAGGGCGGGGGAACGCGAGAGGGCCGTCCGGTACTCCGCCTCGGCGGCGGCGAGGTCCCCGCGCGCGAGCGCGACGGCCGCGAGGTTCAGGTGCGCCTCCGCGCGGTCCGCGTCGACGTTCTGCGACTTCACATACTCGGCCAGCGCCGCGTCGAAGTCGGCGCGCTCGGCGGCGCTCATCGCCTCCCTCGGAACGCCGAGGAGGGCGCGGGCCGCCTCGATGCGCACGGTCAGGACCGGATCTCTCAGGAGCGGCGCCGCGAGCTGCGCCCGCGCTTCCGGCGGGAGCTCCTCGATGCCCTCGAGCGAGCCGAGCCGGACGAGAGGATCCGGGTCCGCCGCGGCGCGGGAGAGCGCCGCCCCCGTCGCGGTGGGGTCCCCTTCGCCGCGGCCGAGCAGCGCGGCCGCGCTCGCCCGCCGGATACCGGGCTTCGTCGCGTCGGAGACGTAGGCCGCGAGGCCGGCGGCCGCGCCGGCGAGCTCCTCGCGCCCGGCATGAACGATCTCGCCGTAATGCGGCTCCTTCCGAACGCGGTCGCCCCACCAGCGCAACGCGGCATCCGCGGCCCACTTCGGCGGCTTGTCCCGGTGGCACCCTGTGCAGGCGTTGGGGGTGCCGATCGAGACGGTCAGGTCGGGCCGCGGAGTCCGGAAGCTGTGGTCGTGCCGCCCATGCACGACCATGTAGTCCCGAGTCGGCATGTGACACGCGGTGCAGCTCGCCCCGCGCGAGCTCGCCTTGTGGAAGTGATGCTTCGGCGTGTCGAAGCGGTCGGGTTGATGACAGCCCGCGCAGACGCGGTCCGCCGAACCGGCGACCTTGAGGTCGTGGGGATCGTGGCAGTTGGAGCAGCTGACCCCGGCCGCGTGCATCTTGCTCTGGAGGAACGAGCCGTACTCGTAGTCCTCGTCCTCGATCTGTCCGTCGGCGTAGTACGTCCCCTCCGTCAGGAGCGCGGGCCGGTGGGTCTGGAGGAGCGGCCGTCCCCAGACGTAATCCGCGGCGACGACCGAGCGCCGGGCATGACAGCGCGCGCACGTTTCGATTTCGGTCTGCGAGGTCCGCGGGATGCTCCGCTTCGCGATGCCGGTCTGCGGATCGAAGACCCATTCGGCGGCACCACCCGGGTCCCTGAGCACGACCGCCATGCCCCGGTCGCGATCGTTCTTCCCCGCCCTTCCGGCGGCGACGGCGTCGGCCCACGCGACGTGCGCCGATCCGGGGCCGTGGCACGCTTCGCACGAGACGTCGAGCTCCGACCAGGTCGTCGCGTACGCGTCGGACGCCGCGTCGTAACCCTTCTTCACGTTCGTCGAATGGCACTCCGCGCACATGAAGTTCCAGTTCTGGTAGGGGCCCGTCCAGTGCAACGGGTCGTCGTGGGCGACCGGCTCCTTCGGGTAGAGGTGGAACCACCGCTGGCCGCCCCGGGACTTCGGGCGCGTGTCCCAGCAGACGTTGAGCGCCTGGTAGCGCCCGCCGGGAAACGCGATCAGGTACTGCTGGAGCGGATCGACCCCGAAGGTGTACGCGATCGGGTACTCGTGGAGCTTCCCGTCGGGTCCGTCGGTCCGGACCCAGAAGCGGCCGTTCTTCCTGAAGAAAGTCGACGTCACGCCGAAGTGCGTGAACGTGGCGTTGCCGAAGTCGCCGAGGACCGTCTTCTCGTTCGCCTCCTGCATCGCGAGATCGTGGTGCGAGCCGCGCCAGCGGCGATCCTCCTCCGCGTGGCAGCGCGCGCACGCCTCGCGCCCCACGAAGGTCGCGTCCGAGGCGAGCGGCGTCGGAACGGCCGTCGGCGAGGACGACGGCGCGGCGGCGCGTTCGGGTCCGCGCGCGCACGCGGCCGCGACGGCACCCGTCACGAGGAGCACGGCGAAATGGCGCGAGGGGAGTCTCACCGCGAGGATGATAAGGGCTCGCGCCGGCGGCGACGGGCGGTGATAAGCTCCTCGGATCGAGGAGGCTCCCCCATGCGCAGCCGCATCGGCCTCGCCGCCCTGGTCCTCTTCGCCGGAGCACTCGCCGTTCCGGCGGAGCAGAAGATGTTCCGGCTCCAGCTCAACCCGAGCGGCACGATGATCTCGCTCGATCAGCCCGTGCTCACGAACGGCCACTACGTCTTCCATGCGTGGCCCGACGGCGAACAAACGGCGCTGCGCCAGGCCGAGGTCCTTCGGATCCAGCCGCTGACGGGAGGTTCGCAGAGCACGGTCTATCGGGTCCAGTTGAATCCTTCCGGCTCGCTGCTCGCGCGCGACATGCCGGTGCTCCGGACCGATGGCCTGTACGTCTTCCACGCCTGGAGGGGCGCCGAGCTCATGAGCCTGCGCCAGAGCGACGTCCGCCAGATCTCCCGTCTGACCGGAGACGACGCGTTCTGGGCCATCGAGCGCGCCAACGGAGAGAAATCGATCGGAGGCACGCTCGCGATGCAGGGCACGAGCAAGGTCGTCGCGATCGGCACTCCTCCCGAGCACACGGCGCAGGCAGGCGCGTCGAGCCTGAGCAGCCTCAACGGCTCGGGGATCAGCGGGGCGAACCCGTACGGCAACTGGTCGTACCAGGGCACTCCGGGCGTATCCGACGCCTGGTCGCCCGCCAACGCCACGATGCGGGGCGGCGTGCCCACGATGCCTGCGGCCACGAACGGGATGGACGCGCCGACGCTGCCGTAACCTTCGGACTCAGGCCAGCCGGGTCGCGCGCCGCGTCTCCCGCCGCCCGAGCGACAGGAGACTCCCGATGAGACCTGCAGCGGCGCCCGCGGCCGGCAGGAGGAGCTGCGTCGGCAGCGCGAGGAAACCGACCCAGAGAACCGCGAGCACGGGGTGCGGGTCGCGGGACAGCCAGTGGGCCGCGAAACGGTACGTGGCGTACAGGAGGCCGAGCGCGAGCCCGCCGCCGACCAGGCCCTCGCTCGTCGCGTAGAGCCAGAAGGGCGCGCGGATCGCCGACTCGGTCGCGCCCATCAGGCGCATGATGCCGACCTCCTCGCGGTGCAGGTCCAGCGCGAGGCGCACCGCGGAGGCGACGGACAGCACCGCCGCGAGCGTCAGCACGGCGCCGAGAAAGAGTCCCGCGTCCCGGACGAGATGGATCGCGTCGCGGAAGCGCCGCGAGAACTCCTCCTCGGACTCGGCGGACTCGATGCCCGGCCAGACGCGCGCGCCGGCGGCGATCTCCCGGCTCACCGTCCGCGCGGCGCCGGGCTTCAGGACGACCTCGATCGAAGGCGGGAACGGCGCCTCCTTCAGGTCCGAGAGCGCGGCACCGAGATCGGGGTACGCGCGCCGGAAGCGCGCGAGCGCGGCGTCGCTGCTCACGATGCGGACGAGCTGGATGCGGTGGTCCGCCTGCAGCCGCGTCGCGATGGCGCGGGCGTCGGTCTGCGGATCGAGCGTCAGCACGACCGAGGCGGGGTCTTCCGTCTCCTCGGCGGCGAGACGCGAGAGGTTGTGCGACACGAGCGCGAGGAGGCCCGGCACATAGAGAGCGAGCGCGATGAGCGTGATCGCGGCGGCCGTCTGGCGCGGGCTCGTCCGCGCGATCGACCACGCCTCGCCGAAGACGTAGCGGGGCCGGGGCATCTCAGCTCAATGGAGCGGCAGAAATGGCGCCTCCCGGACGAGCGGCGCGCTCTCGCGGACGCGGTCGGGATCGTGGAGGCGGCCGCGCTCGAGGATGAGCGTGCGCTTGCCGGTGCGGCGGATCATCTCGAGGTCGTGCGTCGCCACGACCACGGTCGTCCCGCGGATGTTGATCTCGACGAAGAGACGCATGATCTCCTCCGCCAGCACCGGGTCGAGGTTGCCGGTCGGCTCGTCGGCGAGGAGCAGGGTGGGCTCGTTGACGATCGCGCGCGCGATCGCCACGCGCTGCTGCTCGCCGCCCGAGAGCTCGTCGGGGTACGCGTTCATCAGGTGGTGCAGGCCGACGCGCTTCAGGACCTGGTAGGCGCGCCGCTTCTGCTCCACGCGGGCGAGCCCGAGCACGTTCTGGACGAACGCGATGTTCTCGAAGATCGTCTTGCGGGCGATCAGCTTGAAGTCCTGGAAGACGACGCCCATCGTGCGCCGCAGATACGGAATCTGGCCCTGTGGGAGCACCCCGATGTTCCGGCCGTTGACGATGATCTGCCCCGCGGTCGGGGTCTCCTCCATGAAAAGGAGGCGCAGAAGCGTCGACTTGCCCGCGCCGGAGGGCCCCGTCAGGAAGACGAACTCCCCCGGTTCCACGCGGAAAGAAATGTCGGCGAGGGCATCGCGGAACGTGCCGTACCGCTTGGACACTCCGAACAGCTGGATCACGGGCCGGCGCTCTCCAGCGCCCGCGTCAGGGCCTCGCGCACCGCGGCCGGATCGGCGCGCCCGCCCGTCTTCTTCATCACCTGTCCGACGAACCAGCCGAAGGTCTGCGTCTTGCCCGACTTGAAGAGCGCGACCTGCGAAGGGTTGCCGGCCACGATCTCCGCCACGGCCGCCTCGAGCGCGCCCGTGTCGCGCATCCGGCCCAGGCCCTTCTCGGCGACGATCGCGGCGGCCTCGGTGGACGAATCGAGCATCGCGACGAGCACGTCCTTGCCCGACGCCGCGGAGATCTCGCCGCTCTCGACCAGCTTCAGCAGCCCGGCCAGCCGTTCCGGCGAAACGGAAAACGAAAGCGCCTGCTCGGTCGAGACCCGGCGCTCCTTCATCCAGCGCAGCGCCTCGCCCGTCACCCAGTTCGCGGCGAGCCGGCCGGGAACGCCGGCCGCAACGACACGCTCGTAGTAGTCGGCGAGCTCGCGGGCGGACACGAGAGTGTCCGCGTCCTGCGGCGCGAGCCCGTGCGCCGTCGCGAGTCGCTCGCGCCGGCGTCGCGGGAGCTCCGGCAGAGCGCCCCGCGCCTCCGCGATCCACTTCTCGTCGAGAACGAGGAGTCCCAGGTCGGGCTCCGGAAAGTACCGATAGTCGTGCGCCTCCTCCTTGCTCCGCATGGAGACGGTCCGGCCGCCCTTCTCGTCCCAGAGGCGGGTCTCCTGCACGATCGCCTCGCCGCGCGCGAGAGATTGCGCCTGCCGCTCGATCTCGTGCTCGATCGCCTTGGCCACGAAGCGGATCGAATTGACGTTCTTGATCTCGACCCGCGTGCCGAGCGGCGCGGTCGGGGACGTCCGCACCGAGACGTTCGCGTCGCAGCGCAGGCTCCCCTTCTCCATGTCGCCGTCGCAGACGCCCGTGTAGCGCACGAGGCGCCGCAGCTCGGTGAGATAGCTCGCCGCCTCCTCGGCCGAGCGGAGGTCGGGCTCGCCCACGATCTCGACGAGCGGCACGCCCGCGCGGTTCCAGTCGACGAGCGAGACGTTCTCCGGCACGTCGTCGTAGGGCGTGTCGTGCAGGAGCTTGCCGGCGTCCTCCTCGAGGTGGATGCGGACGAGCCGGATCGCCTTCTCTCCCTCCGGCGTGTCGATCGCGATCGAGCCGCCGGTCGAGAAGGGCCGGTCGTACTGCGAGATCTGATAGCCCTTCGGCAGGTCCGGGTAGAAGTAGTTCTTCCGCGCGAACTGGGACTCGCGGTGCAGGGTCGCGCCGGCCGCCAGCGCGAGGCGCAGCGCGAGCGTGACGGCCTCGCGGTTCAGAACCGGCAGGGTGCCCGGAAAGCCCAGGCAGACCGGGCAGGTGGCGGAGTTCGGCGGCGCGCCGACCGTCACGGGACAGCCGCAGAAAATCTTCGAACGGGTCAGGAGCTGGGCGTGGACCTCGAGCCCGATGACGGGAAAAACCTCGATTTTTCGGGGCGATTCGACGGCCGACACCGAAGAATTTTAGCACGCGGGAGTCCCCTACAATGCGCCGATGACCTGGCTCGACGAGGTGCGCAACGGCGTCCGCGTGATGCGGCCGGCGGAAACACCGCCGGGGCTCGTCGTCGCCTTCTCGGGCCGCGGCCACGCACCCGAAGGCGAGCCGACGCCGACGCCCTTCCTCGCGCGGCGCCTCGCCGACGCGCTCGCCCTCGACGGCACGCGGATCCACTGGGCGAAACAGGTGCACGGCGTCGCGGCGCTAACCGTGCGCGCGGCCCGCGGCGTGGCCCAGGAGATCTGCGCCGGCGAGGGCGACGCGCTCGCGACCGACCGGTCGGCCGAGGCGCTCGTCGTGCAGACCGCAGACTGCGTGCCGATCCTCCTCTCGGGCAAAAGCGCGGTCGGCGCGGCCCACGCCGGATGGCGCGGCACGGCCCGCAACGTTGCCGCCTCGGCGGTGTCCGCGCTGCAGGCGCTCGGCGAGGTACCGGCCGGCCTGAGCGCCTGGATCGGCCCCTCGATCGGCGCCTGCTGCTACGAGGTCGGCGGGGAGGTGGCCGCGCAGTTCGCGGGCGAGTTCGTCCGCGCGGGCTGCGGCGGCAAGTTCCGTCTGGACGTGCGCGCGGTCAACGTCGCGCAGCTCGTCGCGGCGGGCGTCCCGCGCGATTCCATCGCCGTCCACCCCGCCTGCACGCGGTGCGGCGGCGAGGGCTACGCGAGCTGGCGGCGCGACGGCGCGAGGGCAGGCCGCATGATCGCGCTGATCACGCGGCCCGAGCCCGCGCCGCGCTAGTCTCCGCCTCCGCTCCTCACGGGGATGACGTTTACGGCCACCACAACCCGAGTGCCTTCGAGAGGAACACCGCCATCTGCCGACGAGTGACGAGCGCGTCCGGACAGAAGTTTCCGTTCCCGCAACCCGACGTGATCCCCGCTCCCGCCAGCGCCTCGATGTACACGAAGCCGTAATCCGTGACGGGCACGTCCCCGAATTGAGGAGGGACCGGCGGCGGGCTGACCTGGAGCCGATAGCCGACGACGGCTCCGCTGAACGAGGTCGTGTCGTCGCCGTTCGGCCCGAAGGCGGTCTCCAGGAGCAGCCGGTGCTGCTGGTTGTCGACCGTGTAATTCAGGCCTGACAGATCGGCGAGCGCCTGCATGCATCCCTGGCCCGCGGCGCCCGTGATTTGCGTCAGGAGCGTCAGATTCGAATTGTCGGAGGACAGGTCATAGAGCAGCAGAAGGATCGAGCTGCCTCCGGACGGCTGCGAGTTGCAGAAGTCGAACTCCAGGTTCTGCAGCAGCGCCCCGGACGGCATCGAGGGCGACGCGAAGAAGAAGGACAGCGGGGTGAGCGCGTACCGGCGGGACGGGTTTCCGAAGTCGGAATAGACGACCGTGGACGAGGAGGGCGAGAACTGCCACTCCGGCACCGTCACGTAGCTCGTGTTCGTGGTTCCCCAGGTCTGCGGCGTTCCGGGCGACCTGGCGAGCGCCGCGTGGGCGGCGGTGGTCGCCGCCGCCATCAGGATCGAGATCGTTCTGGTTCTCATCGTCGCCTCCGCGTCAGTAGAAGGAGAGGCCGAGCGCCTTGGCCAGGAAGATGGCCATCTGGCGCCGCGTGACCGGACTGTTCGGACAGAAGTTCCCGCCCCCGCAGCCACCGGTGATCCCCGACGCCGCCAGCGCCTCGACGTATGCGAAGGCCGCGTCGGAAACCGGCACGTCCGCGAAGGTCGCCGCCGCCGGTGGCGGGCTCACCTGCAGCCGATAGTCCAATCGAGCGCCGAGGATTCGCGTCTGCGGGCCCAGGCTCGGCGACCCGGGAGCCCCGAAAAATACCCAGAGGATGAGCTTCGAGTCGCCGGCCGTGTAGCCGATATCCACCGCGCTGATGCTGGCGCAACCCGAGCCCGGGGTCGACGCCAGGTACACGAGATAGTTGAGAGGAGCATCGGAAACGTTCAAGCCCAGGGGCGGCGAACCCGCCGGCCGATCGTCACAGACGTCGAACTCGACGTTTTCGAGCAGAGCTCCCGGCGGAAGACTGACCGACGCTTCGAGACGCGGAGGATCGACGACCGAATCCACGAGGTAACGCGAGAGCTGCGGCGGCCCCGTGTCTTCGTAATGATCGGTGTTGACATAAGGCCGGAACTGCCACTCGGGGACCGGAACACTCGTCAAGGTCTCTCCGAACCGATATGCCAGGCCGAGCGACCGCGACAGAAAGACGGCCATCTGACGGCGCGTGACCGACGAATCAGGGCAGAAGATGCCGGGACCGCAACCCGCCGTGATGCCCGCGGCCGCGACGGCCTCGATGTAACGGAATCCGGGGTCGGTGGACGGCACGTCGCTGAACGTCGGGTTGAGCGGCGGCCGGCTGACCTGCAGCTTGTACGTCAACGCGACGTCTCCGAGCATGGCGAACGTGCTGCCGGTTGGTCCAAAGATCGTCCATACGAGGAGGCGGTCCGAGACGTTCACGGTGTAGTTCTGCCCGCTCAGGTCCAACGTCTGCGACGCACAACCGCTGTTGGCCGATACCGTGACCGAGCCCAGGACTCCGAGGAAGTTCCCGGATGGGTCCGTCTTCTCCAGGAGCACCAGAAAGTCGTCGCCGCCCGGGGGATTCAAATTGCAGGCATAGACGCTCATCGTCTCGAGAAGGCCTCCGGCGGGAAGGTCGGGCCACGCATAGAACGCGCCGTACGGCGTCGTCGTCAAGAGCGTGTAGTTGCCCCCCTGCTGGTCGTGGAGGTACTGAGTCGTCGAATCGATCGGCGAGAAGTCGAACGCCGAGACCTTGTAGGTCGCGTCGTTCGTCGTACCGAACTTGGGCGCGGATGCGACGGGGCGCGGCTCGCCCGCGAGGCACGGGCCCCCGAGAAGCGCCAGGGCGGCGAGGGCGAGCGAGATTCGAGCCGTGGCTTTCATGACTCCATCCGTTCCGTGCTTCACGGCCACTGCAGCCCGAGCGCCTTCGCGAGGAACACGGCCATCTGCCGGCGCGTCAGGGGCGAGTCCGGACAGTAGTTCCCCCCGCCGCAGCCGGCGGTGACGCCCGAGGCCACGAGCGCCTCGATGTACTGGAAGGCCGGGTCGCTCAACGGCACGTCGTTGAATGTCGGAAAACCCGGAGCCTCGCTGACCTGGAGAACGTAACCGATGATCATGCCGCCGAGGAGCTCGCTCGTGCTATCCCCCGAACCCAAGAGAATGAGGGAGCCCACCGTGTTGTCCACGACGATGTTCTCGGCAGAAACGTCGGCGACCACCGCAGCGGGCCCGCCGTTGTAGGAGTCTCCCGTGCAGATGTATCCGAGCCCGCAGCCGCCGAGGCCCGCCGCCGGATGCGCCGTGCAGTTCTGACCGAATTTGTCGCACTGGAAGAGGCTCCCCTGCACGGAATCGAAGTTGTCGGTATCGATGCCATCGAGCTCGACCGAGACGATCCTGGCGCCGGAAGGCAGCCGCAGCGGAGCCAGCATGCAGCCGCCCGCGCAGCCCAGCATGTAGCGAGCCTGGGTACCGATTCCCTGGCCATAGGTGAATCCGGAGCCAAACGGAAGGAACGCGATTCCCGGAACCTCGACGTAGGACACGGCGGTCGTTCCGTAGGTCTGCGGCTGCAGGGACTGTGCGCCGACAATCGAGCCAGCCATCCAGAGCCCGAGTGCAAGAAGCGAGCGACGAGGTTTCATATCCATCTCCTTCACGGCCACTGAAGCCCGAGCGCCTTCGCGAGGAACACCGCCATTTGGCCGCGCGTGAGCGGGTTGTTCGGGCAGTAGTTCCCACCGCCGCAGCCCGCCGTGATGCCCGAGGCGTAGAGCGCTTCGATGAACTGGAACTGCGGGTTCGACGTCGGCACGTCGCCGAAGTCGGGCGTCGGCGGAGCCGGGCTGACCTGGAGGCGGTAGAACAGGTTCACGCCGGAGATGGCCTGAGATCCATCTTGAGCATCGATCACCGTCCCCAAGATCAGCTGGTTGTTGTAGTAGTTGACCTGGTAATTGAGCCCACTGAGGTCCGCGATCCGGATTTCGCCGCAGCCGTTTTGGGTCTGGCTGTAGACCCCGGCCGAGAGGGGGGTGATGTTCTCCCCGTCGTACCACGAGGTGTAGAGCTCGACCCCGAGCGTGTAGGCCGGATTGGGGTTGCTATTGCAGAAGTACACCTCGATGCCCGTGAGCAGCGCGCCGTTGGGCAGGCGCGGGACCGCCTCGAGGCAGTAGCCTCCGCAGTTCATCGTGTACCGTGAGAGCGTCCCGGGAAAAGCCGTGTCGTCCGTCGTGTAGCCGCCGTTCGTCGGAACGAACTCCGTGACCGGAACGTGGTAGATCGAGTCCTGACTCGTTCCGTAAGTCTTGGGCCGGGCTCGCGGCCCTTCCTCCGCTCGCGCCGGAGTGGACAAGCCGAACGCGAGCAAAGCCGATAACCCGAGGAGCACCCTCGGTCTCTTCATACGCGCCTCCCTTCCAGTTCGTTCGCCGCACCTTCGATGGGTTTCCGGCCATGGCTCACGGGGTGCTCGATCCGCCCTCTCTGGTGGACCGTCGCGTTGGACTCTTCGAAGCCTCGCGTCGAGTCGGACGAGCGCCCGGAATGCGCACCACGCGAGCGGCTCCGGACGCAGGTGCCGGCGGTCACGAGACCGAGGATGAACACGCCGACGGCGACGGCGCGCGTGACGCTCCCGCGCCCGTCCACCCGCCTCCCGCAATTGCTGCAGTAGCTCTCGTTTCCGGCGAGCGGGCAGCCGCAGCGCCGGCATGCAGCCGGGATCGAGGCGTCGTCGTTCATGCGGGCGAGACTGCATCGGGCGCCGGGCCCCGGTCTTGAACCGTTCCGTCGTTTGTCTTTGGACCTTCGTTCCGCGAAAATTCGCCGGGAGCCCAAACCCTTGCCCGATCGAGAGATCTTCGAGTTCGGCCCCTACCGGCTGGACGTGGCCGAGCACCGGCTCCGCGACGGAGACCGCCCGGTGCTCTTGAAGCCGAAGGTCTTCGAGACGCTCGTCCTGCTCGTCCGGAATGCCGGACGTCTCCAGTCGAAGGCGGACTTGATGAAGGCGCTCTGGCCGGACGCCGTCGTGGACGAGACGAACCTCAACAAGAACATCTGGCTGATTCGCCGCGCCCTCGGCGGAAGCGGCGACTCGTCCGAGTACATCGAGACCGTGCCGCGGATCGGGTATCGCTTCACCGCGAGCGTGCAGCGGGTCCGCTTGGATGAGGCGCCCTCGATATCGGAAGCCCTGCCGATGACCGCCTCCCCGCTCGCGCTCGACGCCGTGTCCGCGGCGGAAAAGGCTCCGGTCGCCGCCGAGGCGCGCGAGCCCGGGCAGATGGCACCGGATCGGCGGCGGACGCCGGCGATCGCGATCGCTGCGGCGTGTCTCGGCCTCCTCGCGATCGCGGCAATCGGATGGTGGCGATTCGCCCGAAGGACGGGCGCATCCGCGGACGCATCCTCCCGTCCGACGATCTCGGTCCTCGGATTCCGCAACCTCTCGAACCGTCCGGACCTCGACTGGATCGCCACCGCTCTCTCCGAGATGGTCCAGTCCGAGCTCGCGCCCGGATCAGCGTACCGGCTGATGCCCGTCGAGACCGCCGAACGGCTGCGGCGCGAACTCGCACTCGAGCGGCCGGGGAGCCTGTCGCCCGAGTCGCTCGGCCGCCTGCGGCGGGCCGCCGTCGTGGACGAAGTCGTCGGGGGCTCGTACGTGTCCTCCGGAGGAAGCGCGAACGACCCGCAGATCCGCATCGACGTCCTCGTGCAGGACGCGCGCACGGGCGAGACCGTGGCTTCGGTGACCGAGACGGGCGAGGCTTCGCGACTGCTGGAGCTGGTGCCTTCGATCGGCACGCGGCTACGGCTTTCGCTTCGCGAGCCCGACGGTGCGCGCACCCCCGACCGCCGGCCGGAAACGCTCCCCCGCAACACGGCGGCGCTCCGTCTCTACTCCGAGGGGCTGAGGAAGCTGCGCGACGCCGACGCGCTCGCCGCCCGAGACCTCCTCCTCGAGGCCGTGGCCGCGGAGCCCGAGTTCGCTCTCTCGCACGCGGCGCTCGGCCGCGCGTATGCGACGCTCGGGTACGAGGAGAAGGCGCGCCTCGAGCTGCAGCAGGCGTTCGAGAAGTCGGGCGGACTGCCCCCCAAGGAACGGCTCGAGATCGAATCGTCCTACCGCGCCGCCAACAAGGAATGGGACAAGGCGATCGCGCTCTGTCAGGAGCTCGAGAGCCTCTCCCCCGACGACCTCGAGAACGGGCTCCGGTTCGCGTCCCTGGCGATCAATGCGTCGCGCCGACAGGACGCCCTCGCCGTGATTCAGCGGCTGCGCCGCCTTCCCCCGCCCACGGGGACCGATCCCCGCATCGACCTCCTCGAGTCGCGGGCGCTGCTCCCGAGCGACCCGAAGGCGGCGCTGGGAGCCGCGGAGCGCGGTCTCGCCGAGAGCCGCGCGCGGCACGAACGCTCGGTGGAGGCCAACGCGCTCCTCGACCGCGCGGTCGCGACGCAGACCCTCGGCAAGTCCGAGAAGGCTCCCGTCGAGGAGGCGATGAAGATCTTCGCGGAGGTCGGAGACTCCGGCGGGGAAGCGCGCGCGGCGCACGTCCTCGGGAACATCCAGTTCGACGAGGGCGACGCGAACGGGGCGCGCATGTCCTTCCAGCGAGCGATCGACGTCTCCGACCGCATCGGCTACGTGCTGGAGAAGGCGGCGGCGGTGGCGAGTCTCTCGCGCGTCGCCTCGCTCCGCGGCGACAACGCCGAAGCCGAGCGCCTGATCGAGGAGGCCAACTCCATCTGGCGAGCCGTGCCCGACTACCGGCAGCTCCCGTGGGGTCTGAACGCTCTGGGCTCGATCCGGCTGTCTCACGGGCGCCTCGCCGAGGCCGAGGCGCTCCACCGCGAGGCCCTGAAGATGGGCGGGGATTGGGGAGACACCGGCTCCTACCGGCACGAGAGCTACAGCGGCCTCATCGCAGCGCTCGCGGCAGAGGGCCGGCTCGCCGAGGCCGCGACGGTGGCCGAGGAGGCCCTTCGGGCCAGTCGCCAGATGGGCGATCCGAGCTGGATCGCCCAGCACGCCGCCGAGAGCGGCACGCTGGCCTTCGAGCGGGGACGCCTCGCCGACGCGGACCGGCTGTTCACGGAGTCCCTGGCGCTCCGCCAGCAGAAAGAGGAGTACACGGTCCCCGAGAGCGAGCTGCTGATCGCGACCCTGCGCCTCGAGGAGCGGAAGTGGGACGACGCGCGGCGGCTCGCGGAGAAGGCGTCCCGGGAGTTCGCCGCCGCGGGCCGCAAGACCGATCAGGCCGACGCCGATGCCGTGATCGCCGAGGCCCTGCTGTCATCCGGGAAGAAGGACGAGGCGAGGAAGACCGTCGAGGCGACCGGCCGGCTCCTCGACGAGAACGCCTCGTCCGACGCCCGCGTTCCGGTCCTCATCGCCAGCGCCCGGGTCGAGAGCGCTCTCGGCCGCGCGGAGGCGGCCCGCTCCGACATCGATGCCGCGACGCGATGGGCGGAGAAGATCGCCTGGAGGAACCTCGTGCTCGAGGCGCGGCTCGCCGCCGCCGAGCTCGACGGCGGCGCGGGCGCCGCGGCGGTCGCGGCGGATGCGAGAGCGCTGGGGTTCGAGCGGATCGCGCGCCGCGCGGATCGGCTCGCGGGCCGCCCCGTCTCCTAGGTCCGGCTATGCCGGCGTGAGGTCCGCATACCGCGCGACGAACTTCTTCTTGCCGGCGCGGTCGAAGTAGACGGTCAGCCGCGTCTCGTCGCCCGAGCCCTCCTCGGTCAGGATGACCCCGTAGCCGTAGCGGGGGTGGCGGACGCGCTTGCCGCGCCGCAGCGGGCGATCGTCGGCGGGATCCTCCTCGTGCGCGCGCGCCGCGAAGATCGTGGGCGCCGGCCGGCCGAACATCCGCTCCTCGAGCGCATTCTTCGGCAGCTCGTCGACGAAGCGCGACGGCCGCCGCGGCTCGACCCGTCCGTACACGAGCCGCCGTCCCGCGAGCGTCAGCGTGAGCTGGTCCTTCGCCCGCGTCATGCCGACGTAGAGGAGGCGCCGCTCCTCCTCGAGCTCGTCCTCGTCCTCGGCGGACTGCCCGTGCGGAAGATAGCCCTCCTCGAGGCCCACCACGAAGACCGTGTCGAACTCGAGGCCCTTCGCCGCGTGCAGCGTCGAGAGGGTGACCGCCCCGCCCGAGGCCGCCGCGGCGTCCGCGTCCGTCGCGAGCGCGACCGTGTCGAGGTACTCGCCGATCGTGGCGCCCTCGGCGTTGCGGCGCTCGAACTCGCGCGCCGACGACAGGAGCTCCTCGATGTTCTCGCGCCGGGCGACGTCTTCGCGGTCCTCGGACCCGGCGTAGAGGTCGCCGTAACCGGTGACCGCGAGCAGATGATCGAGCAGGGCCGACGGCGTCCAGGTCGCCGCCTTCTCGTGCAGGTCGACGACGATCTCGCGAAACCGCGCGAGCGCAGTGCGCGCCCGTTCGGTGACGCCGGAGAGGTCCGCCGAGGCCTCCCACCAGGACCTGCCGGTCTCCCGAACGACCGCCGCGATGCGGTCGAGCGTCGCCGCGCCGATCCCGCGGGCGGGCACATTGACGACCCGCCGGAACGCGAGGTCGTCCTCCGGGCGCGCCGCGAGGCGCAGGTACGCGAGCACGTCCTTGACCTCGGCGCGCTCGTAGAACTTCATTCCGCCGACGACGACGTACGGAATCCGCCGGCGCACGAGCTCCTCTTCGAACGGCCGGGACTGCGCGTTGGTACGATAGAGAACGGCGATCTCGCCCGGCGCCTTGCCGGACGAGGCGACCTCGCGCGCGACCGCCTCCGTCTCGGCGCGGTCCTCCTCGAAGTGCCAGAGCCGCACCGCGGCGCCCTCGCCGCGGTCGGCCCGGAGTCGCTTCTCGCGCCGCCGCCGGTTGTGCGACACGAGGCCGGCCGCCGCCGCGAGAATCCTCGCCGTGGAGCGGTAGTTCGCCTCGAGCGCGACGATGCAGGCTCCGGGAAAGTCCTCCTCGAAGCGCAGGATGTGCTCCACCTCCGCGCCGCGCCAGCGGTAGATCGCCTGGTCCTCGTCCCCGACCGCCGCGAGCGAGTCCGCGCCCTCGCCGAGGCGCTTGACGAGGGCGTCCTGGGCGGAGTTGGTGTCCTGGTACTCGTCGATGAGGAGATGCCGGATCCGTCGCCGCTCGTCGGCGAGCACCGCGGCGTCGCTCGCGAGCAGGCGCACCGAGCGCGCGATCAGGTCGTCGAAGTCGAGCGCGCCGGTCGCCGCGAGCTTCTTCTCGTACAGCGCGTAGACCTGGCCGATGCGCTCGCCCGCGTAATCGGTCTCCATCGCTGCGAACCGCTCGGCCGTCACGAGCGCGTTCTTCGCGTTCGAGATGCGGCCGCGGACGGCGTTCGGCGGCAGCACCTGCTCCGAAATCGAGAGCTCGGCCATCGCCTCCTTGACGAGCGCGAGCTGGTCCGACGTGTCGGCGATCGCGAACCGGGGCGGGAGACTCGCCTCCCGATGGCGCCGGCGCAGGAACCGCAGGCACCAGGAGTGAAAGGTCCCGATGAACGCGGCGAGCGCGGCGCCGCCGAGGAGGGCCTGCGCCCGCTCGCGCATCTCGGCCGCCGCCTTGTTGGTGAACGTGACGGCCGTGATCGTGCGCGGGTCCACGCCGCTCCGCACGAGGTGTGCGAGGCGGTGCGTGATGACGCGCGTCTTGCCGGAGCCGGCGCCGGCGAGAACGAGGAGCGGTCCACGGCCGTGGAGGACGGCCTCGCGCTGCTCGGAATTCAGGGACGAGAGGAGGTCGGCGCCGGGCACCGGGGGATTCTAAGGCAGAGCGCTACTCGACCGTCACCGACTTCGCGAGGTTCCTCGGCTGATCGACGTCGCAGCCGCGCCGCACCGCCACGTGATACGCGAAGAGCTGCAGCGGCACGACCGAAAGGATCGGCTGGAGCTCCGCGATCGTCTCGGGTACGAGCACGACGTGGTCCGCGATCGCGGCGACTTCCGGATCGGGTCGCGTGCCGAGCACGATCGCGATGCCGTCGCGCGACTTGACCTCGCGCAGGTTCGACAGCGTCTTCTCGCGCCAGGAGTCGTGCGGGGCGAGGACGACGACCGGCATGTTCTCGTCGATGAGCGCGATCGGGCCGTGCTTCATCTCGCCCGCCGGGTAGCCCTCGGCGTGGATGTAGGAGATCTCCTTCAGTTTCAGCGCGCCCTCGAGCGCGACCGGGTAGTGCAGGCCGCGGCCGAGGTAGAGAAAATCGCGAGCGTGCTGATACTTGCGCGCGAGCTCCTCGAGCTCCCCCTCGACCGCCAGCGCGGCGCCGACGGCGCGCGGCAGGTGGGCGAGCGCCTGGCGCTCCTCGGGGGACAGCACCGGGGCGAGCCCTCGGGAGGCCCGGAGCTTCGCCGCGATCAGGTAGAGGACCGCGAGCTGCGTGGAAAAAGCCTTCGTCGAGGCGACCCCGATCTCGGGACCCGCGTGGGTCGCGAAGACCGCCTCGACCATGCGGGCGATCTGGCTGCCCGGCGAGTTGACGATCGCCCCGATTGGCGACCCGGCGCGGCGCGCCTCGGAGAGCGCGGCCACCGTGTCCGCCGTCTCCCCGGACTGCGAGATCCCGAGCGTCAACGTCCGTTCGTTCACGACGGGCCGGCGGTACCGGAACTCGCTGCCGTAGTCGACCTCGACCGGAATCCGCGCCATCCCCTCGATCAGGAACTTGCCGACGAGCCCCGCGTGCCAGGACGTGCCGCACGCGAGGAGCAGCACCCGGTCGAACGTCGCGACGCGGTCGGGCGAGAGCAGCGGCGAGTCGAGGTAGAGCTCGCCCGTCTCGAGCGAGACCTTGCCGCCGAGCGTCTCGGCGATCGCCGTCGGCTGCTCGTGGATCTCCTTCGCCATGAAGTGCCGGTAGCCGCCCTTCTCGGCGGCGACCGCGTCCCACACGATGCGGTGGACGGGCCGGTCGAGCCCGGCGCCGGAGTGATCGACGACGCGGGCCCCCGACGCGTCCACCCGCGCCACGTCCCCGTCCTCGAGGAAGATCACGTCGCGCGTCCAGGGCACGAGCGCGACCGGGTCGGACGCGACGAAGTTCTCGCCCTGCCCCAGACCGAGCACGATCGGGGGTCCCGAGCGCGCCGCCACGAGCACGCCGGGCTCGCGGCTCGACGTCACGAGCACCGCGTAGGCGCCCGTCAGCTTCTGGACCGCGGCCCGCACGGCGGCGAGCAGGTCCCCGCGGAACGCCTCCTCGACCTCGTGCGCGAAGACCTCCGTGTCCGTCTCGCTCCGGAACGTGTGGCCCTTCTTCGCGAGCTCGACCTTGCGCTCGGCGAAGTTCTCGAAGATGCCGTTGTGCACGACGACGAACTTGCCGGTGCAGTCCGTCTGGGGGTGGGCGTTCAGCTCGGTGGGCCGGCCGTGCGTGGCCCAGCGCGTGTGCCCGACGCCGGTCGCGCCGGGGGCGGCCGAGCCGTTGAGCTTCTCGACCAGGTTGCCGAGCTTGCCCGGCGTCCGGTGAATCGTGAACCCGCCGTTCGACAGGGTCGCGATACCGGCCGAGTCGTAGCCGCGGTACTCGAGGCGCTTCAGACCCTCGAGGAGAAGAGGGGTCGCCTGACGGGGACCCACGTAGCCGACGATGCCGCACATGTCTCAGGCCCTCGGATGGAACGTCACAGCCGGTCTCGAATGCAAAGACAAAGCCGCCGCGCGGCTCCCCGGGATCTGCATTGGCATGGAACGGCCGATTTTACCCGGAATCGCGCTTCTTCGCCTTCGCCCCGCGCCGGGCGGCCCAGCCTTCCTGGTTCGACTGCGGGACCCGTGAAATCGCGAGCGCCCCGTCGGGCACGTCCTGCGTCACGGTGGTGCCCGCGGCCACGTAGGCGCCGCGGCCCACCGTGACGGGGGCGACCAGCTGGCTGTCGCTGCCCAGGAAAGCTCCCTCGCCGATGGTGGTCCGGTGCTTCCTCTCGCCGTCGTAGTTGCAGGTGATGACGCCGGCGCCGACGTTGGCCCGCGGCCCGACGTCGGCGTCGCCGAGATACGAGAGATGCTGCGCCTTGACGCCGCGGCGCAGGATCGAGTTCTTCGTCTCGACGAAATTGCCGACGCGGACGTCCTCCTCCAGCACGGTCCCCGGGCGCAGCCGCGAGTACGGTCCCACGTGCGAGCGCGGGCCGATCGAGGCTCCCTGTGAGTCGCAGTGCGGCCCGATCGTCGCGCCCGCCGCCAGGGTCGTGTCGAGGACGCGCGTGAAAGAGAGCACCTCGCATCCCTCCCCGAGGACCGTCCGGCCCTCCAGGCTGACGAAGGGATGGATCACCACGTCGTTCGCGAACGAGACGCGGGGGCCGATGCGGACCGTGGACGGATCGATCACCGTGACGCCCGCGTCGAGCGCGCGCTCGACCGCGCGCCGGTTCTCGAGCGCCTCGGCGGCCGCGAGGTCGCGCCGCGTGTTGACGCCCCAGGCCTCGCGCCAGTCCTCCGCCTCGACGCCCGCGAGACGCGCGCCGGATTTCGCGAGCAGCCCGATGGCATCCGTCAGGTAGAACTCGCCCGACACCGGATTCCTCTCGAGGCGCTCGAGCGCGCGCCAGAGCGCCTCCGGCGCGAAGCAGTACACGCCGGCGTTGACCTCCGCGATGCGGCGCTGCCGCTCCGAGCAGTTCCGGGCCTCGACGATCGCGACGGGGCGGCCCGCGCGGTCGCGGATCACGCGCCCGAAGTCCGCCGGCTCGGGAGGCCGGAACGTCAGGAAGGAGGCGGCGAGGTCCTTCTCCCGCTGGAGCGCGAGGAGCCGCGAGAGCGTCTCGGTGCGGAGGAGCGGCGTGTCCCCCGCGAGCACCACGATGGGGCCGCCGCCGTCGCCGAGCGCCTCCCGCGCCCGCCGGACCGCGTCGCCGGTGCCGAGCGGCGGGTCCTGCTCGGCCCAGAGCACGGCGCGGCCGTCGAGCGACGCCTCGATCCGGGCCCGGTCGCGGCCGACCACGACGACGGTGCGCGAGGCCGAGAGAGGCGAAGCGGCGTCGAGCACCGCCTCGAGCAGCGTGCGTCCGGCGACGCGATGGAGGACCTTCGGGACCGTCGAGCGCATGCGCGAACCGACGCCGGCGGCGAGAACGACGACGCGCGGCGGCGCGCCCTCTCCGCGCGCGGCGGGGCGCGGGCGAGGCGGCTTCGATCGCTGCACCGGACGAGTGCCCATCGGCTCCGGAGGCGGACGTCGTCGTCCGCGGTTCTGCGGTCTGGAACTACGAGGCGAGCAGCTTCTGGAACTCCGGCATCTCGCGGACCGGGTCGAAGTCCCGATCGTGGCGGGCGAGCACGCGGTGGCGCTGGTCCTCCTCGATCGCCTTCTGCAGGTGGGCGAGCGCCGTCGTGAGGTCGCCCTTCTGCGCGTGGCAGCAGGCGAGCAGGAAGTCGACGCGGCCGCCGCCGTTCTTGCGCGCGGCCCTCTGGAGGTGCTCGATCGCCTCGTCGACGTTGCCGCGGTTCTTCTCGAGCACGGCCGCGTAGTAAAAGTCCTCCGGCTCGGAGAGCGCCGGACGCGGATCGCGGCGCTGCCGCTCGCAGATCGTCAGGTACACGCGGGCGCGGTCCACGAGCTCGCGCTCCTCGGGGTATTTCTGGATCAGATCCACGAAGTGCCGCTCGGCCTCGTCGAGCTTCTTCTTCTGGAGCGCCGCGACGCCGCGATCGTAGTCCTTACGGGCATTCTCCGTGTGCTTCGACAATTCCTTCAGGGTCTGCGCCTTCTTCGGCGCCGGCGCGTCGGCCGGCGTTCCGAGGAGGCCCAGCTTCTCCATCTTCTTCTCGAGTTCGTCGATCCGAACCGCGAGGGCGTCCGCCAGCGCCTGGACGCTCATCTTGGTCGCGTTGTCCTTGAGGAATCTCAGCTCGGCTTCCGACCAGCGCTTGATCATTCGGCTCTGTCCTCATCCCTTCCCGGCAGCCGGCCCTCGATGCTCCAGGCCCGACCGCCGACGCCGCGTTCCCTCGCGGCGAGACCGCCATGGAAAAAACGGCGTATTGTAGGGACGCCCTACTCCCGTGTCAAATGCGGGAGAAGAACGTCGGATACCCCGGCGGGCATTCCCCGGGAGGTGGCGGGAGAATGGCAAGGCGGTCGATCGCGGGCGTCCTGGTCGTCCTCGGGATCCTCCTGGCCGCGGCCCTCGAGGCCCGGAACCCCGACCGCGCGCAGACCGTGTCGGGAACGGTCGCGAAGATCGAGGCCACGGAACGGGCGGTGACCGTGACCCTCCCGGACGGCTCGACGCAGCGGTTCTTCTGGACCAACGACACCAAGTTCTCCGGCGTGCTCGCGCCCGAGGCGCGGGTGACGATCCGGTATGCCGTGTCCCCGGACGGGAAGAACCTGGCGCAGCAGATCAGCGTCTCGCGCGGCTGAGGAGTTTCGGTTCCCCGGCTTCACCCTGTTAGAATCCGCCGGCGCCCGTCGATGGGGCAAGGAGGATCGAATTCATGGGGATGTACATCATCGCGGAGCCCTGCATCGGCACGAAGGACACCGCGTGCGTGGACGTCTGTCCGGTCGACTGCATCCATCCGCGTAAGGACGAGGCGGACTTCGCCACGGCCGAGATGCTCTACATCGATCCCGACGTCTGCATCCAGTGCGGCAACTGCGAGCCCGCCTGCCCGGTGACGGCCATCTTCACCGAGGAGACGATCCCGGAGAAGTGGAAGCACTTCCAGCAGATCAACGCAGACTGGTACAAGAACAAGAAGTAGGGCGGGGCTCGCCCCCGCCCGCCCTAGGCCGCTCCTCTCAAGACCTTCTTCAGGAACGCGTCCGTCCTCGCGTCCGCGTCCATCGCGGCCTGCGGGTTCTTCGGGTTGTTGCCCGATGCGAAGCCGTGGCCCGCGCCCGGATAGATCCTGAAATCCACGCTCCTGCCGGCCTTCTTCGCCGCCGCCTCGAATTCGCGGACGGTGTCGGGCGGAATGCCCTGGTCGTCCGCGCCGAAATTTCCGAGGAGCGGGACCTTCAGCGCGGCGATCGTCTGCGGATCGGTCATGAGGTGGCCGTAGTAGATGACGGCGCCGGCGAGCGTTGGCTCCGCGACTGCCAGGTCGAGCGACATTCCGCCGCCCCAGCACCAGCCGATCGAAGCCATCTTCGAGGCGTCGACGTCCGGCCGGCTCCGGAGATAGGCGACCGCCGCCTTCATGTCGCGGACCGCACGATCGTCGGGCACGCCGCGCATGAGCTGGTGCGCGGTGTCGGGATCGGTCGCCACCTTGCCGCGGTACAGGTCGACCGCGAGGGCGACGTAGCCCTCCTTCGCGAAGGCGTCGGCCTTGCCCTTGATCCAATCGTTGAGGCCCCACCACTCGTGAATGACCACCAGCGCCGGCTTCTTGCCGGAGCCCTCGGGGACCGCGAGATATGACGAGACCGTCTCCGGGCCGCTCGGATAGGACACCATGGTGCCGGCCGACGCGAGCGCCGCGAGCGCGAAGACCACGAGCCCGAGCGCGAGAATCCTGTGCCGCATCGCTGCCTCCTCCGCGGGTCCCTCGACCCGCTCGTCTTTTTCGGCGGCGTTTTCTCGCCGCTCGATCCTTCTCGCGGCGTTCTCCCGCCGCCGGGTTAATCTTATTTCCGGTGCAGCTCTCCTTTCCCATCGCGGAGCCCGATGCGGAGGTCCGCCTGCAGCATCTCTACGACCGCCTGTCCGAGCGCTTCGGCTTCGGCAGCGCGCGGGTGCGCGTCTCGCCGCGCAAGCTCACGGGCGGCGAGATCGTCTATGGCAAGCCCCACCGGATCACGATCTCGGGCCACATGTCCGCGGCCGCCCAGGAGGAGACGCTCCGCCACGAGGCCGCGCACGCCTGGGCGCATCGCATCGAGGGCGCCCGCGCCGCGCACGGACCCCTCTTCCGGAGCCTCGCGCGGCAATTGGGAGCGCGCGGCGGCCCCGCGCCCGAAACCGACGCGCTGCGGCGCTTCCGCGACGCCCGTGCCCGCGTCGTCTACCGCTGTGCGGGATGCCGGCGGCTGTTCCGGCGCTTCCGGCCCTTCCGCGGCCTCCGCGAGTGCCTCGCGTGTCTTCGGGCCGGGCGGCCGGCGCGCCTGTCCCGCGTGCGCCCCGTTCCCGAGGGATGAGCTCCGAGCGCCGCGGACTCCTCCTCGTGGCGGCCGCCGCGCTCCTGTGGTCCACGGGAGGCATCGGCATCAAGGCGCTTTCCGAGCCGCCCCTCGTGATCGCCTTCTACCGCTCGGCGACGGCGGCCATCGCCCTCTTCGTGATCTTCCGGCCGCGCCTCTGGCGCTGGACGCCGGCGTTCCTCGTGGGGATCGTCAGCTACGCCGCGTGCCTGACGACGTTCGTCCTCGCCACGAAGTGGACTTCGGCGGCCAACGCGATCTTCCTCCAGTACTGCGGCGTCGTCTGGGTGCTGATCGCATCGCCTCTCGTCCTCGGCGAGCCCTTCCACCGGCGCGACGCCGTCGCGGTGGCCGCGGCGTTCGCGGGCATGACGCTCTTCTTCGTCGGGCGCTTCGAGGCGCGCGGCTACGCGGGAGAGCTGATGGCGCTCCTGTCGAGCGTGTTCTTCGCGGTGCTCGTCCTCGCGCTTCGGCGCGAGCGCGGCGGGGGCTCCGAGGCGGTCGTGACCTACGGCAACGTGCTCGCGGCCGCGGCCCTGCTGCCGTTCGTGAGGAACGAGCTCGCCGTGGCGCCGCGCGACGCCGTGATCCTGGGCTTTCTCGGCTTCGTCCAGATCGGCGGCGCGTACGCGCTCTTCGTCTCGGGGCTGCGCCACGTCACCGCGACGCAGGCGTCGCTGATGGGCATGCTCGAGCCGGTGTCCAACCCGATCTGGGTCTTCCTGGTTCTCGGGGAGCGCCCAGGCGCCTTCTCGATTCTCGGCGGCGCGATCGTCCTCGGCGCCATCGGGTGGCGGACCGTCACGAGCGGACCGGCGGTGGCGGGTCCGCCGCCGGATTAAGGGGCGACTCTCGGCGATGGGGCGTCCCTCACCCCTACCCCCTCTCCCGGAGGGAGAGGGGTGTCTGTTCTTTGTACCCTCACCAGCGACAGCATGACCACCGACCCTCGTCTCGGCCCCAGGAACTGGTCGATCGAGTAGCTCCCGTACGTCGCGCACCGGTCCAGCACCTCGTACCGATACGGCAGTTCCGCGAGCGCCGCCTCCATGCTCGAGCGCATCACGACGAAGGCCGTGCGATGCCGCATGAGCGCCGGGATCTCGCGCCCGGGATCGATGACGGGCATCCAGTCGAAGCCGGAGTAGAACTCGAGGCTCGTCACATCTTCGCCGAACACGAAGCCGTCGCAGCCGGAGGCGCAGGCGGCGCGGGCCCGCTCGCCCCACGCCGGCAGAGGATCGAAACGGCCGAAGCGCTCGTCGGCGAGGCGCCCTCCCAGACAAACGAGGCCGCACGCGAGCGCGGCCGCGAGCGCCGCCCGGGGGCTGCGCGGCGCCGCCGCGCAGGCGGCGAGGCTCGCCGCGAGGAGGACCAGCGCCGCCAGGAGGAAGCGCACGACGTCGGCGCCGGCGGCGCGCGTCAGGAACGGGAACGCCCGCAGGAGGACCACGATGAGCGCGACCGTGAACGCGGCCGCGAGCGCCCACAGGGCTCGCCGCGCGATCTCGCGGCCGCGCCCGCCCGTCGCGAATCCCTCGGCCACGAGCGCCGCCGCCGCGGGCAGCAGCGTGATGCCGTACACCTCGCGCTTCATCACGAGGGGCGACCAGAAGGCGAACCCGAAGGCGAGCGCCCCGAGCGGCAGGCTCGACGGCCGCGCGCGCCGGATCGAGACCGGAATGAGGAGCGCCCACGGGAAGAGGCCCCACGCGAGGAGCCCGACGTAGAAGAGCGGCCCCCGGTTCGGGCGCATGTAGATGTGGCTCGCGCCCCGCAGGAACTGGTTCTTCCAGTAGAAGACGTCCCAGAACTCCCATCCGAGCCGGCGGTCCATCGCGACGTGATACGGCGCGAGCAGCGCCGCGAGCGCGAGCAGCGCCCAGCCCGCGCGCGCCCAGATCCGCCGGGGAAATCGCCGGTCGATGGCGAGCGTCGCGGCGCCCGCGCCGCCGGGCAGCACGATCCCGACGAGCCCCTTGAAGTAGAACGCGAGCGCGAGCGCGGCGCCGCTCGCGATACCCCAGCCGAGGTCCGAGCCCTCGACCCGGCAGGCCCGGTCCAGCACGATCGCGGCGGCGAGGATCGACAGCGTCAGGTACGCGTCCGCCACGAACGTCATCCCCGTGAAGACGAAGAGAAACGAGAACGCGAGCGCGAGCGCGGCGAGGACCCCGGCGCGCTCCCCCGAGCGTCTCCCGACCCAGAGGCCGAGGAGCAGGCAGGTCGCGAGCCCCGCGAGCGCGATGGGCAGCCGCTCGGCGAAGATCGAGACGCCGAGCAGCCGGTAGCTCGCCGCCACGACCCAGATCGGGAGGATCGGCTTGTCCAGGAAGTGGTCGCCCCGGTAGATCGGCACGAGCCAGTCCCGGTTCTGGAGCATCAGGGCCGGCGGAGACGCGTACATCGCCTCGTTGCCCCGCTGCAGCGGCGTGCCGTCGAGGCGCCCGAGGTAGAGGTAGAGCGCGAGCGCGATCCCGAGCGCCGCGAGCGCCCGCGACCACGGGTCGAGCCGCTCGCCGGCGCCCCCGAAGGAGACCGAGGCCGGGAGCTTCGGCCCTCCCCCGCTCATCGCGGCAGGTCGAACTCGCGGCGCAGCCGCTCGCCGTCTGCGTCGAGCGCGGGAGGGAACCGCAGCGGGGCGGACGCGCCTTCGACGCGGATCGGCGAGGCCACGAAGCGCCGTCCCTCCACCGCGACGACGCTCCCCAGAGCGCGCGCCGCCTCGGAGGTCAGTGCCTCGAGCGGACCGCGCACCGGGCCCGCCGGAATGCCCGCGGCGCGGCAGCGCGAGACCCATTCCTCCCGCGGCGCGGCGCGGAAGATCGCGGTCAGCTCCGCCTCGAGCTCACGGCGGCCGCGCACCCGCCCGGCGTTGGTCGCCCAGCGGCCCCGCGCCCATTCGGTCCGGCCGAGCATCTGCGCGAGCCGTTCGAACTGACGGTCGGTGCCGACGCCGAGCACGAACGCGCCGTCGGACGCCTCGAACGCGCGGTACGGCACGATCTGAGGATGGGCGTTGCCGTGGCGCACCGCCTCTTCGCCGGTCAGGAGCGCCGACTGCGCGACGTTGATCAGCGAGGCGAGCGTCGCCGAGAAGAGGTCGGTCTCGACGTGGCCCCCGCGGCCCGTGGCGGCGCGGCCGGCGAGCATCGCGAGAACGCCGATCGCCGCGTAGCAGCCGGCGAGCAGGTCCGACACCGCGACGCCGACTTTCAGCGGTTCGCCGTCGGCGGTCCCCGTGATCGCCATCAGCCCGGCGCCCGCCTGCGCGAGCAGGTCGAAGCCCGGCGCGGACGCGTCGGGTCCCGTGCGGCCGAAGCCCGTGATCGACGCCGTCACGAGGCGAGGGTTCGCGGCGCGCAGCGCGTCGAGCGAGAGCCCGAACCGCTCGAGCCCTCCCGGCGGGAAGTTCTCGACGACCACGTCGGCGCGCGCGGCGAGGCGGCGCACCGACTCGGCGCCCCCGGGCGAGCCGAGGTCGAGCGCGATCGACTCCTTGTTGCGGTTGACCGCGAGGTAGTAGGCGGAGAGTCCGGAAGCATCGTCGTACGGCGGTCCCCAGCCGCGCGTCACGTCGCCGTCCTCCGGGTGCTCGACCTTGACGACCCGCGCGCCGAGGTCGCCGAGCATCATCGTGCAGAAGGGACCGGCGAGCACCCGCGAGAGGTCGAGGACGAGGACGCCCTCGAGCGGCGCCGTCACCGCGCGGCGGCGAGCGCCGGGCGCCAGCCGAGCGGGCCCTGCAGGAAGTGGAACAGGCCGAGCGGCGTGACCTCCACGTCGGCGACGCGCCGGGACATCGCCCAGTACTGGTCGGCGCTCCACATGAAGTCGGCGGGCGGGTCCTCGGCGAAGAGCCGCGCGACCTGCCGGTAGAGCTCCAGCCGCTTCTTCGGATCGAGCTCGCGCTGCGCGGCCTCCATGACGCGGTCCGCCTCGGGATTGGAGTAGAAGCCCGTGTTCTGGCCCGCGGGCGCGAACTGGCTCGAGTGGAAGTACGGGTAAGGGTCGAGGTTCGGCGGCACCCAGACCCGCGACGCGAACTGAACCTCCGACTCGCCCTTCTCCGAACGGTCGTTGAAGGCGGCCCACTCGAGGGCGCGGGGCACGAGCTCGACGCCGATCCTCGCGTACGCGCCGCGCATGATCTCGATGACCTCGAGGTAGATCGGCGAGCCCGCCGGGTGGATCATCTCGATCGAAGCCTTGCGCCCGCCCCTGCGGCGGATGCCGTCCGGTCCCGGCTTCCAGCCCGCCTCGTCGAGGAGGCGGGCGCTCTCCGCGGGATCGTACGAGGGGACCGCCAGATCCGGCGGATTCTCCGGAGCGCCCGCAGCATACGGGCCGGTGACGAGCACGCCGCCCTCGGGCGGATACAGGTTCTTGACGGTCTCGACCCGCGGCCAGGCATGCGCCAGCGCTCGACGCACCCGCGGATCGGCGAGAAACGGCACCCGGCAATTCCAGATCAGGAGCACCTCGAGAAACGAGGGCACTCTCAGCGTTCGGAAATGCGCGGTGTAGTCCGGCGACGCCTCCGCCGTCTTGCGCTGATCGCGGCTCAGGCGGAACTCGTCGAGCTCCCCGCGGAGGCCGGCCTGGTAACGCACCGATCCGTCGGGGATGACGCGAAAGACGATCTCGTCGTACCGCGCGTCGGCGTTTCCGGGGCCGTCGCGACGCACGAGCTTGAGCTTCTGGTTCGTCTCCCATGCCTCCAGGCGGTACGGCCCGCTCCCGACGGGGTGCCGCACGACCTCGGCGGCGTCCCTGGCGTGCTCGAACGCGGACGCCGACACGATCGGAATCGTGAAGCTGAGCATCCGCTCGGCGTACGGCTTCGAGAACCGGAGGCGCACCGTCTGAGGATCGGGCGTCTCGATGGCGGCGAGGTCCTCGAACATCGCGCGCCAGGTGGGAGCGGCGACCTTGGGATCCCGGACGTGCTCGAGCGTGAAGCGCACGTCGTCCGAGGTGACCGGCGCGCCCGTCTCCCACGAGTACTTCGGGTCGAGCTTGAACTCGTAGACGAGCCCATCGGGCGAGACGGTCCACGACGCGGCCAGGGCCGGCACCGGCTCGCGCTTCCCGTTCACGCCCACGAGCGGGCGGAACAGCATCTCCCACACGAGCACGCCCGGTTCATCGGTGCTGGTGGTCGGGTCGAGCGAGAGGGGGTCCCCCATCAGGTGCCGGACGAGCGTCGTCTTCGACGGCTCCGGGGCCTTCGAGCGGCCGCAGGCGAGGGCCGCGAGCAGGGGGAGGGCGGCCAGCAGCCGTGAAAGACGCTTCATCGTGGACTGGCCAGAGAATAGCATCCCCCCCGATGGCGACCGTCGTCCTCGACATCGAGACCGCGGGTCAGGAGTGGGACGCGCTCGACGACGCGCAGCGCACGTACCTGCGCCGCAACGCGCGCAGCGAGGAGGAGCTCGAAAAGCTACCGGAGACGCTCTCGCTCTGGCCGCTGACCGGAAAGGTCATCGTCGTCGCGATGCTCAACCCCGACACCGGGCGCGGCCGCATCTGGTACGAGAAGGCCGGCGCGCGCGTCGAGGAGACGTCGTCGGACGGCCGCTTCAAGTTCGTCGGCGACGTCGAGCCCGTCTTCCTCGCCGAGTTCTGGCGCGCGATGCGGCGATTCCAGCGGTTCGTCACGTTCAACGGTCGCGGGTTCGACGGCCCTTTCCTCATGCTCCGCAGCGCCGCGCTCGGCATCCCGGTCACGCGCAACCTCGTCGGTTACCGCTACGCGCTCCGGCCCCATACGGACCTCCTCGAGGCGATCACGTTCTTCGGCGCGTCGCGCAAGTGGAACCTCGACTTCACCTGCAAGGCGTTCGGTGTCGAGAGCCCCAAGGAGCAGGGCATGGACGGATTCTCGGTCGGCCCGTACTACCGGGCGGGCCGGATCCGCGAGATCGCGGCGTATTGCCGGCGGGACGTCGAGGCCACGGCGGGACTGTTTCGGAAACTCGAAAAAACGCTTTTGCCGGTGCTCGAAGTCCGGTAAGAATGCCTGGAATCGCTGTGTTAGGATTTCCGCCACATCGAGAGAATTGAAGGGCGGCCCGGAGCTTTGACGGAGCGTTCCATGCGGCGCAGACCGGCCAACGAGAGAGCTTCCGAGCGAGTGCGCATCGGCGCGCCCGCCACGCTCAAGTGGGCCGATCAGGAACTGACCGGTTTCGTCGAGGTCGTCAACGTCGCCGGCATGTACGTCGCGACGCAGCGGGTGTCTCAGCCCCAGATCGGAGACTACGTCGAGCTCGTGTTCTCGCTGCCCGGCGACAACCGCAGCTTCCGCGTGCGCGGCAACGTCGTGTTTCTCGAGGATTCCGCCCGCGGCGCCGAGCCGAAGCGGCCGGGATTCGGCGCTCGCTTCGAACGGCCGCCGGTGACGCTGCTCGACGCCATCCGGAACCTGAACAAGGAGCACTAGAAGAGCTTCGAGTCTCCCTAGTCCGCCTTCGCCTGTGTCTGGTTCATCGTGTCGAAGAGGAACGACACGGTCGCGTCCACCTCGCTCTGCGTGCCCGTCCCCTGGGCCGCCACCGTCGTGGGCGTCACGTTCGTGAACTCCCAGCGCACGAGGATCGTTCCGTCGGAGGTCCGCACGACGAGGGCCACCGCGTGGGAGACCGGCGCCCCCGAGTTGGTCGCGCTGTTGATCCAGTCCTGCATGCGGTTGAGGCCCTTCTGCGTCACCTGCACCGCCAGGATCCGCTGGTCGGGCGTGTAGGCGAGGTCGAGCTGCCGCGAATCGGCGCGCGACACCGTGCTGTGATTGAAGGTCACCTGATAGCCGATGACGCCCGCCGTCAGGACGCCGTCGACGAAGAACTGGTAGCTCGCCTCGCGAGGATCGACCGACTGCGCCGAGAGCCTCGCCGCCGCGAGCGACAGGACGAGGACGAGTAGGGTCCGGACACGGGCCATCGATGTTCCTCCCCAAGTGATACGGACGGCGCGAGACTAGCATTTCGCGGGGCCGGCGCCGCCAAAAAGCCCGCCCGCCCCGACTGCGGTTTTTCCCGGGTGTCCATGCCCTTGAATTCACTGCACGAAAGTCGTACAACATCCCACCCATGGGCGCTCCCGACGCCCCTCTCCCCCGTCCTTCGGAACCATCACCGGTTCCTTTCCAGAGGAGGAATGCATGAGCCTGAAGGGAAAGATCGCCGTCGTGTCGCTCCTGCTCGCGGGCATCGCCATCATCGGCTCCGGAAGAAGCAAGGCGGCCGGAGCCGATCGCGGATCGACCTTCGAGGTCACGGCCGACACCATCGAGGGCTGCTCGTGTCCCCTCTTCTGCACGTGCTACTTCGGCCCTTCCGCCGACGAGCACATGTGCCAGGCGAACAACGTCTACAAGTTCCGCAAGGGAAGCCATTACGGCGACGTCGATCTCTCCGACCAGATCGTCTGGATCAACCTCGACCTCGGCGGGGAGTGGCACAAGGCGCCGGGACCCGGGATGCCGCTGGCGTGGGCGCTCGTCACGTTCGACAAGAAGACTTCACCGTCCCAGCGCGATGCGATCCTCAAGGTCATCAACGCCGTCTTCCCGGTGAAGTGGGGCCAGTTCGGGACGCGCGAGGACTCGCTCACGTTCCAGGACGACGCGACGGCGACGAAGGCGACGATGGCGAGCGGCATGTCCGAGATCTCGATCGACAAGTCGGCCACGCTGCGCCCGGACAAGAAGGATCCGGTCGTGATCAAGAACCTGCAGTACTGGTTCTCGAACTCGAACGACGGGTTCGTGCTCGGCTACTCGACGCACCACTTCAACGGAACGGACCAGTTCCCGAAGTACACGTGGGAGAAGCGCAACGGCTTCACGATTGCGTGGACCGCGAGGGGCGACCTCAAGCCCGAGGCGGCGAAGGCGTCGATGAAATAGTCCCGGTCCGCGCCGGAGTCAGACGGGCGGGGGAACCGCCCGTTTTTTTTCGAAGCTAGAATTCGCGGCAGGAGGATCCGCTTGACGCCCGACGACATCGCTCCGGAGTTCCGGACGGCCCCGAAGGACTACGCGAAGCCGGCGCCGATCGAGGGCGTGAAGACGCTCCGGCTCGCGCGCTTCACGGACGACCGCGGCTTCTTCCTCGAGATCTTCCGTTCCCGCGCGAGCGGCGCGGCCGGCCGCGAGCTGGCCGAATTCTTCCAGGGCGTCCCCGTCGCGCAGATGAACTATTCGGTCGTGGACGCCGAGGGACACATCAAGGGCCTCCACTACCACCTGAAGCAGGACGACATCTGGTTCGTCCCGCCGGGTTCGAAGGCCAAGTTCGTCCTGTTCGACGTGAGGAAGGCCTCCCCCACCTTCGGAAAGACCCAGGTCCTCGTCGCGGGCGGCGGCATGGACGCGCTCGTGCGGATCCCCGCCGGCGTCGCGCACGGCTACCGTCCGCTGACGAATCCCTGCGCGCTGCTCTACTTCGTGACGGAGACCTTCGATCCCTCCGCGCCCGACGAGCTCCGGATCGCGTGGGACCATCCCGCCGTGAAACACCTCTGGGACGTACCGAACGGGTAGGGCTCAGCCCTCGGCGGCGGCCAGCCGCTTCATCGCGCCCTCTTCGAGAACGTACTGAACCCAGGTCTGGCGCGGCGCCCCGCCGAGCCGGCGGTAGAAGCGCATCGCGTCCACGTTCCAGTCGAGCACGGCCCACTCCATCCGCAGCGCCCCGCGCGCCACGCCCTCTCGAGCGAGCGCGGCCATGAGGGCGGCGCCGACGCCCCGCGAGCGCACCGCCTCCGTGACCGCGAGGTCCTCGAGGAAGAGCATCGGGCGGGCGCGGAACGAGGAGCCGATGCCTTCCGAGAAGATCGCCATCCCCTCGATCGCCCCGTCGACCTCGGCGACGAGCGCCTCGAGGCGCCCCGCGTCGAAGATCATCGCGCCGAGCCGCACGGCCTCGTCATCGTTCGGCGGCGGGAGTTGCTCGAAGGTCGCGAGCTCGCGGTAGATCTCGAGCATCCGCGGCCAGTCCGTGCGGATCGCCCGCCGCACGCGAACGCCGCGGGCCTGCCCCGACGTCACTTGGCGGCCGCGACCTTCGCGAAGTCCACGTGCGAGAGCAGCTTGATGGCCGTGTCGCGGTCCACGTTGGCGCCCTGCCCGAGCACGAGCCGAGAGGGCAGCACGAGGACGGTGACGAGGGTCGTCGGGTTGCCGCTCGAGCGGTCGGTCACGGCGAACGCCTTGTATCCGGCGATCGCGACGTCGCGCGCCTCGACGTTCGGGTGGGTCGCCGCCTCGGCCACGGCCTTCTGGATGACGGGCTCGAGGTTCTTGTCCTTGCCGTAGTCCTGCACGACCAACTGGAACTGGCGCGTCACGGTCGAGCTCTCGATCCGCTGGAAGAATCGGGTGACCTGCGTGAACACGCCCATCTCGTTCTGGTCCGTGTCCGGGAGCGGATCGGTCGGCGCGGCCTGATATCCCGGGAGCTCCTTCGGCAGCCCGTCGGCGAGCGAGAGCGGCCAACCGGTCTTCTTCTCCGGCTTCTCCTGCGCAACGACCGCGAGCGCGGCGCCAGCGAGGAACGCTGCCGCGAAGAATCGGCGCATGCCGAAACAGGATAGCGCATTGGTACAATTTCGCGAGACTCGAGCTCCGCTCCCGTGAAACAAGCCGATCGTTCGCTCATCCAAGTCTACCGCGACGATCCCGCCGCGATCGGCGATCGCCTCGCGGCCGTGGCTCCGCCGGCGGCGAACGCGACGGGACCATGGGCCTTTCGCATCCAGGGGCCGGCGCCCGCCGCGGCCCGCTACGCGCCCGGCACGCCCGAGTTCCTCTACTGGGAGCTCGCCTTCGCCCTCGACCGCGGCAAGCGGATGTGGACGCGCCTGGCGCCGCGGCCGGGAACGTGGACCCCCGGGGCCGTTCTTCCCGCGATCCCGGTCGCGGGCGAAGACTTCAACGCCTTCTACGACCGGAAGGCCCTGAACTTCTTCCGCGGCGTGGACCCGAAGACGAAGGCCGCCGTCTACTCCGGCGAGAGCCCCGACGTTTCGACGCACGAGCAGGGCCACGCCATCCTCGACGCGCTGCGCCCGGATCTCTGGGACGCGCCGCACTTCGAGGTCGCCGCGTTCCACGAGGCCTTCGGCGATCTCGCCGCGATCTTCGGTGCGCTGACCGAGCCCGTGCTCGATGCGGACGTCATCGGCGCGACGCGCGACGACCCGGCGCGCTCGAACCTGGTCTCGCGCCTGGCCGAGCAGCTCGGCAAGGCGGTCCGCGACGCGTACGGTCCGGACGCGGCGCCTCCCGGCGCGCTCCGGGACGCGGTCAACGCGTTCCGGTACGAGGACCCGACGAAGCTCCCCGATTCGGCGCCGGCGAATTCCCTCTCCGCCGAGCCGCACTCCTTCTGCCGCGTCATGACGGGCGCCGCATGGGACATCCTGGTCGCCCTCTTCCGCGCGGCGCCCGGGCGCGACCGGGCCGCCGCGCTCGCCGCCGCGGCGGAGCGGACCGCCCGGATCTGCGTGGCCGCGGCCGACACCGCGCCGTCGGGCGCCGACTTCTTCGGCCGCGTGGCGCGACGCCTCGTGCGCGAGACGGCGGCGCGCGAGGGAGCCGCGGCCGCGCACACCGTCGGCGAGCTCCTCGTGAAGCGCCTGCTCCTCGACGGCCCCGACGTGCCGGCGGAGCTGTCGCCCGACGAGGACCCGCAACTCTCCGTGCCTCCGGACGACCCCACCGGGAACGTCGCGCTCGCCCGCGCGGTCGCGGCGCGGCTGCCGGGCACCGAGGGCGCCCTCCTCGCGCGGGGCACGCGCGGCGCGCTCCCCGAGCAGGCCGCGGGCCTGCGCGTGCTGCGCGGACGGTGGCGCCGCGATCTCCGGCTGCGCGGACGGGAGTACGGCCCCGCCGACGGCGCCTGCGTCGAGATCGCGGACGGCTTCGCGCTCGGCTTCGACGGCGGCGGTTTCCTGCGCGCGTCGCGCGTGCACCCGGTCGAGGACCGCGACGTCGAGGACGCGAAGGCCTTCGTCCGATTCCTCGTGCGGCGGCGCCGCGTCGCGGAGGTCGCCGGCTTCGCCCCGGACTCCCTCGCGCTCGCCCGAGAGCGGAAGACGCACGCCGTGGTTCGCGATCCGGACGGCGTGCGGCGTTTGAAGAGAATCTGGATCGCTCGACGGGAGGTGTCGTGAGGAGACTCGCTGCCGTCCTCGTTCTCGTCGTCGGCGCTCTCGCCGTGCGCTGCGCCTCCGCGCCTCCCGCCGAAGCGTCGCATCCCGCCGACACGATCGCTCCGGCCGACTTCGTCGCCGCGGTCGCCGACGTCGCGGCCGGACGCAATCCCGCCGCCGCGGAGGCGGGCCTCGTCCTGAAGCGCATCGAGTTCCACCTCACGGTGGGCACCGAGACGAAGATGGGCGCCAAGGTGGAGATCCTGCTGCTCGACGCCGAGGCCTCGCGCTCGGCCGAGACCTCGTTCGTCCAGGAGCTCACGCTCGAGATCCCGGCGGCGGGCGCGCACCGGATCGCGCCGGCACCGACCGTGGCCGGCGTGCGCGAGTTCGTCGACGCCGCGATGAACACGGCGCGGGACCTCGCGCGGGCCGCCTCGGCCGCCGGGATGCCGCAGCGGCTGACGTCGGTCGAGCTGACCGCGAAGATCACGCGCTCGAAGAAGGCGGGCGGCGGAATCTCGGCCGAGATCCCCGCCTGGGTGCGCCCGTCGATCGGCGCCGACGTCTCGGCGACGCGGCAGGAGGAAAACACCGTGCGCATGGTGTTCGCGGCGAGCGCCCCCTGAAAACAAAAGCGGCCCCTCTCGGGACCGCTTTCATCTCCTCTGACGAAAAAACTACTTCTTCGCGCCGAGGATCGCGTCCTTCGCCTTCTTCGAGACGCGGAACTTCACGACGCGCTTCGCGGGAATCTTGATCTCTTCGCCGGTGGCCGGATTGCGGCCCATGCGCGCCTTGCGGTTGACCAGAACGAGCTTGCCGACGCCCGGGATCGTGAAGCTGTTCTTCGCTTCCTTGTAGGCGAGCGCCGTCAGGTCATCGAGGAACTGCGTCGCGACCCGCTTCGTCGTTCCCGTGGACTTCGAGAGGTGATCGGCGATATTGGACTTGGAAAGCGCCTTAGAGCCAGTTGCCATATTTCCTACCCCTTTTCTTCTGGAATCGCCCTCACGGGCGTCACAAACTGGGGCGTATTCTAGACCCCACGGCGCGCCGCCGCGCAAGAGTATTTTTCGTCGGCGTGCGCGTTTTCGCTCGTCCCAGAGCGTATGATCGCGCGGCCGTGGAGGAGCGCTCGAGCCGCCGGCGATTCGCGCTCGCCCTCGCGCTCCTGGTCTCCGCCGGCGCGACGGCGTGCGGACGCTGGGAGGCATCCCGCACCGCGGACCGGATCCTCGAACGCTTCCGAAAGACGACCGGGGCCAAGCCCTTGGCCGCGAGCGGGATGATGCGGCTCTCCCTGGCCGGGCCGCCGGGGACTTCGGGCGTCGACGAGATCCGGTGGGAGCCGTTTCGCTACCGCGAGGAGATCCGCTCGGCCGGCCTCGAGACCGCGCGCGGCATCGAGTCGGCGCGCGCCTGGTATACGGACGGGGACGGCGTCACGCGCGTGGTCTCGGACGAGGTCCTTCGCGAGCTGAAGACCCGCTCGTACTTCTTCCGGCGCGCGTGGCTGTTCGCGGACCGCGAGAACGCCTGGCTCGAGCTCGGGCCGGCCGACGGCGAACGCGTCAGCCTGGATTTGACGCCCGAGGGCGGCAACCGCCTCCGCCTCACTTTCTCGCGCGCCGACGCCCGCCTCCTCGCCGCGAACGCTCCCCGGCTCGTGCTCGACTTCCAGTCGCTCTCCTCCTGGACCGACCGCTCGGACCCGTCCGCGCCCATCCGCGTGGCGCTCGCCTGGTCCGGCCTTCCGACCGGGCCGATCGCGGGCGTCACCGTCGGCGGCGGGCGCGCCGTCGTGCCGGAGCCGCCCCGCGACGTCCCGTTCGAGCGCCGGTCCGGAGCGGTGCTCGTCGACGCCTCGGTCTCGGGCCATCCTGTCCGCCTCGCGATCGACGCGGCCGAGAGGGGGCCCGTCGCCGTTTCCCCGGCGCTCGCCGACAGCCTCGGCCTGCGCTTCGAGACCGACGCGTGGGGCCGGCCGCTCGCGAAGGGCGTCGCGCTCGAGATCGCGGGCGCGACGTGGCCGTCGGTGTGGGTCCGCCGCGACGACGCTCTTCCGGCGGGCGCCGATGCGCGCGCGGGCGCGCCGCTCTTCCGGGAGACGGTCGTCGAGGTCGATCCGGCCGCCGGCGTGCTGCGCCTGCGCGACCCGGCGCGCTTCGAGCAGCCCGAGGGCTTCTACCGTGCCGCGATCGACGACGATGGCGACGTTCCGGTCGCGATCCTCTCGCGCGGCAAGACGAACCTGCGACTCGCGGCGGGGTCGGACACCGGGGCCTTCGCGCTCCGCCTGGCCGCCGCGAGCGCGGAACGCGCCGACGTCGCCCGCGGAGAGGCGCGCGGCTTCTCGTGGGGACCCGTCCGCCTTCCGACGATGCCCGCGAGCGTGGAGAACCGCGGCTTCTACCCCGAGTGGGGCGACGACGGGCTTCTCGGTTACCCGCTCCTGCTGCGGTTCCACGCCGTCGTGGACATGCCGCGGCGGTGGATCTACCTCAAGCCGCTCGAGAGATAGCCCGCAAAGCGTCCGGACCGGCTAACTGACGACTTCCCTCGCGTGGACGAGCGGGATCTCCGTCTCGCAGCGGCCGCACAGGAGATCGACGTCGTCCTCCAGCCACTCCGGTTCGAGCCGGAGCGAGGACGCGCACGTCGGACACTTCAGCGCCACGAATCCGGGCGCCTCCTTCTCGTACTTGTCGGGAGCGCCGCGTCGCGCGGCGCCTCCCCGCCGCGCGGGATCGAACGGGACAACGTTGTCGTGCTTCACCGTCGTTCCTCCTGTCCGAAATGCCGCTCCCCAGCCGAAGCGGCAGGACCTTCGAGCGGACGGGCGAGAGACAGCCGGGCGGGACCGCGCCGGGTGCCGCGGCGGACGGCCGCGAGCGCCACCGCGACGACGAAGAGGACCGCGCCGGTCGTCAGCAGGCTCGCGAACACGGCGCGCACGGGTCGAGGCGCCTCGGCGAGGTCGCGGCCACCGGCGCCCACGACGACTCCCCCGAGGAAGATGCAGAGGACCGAGACGAGGAGCAGGTTCCGCGGGCGGTCCTCGACGCGGCGCGCGGACTGCGACCACACGAGTTTCATGAAAGGCGTCCTGAAGCCGGAGGGCCGGAGGGGCGCGCCCCCCGCCGGGGTGATGCGTTCGGAGCGAGGTCGAATGCCAATCGGCCCTCCGAAGCGTCGGGGCGCCGGCGCTCGATTCGCCGATCCCGTCCCCGATTTGGACGACCTCATTTTACCCGCGCCCGGCCGGAGCGGCAACGGATTTATGCTTGCGCCGCTCTTTCGAAAGGACGCCATGAAAAGTTTCGTCGCCGCGCTCGCGCTCGTCGTGTTCGTCGCCGCATCTCCGGCGCCGGCGCCCGCGCCCTCCCCCCGCGGCTTCTTCCCGGAGAGCGCCGCCGAGGAGCTCCGCATCGAGCGCGCCTTCCGCGCGATTCCGGATCCCTCGGTCGCGCGCGAGTCGATGCGGCGCCTGTCGGAGGCGCCGCACCATCTCGGCTCGGCGCAGGACGCGAAGAACGCCGAGTGGATCCTCGAGCGTTTGCGCTCGTGGGGCCTCGACGCGCGCATCGAGACGTTCGACGTTCTCTTCCCGACGCCGAAGGAGCGCGTGCTCGAGCTGGTCGCGCCGACGAAGTTCCGCGCCGCGCTCGCCGAGACGCCGGTCCCCGATGATCCGACGTCGGGACAGACGGCGCAGCAGCTCCCGACCTACAACGCCTTCTCGATCGACGGAGAGGCCACGGCGGCGCTCGTCTACGTCAACTACGGGAACCCCGACGACTACGAGGCGCTGGAGAAGCTGGGCATCGACGTTCGCGGGAAAATCGTGATCGCGCGCTACGGCGGCGGCTGGCGCGGCATCAAACCGAAGGTCGCCGCGGAGAAGGGCGCCCTCGCCTGCATCATCTACTCGGACCCGCGGGACGACGGCTACTTCCAGGGCGAGGTCTACCCGAAGGGACCGTTCCGCCCGGAGCAGGGCGTGCAGCGCGGCAGCGTCGCGGACATGCCCCTGTACTCGGGCGATCCGCTGACGCCGGGCGTCGGCGCGACCGCGGGCGCGAAGCGCCTCGAGAGGAAGGACGCCCAGACCATCACGAAGATCCCGGTACTGCCGATCTCGTACGCGGACGCGAAGCCGCTCCTCGCCGCGCTCGAGGGGCCAGTCGCGCCGGAGGCGTGGCGCGGGGCCCTCCCGATCACGTACCGAATCGGCCCCGGCCCCGGGACGGTCCACGTCAAGCTCGCGTTCGACTGGACGATGGTGCCCGCCCGCGACGTCGTCGCGCGCATCCCCGGATCGGTGTGGCCCGACGAGTGGGTGATCCGCGGCAATCACTACGACGCCTGGGTCAATGGCGCCGAGGACCCGATCAGCGGGCTCGTCGGAATGCTCGAGGAGGCGCGCGCGCTGGGCGCGCTCGTTCAGAAGGGCTGGCGGCCGAAGCGCACGATCATCCTCTGCGCCTGGGACGGCGAGGAGGAGGGGCTCTTCGGCTCGACCGAGTGGGTCGAGACGCACGCCACCGAGCTCGCGGCGAAGGGCGTCGCGTACATCAACTCCGACGGGAACGGCCGCGGATTCTTAAACGCCGGCGGCTCCGCGGCGCTCGAGCCGCTCGTCGCGGGCGCGGCGGCGGAGGTCGAGGACCCGGAGAAGAAGATCCCGGTCCTCACGCGCGCGCGGCTCAGGCGCATCGCGGACGCCGACAAGCCGGAGGACCGGCAGGAGGCCCGGGAGCGCGCCGGGCTCCGCCTCGAGGCGCTCGGGTCCGGCTCCGACTTCACGCCGTTCCTGCAGCACGCCGGCATCGCTTCGCTGAACCTCGGCTTCGGCGGCGAGGACCAGGGCGGGATCTATCACTCGATCTACGACGACTTCACCTGGTACACGAAGTTCGGCGACGCCGACTTCGTCTACGCGCGCGCGCTCGCGCAGACGGCGGGCACGATGACGCTGCGCCTCGCCGACGCCGACGTCCTGCCGTTCGACTTCGCGGCGGCGGCCGAGTCGATCGCGAAGTACGTCAAGGAGGTCCAGACGCTCGCCGACACGCGGCGCAAGGACACCGAGGAGAGGAACAAGCAGATCGAGGAGAACCTCGCGTGGTCGGTCGCCGATCCCCACAAGCCGTACGTCGCGCCGAAGACCGAGGTCGCCGTGCCCCACTTCGACTTCTCTCCGCTCCAGAACGCGTCCGACGCGCTGACGGCGGCGGCGGGCGCCTACGCGCGCGCCTGGGACCTCGCGTTCGCGGCGGCCGCGCCGCGGCCGTCCAAGGAGGCGCTCGCGCGCTGGAACGCCGCGCTGCGAGGCTTCGAGGCGGCGCTCACGGCCGAGGGAGGCCTGCCGGCGCGGCCGTGGTACCGGCACTTCGTGTACGCGCCCGGCGCCTACACCGGCTATTCCGTGAAGACGCTCCCGGCCGTGCGCGAGGCGATCGAGCAGAAGACGTGGGACGAGGTCAACCCCGCCGCCGCGAAGACGGCGGCCGTGATCGAGAAGGCGGCGGAGCAGGTGCGGACGGCGGCCAAGCTGATGGAGGCCAACTCAAGATAGTCCGGACGCGGCGCCGGCCGCCGCGTCTTCAGCCGAACTGAGTGCCGCGTCCGGACCACCTTCTCCTCTCCACCCGCGACAGCGGGGGGAGAGGCCGGGTGAGGGGGGCAAGCCGCAGTCTTCCCGCGCGAGAGGCCTACGGCGCCACCCCTCCCCCCCGCATCCGCTCGTAGATCTCCTGGCTGTCCGCCTTTCCGAGCGCGATCGCGCACGTGCCGTCGCACCGCGCCGTCACCCGCCCGTCCCCGTCGAGGATCTCGGCCGCGGCGAACACGAGGTTCAACCCGGCGCGCACGAGCCGCGCCTCCGCCGCGATCCGTTCCCCGCGCGTCGGGCGGAAGAACGTCATCGAGAGGTTGACGGTCGCCGAGCGCGTGTCGGGACGCGTCAGCCAGCCGACGGTGCCGATCACGAGGTCGAAGAGGCCGGCCAGCACGACGCCGTTGATCGCCTCCGTGCCGAGACCGCCGCGGTGCACGGGCGTGACGGGGTCGATCACCGCACGCACGCGGTCCACGCGGTCGAACTCGAGACGCGCGCCGAAGTGGCGCATGGGCGGCGAGGCGTTCCACATCTCGCCCAGGGTTCGCAGGGACTCGAGGGTCGGATAGGCCGGCGAGAAGGGTTTGGCGTCGGCGGTCATGCGAGAACGGTTACTTCAGGCCCTCGACGACGAAGAGGTCGGAGAGGAGACGGGCGAAGCAATACGCGTAACCCTTTCCGTCGGGCGTCACGAGCACGTTCGAGATCCTCTCGACCCCGGATGGGTCGGCCGGCATCAGGTCCTTCCAGGGCTCGCGTTTTCCGGTGGCGACCTCGAGGCGCGTCACCCGCGCCGGCACGTCGCTGCGCTTCCAGAGATAGAGGGAGCGGCCGTCTGCCGAGAAGCGCAGTGGGAACTCTCCGTCCGAGACACCGCCAAGCTCGCGCGGCGTGCCACCGTCGATGGCGAAAATCATCGCCTTCCTCTCGGGGCCGATCGCGGCGACCGACTTCCCGTCGGGCGTCACCGCGAAACCGGGCAGGCCCGCCACGATCCCCTCCGGCGAAATCGCCTTCGGCGCGCCGCCCTCGATCGACTGCACGTAGAGGCGCTGGCGGTGGCCCGGCTCCGTGCCCGCGAAGACGATGCTCTTGCTGTCCGGCAGCCATGCGGCGGCCTGTTCGGGACCGATGCCCCCCGTCTTGATCTCGCGGCGATCTCCGGTGCCCGTCGGCAGCAGAATGAAGGGCGAGTTCGGGTTCGGCATCATCGAGAGCGCCCACTTCCCGTCGGGCGAGATCGCGATCGCATTGCCCTCGCCGAGCCGCACGACGGGAGACCGATCGGCCTTCCGGACGAAGACCGTGTAGTTGGCGCCGCCGGCCTCGCCCTCCTCGTCGAAGAGGAGCACGCCCGCGTCCGGCGTCAGGTCGGCGGCGAAGGAATAGTCGAGGAACGACATGTCGCGCTCGCGCGTGTCGCCCTGCAGCATCGCGAGGACGCCGACGCGCGGGCTCTCGCGGGTGAGGAGGACGCGGCCGCTCCGCGCGACGTCGTGGAGCTTCAGCCCGCCGGGCACGCGCGTGACGACGCGGAGCTTGCCGGCCGGCGTCACCGCGTAGAGGGAGCGGTTCGCGCCCGCCTCCGTGGCGGTGAACCAGACTTCGTCGCCGGACGCCGACCACGCGAGGCCGCCCTCGCTCGCCCACTTCGCGGTCAGCGTCGTCTTCTTGCCGGCGAGGTCGATCACCGCGACCGTGCCGGCGTCGTCGAGCGGGAACGGGTGGTCGAGGAACGCGATGCGGTCCGCCTTCGGCGACAGGCGCGCGTAGCTGATGTGGCCCGACGTCTCGTACAGGACCTTGCCCATCGGGAACTCGAGGCGCGACTTCCCGCCGACGTCGCGCACGATCATCAGGTTCGAACCGTCCGGCGCCCAGTCCGCCTCCTGCACGCCCTCGGCGACGTCGCGGGGCGAGCCGCCGGTCAGCGCGGCGCGCGCGAGCGTGCCCGCGCAGACCCCGGTGTGGTTCGAGCGGCAGTCGATCGCGATCGCCATCTCGCCCGACGGCGAGATCGAGAGCAGGTTCGCGCTCGGCAGCTCGAGCGGCAGCGAGTCGGGGCTCGAGGGGTGCTTGAGGAAGAGCTTGAGCGGCTCGCCGGCCCAGGCCGCGCTGTAGACGATCGTCTGCCCGTCCGGCGCGAATCGCGCCGCGCGGATCGTGCCGCTGCCGAACGTGATCTGCTGGTACGAGGGCGGCAGATGCTTCACGAGGCCGCGTTGGAGCAACATGCCCGCGCCGAGCGCGGCGAGGACCACGACGGCGACCGCGACAGGGCCGAGCGCCGAGCGCTTCCGCGCCGGCGGGACCGCTGGCGTCGCGCCCGAGACCTCGGCGATCACGCCGCTGACGGCCTCCGAGAGGTGCTCGCGCACGCCGCGGATGTCGCGGGCGAGGTCGCGCGTCGAGGCGTAGCGCTCCTCCGGGTCCTTCTGCAGGCAGCGCTCCACGATCCAGCGGAACGGGGCGGGCACGGTCGCGTTCAGCTGCGGGATCGGCTCGGGCTCCTCGCGGATGATCGCCGTGAGCGTCTCGGCGGACGTGCCGCGCTGGAAGGCGCGCTTGCCCGTGGCCATCTCGTAGAGGATCGAGCCGAGCGCGAACTGGTCGGACCGGAAGTCGACGACCTTCCCGCTCGCCTGCTCCGGCGACATGTAGCCGATCGTGCCCAGGACCATCCCCGCCTGCGTCGCCTGCGCCGTCGGCAGATTCGACGTGTCCTCCGGCTGCTCCTTCAGGAGCTTCGCCAGCCCGAAGTCGAGGATCTTGACGGTCCCGTCCTTCGTGACCATGACGTTCTCGGGCTTCAGGTCCCGGTGGACGATGCCGGCCGCGTGCGCTTTCGCGAGCCCGTCGGCGATCTGGTAGGCCAGCGCGAGCAGCCGCTTGGTCGGGATCGCGCCGGAGTGGAGGGCCTCCCGCAGCGTGCCGCCGTCGACGAGCTCCATCGCGATGTAGACGGTGTTCGCGTCGGCGCCGATGTCGTGGATCGTGACGATGTTCGTGTGGTTGAGGGCCGAGGCCGAGCGCGCCTCCTGCTCGAACCGCTTGCGCCGGTCGGCGTCGGCGGCGAACTCCGGCGACAGCACCTTGACCGCGACCTCGCGCCCGAGGCGCGAGTCCTTCGCGCGGTACACCTCGCCCATGCCGCCCGCGCCGAGGGGCGCGACGACCTCGAAGGGACCGAGCTTCGTTCCGGCGGAGAGAGTCATTCGTGGGCCGCCGGGATTCTAACCGGGGGTGCCGTAGAATCGCGCCACTTTCGTGACGGCGCGATCTTCATGAAGCGGACACGGATCCCGGCGGCGCTCTTCGCGCTGTTGGTGGCGGCGTCGGCTTCGGCGGCCGAGATCGTCGCGGTCAAGGCCGGACGACTCGTCGACCCGAAGGCGGGCGCGGTCGCGCCGAACGCGGTGATCCTCGTCGAGAACGGCCGCGTGAAGGCGGTGGGACCGGCGCTCGCGATCCCCGCCGGCGCGAAGGTCGTGGATCTGTCGTCGCTCACCGTGCTCCCCGGTCTGATCGACTGCCATACCCACCTCGTCGGCGACTACGTCCACGACAAGGACCCTCTCTCGGACCTGAAGAAGAGCGCGGCCGACCGCGCCTTCGAGTCGGTCCCGAACGCGCGGGCAACGCTCGAGGCGGCCTTCACGACCGTGCGCGACGTCGGCACGTACCGCGCGTTCGTGGACGTCGCGATGCGGGACGCGATCGCGCGCGGCGATTTTCCCGGCCCGCGCATGTTCGTCGCGGGCGCCTACCTGACGATCACCGGGGGCGGCGCGATCACCGGGTTCGCCCCGGACGTCGCCCTTCCCTGGGACCTGCGCTTCGGCATCGCCGACGGCGTGGACCAGGTCCGGCAACGAGTCCGCGACATCGCCCAGCACGACGTCGACCTCATCAAGGTCCTGGCGACAGGCGCGTTTCTGACGCACGGCTCGGACCCGCACGCGGTCGAGTACGGCTACGACGAGCTAAGGGCCGCCGTCGAGGAGGCCGCGCACAAGGGACTGAAGGTCGCCGCGCACGCCCACTCGACCGACGGCATCAAGCTCGCCGTGAAGGCGGGCGTCGCCTCGATCGAGCACGGGACGTACCTCGACGACGGAGGCATCCGTCTCATGAAGGAACACGGGACATACCTCGTCGCCGACATCTACGATGCCGAGTGGATCCGCCAGGGCGCGGCGCCGGGTATCCCGGGGATTTCGCGAACAAGCAGCCCGAAGCGGACGAGATCCAGCGCCAGGCCTTCCGCAAGGCGGTGGCCGCGGGAGTCCCCATCGCCTTCGGCACGGACGTCAGCAACTTCCCCCACGGCCTGAACGCGCGCCAGTTCGCCTGGCAGGTGAAGTACGGCCAGACGCCGATGGAGGCGATCCGTTCGGCGACCGTCTCGGCCGCCGAGCTGATCGGCCGCGGCAACGACGCGGGCTCGCTCGAGCCCGGCAAGTGGGCCGACCTGATCGCGGTCCTCGTGATGAAGGGCGGGAAGATCTACAAGGACGCGCGCTGAACCCGTGGGCTACCGGATTCCTTCGGCGACGAAGAGCTGGGAAAAGGTGAGGCCGTAGCTGTACGCGTACGTTTGCCCGTCGACGCCCAGAGCGCTGGCCCCGATGACCCTCACCCCGGTCGGATCCGCCGGCATCAGCTCCCTCCAGGGTTCGCGACGCCCCGTCGCGACGTCGATCCGAAAGATGCGTCCGGGCGGCTCGAGAGCTCTCGATCCGCGGATGTACAGCCACCGGCCGTCTCCGCTCCAGCGCTGAGGGAATTCGCCCTCGGTCGCGGCCGGGAGCGAGCGCGGCGTCCCTCCATCGACGGGATAGAGCGCGATCCTGTGATCCGGCCCGACCGCGGCCACGAACCGGGCGTCGGGCGAGGGCGCGATGCGGTCGATGTAACTGGCTTCGATGCCTTCCGGCGACATGGGGCGCGGGGCTCCTCCGTCGATGTCCTGGACGTAGAGCCGCATCGGGCGCCCGACCGCCGCTCCCGCCAAAACGATGCGTCTGGCGTCCAGCCACTCCGCCTCTTCCGGATGGATTCCGGCGGTCGGGAGAACACGACGCTCGCCCGCGCCGGTCGCGAGGAGCACCAGCGGGGCGTCCCCGGTAATGAGACCCGTCAGCGCCCACTTCCCGTCGGGAGAGAGCGCCAGAGCGGACCCCTGACCGAGTCGGACGACCGGAGATCCGTCCATCCCACGCAGGCACACGGCGTAGTCCGATCCGACGGCGGCGTTGCTTTCCTCGAACAGCAGCGTCTTCCCGTCCCGGGAGATGTCGCGGGCGAGAGACCAGTCGAGCCAGCCCAGATCGCGCTCCCGCTCCTCGCCGCTGATCCGGCCGGCGATCTGGACCCGGGAGCTTTCCTGCGTGAAGAGCACGCGCCCGGCGCGGGAGATGTCGTGAAGCCTCATCCCCGATGGAAACCGCGCCAGGAGGCGCTCGCGCCCGCTCTCGCTCACGGCGTGGAGGGCGAACGACGCGCTGATGTCCGCCGCGGTGAACCAGATCTCGTCGCCTCCGGGCGACCAGGCGAGGCCCTCGATTCCCTCCCACTCCCGGGTGAGCGTTCGCTTGTGGCCGGCCAGATCCATGACGGCCACGGACCCCCGGTCGTCCACTTTGAACGGGTGATCCAGGAACGCGACCCGGTCCCCTTTCGGGGACAGCCTCGGATAGCTCGTGTGCCCGGCGGTCTCGTAAAGCACCTTCCCGACCGGAAACTCGATGCGTCCCCGGCCCCCGAGGTCGCGGGCCACGACCAGACCGTCCCCGTCCGGCGACCAGTCCGCTTGCTGCACGTTGTCCGCGACCGGCCGGGCCGCGCCGGCCGTCATGGGCGCCCGCGCCAGGGCGCCGCTGCAGACTCCGTTGTGCGTCCAGCGACAGTCGAGCGCGATCGCCATCTCACCTGACCTCGAAATCGAGAGGATGTCGGCGCTCGGGAGCGCGATCGGCACCTCGTCGGGGCTGTCCCGCCGCTTGAGAAAGAGCCGCGGGGCGTTGCCGTCCCACGCCGCAGAATAGACGACCGACTCGCCATCCGGCGCGAACCGCGCGGAGAGGATCGAGCCGCGGCGATACGTCACGGGTGTGAACGTGGGCGACGGCACTCGAGCCAGGCGTCTTCCCGCGAGCACCCCGGCCGCGGCGACGAGCGCGAGAAGCACGGCGGCGGCGCTCGCGCGGCTCCAGAGAGCTCGCGGGCGCCGCGCCGACACCGCCGCGCTCGAGACGGACAGGTCCGACAGGTGGTCTCGGAGGGAGGCGAAGTCGCGGGCGAGATCGCGGGTCGACGCGTACCGGTCCTCGGGGTCCTTCGCGAGGCACCGCTCGACGATCCAGCGGAGCGGCGCCGGCACCGACGGAGCGACCGCGGCGAGCGGCTCCGGCTCCTCCCGGATGATCGCCGTCATCGTCTCCGGTCCCGTCGGGCGGCCGAAGGCCTTCTTCCCGACGAGCATCTCGTAGACCATCGAGCCGAGGGCAAACTGGTCCGATCGGTAATCGAGCGGCCTTCCGAGCGTCTGCTCCGGCGACATGTAGCTGACGGTCCCGACCACCATGCCGGGCTCGGTGCCCTCCGAGACCGTTCGCATCTCGGTGCCTGCGCCGCTGTCCGCCTCCGGCTGCGTCAGCTTCGCGAGGCCGAAGTCGAGGATCTTCGCGAAGCCGTCGCGCGTCACCATGACGTTCTCCGGCTTCAGGTCCCGATGGACGATTCCTGCGCCGTGCGCCTTCGCGAGGCCATCGGCGAGCTGGGTCGCGATCGCGAGCGCCTTTCTCGTGGGAAGAGGGCCATCCGCGAGGATCTCGCGCATCGTGCGTCCCTCGACGAGCTCCATGGCGATGAAGGCTCGCCCGGCCGACTCCCCGATCTCGTAGACCGTCACGATGTGCGGGTGGTTGAGCAAGGACGCCGAGCGGGCCTCTTTCTCGAACCGTCGGAGTCGGCCGACATCCGACGCGACCTCCGCGGGCAGCACCTTGAGGGCCACGTCGCGGCCCAGGCGGTCGTCCCTCGCCCGATAGACCTCTCCCATACCGCCGGCGCCGAGAGACGAGACGATCTCGTACGAACCGAGCTTCGACCCGATCGGGAGAGTCATGGGCGTTCGCGGCCCGCCATGGAACACGTCGATTGTAACGAGGAGCCGGTCGATCGTTCGAACCTTCCGAAGCGGTCTTCGTCCTCGGAAGCGGGCCCGTCGTACTCGCGCCGGGCACCCGCCCGCCGCCTGGCTGGTCTTTTCGCGGCGTTCTCCCGCCGCGCGTCTGTGCGACACTGGCCGCTCCGGGAGGAGCCGCGATGGACCTGAAGTCGGTGCAGCGCCCTTTCAAGGAGCGCTACCGGAGCGACCCGTCGAGCTCGCGGATCACGCTGCGCGCGTCGGGAGGAGAGACCGGGACGCCGATGACGTGCTCGGTCGACATCGGGCGCGCCGTCTACGCGGCCGAGGCGCACGCGGGCACCGGCGGCCCCGGCACGGGCGCCTGTTCGGGCGACCTGCTCCTCGGCGCGCTCGCCGCGTGCGCGCAGATCACGTGTCAGCTGGTCGCGACCGCAATGGGCATCTCGTTCGAGCGGATCGCGGTCACGGTCGAGGGCGACCTCGACCTGCGCGGCACCCTCGGCGTCTCGAGGGAGGTCCCCGTCGGCTTCGAGGACATCCGGGTGCGATTCGACGTCGCCGCGCCGGGCGCGACCCCGGAGCAGCTCGCCGCGCTCCGCGAGAAGACCGAACAGTACTGCGTCGTGTTCCAAACCCTCCGGCAGCCGGCGCGTATCGAGACGGCGTGGGAGTCGTCGAGGAGCGCGTGAGGATCGCGGCCGCCGCCATGGTCGGGGCCCTCCTCGCGGCGGCCGCCGCGGCTCAGGATCCGGCCGACCGGCGCGGCGCGGTGCACGAGGAGGCGGTCGTCGAGCGCGTCGTCGTCGACGCGCACGTGGTCCATCCGGACGGCTCGCCCATTCCGTCGCTCGGCCCCTCGGACTTCGTCGTGACGGTCGACGGGCAGCCGGTGGTCCTCGAGTCGGTCGACTGGCTGCCGGCGGGCACGCCCGAGGTCGACCCGCGCGCGCTTCCGCCCGACGCCTCGGGGACTCCGGCCGTGTCGCCGGACCTGCCGCCCGGGCGCGTGATCATCCTCTTCTTCGAGACGGACCACGAGATCTCGCGGCTCCACGGCCTGCTCCGCATGGGCATCCAGGCGCGCCGCTTCCTGACGACGCTCGATTCGACCGATCGAGTCGCCGTCGTCTCCTACGACTCGCACCTGAAGCTGCGGCAGGACTTCACGTCCGACCGCGGCAAGCTCGAGCGGGCGATCTACGACGCGATCCGCAAGGGTGATGCGGGACCGCCCGATCCCGACAGCCACCCGTCCCTCGCGCGGTTCCTCGACGACGGCGAGGCGCGGCGTTGCGCGACGCCCGAGCGCGCGCTCGAGCTCGTCGCCCGCGCCGCGGCGACCATTCCGGGCGGGAAGTCGATGCTCTTCTTCGGCTGGGGGCTCGGCACCGTGGGAGGCCTGACCGGCCCGAACGCGAGCGAGCAGCAGGCCTGGACCGACGCGATGCACCGCATGGCCGAAGCGCGCATCAACATCTTCACGCTCGACGTGACCGACGCCGACTACCACTCGCTCGAGGGCTCGATCCAGCAGATTGCCGACCTGACGGGCGGCCACTACGAGAAGACGCACCTCTTCCCCGAGCTGGTGATGGACCGGGTCGGCCGCGCGATCTCGGGTCGGTACGTCCTCGTGTTCGTCAAACCGCATCTGCCGCGCGGGGATCACGACATCGCGGTGACGCTCGCGAACGGCCGCAAGGGCCTGGTCTTCGCGCGCCAGTACTACGCGGACCGGTAGAAAGTGAACGACACCCCTCACCCTCCGGGAGAGGGGGTAGGGGTGAGGGGCGTCACTCCGCCACTCACCTCCTGAGTAGCTGCGCGCGGTTGTCGCTCTCTTTGGCGAGTCCATCGCCGGCGAGGAACGCGCGGGCGCCGGCATCTCCCTTGAGGTACGCCTCCCAGAACGCCAGCGTCGCCGCCTTCACGTCCTGGAAGATCGCGACCTCCGCGTCGGCGGTGGTCGTCTTCCGGCCGGCCTTCGGAACGGCCGCTCCCGGTTCGGCCGACAGTCCGGTCATCGACGCGTGGCCGGCGCCTTCGATGAAGATCGCGAACTTGTCTCCCGCCGCCGAGAGCTGGTAGGCGTCGAGCCGCCAGGAGGCGTCCTGGTTCTTCGTGCCGGAGTCGCGCGTCCCGGTCACGACCATCAACGGACGCTCGACCGCGGTCCACGATTTCTCGGTCAGGCCCTGCTGACCCTTTCCGGGCGGCGAGATCAGGAGAAACGCCTTCGGTAATGGATCGGCGAAGCTCTTCGCCCGCTCCTTCTTCGAAACGTCCACGGTGGCGCCGGCGAGCAGCATCGCCGTGAAAGCGCCGAACGACTGGCCGCCCACGCCGAGCCGGGCCTCGTCCAGCTTGAGTCCATCGACGCGGGTTTCGATGGCACCGGTCGCCGCCGCGACGAACGCGACGTCTCGCGCGCTCGCTTCCCAGGCTCTCGGATCCGGCGTGGCGTCGGCCGACGACTCGCGGGCGTCATCCGGGTCCCCGGCCGGCGCACCCGCCGCGTCCGCGTGCCCGGGGACGAGGACGGCGAAGCCCCGGGTGGCCCAGAAGCGCGCCAGCGGATCGACCGAACGGGCCGACGCGCGGGCCGAGGGCGAGAAGACGATCACGGGATCCGGTCCGGAGCCCTCGGGATACGTCACCCGCACCGGGACCTCGCGATTGCGGGAAGAGTCGCGAAGCACGACGTCCGCCTGCTTCACGACCGCGAGGCCGCTCCGGGCGAGCTCCGCCGCGGGCGGTGCGACCGCCGGGGGCGGCGGCGGCGCCGGCGTGGGTTTCGAGGCGCAGGCGGCCGCTCCGAAGACGAGCACGGCGGTGGCGGCTTGAAGCCAGGCGCTTCTCATGGGCGGTAGACGAGCTGAGCATATCCGCGCCCCGTGTGGATCTCGGGAAGGGCGCTCACGATCCAGCCTGCCCCGACCCGAAAGGTGATCGTCCGGCCGAACTCGGCCGGGATCAGCCGCTCGAGCCGCACCTCGGCGCCCACGACGCGAACGGGATCGGGGCGCGCCGCGCTCCAGGCCCTCAGCCACTCCGCGTAGAGCACGATCGGGACGACCGACCCATCCGCCTCGGCCCGGAAGCGCTCGAAGCGCCGACCCGCCTGGACGTCCGCCGGAAGCGCGGGGCTCGCGATCCGGTTCCCGTCCAGCCCCGGCGGCAGGATCGCGTTCGGCGCGCCGCCGACCGCGTAGAGGTCGAAGAGCGACGGTGCTCCCCCCGTGCCGCCGCCGCGCGCGGAGGCCGAGAGGACGACCCACGGCAGGATCGCGGACAGGCGGCCGCCCGCCGACCACTGCGTCCACGCGGCTCCGGCCGTCTCGCCCGCCGACCCGGCCACGTCGCCATCGACGCCGAATCCGGACCGTCCGCGAGTGCGACGGAACGCGACGCGGACGGACGATGCGCCGAGCGCGCGCGCAAAAACACTTTTTGGCGACAGCGCGTCGACGCGCGTGCCGCCGCCGCCCGCCCGCGCCTCGAAGGCGCCCCACGAGAACGGACGCGCCCACGCCGCCTCCAGGAACCCTCCCGCGCGCTCCTCGTCGAACGCGGGCCGCGGCGCGAGGCCCTGGTTGCCGGGTTTCTCGAGCGCGGAGAAGAGCTGCGCGCTCAGCGCGACCGGCCAGCCGCGAAACGCCGCGGCGACCGCGCCGCCTCGAGGCCCGATCGCGTCTCCCATCGAACCGAGCGCCATCAGGTGGAGGCGCTCGATCACGTCGGCCGAGTCGGCCCCGAGCTGGACGGTATTGCCGGACGGACCGAAGGAGAAGTTGACGAGCGGACGGATCGCCTGCGTCCTCCAGGCGTCGTAGCAGACGTCGGGGTCAGGTCTCTGAATGTGTGAGTTTGAGTTCGCAGGACTGGAAGAGAAGCCCCGCCCGTGGGTCATTTCTTCAGAGATCTGACCCCCGAGTTCTTCACGTGAGCCCGATTCCGTGGGCACGGAAGGCGCCTTTGATTCCAAAGTCACATTTTCAGAGACCTGACCCCCGAGGGGGCGACCCCCGAGAGGTAGCCGGCGGATCGAGACGCCGCGGGCGCCGAAGTCGAGGAAGTAGAGGCTCGCGCCATCCGGCGCCGGCGCCGGAGAAAGGGCTCCGCCGAAGACGCGCGTGAGCACGCGCGGGTCCGCCGTTCCGGAGGAGTCGACGGACTCGACGTTCCAGATACCGCCGGCCGCCGCCGCGACGAAGATCCGCGCGCCGTCGGGACTCCACGCGGGGGCGCCGGCGGGCGCGCCGCCCGTCGGAAGATCGACCGCCGCGCCGCCGCCCACCGGCCCCACGACGAGGCGCCAGCGTCCGCCGGCGTGGAGCAGCGCCGCGATCCGCCGTCCGTCGGGCGAGACGCGGGGATGGCTCCAGACGGGCCACTCCTCGGGGACGGGCGTCGCGGCGTCGATCGCCCGGCACTCCCCGGTCGAGAGGTCCACGCGCACGAGCGCGGACCGTCCGAACCGGCCGCGCACCGCGACCGCCCACGTGCCGTCCGGCGCCGGATCCGCGTCGGCGGCGTCCGCGAGCCGCGTCACCCGCGCCGTGCGGCCGGCGGCATAGTCCCAGCGATACAGGTCCCAGCGCAGCCGTCCCGCGGCATCGGGGCCGCGGCGCGCGAAGAGCACCGCGCGGCCGTCCGGCATCCAGCGCGGGTCCGAGGCGGTGAAGCCGTTCGCGCGGGGCAGCCTCCAGAGCGGACGCGACGGCGGCGTCTCTCGCCCTTCGTCGCCCTCGGCGGAATCCGCCTCCCCCGCTTTCGCCGGCGCCGCCTCCCAGATCGCGACGTACGTCTCGAGCGGCGACGGATCGCGCCGCCCGAGGAGATGGCGTCCATCGGGCGACACGGACAGCGCGAGCGTGCCGCCGCGCAGGCGCGCCCGCAGCTCCCCGCGGACGAGCCCCTCCGCGTCGAGGCGCTTCTCCTCCGCGAGCGCCGCCGCCTCGGTCTCGGCGCGGAAGCGGCCGTAGAGCGCCTCCGGCTCGTCGCGAAAGACGGTCCGAAACGCCCGGCCGAACGCCCCGCCGGACGACGCCATCTGCCGCCAGAGACGGGGCAGCGCCTCCGCGCCTTCGCGCGCGGCGAGCCACTCGAGGAAGGCCGACCCGACCAGGTAGGGCGGCGATCCACCGAGCCAGGAGCTTGCGGAGTCGAGCTCGGAGTACTCCGGCAGCTTGCCCGCGGCGCCGAGCGCGCGCAGCACCATCCCGCGGAACGCCGAGTGGGGACGCCCCGATCCCGTGAGCGCGCCCTCGACGAGCGTGGCGTAACCCTCCATGACCCAGCGCGGCGAGCCCAGCGCGAGCGGTCCGAACGGCGCCGGCGACAACCGATAGAGCGCCGCTGTCCAGCCCTCCGCGGGGCGCGTCAGGTGCGCGACGTGCGCGACCTCGTGCGTCGTCACCATCTCCATCCAGTCGCCGAAGTCCCCGATCGAGGACTCGGACTCGGGCGGCGACGTCCAGAGGAGGACCTCCGGCCGGTCGAGGACCGGGATCGCGGCGCCGTTCGCGTCGCCGACCGGATCCGCGACGACGACCTCGATCGGCCGCGGAGGCGCCCAGCCGACGAGCGCCGCGACGCTCGCGTGCACGTCCTCGATGCGCCCGGCCGCGTGCCGCGCCCAGTCCTCGAACGGCGCCGGATAGTGGATGCGGAAGTGCGCCGTCTCGATCGTCCGCCAGTCGCCCCAGGGCTCCTGGGCCGGTGCGACGACCGGGACCGCGACGAGTCCGAGGATCGCGGCCAGGGCCCGCCGGAGCACGCCTAAGAGGCTATCAGCCGCGAAACCTCCGGCCGGCGCCGCCGTCTCCCTCTGCGACAGGGAGGAACCATGCCGCACTCCGCCTGGAAGACGACGCTCCTGACCGCTCTGCTCGCCGTCCCGCCCGCCGCGCTGCTGACCGCGCAGTCCGCGCCGCCGCCGCCCGATGCGCCCCGCCCCGTGGCGGCACCACCCGAAGCTCCCGAGCCGCCGGAGCCGCCGGCTCCCCCGCGCGCGAGGCGAAGGAAGATCGTCGTCGAGTCGCCGGAGCAGGACATCGTCGTCGACGGCGACCGCATCCTGATCGACGGCGACGAGTTCGATCCCGAGCGGTTCGCGGATCTCGGAGGGTTCGACGCGCATCCGTTCGCATGGAGGTCGCCGGAGCATGGCCGCGGGTTCATCGGCATGAGGCCCGTCGAGATGACGCCCGAGCTGCGCCAGCACTTCGGCGCGCCGAAGGACGCGGGCGTCTTCGTGGGGTCGGTCGAGAAGGACGGGCCGGCGGCGAAGGCCGGCGTCCAGGTGGGCGACATCGTGACGAAGGTCGACGGCGACACGATCGCCTCGAGCCGGGAGCTCGTCCGCGCCATCCGGCACCGCAAACCCGGCGAGACCGTCGAGATCTCCCTCCTCCGCAACGGCGCCGGCAGGACGATCAAGGTCACGGTCGCCGGGCGCAAGGAGGACGACGTGCGCGTGGGCGAGATGCGTTTCCCCGGCAACTGGAACTGGGACTGGAGCGACCACGACGGGAGCTGGGACTGGGGCTGGAGGACGCCGGGGCCCGCTCATCCGCACGCGGGCGTCCCCCCCGACTACCCGCAGCTCGAGCAGCGCCTCAAGGACCTGGAGAAGAAGCTGCGTGACCTCGAGGGACGGCTGCCGAGCCACTGAGCGAGGAACGGGGCGGGGCTCGCCCCCGCCCCTCCCGCCTCATCTGATAAAACACCCCCAACACGAAGGGGGTGCGCGTGAGCCAGGAACCCGGGGCCCACCACCATGAGACCGAGCTCGCCCGGGAGCTCTCCCTCTTCGACACGATCAACATCGTCATCGGGACGATCATCGGCTCGGGCATCTTCCTCGTGCCCTCCGAGATCGCGCGCGCGGTCCACACGCCGGGATGGATGCTCGGCGTCTGGGTCATCGGCGGCGTCCTGACGCTCCTCGGAGCCCTCTCGCTGGCCGAGCTCGGCGCCGCGATGCCGGAGGCGGGCGGCATCTATACGTTCATCTCCCGGGCGTTCGGCCGCCTGTGGGGGTTCCTCTGCGGCTGGATGCTGTTCACGGTCGCGACGTCGGGCTCGATCGCGACGCTCGGCGCCGCCTTCCCGATCTACCTCGGCGCCTTCGTGCCGCTCAACCCGGTGACCACGAAAATCGCGGGCGTGCTCGCGATCGCGGCGCTGACCTGGATCAACATCGTCGGCGTCAAGAATGGCGCGCGCGTCGGCAACGTCCTGACCGCGCTGAAGGTCGGCGGGCTCGTCGTGATGGTCGCCGCGATCTTCGCCCTGCCCGGCCCGACGAAGGAGGCGGCCGCCGCATCGGCCGCGGCCGCTCCCCCGCTGCCCGCCGGAGCGGTCCCGATGGCCGCGGTGGGCGTCGCGCTCGTCGCGGTACTCTGGGCCTACGAGGGCTGGCACGACGTCAGCTTCGCGGCGGGCGAGCTCCGCGACCCCCAGAAGAACTTCCCGCGCGCCGCGATCGGAGGCGTCGCGATCGTGATCGCGCTGTACCTCCTCGCCAACGTCGCCTACCTCATGGTGCTCACGCCGGCGGAGATCGCGGCCACGGACAAGCCGGCGCTGCTCGCGATGACGCGCGTGACCGGCGAGTGGGGCGGCAAGATCCTGACCGCCGCGATCCTCTGCTCGATGCTCGGCGCGATGAACGCCCTGATTCTCGCGGGCCCGCGCGCGTATTACCAGATGGCCAAGGACGGTCTCTTCTTCGACCGCGTCAAGCGCGTGCATCCGAAGTGGCGGACGCCGGTCGAGGCCCTCGTCTTCCAGGGCCTGTGGGCCACGTTCCTCGTCCTCTTCATCGGCGGCTTCTCGCAGCTCTTCACGTACGTCATCTTCGGCGGCTGGATCTTCTACGCGCTCGCCGTGCTGTCGGTCATGGCGCTGCGGCGCAAGGAGCCGAGCCTCCATCGCCCGTTCCGCGTGCCGGGTTATCCGATCGTGCCGATCGTCTTCGCGCTGACCGCGCTCGCGATCGTGCTCAACACGCTGAAGGAGACGCCGCGCGAGGCGACCTACGGCCTCGCGTTCATCGCGCTCGGCATTCCCGTCTATTACATCCAGATCGCCTGGCGGAAGCGGCGCGCGTGAAGCCCGCGTAAATACCGGGCGCTCAGAATCTGTACGCCGCCTCCGGCGCGCTGGCCCGAATCTTGAAACAGCCTGCATCGGAGGTATGTGTATGAAGAAGAAGCTCTGTCTCTGGCTGGCTGCGGCGTTTCTCGTTTCCAGCGCGGTGATGTTCGCCGACGACGACGCCCACGAGCGCAAGGGCAAGGTCGTCCAGGTCGATCCCGCCAATCACGTGATGGTGGTTCAGAGCGAGAAGGGCGATCAGACGACGCTCTATCTCACCGAGACGACCAAGATCGAGGACGACCTGACCCTGGGCGAGTTCCGTCCGGGCGACACGGTCGAGTACCACTTCATCGACCGGGACGGCCAGAAGTACGCGACCAAGATCGAGCGGGAGCACAAGGGCGACCGGCACTAGGGCCGGCCGGTTCGACGCGACTCAGCGCGCTCCGGCCGCCTCGAACGATTCCCGGATGATCGCGAGCGCCTCTTCCACGTCGCTCCGGCCGACCGTCAGCGCCGGGGCGACGCGGAAGACGTTGCCGAAGAGGCCGCTCTTGCCGACGAGCAGCCCGCGCTTCTTCGTCTCCTCGAACACCCGGTTCGTCAGCGCGTTCGCCGGCGCGCGGTTGCCCGCCGTCTCGTCCTCGACGAGCTCGATCGCCTGCATCAGCCCCATGCCGCGGACGTCGCCGACGTTTTTCGGATAGCGGCGCTTGAGCTCCTCGAAGCCGTCGCGCAGGATCTTTCCCATCCGCTCCGCGTTGCCGGCGAGGCCCTCCTCCTCGATGATCCCGATCGTCGCGTTCGCGGCCGCGCAGGCCACCGGGTTGCCGCCGAACGTCGAGATCGTCAGGGCCTTCAGCGACGCGGCGATCTCGGGCGTCGCGATGCACGCGCCGAGCGGCAGGCCGTTCGCGATGCCCTTCGCCATCGTCATGATGTCGGGCTCGACGCCGTAGTGCTCGATGCCCCACATCTTCCCGCCCGTGCGGCCGAAGCCCGTCTGGACCTCGTCGCAGATGAAGACGCCGCCGTACTTCTTCACGATGCCGACGGCGATCTCGAAGTACTCCTTCGGCGGCGTGATGAAGCCGCCGACGCCCTGGATCGTCTCGGCGAGGAAGCCGGCGACGCGTCCCGACGTGGTCGTGCGGATCAGCTCCTCGATGTCCTTCGCGCAGGCGACGCCGCAGGACGGGTACGTCAGCTTCAGCGGACAGCGGTAGCAGTACGGCGACAGCGCGTGCTTGATCCCCGGCACCTGCGCCGGCAGCGGCTTCCACGTGGAGACCGCCGTCAGCGACTGCGCGAGCATCGAACGGCCGGAGTAGCCGTGGCGAAGCGCGATGATCTCGGTCGACCCCGTGTGGAGCTGCGCGAGCATGACCGCGGTCTCGTCGGCCTCGGTGCCCGACGTGGCGAGGAACGACTGCCGCAGGCGGCCCGGGGTGATGCGCGCGAGGGTTTCGGCGAGCTGAACGACCGGGAGCGTCGGGTAGAGCGTCGACACGTGCGACAGGCGCGAGATCTGGCCGACGATCGCCGCGTTGACGCGCTCGTCCGCGTAGCCGATCGAGACGGTCAGGATGCCGCCGAAGAAGTCGAGGTACTCGTTGCCGTCGGCGTCCTGGATCCGCAGGCCCTTCCCCTCGGTCAGGACGAGCGGCTCCTGGTAGTAGAGGATCGTCGCCGGGAGGATGTACTCCTTGTGCTTCTCGCGCGTCTCGCGCGAGAGCGCGGTCGTCGGGGTCGGGGCCTTCGTCTCGGTGCTCACTGTCGCCTCCAGTCACCTGTAGGGGCGGCCCTTGCGGCCGCCCGCGGGCGGGGACGAGCCCCGCCCCTACGGGTTCCATCTAGAACCACCGGGAAATCACCACCTTCTTGTCCGTGTAGAACTCGTACGCGTCGCGGCCGTGCGCCTTGAGGTCGCCGAAGAAGCTGTCCTTGGCGCCGCCGAACGGAAACTGGGCCATCGGCGCCGCGACGCCGATGTTCACGCCGACCATCGAGGCGGTCGCCAGCCGCGCGTACTCGCGCGCCGCCTTGCCGCTCGACGTGAAGATCGAGGTCGCGTTCGCGTTCGGGTGCGCCTGCATCACCGCGATCGCCTCCTCCAGCGTCTGGACCGGCGTGATCGAGGCGACCGGTCCGAAGATCTCGTCGCGCCCGATCGTCATGTCGGGCCGCACGCCGTCGAAGAGCGTCGGCCCGAGGAAGTAGCCGTTCGGCCGGTCCTTCACCGTATGGCCGCGGCCGTCCAGGACGACCTTCGCGCCCTCGGAGATCCCCTTCTCGATGTAGCCGACGACCTTCTCGCGGTGCGCCGCGCTGATGACCGGGCCCATGCCGACGCCCCGCTGCGCGCCGTCGCCCACCTTCAGGGCCTTCGCGGCGGCCTCGAGGCGGTCGCGGGCCTCGGCGTGGGCCGACCCCACCGGCACGAGCACGCTGCCGGCGAGGCACCGCTCCCCCGCGCAGCCGAAGAAGGACTCCGTGATGACGTCGGTCGCCCGCGCCATGTCCGCGTCCGGCATCACCACGACGAAGTTCTTCGCGCCGCCGAGCGCCTGGACGCGCTTGCCGGCGTGCGTGGCGCGCCGGTACACGGCCTTCGCCACGGGCGTCGAGCCGACGAAGGAGACCGCGCGGATGTCGGGATGGTCGCAGATCGCCTCGACGACGGACCGGCCGCCGTGGACGAGGTTGACGACGCCCGGCGGCAGGTCGCACCGCTCGAGGAGCCGAGCCATCGCGCGCTGCGTCAGCGGCACCTGCTCGGACGGCTTGAGGATGAACGTGTTGCCGGTCGCGATCGCGAACGGCAGGAACCACAGAGGCACCATCGCCGGGAAGTTGAACGGCGCGATCGCCGCGCAGACGCCGACAGGCTGCCGGATCACGTTGCAGTCGATGCCTTGCGCGATGTTCTCGAGCCCGTAGCCCATCATCAGCGACGGCGTCCCGCAGGCGACCTCGACGCATTCGATGCCCCGCCGCACGCTCCCGCGCGACTCGTCGAGCGTCTTGCCGTGCTCGCGCGTCACGGTCGCGGCGAGCTCCTCGAAGTGCTCCTCGAGGAGCTGACGGAACCGGAACAGCGAGCGCGCCCGGACGACCGGCGGCGTGTCGCGCCAGGCCGGGAACGCCTTCTTGGCCGCGGCGACCGCGGCGTCGAGGTCCTCGCCCGTCGAGAGCGGCGTCTTCGCGATCGTCTCGCCGGTCGCCGGGTTGTGGACGTCGAGGAACTCGGAGGCCCGCGACGGGACCCAGCGGCCGCCGATCAGGTTTTCGAGGGTCTCGGGCACGGAAAAACGCTATCACCGCGGCCGCGGAGCGTCGTGATGCGACTCGCGTCCTTTGCGGCTTGCGCCTACTCGTCGCAGTCCGGGCAGCCGAGGAAAGGGATCCGTTCGGCGGGGACGGGGTGCGCGTCGCCCGCGATGCCGGCCCAGGCGCCGCCGTGGGCGTGCCAGAGATAGCACTCGAGCTGGTAGGCCTCGTTCGCGTTCTCGGCGAGCATCCAGCCGAAGAGGACGTTGACGCCGCACTCGCGCGCCTGCTGGAGGAGCCGCTGGCGCAGGTCGACGTCGTCGCGGCCGACGCGCTCCCGGATCTCCCCGTCGGCGCCGACGCTCTTCAAGAAAAAGACGCCCGGGCGGCCGGGAGGAACCGTCCGGGCGACGTTCGCCTCCGTCAGCCGGATCGCCGGCTGGACGCGGGAGGAGGGAGGAAGGCCGGGGAAGAGGGAAAGCTGCGCCGGGTTGGGAAGAGGTTCGTGGCGGGCTCGCCCGGCAACCCTCATCGGTGCATCAGTTTAGCGCGGTTCGGCCGAGGCCGCCAGCCCGACGCGGCCCCGGAGCCGATTCAGCGCTTCGGAGGAGCGGGCGGCGGAGACGAAGGCGGCGGCAGATTCGGATCGTAGCCGACCCGCGGCACGTCGTGGACGTCGGGAACGAGCGGCGTCCCGGAGCCTCCCGTCATCACCGGAGGATTCATCGAGCCCCCGGCGAGCGGGGGATTCCATCCGCTCCAGTCGCCGAGAACCTTCGGCACGTCGCCGCCATCTCTCGTCATCATGGGCGGCGCGCCCGGTGCCGTCTGCACACCCTCTCCCGGCGGATACGCCATCGTTCGGCCTTCGGCGTAATCGTTGCGCGAGTTCGAGTACGGCATCGAATAACCGGGAATGAGCGTGGAGTCCCATCCGGGCCGATAGGCGCGGTAGGGATTGAGCAATGCCGTGCCTCCCGGCCCCTCGCCGGGCCTCAGAACCGGCGAGGTCGAGGGACCCGTCCGTGGCGCCGTCGGCGCCCGGAAGACGCCGAGGTCGTATGTCAGTCCGAGATCCACAAGCTCTCCCGGCTCGAGCGGAGGCCGGGGCGCCGAGACGATCACGATTTCCTCGACGGGACTCGTGACGTTCGAGGCCCGCGGCGGGGCCTTTTCCTGGGAGAGAGTCGCCGCGGGAATCGCGAGTCCGATGGATGCGAGCAAAGCGAGCGGCTGCCGACCCGCCAGTTTTCGGAGGTTCATGACATCACCTCCCAATCGGACCCTAGTTCGAAAGCGCGGCTCCGGCGAGATTCGGCTGCATCAATTCCCGTGCCGGGAACCCTTGACGGGGCCGGCGCCCGCCATCAGACTTCTCCGCCATGAATGCCGGCGGCCGCGCCGGCGAAGGAGGGAGCGATGAGATTCCGGTCTCTTCTCGTGCTTCTCGGTGCCGCGATCGCCGCCACGGCCTCCGCCCAGACGAAGATCTCCGGCGAGCTCCAGTGCAAGTCCGAGCCGCCCACGCCGGTCGCGATCCCCGACAAGCCGAACCACGCCTTCGTGGTCGTCAAGGCGACGTGCACCTGGACGAAGCCGTTCGAGATGGGAGGATCCCAGGTCAAGGACGGGACGGAGACGATCTCGTCGGAGATGTGGGGCGGCAAGGGATCCGACCACGGTTACTTCGCCGGAACCATGGCGGGGAGCGACACGTACACCGTCAAGTTCAGAGGCACGTCGCACTCGAAGGACGGCAAGTCCGCGGGCAACGAGGGAACGTGGAGCTTCACCGGCGGCACGGGCAAGCTCAAGGGCCTGAAGGGCGGGGGCAAGTACAAGAGCGGCCCCGCGGGCGCGGACGGCACGATCACGACGCAGGTCGACGGCGAGTACTCGCTGCCGTAGCGGCGGCCGGATTCGAAACCCGGACTTCGAAACGAGAAACGGAGACCCGATGCGCAACGTGTGTGCGGCGGCGACCCTTCTCCTCGTCTTCGCCGGCACGGTTCTGGCCGCCGAGCCCGACGAGCAGTGGGAGATGACCACCTACCAGGTCGCGTTCCTGAAGAGGGGTCCGAACTGGACTCCCGCCGAGACCGAGGAGACGAAGGCGATCCAGGCCGGTCACATGGAGAACATCCGGAAGATGGGCGCGACCGGGAAGCTCCTGATCGCGGGCCCCTTCGAGGACGGCGGCGACCTGCGCGGCCTGTTCATCTTCCGGGTCGCGACCCTCGAGGAGGCGAAGGCGCTAGCGGAGCAGGATCCCGCGGTCCGGGCCGGGCGTCTCGTCCTCGAATGGCATCCCTGGTTTGCCGCCAAGAACATCGTGGTCACGCCCAAGGCGGCATCGCCGCCCCGCTGAAGCCTCAGTCGCCGGGGATTGCGATCTCCGCCCGCCACGTGCAGCGCTCGAGCTCGAACTGGACCTCGAGCGGCAGGGAGATCCCCGCAGGGACCCGGCCGAAGCGCGGCCAGTACACGAGGAGGAGCCGCGCCGTCCGGCCGCGGCCGACGGTTCTCGGCAACGCGACCATTTCCCAGACGTCCCCACGCACCCGAAGCCGGTCTTTCGACTTCGAACTCTCGATCACCGCGCGGACGCCGATGGCCAGGGCCAGGATGGAGACGAGGGCGATGTCGAGGATCGCGGTCTCGACGTTGTCCGGTTCATCGAAGACGGGCCAGCTGCCTTCCCCTCGTCCCGAGGGAGCCGCGTCGGCCGGAAGGTCCATCGCGGCGAGAACCCACTTCGCCTCGAGCGGATCCACGCCTTCTCCGGTCGGCAGCCGAAGCCGAAATGAGCTGGCCGAGAGCCGGGCGGGCGAAGCGGGGATGATCGTGACCTGGAGAACCGTCGCGCTCTCCGCGAGACGCTGGCCGCGCCAACCCAGCACCGCGAGGACCTGCTCCCGGGAGAGCCGAGTGAACGACAGCCGGACGTCCCGGTCGCCGGCCTGAACGGCCGCCGGGTTGTGGACCGCGGTCTCGGTTCGATGGGTCGGTGTGGACACGCAACCGGCCTGGACCAGCAGGGAGCCCACGAGCGCGAGCGCGGTGGCGCCGGGTGTCCGCGGGCGCGGACACAGAGCCGACTCGAGGCGGCCCGATCGCATTACGGCTCCTCGCGTTCTGACCGGTCTATGGCACGGCAGAACGGGTCCCGCAAGATGCACACGCATCTCCATCCGACGGCGCCTCCGGCCCGGCTAGAATGACGCCGATGCTCGCTTTGATCGCACCTTTGATGGCGTGTCTCCTCGGTCTCTCCGCTTCGGCCGCGAGTCCGATGGCACCCGAGGCTTCGGCGTGTCCCGCGATCGACGCGCCGGCGCCGCCCCTTCCCCGCGTGCGCGCCTTCATCGATCCCGCGACCGGCCAGCTGCGCGAGCCCACCGCCGACGAGCTCCGCCGCCTGGCCGAGGAACGCCTCGCGGCGCGCGCGGCAGCTGCGCCGCGGGTGTTCGTGGTCGTCGAGCATCCGGACGGCATGAAGTCGGTCGACCTCGGCGACGCATTCCTCTTCGACGTGAAGCTCGAGGCCGGGGAGGACGGCGCGTTCCGGATCGTCTGCGTCCCGCCCCCGGGCGTCCCGGCGAATCCTCCGCAGTGAGCCGCTCCGCCTGGCGCGGCGCGCTCCTCGCCGCCCTCGTCCTCGTCGTCGCGACGCCCGCCCGCGCGGGCGTGCAGATCACGATCATCAACGGCAACGCCGCCGGCGTCGGCTTCAACGACGCGACGCCCGCGACCCCGGTCGGCGGCAACACCGGCACGACGGTCGGCGCGCAGCGGCTGCAGGCCTTCCAGTACGCGGCCGGACTCTGGAGCGCGCTCCTCGACGGCGACGTCTCGATCCAGATCCAGGCGACGTTCGAGCCGCTCGACTGCACGGCGACGACGGGCACGCTCGGGGCCGCCGGACCGACGCAGGCGATCTCCGACTTCCCGGGCGCGCCGGAGCCCCGCACGTGGTACGCCGCGGCGCTCGCGAGCCGCATCGCCGGCACCGACCTCCTGCCCGGCTCGGCGGCCGAGATCCAGGCGAAGTTCAATTCGAACCTGGGGACGACCGGCTGCCTCGCGTCGGCGCAGTGGTACTACGGCCTGGACAACCAGCACGGGAATTCCATCGACCTCGTCTCGGTGCTACTGCACGAGTTCGCGCACGGCCTCGGGTTCCTGACCTTCGCCGACCCGACGACGGGACAGGAGTTCCAGGGTCAGCCGGACATCTTCGAGAAGCACATCCGCGACGATTCGGCCGGCCAGACGTGGGACGCGATGTCCGACGCCGGACGGCAGGCCTCGGCGATCCGCACGGGATCCGTCGCCTGGGACAGTCCGCGCGTGAACGCGGCGGCTCCCTCGACGCTCGCGTCGACGCCGACCTTGACCGTCCACGCGCCGGCCGCGATCGCCGGCGAGCTCGAGGTCGGCACCGCGTCCTTCGGCGGCGCGCTCACCGCGGCCGGCGTGTCGGGAAACCTGGCGGCCGCGGAGGATCCGTCCGATTCGGCCGGCGCCGCGACGACCGACGCCTGTTCGCCCCTGACGAACGCCGCCGCGGTCGCCGGCCGGATCGCGCTCGTCGACCGGGGCACCTGCAATTTCACCGACAAGGCGCGCAACGTCCAGGCCGCCGGCGCGGCCGGCCTCGTCGTCGCGGACAACGTCGCCGAGCCCCTCTTCATCATGGGCGGCGCCGACGCCTCGATCACGATTCCGCTCGTCCTCGTCACGCAGTCAGACGGCGCGTCGCTGCGCGCGAACCTGGCCGCCGGAGTGGCGGTGACGCTGCGGCTCGACCCGACCCGGCACGCCGGAACCGACTCGGCCGCGCGCGTGCTGCTCTACGCGCCGAACCCGGCCGACGCGGGCTCGTCGATCTCCCACTGGGACTCGAGCGCGTTCCCGCACCTGCTCATGCAGCCCAGCCTGGCCTCCGACCTGAAGCACGACGTCGACCTGACGCTGCCCCTGCTCCAGGACATCGGCTGGGCGGCGGCGCCGGTCGTCCCGACGGCGCCGCGCGGACCGGTGCACCGCGAGGGCAACGACGGACCGCCGCGGAAGCTCGGTCCGCGGCCGGAAGCGCCCTGAGCGCCTCCTAGCCCTTCGCCATCTTCTCGATGCCGTCCCACTCGCGGTCGGAGACCGGCATCACCGACAGGCGCGAGATGCGCACGAGCGGAAAGTCGCGGAACGCGGCGCTCGCCTTGATCTCCGCGAGCGTCACGGGCCGCGCGAGCTTCTGGACGGGCACGACGTCGACGGCGTGGAGCTTTCCCGAAACGTCCTTCGGATCCGGATAAGCGTCGCCGGCGGCGCGCGCGATCCCGACGACCGCCTTCTCGCCGCCCGTGTGGTAGTAGAAGATCCGGTCGCCCTTCTTCACCGAGCGCAGGTGCTTCTGCGCGAGCGGGTTCTTCACGCCCGTCCAGCTCGTCTTCCCGTCGCGCGCGAGGTCGTCGTACGAATAGTGCGTCGGCTCTTCCTTGAAGAGAAAGTTCATGGCTTCTCCGTGGGCCGCGCCGGCGCCGCGGCGGGCGTCGGGCGCATCCGGTAGCGTTCGTACAGCCTCTTCTGCCGGTCGGTCAGGTCGAGCGCGCGGCCGTCGAGGTACGCGGCCACGACGCGCGAGCGCAGGTCGAGGATGTCGCCGTCGGTGACGATCAGGGTCGCGTCCTTGCCCGGCTCGATCGAGCCGAGCCGGTCGCCGACGCCGAGGAGCCTCGCGGGCTCGAGCGTCATCGCGGCCACCGCCTTCTCGCGCGGGAACCCGAACGTGACCGCCGTGGCGGCGAGGTGCGGCAGGTTCCGGACGTTCGACCCGTCGTCGCCGCCCTCGTTGAAGACGACCCGCACGCCGGCCTGCGCGAGCTTTCCCGCGTTCGCGAACGCCGTGTCGTACGGCTCGTCGCCGCGGCGCGGCAGGTCGAGCGGCGAGTCGACGACCACCGGCACGCCGGCCTTCGCGAGCTCGTCGGCCATGCGCCACGCGTCCGCGCCGCCCCAGATGACGACCTTCAGCGACTCCTCCTGCGCCCAGCGCACCGCGTCGCGGATCTGCGCCAGCTCGTTCGCCGCGACGACGACCGGCACGCGGCCCTCGACCGCCGGCACCAGCGCCGCGAGCTTCGGGTCGACCGCATGCCGCGGCACCCCGGCCTTGCCGTCGGCGCCGCGGGCGGCCGCGTAGCCCCGCGCGTCCCGGAAGGCATTCTTCAGCTTCTCGAGCGCGGCGTCGCGCCGCTTCTCCTGCGCCTTGACGGACACCGTCGCGGTCGGCGACCGGTCGAGCGCCAGCTCGGGCCAGTACACGGTCACCGCCGCCGGGTCCCGCAGCGTCGCGTCCTCGCGGGTCCAGCCCTCGAGCCGCATCGCGGCGACCGTGCCCGCGACGATGCCGCCGGCCGGCGTGATGCCGGCGACGAGGACGCCGCCCGATCGCGCGACCGGCAGGAGCTCGGAGTCGAAGTTGACGGCGAGCGACGCGCGGGCGTCCGGGTTGATCTCGCCGATCTCGCTCTGGTCGATCGTCGAGCGGACCGCCGAGATCTCCTTGAGTCCGAGCGCCGTCAGCGGGGGGAAGAGCGACGGGTAGACGTGCTTGCCCCGCCCGTCGACGACCGGCGCGTCGGCGGGAGCGGCGACGCCCGCCGCGACGGACACGATCTTCCCGTCGCGCACGACGATCGTCCCGTTGGGGATGTCGGGGCCCGAAGCCGTGTGGATGGTCGCGCCGACGATCGAGAACGCGCGCGGAACCGGCGCGGCCTCCGGCGCGCGGCCGAAGACGAGGAGCGGAGCGAACACGAGCGCCGCGGCCGCGAGGCGCCTCACGGCTGCTCCACCGCCGGGGCCGGGGGCTTCTCGCCCTTCGTCTCGGGGCCCGCCTTGCCCTTGTCGAGCTTCGCCTTCGCGCGCTCGACGAGGGCCGCGCGCTCGGCATCGAGCGCCGGACGCGCCGCGAGGTCCGCGGAGCGGTCGAAGTACTTCTTCCCCTCGATCCAGGTCTCGAGCGCCATCGACGACGTGTCCAGCGGATCGCCGCTCCAGACGACGAAGTCCCCGTCCTTGCCGGCCTCGAGCGAGCCGACGCGCGCCGCGATGCCGAGCTGCTTCGCCGGGTTCGATGTCACGAACGCGAGCGCGTCCGCGGGCGCCAGGCGCCCGTACTTCACCGCCTTCGACGCCTCGAAGTTCAGGCGCCGCGCGAGCTCGTCCGAGTCGGAGTTGTACGACACGACGACGCCGCGCTCGCGCATCAGCGGGAACGCGTACGGGATCGCGTCGATCACCTCGTACTTGTAGGCCCACCAGTCCGAGAAGCCCGAGGCGCCCGCGCCGTGGCGCGCGATCTCGTCCGCGACCTTGTAACCCTCGAGGACGTGCTGCAGCGTCGCGACGCGGACGCCGAACTCCTCGGCGGACCGCAGCATCTGCAGGATCTCGTCCTTGCGGTACGAATGGCAGTGGATCTGGCGCTTGCCCTCCAGGATCTCCGCGATCGCCTCGAGCTGCAGGTCCGGCGCCGGCGGGATCGGGGGCGGAGCGCCCTTCACGGCGGCCGCCTTCTTGTACTCCGCCTGCCGCTGCCGGTACTCCTGCGCCGCCTGAAAACTCGCCCGGATCGACTCGGCGACGCCCATGCGCGTGCGCGGGTAGCGAGGCCGCGGGCTCGACCAGTTCGACTGCTTCGGGTTCTCGCCGAGCGCGAACTTGATCCCCTCGGGCGCGCCGACGAAGAGCATCTCGTCGGGCCCCCCGCCCCACCGCCACTTGACGATCTGGTTCTGTCCGCCGATCGAATTGGCGGAGCCGTGGAGGACGTTCGCGACCGTGGTGCCTCCGGCGAGCTCGCGGTAGATGGCGACGTCGAACGGATCGATCACGTCGCGGATGCGGACCTCCGCCGTCACGTTGTGCGTACCCTCGTTGACGTCGCCGTCGACCGCGCTGTGCGAGTGCGCGTCGATGATCCCGGGCGTCACGTGCTTGCCGCGGCCGTCCAACTCGACGGCGCCCGCGGGGGCCGTGAGGCCCTTGCCCACCGCCGCGACCTTGCCGCCGACGACGAGAATGTCGGCGTTCTCGAGGATTCCGGACGGGCCCTGCGTCCAGATCGTCGCGCCGCGGACGACGACGGCCGAAGGCGCCGCGACCGGAGCCGCCTCGCGGGCCGGCGCCGGCCGCACGTCCATGCGCGGGGCGGCCGGCGATGCGGCGGCCTCGTCCTTCTTCCCGCCCATCTCGGGCCGCGGCTCGATGCGCACGCCGTCGACCCAGATCTCCGCGACCCGGCTCTTCTCGTCGAAGGGCTCGCCGGTCTCGACGACGAGGTCGGCAATCTTCCCGGGCGCGATCGTGCCGAGGCGGTCCGCGAGGCCGAGCTGCCGCGCCGGGATCGTGGTCACGGCGGCGAGCGCGTCGTCCTGCGCGAGCCCGCGCTCCCGCGCCTCGCGGACGCGGGCGGGAAAGTCCTTCGGGTCGTCGAGGCCGTCGGTCGTCAGCGAGAACTCGATGCCGGCGTCTTTCAGCCACCGGGGGTTCGACGGCGCGCGGTCGATCGCGCGGAGCCGGGAGAGGGGCACGTCCAGCCACTCCTCCTCGCGGTCGAGCCGGTCCGGCTGCGGGAAGGCGACCGGAAGGACGAGGTCCGGCTTCGCCGCCGCGACCTCCGTCAGGAGACGGTACGCGTCGCCGCCGCCGACGTAGCGGGCCTTGAGGTTCATCTCCCGCGCGACGCGGGCGGCGCGCAGCAGCGCCAGCACGTCGCCGGTCTCGAAGACGACGGTCTCGCGTCCCTCGGCGGCCGGCACGAGCGCCGCGGTCGCCGGCACGAAGCGCGGACGCGCCTGGCCCGTCGGCTTCGCGGCGTACGCGGCCTCGGCGGCGCGCCACCAGCGCGCGTCGAGGATCGCCTGGCGCGTGAGCGCCACGGCTCCCATCTTCGACACGGGATAGTCCGCGGCGTCCGGCTCCGGCTCGAGCACGACGTACTGGCCGCTCTGCGCCTCGAGGATGCGCGAGGGTCCGGCCGCTTCGGAGAGGCTCACGATGGCACCCGCGCCGCGCAGCACGCCCTCGGGCGGCGCCGCCGCGACGACGGCGAACCCGAGCCGACGGTACGCGTCCGCGACGTCGTCCTTGATCGCGAGCGAGTCGATCACGCGCTCCTCGGCCCGGTTCGCCGGGGAGGGGTGGGCCATGGCCGCGCGGACGCGCCGCTCCCGCCGCGTCCCGCCGGCCGACTCCTCGTCGTCGGGAGGCTTGCGCGGCGGCTTGCCGGCGAGGCGGTCGGCCGAAACGCAGGCGTCGATGAACGCGGCGTGCACGACCCGGCCCTTCGCGTCGACCACGCGCGCGTCGGGAGGCACCGCGGTCGTTCCCGCGGGACCGGCCGCCTCGATGACGCCGCCGCGAACGATCACGACGCCGGGGTCGACGACGTGCCCCGGCGCGAGGATGACGCGGCCGCCCGTGAGTGCGTAGGCGAGCCGATCTCCGCCGGGACCGTCGGCCGCGGCGGCGGCGGGGGGACTCGGGTCGAGGACGAGGAGGCCGGCGAGGAGGAGCGGGAGCCGGAGCGTGCCCATGCCGGCGCGAGATTCTATATGCTTCGCCCTCGCGGCTCGGCCCGCCCCGCGGGCCGCCGACCGAAAAACACTGCGACAGGAGGACATCATGCTTCGTAAGGCTTCCATCCTCGGAATCGCCCTGCTCGTGTCGGGCACCATGGCCGTTTCGGCCCAGGATCGGAAGGCGCCTTCGCCGTCCGGCACCGCCGCGACGGTGGTGGGTGCCACGTTCAGCGCGCCCGACAAGGAGGGCGAGCGGCGGATCCAGGGCGGCAAGTGGATCGAGGTGACGTACAGCCGCCCGATCCTGCGCGGCCGCAAGGACATCTTCGGCCACGGCGCCGACTACGGCAAGACGGTCAACGGCGGCGCGCCGGTGTGGCGCGCGGGCGCGAACCAGACGACCAAGCTGACGACCGAGGTGCCCTTGATGGTGGGCGGCAAGAAGCTGGCGCCCGGCAGCTACGACCTGTTCGTCGAGCTGAAGGAAGGCGCGTGGACGCTGATCGTCTCGACGCAGCCGACCCAGGAGAAGTACGACGCGAACGACAAGACGAAGATCTGGGGCTCCTACGGCTACGACCCGAAGTTCGACGTCGTGCGCGTGCCGATGACGATGATGACGCCGGCCGTTTCGATCGACCAGTTCACGATCGGCTTCGTCGACATGTCGGATGCCGGCGGCAAGCTCGCGATGGCATGGGACAAGACGGCCGCGGTCGTGCCGTTCACGGTGGCGCAGTAGCGCTTTTCGTTTGGCCGTTCGTTCCAGCGCCGTAGGGGCGGCCCTCGCGGCCGCCCGCCTCGTGAGGGGAGGGGGCAAGCCCCTCCCCTACGTTTTCGGGGCCCTCCTCGCGGGCGCCGTTCCCCTCCTCGCCCAGGACCGCGCCATTCCCTTCTGGCCGGACGCGGTCCCCAACGCGATCCACGCGGAGGTCGACGGCGTCGCGGCGCTCGAGACGGTGCGGGAGCTGGGCCGCTACCACCGGGTGCAGGGCTCGCCGGGTTACGCGGCCGCCGCCGAGATGATGCGGCAGAAGGCGGTCGCCGCCGGCCTCTCCGAAGTCGCGATCGAGCGCTTCCCCGCCGACGGCAGGACGAAGTACGCCCACTTCCTCTCGCACGTGGGATGGAGCCCCGTCTCCGCGACGCTCGAGGAGGCGTCGCCGACGCCCCGGCTCATCGAATCGTTCCCCGACCTGCCGGTCGCGCTCGGCGACTACAGCCAGGACGCCGACGTGACGGCCGGCCTCGTGGATGTCGGCAAGGGAACCTCGCCGAGGGACTACGAGGGCAAGGACGTCTCCGGAAAAATCGTCCTCGCGGACGGCCCGCTGCCGGCCGTCCACCGCCTCGCCTGCGAGGAGCGCGGCGCCGCCGGCTTCCTCTCGGACTTCCCGAACCAGGCGACGCCATGGGCCGGCGACGACCGCGACCTCATCCGCTGGGGCCACCTCTCTCCCTACCAGTTGCGGAACCGCTTCGCGTTCATGATCTCGAAGCGGCAGGCGCAGGAGCTCCGCGCGCGCCTCGCCGCGGGCGAGCGGATCGTGCTCCACGCGCGGGTCGCCGCGAAGATGGTCCCCGCGAGCTACGACGTCGTCGTCGGGACGATCCCGGGAACCGCGCAGGCCGCCGGCGAGGTCGTCGTGACGGCGCACCTCTGCCACGAGTCGGCCGGCGCGAACGACAACGCCTCCGGCAGCGCGGCGATCCTCGAGGTCGCGCGCGCGCTCGCCGCGGCCATCCGGAAACAGACCCTGCCGCGCCCGGCGCGCACGATCCGGTTCCTCTGGGTCCCGGAGATCACGGGCTCGCAGGCCTACCTCGTGCGGCACCCCGAGATCGTCGCGCGCCTCGTCGGAGGCGTGCACATGGACATGGTCGGCGGGCTCCTCGCGACGACGAAGGGCACGTTTCACGTCTCGCGGACCGCCGAGACGCTGCCGCACGTCGCGAACGTCGTCGCGGCCGCCTGGTTCGAGCAGGTGGTGACCGCCTCGCAGCGCTACGCCGAGGGCGCGAACCCGACGGCATACGGCGGCGGAGGCGGCGGACCCGCGGACCCCTGGGCCGGCTTCGTCTGGCCGCCCGGCTCCCGCGAGATGCTTCTCGGCGACGTGCGGGGCATCGGCATGGGCAGCGATCACGAGGTCTTCCAGGCCGCCGGGTTCCGCGTCCCGATGGTCTACTTCCACGACTACCCCGACGTCACGATCCACACGCAGAAGGACCTGCCCGAGAACCTCGACGCGACGAAGCTCGGCCGCGTCGCGTACATGGGTGCGGGGTATGTCTACACGCTCGCGGCGCTCCCCGAGTCGGAGGTGTCGGCGCTCCTCGCGCTGACGCGGGCCGAGGTCGACGTGCGCATCGCGCGATCGCGCGTCGCCGCGGGTCCCGACGCCGCGCTCGTTCGCCGAGAGGCGATCGCGTCCGGGATCGAGACGCTCGAGTCCCTCGCCCGCCTCTGGCCGACCGCGATGCCCGAGGTCGCCGCCGACACCGAGCGGCTCCGGCGCGCCCTGCCTCCCCCGGCCGAGCCGGCCGACCCGCGCGTGCCGGTCCGCAATCCCGCGATCGTCGGCCCGCTCAACATCTACTACTACGACTACTTCGCCGACATTCCGGGCGCCGACCTCTCGAAGACGGCGCTCGCGGCCCGCGAGGACGGCGACGTGCTCGCGTACGAGGCGCTGAACCTTGCCGACGGGAAGCGCTCGGTCTCCGAGATCCGCGACGTCCTCGCGGGCCGCTACGCCAGCGTGCCGCTTCCCGCGATCGCCGAATACTTCGACTTCCTGCTCAAGACGGGAGCCGTCACGCTCCGGTGAAGATTGCGCAGATCGCGTCGATCTGCTTCGCGGTGCCGCCCCGCTCGCACGGCGGCACGGAGATCGCGATCGATCGGCTCACGCGAGGGCTCGTCGAGCGCGGCCACGACGTGACACTCTTCGCGTCGGGCGATTCGATCACTCCGGCGCGGCTTCACGCCGTCGTCCCCCGCGCGACGCAGGACGACCCCTCGTCGACCGACTACCTCGAGCGCGAGATGGAGGTGCGCAACGTCGCCGAGGCGTACGCGGAGGCCGGGAGTTTCGACGTGCTGCACTCCCACTGGCCCACGCCCGCGGCCTACTTCTCGGCGACCGTCGCGACTCCCAGCGTCCTCACGTACGCCTACATCGAGAAGGCGCTCCACGACTACTACCGCTCGCGGTTCCCGAACCTCCACACCGTCTGCGTCACCGAGGCGCAGAACCGGATGTTGGGCGGCGGCAACCCGGTGATCCGCTACGGCATCGACGTCGACCGCGTTCCCTTCTCGGCGAGCGGCGGCGATTACCTGATCACCGTCGGCCGGCTCGTGCCGCACAAGGGCGCCGACCGCGCGATCGACATCGCGGCGCGCGCGGGACTGCCCCTCGTGATCGTCGGCGACGTCACGCCGTACCTCGCCGAGAGCGAGCCCTACTTCGAGACGCGCGTCCGGCCGCGCGTCGACGGCGCCCGCGTCCGCCTCTTCCGAAACCTGCCGAACGCCGAGGTGCTCGCCCTCGTCGCCGGGGCGCGGGCGTTCCTGTTCCCGATCTCCTGGGAGGAGCCCTTCGGCCTCGTGGTCGCCGAGGCGCTCGCCGCCGGCACGCCCGGGGTGGCGACGCCGCGCGGCTCGCTGCCGGAGCTGGTCGAGGACGGCGTCACCGGATTTCTCGCGGCGTCGGACGACGCCCTCGCGGACGCCGTCGCCCGCGTCGGCGAGATCGACCGCGCCCGGTGCCGCCGCGAGGCGCAGGCGCGCTTCGGCTACCGCCGCATGGCCGCCGAGTACGAGGCGTTCTATAGGAAGATCGCCGGAGCATGACGTTCGACTTCTCGCCCGAGGCCCTCGACCGCGAGTTCCCCGTCCGCCGGAACTTCCTCTATTTCAACCACGCGGCGGTCTCGCCGCTGCCCCGGCGCGTGGCCGACGCGATGGCGGCCCACGTCGCGCAGGTGCGCGACCGGGGCGCCGCGGACTGGCGCTCCTGGTTCGGGATGATCGAGAGGACCCGCGAGAAGGCGGCGCGGCTAGTCGGCGCCTCCGTCGCGGAGATGGCGTTCGTGCCGAACACGAGCTGGGGGCTGAATCTCGTCGCCCTCGGCTTCCCGTGGAGGGACGGCGACAACGTCGTCACCGACGATCTCGAGTTCCCGTCGAACGCGTACCCGTGGCGCTCGCTCGGGGACCGCGGCGTCGAGTGCCGGGTCGCGAAGAACCGGGGCGGCCGCATCGCTCTCGACGACCTCGCCGCGCTCGTCGACGCGCGCACCCGGGTCGTCGCCGTGTCGTTCGTCGCGTTCCACAACGGCTTCGTGTTCCCGCTCGCGGAGATCGGCGCCTTCTGCCGCGAGCGCGGCATCCTCTTCGTCGTCGACGGCATCCAGGGGCTCGGCGCGCTCCCGCTCGACGTGCGCGCAGCGAACGTCGACGTCCTCGCCGCCGACGCCCACAAGTGGCTCTACGGCACCGAGGGCGGCGGCATCCTCTACGTCGCCGAGAGCGCGCGAGAGAGAGTGCCGGCGCGAGCGTGGGGCTGGTGGAACGTCAGGACCGAGGGCGAGTACCTCGAGTACCGGGGCGCCCTCTACGCGAGTGCCCGCCGCTACGAGCCGGGCGCGCTGCCGGCGGCGAACCTGGCGGGGCTCGGCGCCGCCATCGACCTCCTCGCCGACATGGGTCCCGAGGCCATCCGTGCGCGGATCCTCGAGAACGTCGCGGCGCTTCGCCGCGGGCTCGCGGAGCGCGGGTGGCGCATCGCGACGCCCGAGCCCGCCGCCTCCGGGATTCTCGCGGGCGTGCCGCCGTCCGGCAACGCGCGATCGTGGGCGAAGGCGCTCGAGGAGCGCGGCGTCCTCGTCGCCCCCCGCGAGGGCGCCGTCCGCTTCTCGCCGCACGCCGGCAACGACGTCGGCGAGGTCGCGCGCGCCCTCGCCGTGATCGACGCGATCGCCTAGCCGGGGGGACGAGGACCGACGACCCGGGGCGACACGGGGCCCGCGGGCCGGCCGACCGGTGCGCGCGGGACGGTGACGACGCGCTCAAACACGCTGCCCCCGTTCGTGCCGGCGAGGAGCGTGCCGTCGCCGAGATAGGTCAGGGCGAAGACGTCGGGGTTCGTCAGGCCGGTCGTCTGGGCGCTCCAGGTGGCGCCGCCGTCCGTGCTGACGAAGACGCCGGCGGCGCCGCCCGCGGCGATCTCGCCCGCCGGGCCCTTCTCGGCGAGCGCGAACACGGTCCCGGAGGCGCCGGTCGCGGCGTTCCACGTCGAGCGGTCGGCGCTGACGAAGAGACCCGAGTCGGCGCCCGCGAGCACCGCGCCGGATCCGGTGACGAGCACCGCGTGGACCACGCCGCCGGGAGCCGCCGGGACCTTCGACCACGACGCGCCGCCATCGTCGCTGCGATACACGCCGTCGTCCGTCCCCGCCCAGAGCGTCGACGCCGCCGTCGGGTCCGCCGCGAGCGAGAACACCTGGCGGGCCGACAGGTCGCCGGAGCCGGCCGACCAGCTGATGCCGTCGGCGGACTGAGAGAGACCGGAGGACGTTCCGGCGAACATGGCCTGGTTCGTGCCGGGCTGCGCGACGAACGCGCGGACGATGCCCTGCGGGCTCGCCGTCACCGCCGTCCAGCTGGCGCCCGAGTCCGTGGACCGAAAGACCCCTGAGGCGCCGGAGTAGACGACGCCCGCGTTCCGGGGATCGAAGTAGGCCGCGATCGCCACGAAGTCGAACCCGGACGCGGCCCCGCCCTGAGCGGAGGGCGGATCCCACGTTCCCGCGGGGTCGCCGGGCTGATAGACGAAAAGAGTCGTGGTGCTGGCGACGACCGCCCGGGAGCTCGTCTGCGGATCCGACGCGATCGCGGCGACGACGAGCACGGGCAGCTGCGTCACGGAAAACGCGCTTCCGCCGTCCCAGCGCGCCAGACCGCCCGTATCGGAGGGCAGATTGCCGAACGCGGCGTAGAGCGGCACGGCCGGGCCGCCGATCGACGCGGCGCGGACGTAACTGCTCACGTAAGGCACGCCGGACCACGCGGGATCGGTGGGGCGGCGCAGGGTGATGCCCTGCTGGAGGGCCGCGAGGGCCGTTCCGTCCGACGCCACGGCCATCGTCACGACCTGGGTCGTGAAGCTCGGGTCGTCGTATTCGGTCCAGCTCGAGGCGCCGTCATCCGATCGAAAGACGAGCCCGGCGCTCGATCCGACGTAGAGCCGGGACGCGTTCGTCGGATCCACCGCGAGCGCGGTGACCGTCGGCAGATTGCCGAAAAAATCGATGAGGCCGGTGTTCTTCGACGTCCAGGAGCCGCCGCCATCGTCGCTGCGGAAGACCCCTCCGTCGAGCGTGGCGAGGTAGATCGTCGACGAATGCATCGGGTCGACCGCGATGACGCGCGGCCGTACGGACGTCACGGCGCTGTTCCCGATCGCGGCCCACGAGGCGCCGCCATCCGTGCTGCGAGCGAGGGTCCCGGTGGCTCCCGCGGCATAGACCCTCGAGACGTTCGAGGGATCGATCGCGAGGGAGTCCACCTGCGCCGCCGGGAAGCCGTTTGCAAGCGGCGTCCACGAACGGCCGCCGTCCGTCGACCGAAAGCCTCCCGCGGGTGCGCCGGCGAAGACGACCGCGGGATCGGTCGGCGACACCGCGAGGCACCGGATCCTCAGATCCGACAGGCCCGAGTTCGCGGGGCGCCACGTCACGCCGTAATCGTCGCTCGCGAAGACGCCGCCGACCCGGCTCGATGCGTAGACCGTCGCCGGCGCCGACGGCGCCGCGGCCACGAAGTCCACGACGCCCCCCGCCGGCCCGAGCGCCGTCCACGACGCCGCTCCCGACGCGGCCGCGCCGCTCCCGACGAGAATCAACGTCCCGAGGAGGAAGACGGCGAGCCATCGAGGACAGCGCATGGGTTCGAGCCAGCCCGGAGCATATTCCGTGCCGGGGACGAAAGCTCCGGCTAACGTGACCGACCCGAGCCGGCCGCGCCCGGATCGAACGGAGAGCGCTCCCATGCTGTCTTCGAAGCGAGACATTTCGTCATCGGCCGAATGCAACCGGCCGGGTGCCTCGCGCCGTTATCCTTGAGCGATGCCGCAAGTTTCGGCGCGGGAAAGGCGGACGATGCGTGTGGCGTTCGCTCTTCTCTTCGCCACGGCGGCGGCGCGGTCCCAGACTTCGACGCCTCCGGCGATCCCGCGGTCGCAGCCCTTCGTCGAGAAGGTCGAGGTCCGCGTCCGATCCGTCCTCGTGTTCGCGACCGGACCGGGCGGCAAGCCGCTGGCCGCGCCGCTGACCACGGCCGACGTGCGCGTGCTCGAGAACGGCCGGTCCGCCGAGGTGCTCGACGTCGAGCCGGTCCGGTCCGCGGGCGCTTCCCGCTTCGCCGCCGCCCCTCCGGCGGCCACGCCCTCCGCGGCCGACGCCCCGAAGGGGACGCTCCAGTACCTCTACGTCGACACCGCGACCATCAACCGCCGTTCGATGAAGCTCATCACGGACGCCGTCGCCGACCACCTCGACGCGATCCTCGCGGTCGGACCGCTCGAGATCGTGCTCGCGGACGCGGCGCCCGCGGTCTTCCTCCCCTCGACCCGCGACGCGCCCGCGATCCGCAGGGCGCTCGCCGACCTCGCGAAAAACACCTCCGGCAAGCAGCGCCTGCTCGATCTCCGCAAGGACGCGCTCGAGGAGATCCGCAACGCGGAGCTGGCGCCGACGAAGAGCATCGCGGCGACCAACACGCGGGCGCACGTCCGCTCGGCCACCGAGCACGAGATCGCGCTCCTGCGCATCTCGTTGGACCGGCTCGAGGCGTGGGCGGCCGCCCGCCCCGACGCGCGGCCGGGCATCCTCTATTACGCCAACGACGGCTTCGACATGGACCCGATCGAGACGTACCGCAACGCGCTCGGCTCCCACGACGAGGGACTGCGCAACGAAGTCCTGCAGCTCTCCACCGAGTACGGCGGCGAGGTGTCCAAGTTCCTCGCTCGCGTCGAGGGCACGCTCGCCGGCAAGGGGCTGACCACGGTGCCGCTCGTCCTCGGCGGCACGACGGCGGAGTTCGCGTCGAGCGCCGCGAACATGGGCCTGCGCGGCGGCGCGGCCCTGCGCCAGGTGGTCGATTCGGCGCCGATCTTCTTCTACACGCGTCCCACCGAGCCGCTGGGCCTCGTGGCCGGCGCCACGGGAGGCGAGATCGTCTCGACGTCGAGCCGCTTCGGCGCGGTGCTCGACCACATCGGAACCGCCTGGATCGTCACCTTCCGCGTGGGCGCCGTTCCGGACGGCCGCCCGCACCCGCTCGCGGTCCAGGCGGCGCGCGACGGAGTGGTGCTTCGGACGACGCGCTATCTCCTGACCGGAAGCCCTCGAGCGGCCTCGCTCGAGCGCGCGGTTCGCGTGCTGGAGGGCTCGGAGAAGCCGTCGGACGTGCCCGTCATCGCGACGCTGGCGCCGTCGGGAAACGCCGCGGGGCAGCCTCGCAGCGGCATGCTCCGCATCGCGGTCAACTTCGCTTCCGTGCGCGACGTCCTCGGCCCGGAGGACGCGGCGGTCCCGCTGCGCCTCGCGCTCGCCGTCGACCTCGGCGACGGCGAGCCGTTCACCTCGGCCGAGGAGGTGGACTGGCGGCGCGACGACGGTGGAGACTCGTGGCGCTTCCAGGTGCCGCTGAACTGGCCGTCCGAGGCGCGCCGCGTAGCCGTGCTGGTCGAGGAGGTATCGACCGGCCTCGCGGGCGCGGCGATCGTCGACGTCCCCGGCGCGCGTTAGGCCGGCGGATCCGGCACGGCGTCGATCGCGACGCCGGAATCGTCGGCGAGCGCCGTGCGATTGCGACCGCCGTCCTGGGCGCGCTTCAGCGCGACGGTCGCGGCGCGCAGGAGCCCGTCCGCCTCCGAGGGCGTCTCGCCGCCCTCGGACGCGACGCCGAGCGACAGCGTCACCGTCACGGGGCCCGCCGAGGTGTGGACGGGCCGTTTCGCGAACGCCTCGCGGACGCGCTCCGCGACCGTGATCGCGCCGAGCCCGTCGGAGCCCGGCAGAACGATCAGGAACTCCTCCCCGCCGTAGCGCCCGACCGCGTCGTACGGCCGCAGCCCGGCGCTCAGGCGCCGCGCCGTCTCCCGCAGCACCTCGTCGCCGACCGGCGTGCCGAAGGACTCGTTGACGTGGCGGAAGGCATCGAGGTCGGCGAGGACCACGGCGACGGAGCCGCTCTTTCGGCGCGCGCGCTCCCGCTCCCTCTGGAGCGCCTCCAGGATCGCGCCGCGGTTCCAGCAGCCCGTGATCGCGTCCCGCGTCGACTGAACGCGGAGCGCGTCCTGGGTCGCGCGCAGCGCGGCCTCGATCTCGACGATGCGCGCGCCGGTGCGCACCCGCGCCTTCGTCTCGTGGGGATCGAGCGGCGCGAAGAGGAAGTCGTCCGCTCCGGCGTTCAGGCCGTCGAGGAGGTCCTCCCCATCGCGCCGGTCGGTCAGGAGCAGGACGTAGAAGGACGGAAGGTCCGGCTGGAGGCGGAGGCGGCGGCAGACGTCGATGCCGGGCATTCCCTCCATGCGCCAGGCGACCACGACGAGCGTCGGCTCCCGCTCCCCTTCGATGGCCCGCCAGGCCTCGAGGCCGCTGCGGAACGCCCGCACGGAGTGACCCCACTTCGAGAGCCAGCCCTCGACGAGCCGCAGCCGGTCCGGATCGCTGTCGGCGACGAGCGCTCTCATCCGGGGCTTCTCCGGCCGCGATCCACTTCCGCCGATGCTAGCGCATTCGCGCGGCGAGCGCCTCGAAGCCGGCGAGTCGGATCCGGCGGGCGCGGACGACCTCGCGGATCGCCGGGTCGCAGAGGATCTCGCGCTCCAGGTCCCGCGCGCCGGCGTAGCGGGAGCCTTCTCGCAGCGCGTCGTCGACGACGGCGGGATGGCACATCAGCTCCGTCACGCCGTCCGGGAGCTCCTCCAGGATCCGGGCGAGACGCTCGACGCGGACGCCGTCGCCGTGGAAGCCGTCCTCGAACCGGTCGGGCGTCCGCACCCGCGCCGCGCGGAGCAGGCGCCGCGAGGCGTCGTCGGGAGCGCGCGCCGGCAGTCCGCGGGCGGCGGCGATCGCCGCGAACACCGGAGCGATCGCGGGGTGCCGCGCGGCATGGTGGTGCGAGTCGAGGTGGCTCGGGTCCATGCGGGCGAGCATCTGGAAGACGGCGATCTGCGCCTCGAGCTCCGCGCGCACCTCGGCGGACGGAATCTCCGCCGGCAGCTCCTCGGGAACACGGCGGAAGCGCCCGCCCGGCGCGAGCGTCGGGAGCGCGCGGGCCGGCGCCGCCGGCGGGCCGCCGCCCGTGACGCAGAAGTGCAGGCCGAGCGAGAGTCGCGGCGCGCGCTCGGATGCCTCGCGGATGCCGCGCGCGGCCGCCTTCTCGAGGACCATCACGGTCGCGGAGGTCACGATTCCGCCGCCGTGCGCCTCGAGCACTCCGGCGTTGACGCCCGGAGTGCGGCCGAAGTCGTCGGCGTTGACGATGAGGGTCTTCACGCTCGCTCAGGCATTCTTTAACAAATCGGAACGACGCTGGTCTTCTCTTCGAAGCCTGGCCCTCGCTCGGCTCGGCCCGGGCTTCGACGCGGCGTTCCCTCGCCGCGATCCCTCGGGGATAATCGCCGGCCGATGGCCATGCGCGGGGTCCGGGGCGCCACGACGGCGGAGGCCAACGACGCCGCCCACATCGCGGAGCGCACGCTCGAGCTCCTGCGGGTGCTCGTCGAGCTCAACGCGATCCGGCCGGAGGACCTCGCGAGCGCGACCTTCACGGTGACGCCGGACCTCGATGCCGACTTCCCCGCCACGCCGGTGCGCACCATTCCGGGGTGGGAAGAGGTGCCGCTCCTCTGCGCGCGCGAGATTCCCGTGACCGGGTCTCTCGGGCGGTGCATCCGCGTGCTCCTCCACTGGAACACGGAGCGGGCCCAGCGGGACGTCCGCCACGCGTTCCTGCGCGGCGCGCGAAGGCTCCGGCCCGCGTGGGCGGTCCGGGTCCCCGGCGACGAGACGTGAGCCGCATCGCCGTCGTCGGCCTCGGATCGATCGGCGGCTCGATCGCGCTCGGCGCGCGCGCTCGCGGGTTCGACCCGGACACCGCCGTCCGGGACCGGGCGCGGCGCCGCGGGCTCGACGTGGCCGATCGGCTGACGGGCGCGCTCGAGGACGCCGAGCTCGTCGTGCTCGCCGCGCCCACGGCGGCGATCCCCGCGCTCCTCGCCGAGGCGGCGGCGCTCGCGCCGCACGCGGTGCTCACCGACGCGGCCTCGCTGAAGCGCCCGGTCGCCGAGGCCGCGGACCGGCTGCCGCCCGCGGTGCGATGCGTCGGCGGCCACCCGATGGCCGGCGGCCGCGCTCCCGGCATCGACGGCGCCGATCCCGGGATCTTCCGCGGACGGCCCTGGGCGATCGTGCCCACGGCGCGGAGCGACGAAGAAGCGCTCGGCCTCGTCGAGCGCCTCGCGCTCTCCCTCGGGGCGCGGCCCCTGCGCCTCGACGCCGACCGGCACGACCGCGCGATGACCTGGGTCAGCCACCTCCCGCTCGCCGCATCGGTGGCGCTCGTGCTCGCGGCGGCACACGGCGCGGGCACGGACCTGCCCGCCCTCGCCGGACCGGGGATTCGCGACGCGACGCGGCTCGCGTCGACCCCGGAGGCGCTCGCGCGGGAGCTCGCGCTCGCCGACCCGGAGGCGCTCGCCGCCGCCGCCGACGCCGTCGTCCGGGAGCTCCGCGGCGTCGCGGATGCGCTGCGCCGGGGCGATGCGGCCGCGCTCGACGAGTTCCTGCGCGCCGGCCGGGACGCCCGCGCGCCGCTCGACACCTGAACCGTCTCTCCGGTCTTCACGCCGCTGCGCTAAGATCCGCGTCCCGTCCGAGGCGCCGCAGCGCGCGCGGACCGATAAGGAGGCTCCATGCATTCGACGAAGAACGATCTGCCCTCGAAGGTCCGCTCGAAGGTCGCCGGCATCCTCGGCGACCGGCTCGCCGACGCGACCGACGTGATGCTCGCCTCGAAGCAGGCGCACTGGAACGTGAAGGGGCGCACCTTCTTCCAGCTCCACGAGCTCTTCGACAAGATCAACGAGTCCGCGGAGGAGTGGGTGGACCTGCTCGCCGAGCGGATCGTCCAGCTCGGCGGCACGGCCGACGGGACCGTTCAGGCCACGGCGAAGCGCACCTCGATGGCGCCGTATCCCCTCGAGATCACGCGCGGCGAGGACCACGTGGAGGCGATGTCGAACGCGCTCGCGAGCTTCGGCAAGAAGGTGCGCTCGGCGATCGACAAGACCGGCAAGGCCGGCGACGCCGACACCGCGGACATCTTCACCGAGATCTCCCGCGACGTGGACAAGTACCTCTGGTTCGTCGAGGCGCATAACCAGTAGACCGCAGCGCGCGAACGCGACCGGGCACCGGGGTCAGGCTGAAGCCTGACCCCGCTTTTCCTTCAACCCGTGCCGCGCCACGACGAATGCCGCCGCGCCTACGCCCACCACGAGACCGACGACCCCGAGCCCCGCGAGCCGGATCCAGTCCGACGTCTGCGCCGGCGCGAGGATCCTCGCCGCCGCCCGCGCGACGTCCACCGACGCGCCCGGAACGCCGCGGACGGCGCGCAGCGCGGAGAGCAGGGCCGATATCGCGAGCGCGGCGGCGAAGCCGAGGCCCAGCCCCGCGAGACCCGTCGCGACCGCGTGGCTGCGGGAAACGGGGCGAGCCTCGATCGGCTCGAGCGCTTCGAGGGCCGGCTCGCGCCCGCCGAGCGGGGCGAAGCGCTGCAGCAGGAGCAGCCCCGGCACCGAGGCGGCGGTGGCGAAGAGATAGAAGGGCGTCCAGCCGATCGCGTCGGCCGTGAATCCGGCGATCGGACCGGTGACGATCCGGCCGACGGCGAAGATGCTGGAGAACAGCGCGTACTGCGTGGCGGAGAACTGCTTCTGCGTCATCCGCAGGAGCATCACGCCGAAGGCTCCCGTCGCCATGCCCTGACAGAGGTTCTCGACGCCGATCGCCGCCAGCATCACCACGCGGTGAGACAGCGGCTGCACGACCGCGCCGACGACGCCGCCGGCGCAGGGGCTGCCCGGCGTGAGTTGATCGATCGCGACGTAGCCGAGGAAGCCGACCGACTGGATCGCGCCGAACAGCCAGAGACTGCGTGTGAGGCCGATGCGATCGGTCGCGACGCCGCCCAGGAAAGCGCCGACGATGAGCGCGATCAGGCCGATGGTGGCCGTTCCGAGACCCACGTCCTCCGGCGCGTAACACTTCAGGATCAGGAACGGGCGCACCAGCGCCGTCGCCAGGTTCTCGCCGAACTTGTAGAGCACGAGGAAGCCGAGGATGGGCAGCGCGCCCGAGCGCCGGAAGAGCTCGATCAACGGGTCGAACACCGCACGGCGCAGGGACCGCGGCGGCGTTACCGCGGCCTCGGGCTCCGGCGACCAGAGCACCACGCCCGCGAGCGGCACGAACATCAATCCGAGCGCGGTGAAGACGGGCGGCCAGCCGAGCCGCTGCCCCGCCGTGATCGTCAGCGCCCCCGCAATCAGGACCGCGGACCGCGCCAGCGCGTTGCGTGCCCCCACGGCGATCCCCTGCTCCGACCGCTCCAGCACCTCGACCGCGTAGGCGTCGATCACGATGTCCTGCGAGGCGGAGCCGAAGGCGATCAGGAACGCGAGCGCCGCGATCACCCCCACGTCCGTCGCGTGCGCCGCCCCCGCGAGCGCCAGCATCGCGAGCATCAGGAAGAGCTGACAGACGAGGATCCACGAGCGCCGGCGGCCCATCGAGCCGAAGCGCGGCCCAAAGCGGTCCATCAGCGGCGACCAGAGGAACTTGAAGCTCCACGGCGCCTGCGCGAGCGAGAAGAGACCGACCGTCTTGATGTCGACGCCGCGGTAGGTCAGAAACGCCGGCAACGCGACCCAGACGAGGCCGAGCGGAAGGCCCGAGGAGAACGACTGCAGGGTGACGGCGCCGATGCGGCGGGACGAGGCGGCGGCCTTCAGGCTCGCCCAGGTTCCCACCCGCTCGCCGGAGGACATGCGGGGCCAGTGTACGATCCCTCCCCGCCATGACAAACCTCCTCGCGGTTCCCGCCCTCGCGGGACTCCTCGCCATGCCCGCCGCCTCCGGCTCGCCCGCGATCGCCCCGATCGACGCGCTCTACCCGGACCTCGCGGCCTTCTACCAGGACCTGCACCGGAATCCCGAGCTCTCGCGCCACGAGGAGAAGACGTCGGCGAAGGTCGCCGACCGCCTGCGCGCGCTCGGCTACGCGGTGACGGATCACGTCGGCGGCTTCGGTGTCGTCGGCGTGATGAAGAACGGCAAGGGCCCGACGCTCCTGATCCGCGCCGACATGGACGCGCTGCCGGTCGAGGAGAAGACGGGGCTGCCGTACGCGTCGACCGTGCGCGTGAAGAACGACGCGGGCGAGACGGTGCCGGTGATGCACGCCTGCGGCCACGACGTCCACATGACCTCGCTCGTCGGCGCGGCGGCGCTCCTCGCGAAGGCGAAGAGCCTCTGGCGCGGCACGCTCGTTCTCGTGGGCCAGCCGGCCGAAGAGGGCGGACCGGGATCGACGGCGATGCTCGCGGACGGGTTCCTCACGCGCTTTCCCAAACCGGACTTCGCGATCGCCCTCCACGACGACAACCGGCTTCCGGCCGGTCAGATGGGCTACGCCCCGGGATTCGCCTATGCCAACTCCGACACCGTCGCGATCACGATCTACGGCCGCGGCGGCCACGGCTCCGCGCCGCAGAACACGATCGACCCGATCGTCATCGCCGCGCGCACCGTGCTCGCCCTGCAGACGGTCGTCTCCCGCGAGAACAACCCGCTCGACCCGGTGGTCGTCACCGTCGGCACGATCCACGGCGGCACGAAGAGCAACATCATCCCGGAGGAGGTCAAGCTGCAGCTGACGGTCCGGAGCTACAAGGAGGAGGCCCGGAGGCGCGCTCTTGCCGCCATCGAGCGGATCGCGAAGGCCGAGGCCGCCGCCGCGGGAGCCCCGAGGGAGCCGCTCGTGGAAATCGAGAAGGGATTCGGCGCGAACTACAACGATCCGGCGCTGACGCAGCGGGTCGCGAAGGCGCTCGCCGCCGCCTTCGGCAAGGAACGCGTCAGGGAGCTGCCGCCGGTCATGGCCTCCGAGGACTTCGGGGAGTTCGGGCGCGCCGCGAACGTCCCCTATCTCGAGTTCTGGCTCGGCGCGACGCCGGTCGCCAGGTACGAGGCCGCGCATGGGGACGTCACGAAGCTGCCGGGCCCGCACTCCTCGGAGTGGGCGCCGGATCCCGAGCCGACGCTGAAGACCGGCGCCGCCGCCCTGACGATCGCGGCCATCGAGCTCCTGCCCCGGCGCTGAGCGGTCTCCCTCCCCTCCCCGGCCGCCCCGCCCCGGCCCGCCCGGCACGGAAGGTGCAGTCACGCGGGCAGGAGGTTGCCATGAACAGAGACGAACGCGACGGCAAGATCGAGGAGCTCAAGGGCACCGTCAAGGAGACTGCCGGCCGGATCACGAAGAAGCCCGATCTGGAGCAGGAGGGCGCCGAAGAGCGCGCCGCCGGCAAGGCCCGGCACGATTACGGCGAAGCCCGACGCGAGGTCGGCGAATCCGTCGAAGACCTGGGAAAAGAAATCAAACGCTGACGCGGCCCTCGCGGGGGGCGCCCGCTGTGCTTTAGGATCTGCCGATGGCCAGTGCGCGCCCCCTACGCCGCCCCCGTCCGTCCTCGAACTTGCGGCCGCGCCCCGAGGCGCGGCGCTTCGCCGACGCCGCGACCCTCTACGGGATTCCGAACTGGGGGAAGGGCTTCTTCCACGTGTCGGAGGACGGCGATCTCGTCGTGCGCCCGACCCGCGAGCCCGGCCGCGGCGTCGCGCTCAAGCAGATCGTGGACGAGGTCGCCATGCGCGGCATCTCGACACCGATGGTCATCCGGTTCCCGCAGATCCTCATGGCGGCCGTGGCGAACTTGAACGACGCCTTCGCCCGCGCGATCGACGAATACGGCTACGGCAACGTCTTCCGCGGCGTCTTTCCGATCAAGGTCAACCAGAAGCGCGTCGTGGTCGATCACGTCGTCGAGGCCGGCCGTCGCTACGGCTACGGCCTCGAGGCCGGCTCTAAGCCCGAGCTCCTCGCCGCGATCGCGGCGGACCTCGGCCCCGACTGCCTCATCACGTGCAACGGGTACAAGGACGACACGTTCATCCGCATGGCGCTGAACGCCGTGCGCATGAAGAAGAAGGTCGTGCTGATCCTCGAGAAGGTCTCGGAGCTCGAGCGGATCCTCACCGTGGCGCGCGAGCGGGGCGTCCGGCCGCTCATCGGCATGCGCGCGAAGCTCTACGCGCGCGGGTCCGGCAAGTGGGCGAAGTCGGGCGGCGAGGCGGCGAAGTTCGGGCTGACGACGCCGGAGATGCTCGAGGCGGTCAAGATCCTCAAGTCCCGCAAGATGCTCGACAGCCTCGTGATGCTCCACTTCCACATCGGCTCGCAGATCACGGACATCCGCAAGATCAAGGAGGCGATCCGGGAGGCGGGGCGCGTGTACGCCAAGCTCCGGGCGCTCGGCGTCCCCATCCAGTACCTGAACCTCGGCGGCGGCCTGGGGGTCGACTACGACGGCTCCAAGACGGCGTTCGACTCCTCGATGAACTATTCGGTGCAGGAGTACGCGAACGACGTCGTCTACACGGTCAAGCAGATCTGCGACGAAGAGAAGGTGCCGCCGCCGGTGCTCGTGACCGAGTCCGGACGCGCGGTCACCGCGTACCATTCGGTGTTCGTCACGAACGTGCTCGACGTCGCCGACCGAATCGAGCAGGGCCGCCGCGCCCGCGTCGTGCCGTCGGACGCGACGGTGCTGCAGGAGCTCGCATCGGTCTACGACTCGGTCAACGCGAAGACGCTCCGCGAGAGCTACCACGACGCGCAGCAGTACAAGGAGGAGCTCTTCACGCTCTTCAACCTCGGCCACCTGTCGCTCGAGGACCGCTCGAAGGGCGAGGTCCTCTTCTGGCAGATCTGCGAGAAGATCCACCGCGACCTGAAGAACCTGAAGGAGGTGCCCGAGGAGTTCGAGGACATGGAGACGATGCTCGCCGACACGTACGTCCTGAACTTCTCGGTCTTCCAGTCGCTTCCGGACATCTGGGCGATCGACCAGCTCTTCCCGATCCTGCCGATCCACCGCCTGAACGAGCGGCCGACCGAGTTCGGCACCCTCGCCGACATCACCTGCGACTCCGACGGCAAGATCGAGAAGTTCATCGACCTGCGCGACATCAAGGAGACGCTGCCGCTCCACCCGCTGCGCAACGGCGAGCCGTACTACGTCGGCGTCTGCCTGATGGGCGCCTACCAGGACGTGCTGGGCGACCTGCACAACCTCTTCGGCGAGGCCAACGAGGTGCTCGTCACGGTCGACGAGGAGGGGCACTCGCACGTCGTGGACGTCCTGCCGGGCGAGTCGTGCCAGCGCGTGCTCGAGTACATGAACTACGACCGGACCGAGATCCTCGATTCGATCGGCCGCCAGCTCCGCCGCGTCGCGGGACGCCCGCTGAAGAAGGAAGAGGCGCGGGCGATCTTCAAGGACTTCGAGGAAGTCTTCCCCCGGTACACCTACCTCGAACGATGAGGCCCGTCCCGGCGGCGCTCGCGGCCGTCCTGCTCGCTGTGGCGGCGGCGACCGCCGCGGCCGCGCCGCCCGAGACCGCGCGCCTCGCCAACCGCGTCTGGCGCGTCGGGATCTTCGAGGCGCCGCCCTACACGTGGCGGGCGGAGAACGGCGAGTGGCGCGGCCTCCTCGTCGAGGTCTGGAAGCACGTCGCCGAGGAGCTCAACCTCTCCTACCGCTTCGGCGAGGCGAACGCCGACACGATTCTCGACGACCTCGCGCACGACCGCCTCGACATCGCGGTGGCGCCCTTCGCCATCACGCTCGACAGGGAGCGGACCGTCGACTTCACGCACGGGTTTCTCCGCGCGCAGACCGGCATTGCGGTGCGCCGCGGCGGCGACGAGGAACGGTGGACCTCGGTGGCCCGCGCGCTGGCGACGCGAACGGCGCTGCGCCTGTATCTCGGCATCGTCCTCCTGGTCTTCCTGGCCGGCTTCGTCATCTGGTTGCTCGAGCACCGACGCAATCCGGAGTTCGGAGGCCGGCCGTCGCAGGGCATCGGTTCCGGGGTGTGGTGGTCGGGCGTGACGACCGTCGCGGTCGGCTACGGCGACAAGGTGCCGATCACGTTCTGGGGACGCGTAACCGGACTGCTCTGGATGTCGATCAGCCTCATCCTCGTCACGGCGTTCACCGCGTTCGTGACCGCGAAGCTGGCCGTCGCCGAGTTCGGCCGCGTCGTGGACGCGTCGACCCTGCGCAACGGCATCGTCGGCACGGTCGAGGGCGCGGCCGTGGGAGAGCTCCTCCGCCACGAGCGGCTCCGGCATCGCGTCTACGCGTCCATTCCGAAGGCCCTCGACGCGCTGCGCGACGGCGAGGTCGCTGCCGTCGTCTGGGACGTGACGGTGCTCGACTACTACGTCCAGCGCGACGCGCGGCGGGACCTCGAGGTCCTCCCCTCCACCTTCGACCACCAGATGCTGGCCTTCCCCGTCCCCGACGGCAGCCCGCTGCGGGACCCGATCGATGACGCCCTGCGCCGCTTCCTCGCGCTGCCCGGCTGGCAGGACCTCCAGGATCGCTACCTCGCGGCAGCGAGGCCGGAGGCGCCCCGGCAGTGACGGCTATGGAGGGTCAGGTCTCTGAATGTGTGAGTTCCAAAATATTGGAAGTCACGCTTTCAGAGACCTGACCCCATGCCGACCGGCGTGACCGCGGCCTGGTCTTCCTCGCCGGTGCGGATCCGGTAGACCTTCTCGACGGGCAGCACGAAGACCTTGCCGTCGCCGACCGAGCCGGTGCGGGCCGAGGCGAGGATCGCGCGCACCGTCGGCTCGACGAAGTGGTCGGACACGCCGATCTCGAGACGGACCTTCTCGGCGAGCTCCATCTTCACCGTCGTGCCGCGATAGGTCTCGACGCGCTCGGTCTCGCCGCCGTGGCCCTCGACGCGGTGGAGCGTCAGGCCGCGCACCTCCGCCCGGAAGAGCGCCTCCAGGACGTCGGGCAGCTTTTCGGGGCGGACGACGGCAACGACGAGCTTCAGAGGCCGGACCCCTCCGCCGCCGCCGGCTCGGGCAGGGCCAACCCGGCGGTCGGCGCTTCGGGCAGCACGAGGATCGCGCCTTCGCCGCGCGCGTACGCCTCCTCGCCGTGCTGGGTGACGTCGAGGCCGAGGCCCTCCTCGCGAGCGGTGGCGCGGAGCGGCGCGAAGGCGCCGACGAGCTTGAGCAGGCCGAACGTGGCGGCGCCGCTGTAGAGAGCCACCGCGAGCACGCTCGCCGCCTGGATTGCGAGCTGGCGCGGGTTCCCGAAGAGCAGCCCGTCCGCGGTCCCGTTCCAGGCCTTCTGCGCGAGCACGCCGGTCAGCAGCGCGCCGACCGAGCCGCCGAGGCCGTGCGCGGCGACGACGTCGAGCGAGTCGTCGAGCCGCGTGCGGGCGCGGTAGAGCAGCGCGAAGTAGCTCGGGAAGGCGGCGACGCCGCCGAGCAGGATCGCCGAGACCGGGCTGACGTAGCCGGCCGCCGGCGTGATCGCGACGAGCCCGACGACGGCCGCGGTGGCCGCGCCCACCGCCGTCGCGCGCCCCGTGCGCGCGAAATCGAGGAGCGTCCAGACGACGAGCGTCGCCGCCGGGGCGAACATCGTGTTGACGAACGCGAGCGCGGCGGGCCCGTTCGCGGCGAGCGCGCTGCCGCCGTTGAAGCCGAACCAGCCGAACCAGAGGAGCCCCGCGCCGAGGAGCGTGAACGGCACGTGGTGCGGGAGGACGGCCTGGCGGGCGTAGTCCTTGCGCGGCCCGAGCACGAGCGCCGCGACGAGCGCCGCCGCCCCCGCGTTGATGTGCACGACCGTCCCGCCGGCGAAGTCCAGCGCGCCGAGCCGGCCCAGAAACCCGCCGCCCCAGACCCAGTGCGCGACCGGCGCGTACACGACGAGGCCCCAGAGCGTCAGGAACGCCAGGTACGGGCCGAATCGCATGCGTTCGACGATCGCCCCGGAGATCAGCGCCGCGGTGATGATCGCGAACGTCCCCTGGAACGCCATGAAGAGCAGCTGGGGCACCGTGCCCTGCGGCTCGAGGCCCACGCCCTTCAGGAGGACCCGGGAGAACCCTCCGGCGAAGTCGGTCCCCGGAGCGAACGCGATCGAGTAGCCGACGAGCGCCCACCCCACGCCGACGAAGCCGAGCGAGGCGACGCTCATCATCATCGTGTTCAGCGCGTTCTTCGAGCGGACGAGCCCCCCGTAGAAGAAGCCGAGCGCGGGAGTCATCAGGAGGACGAGGGCCGTCGAAACCAGCAGCCAGGCGGTGTCGGCTTTGTCCATGGGCCGAGGGTACCAGAACCTCTGGACCGGTGATCACGACAAACTGCACACGAGGCAGATTTCTAGAGTCAATCAGTTGAAATCGCCACCGATTCCGGCGATATGCACTTCAATTTGTGCATTTGGAGCAAAAATGTCGAATCAGTCCTTCGCGAGCAGAACTCCTGCACGAACCGCACGGTGGCGTCGAACTGGAAGTCCCGGTGCACCGCGAAGAGCGGCTTCCGGATCGTTTTCGGCGTCGTTCATCGGCGCGATCCGCTCCAGGGACGCCCGCATCTTCGGATCGCGCTCGTCGCCGTAGACGACGCGCCGCCGGTCCCGGCGATACGCGGACGTTGCGGTGCTCCTGGAGGGTGGTGACGGCGAGGGCCGGGAAAGGTTATGGGCAGGAACGCTAAGGAGACCAATCGCCGACCGGATAGAGCGTCGGCCCGACCGGATCGCAGTCGGCGAGGTCGCCGCCGACGTGGAGCCACCCGGAGCGGTACCAGAGGACGACGTCCCCGTTCAGCGCCTCGTTGTTCAGCCACGGCGAGAAGTCGACCGGGCAGTTGCCGAGGCCGTGACCGTCGTCGATCTCGTTCGCGTGGTAGAGCAGCGCCCACAGGTCGCCCTCTGAGAACTCGTCCGCGGGCAGGGCCGTCTCGGCGCCGGGCACGAGGCGATAGCCGCGCTTCGCCGCCGGATCGGTCACGGACCACGTGATGCCCGGGTAGTTGACGAGCCGCATCGTCTCGGTCTCGAGGGTCTCGATGCGGGGCCGCGGACCCGGACGGCCAGGCGAGGCTCCCGCCGCCGGATTCGGTCCCTCCGTGACGATGTTCGGCACCGCGCCGTCGATGTCGAAGTCGAAGCGCCAGTAGGCGTGGTGCTTGTGGGTGCAACTGACGCAGCCCGCGTTGACCGCGGAGAACCCGAACACGGGCTCGATGCGGCCGTCGAGATAGAAGCGCCAGCGCATCGTGTAGCGGTACCAGCCGGCCTCGAACTGCGTGGTCAGCACGACCCGGTCGACGTAGCTCTCGATCGCGACGCCGTCGAAGCAGTTCGGCTGCCCCTGCTGGCAGACGTCCTGTCCGCCGCCGACGTCGCAGACGGTCTGCGCCGGCACGGTCGGCTCGGCCAGGAGATGCGGCGTCACGATGTTGTTGGCCAGGAAATAGTCCTGCTGGTATTCCCAGTCGCGGTAGCAGTCGCAGCCGCAGCTCGTCTGGACGTACTGCACGTTGAGCATGGGCACGTGGGCGCGCTTGAGCACCATGTGGCCGTTGTAGGAGACGTCGCGGATCTCGAGCGCCGACCCGTTCGAGCCGCTGCTCTCGCAGGGGCGCAGCCAGGAGATCTGCCACACCGGATTGCCGGCGGGCCAGGAGATCGTCTGGGGGCCGTAGCAGGTGTTGCCCGGACAGCTCGGGCACGTGGACAGCGGCGAGGCGGGCGCCGCGGCGGCGACCGCCGAAGCGCCGAGGACGGCGAGCGCGAGACAGAAGGCGCGGACGGGGGTCACCGGGCCCTCCCCTCGGTCGCTCCCGGCGCGAAGTCGTCGTAGACGACGCGTTGCTTCACGAGATCCACGACGACCTGCCGGATCGTCCCCGCGCGGTCGGAGGACAGGAGGAACACGCGCAGGCAGCGGCTTCCCGGGCCGCACGGCCTCCCGCGGCGCTCCGTCAGGATGAACCCGCCCTCGAAGACGACCTTGAAGCGCTTGAAGATCTTCGCGAACTCGGGGTCCTCGCGGACGAGACCGAAGGCTTCGTCGATCTCGACCTGCGACGGCGCCGGGTGACCGGGGCCGAGCGTGGTCGTGCCGAGCGGCTCCCCGTCGAGCGTCGAGTACGCCTCGTACCCGGCGCCCTTGTCGTAGTCGAAGAAGACCTGGACGCGCCGCGGCGTCTCCGCGCCGCCGGAGAGCTTGACCGTGTCCTCCCAGCTCCGGAGCAGGCGCAGCGGACGCGAGGTCTCCGTGACTTCGCGGCTCGACTGGGCGGCCGCGGGCGCGAGCGCCGTTGCGGCGGCCGCGAGGGCGGCCGCGGCGGCGAGAATCCACCGGCGCACGTACGACATGTCGGTCAGGGCGCTCGCCATGCTAGCAAAGGCCGCCCCGGAAAGCGCCGCCTCAGTGGGGGGCCGGCGTGGGCGTGGCCATCGGCGCGGTCGCCCGGGCGGCCTCTTCCGCCTTCTTCTCCGTCGGCGTCGGCTCTTCCTTCGGCACGGGCTTGCGCGGGAACATCGCGTCGCGCATCGCCGCTTCGTAGACGAAGGACGCCATCACGACCGAGGCCTGCATCAGGTCTTCCTTCACCAGGCGCTCGTAGAGGTCCATGTTCGTGTGGTGCGTCCGCGTCTCGTAGTCGAGCTGATCCTGGATGAACTGGAAGCCCGGCAGACCCACCTGGTCGAACGACTCGTGGTCGGTGCCGCCCGTGCGGTTGAGGGTCACGGTCGTGGCGCCGAGGTCGTGAAAAGGCTCGAGCCACGTCCGGAAGATCGCGGCCGCGGCGGAGTTCTCCTCGGCGTAGATGCCGCGGATCTTGCCGGACCCGTTGTCGAGGTTGAAGTAGACCGAGAGCTTCGAGAACTCGGGCTTGAGGGTCAGCGGCCACTTCTCCTTGCGCCGGTACCAGGGAAGCTCCTCTTCCTCCTTCGTCAGCTTGGGACGGGAGGCGAAGTGCTGGTCCACGTAGGCGCGGGAACCGTAGAGCCCCTGCTCCTCGCCGCTCCACAGCGCGACGCGGATCGTGCGGCGGGGGTGCAGGTTCAACGTCTTCAGCAGGCGCACGACTTCCATCGCCACGACCGAGCCGGCGCCGTTGTCGGTCGCACCGGTCCCGCCGTGCCAGGAGTCGAGGTGGGCGCCGAGCATGACGACCTCGTCCTTCTTGTCGGTGCCCGGGATCTCGGCGACCGTGTTCCACTGCATCTGGTCCTGCTCGATGAACGTCGTCTTCACGTCCATCTCGATCTCGACGGGGACCTTGCGGTCGAGAAGGCGCGCGACGCGGCCGAAGTGCTCGGACTCCATCGAGAGCGAGGGATAGGCCGGGATCATGCGCGACATCTTGTAGTCGTCGCCGACGCCCTGCACCGCGAGCGTGCCGTAGTCGCCGCGGCCGTCGTCGACGAGCGCGAGCGGCTTCTCGTCCTTCAGAAACTCGTCCACGGCGCGCCGCAGCTCCCGGCGCTTCATGTACTCGTCCCGGTTGTAGCGGGGCGGCCCGCCCGGCATCTCGTACTGCGCCTGCTTCTGGAGGTCCTTCTCGTCGAAGCGCTCGAGCTCGGGCTTCTCGTTCGGCTTCGACGGCCGGATCTCGCCGTAGAAGACGATCTTTCCGGCGAAGCTGCCCTTCAGCTTCTCGAGCTCGTCCTTCGACTTGATGTTCAGCCGGACGGCCTGACCGCGGACGGTGCCGCTCGTCCCCCTCGTCCATGCGACCGGCATCGCGAGAAGCTCGGCGTGGTCGGGCGCCGTCATGCGGATCGCGCAGGCCTGGTAGGACCAGCCACGACCGAACGGCCCCCACTGCTCGAGGTGGGCGTTCGAGAGGCCCCACTCGGCGAACTTCGACCGTGTCCACTCGTTCGCCTCCTTCATCTGGGGCGAGCCGGTCAGGCGCGGCCCGATCCGGTCCATGAGCTCGCTCGCGGTGTCCATGACCTGCGAGTGATGGAACTCCTCCAGCCGGATCCGGGTGATCGTGTCGTAGTCGACGCGCTCCTCGCCGGGGAGCGCCGGAATCGCGAGGCCGAGCAGGCAGACGAATGCGGCGAGACGCTTCAAGGAAACACCTCCTGTCGGGAGCCGCGGCACGGTACCACCGGCCGTTTTCGGGGGTCAAATCGGGGTGAAGCCGGGACCGTCCTCTCCTGCGCCCGCCCCCTCCCCTGAACGGGAAACGGCGGCTCGTGCGTTTCGATTACAACCGGACGGAGCGGCTATCGGAGGCCGTCGGCGACGAAGAGCTCGGACGAGTACCGGTGATGCGTATAGATGCAGATCTGGCCGTCCGACGCGAAGTGCGCCGTTCCGATGCCGCCCCCCGACTCCGCTGAAACGGGCGGCGGTGCTTCGTCACCACGTCTTCGCCGGGTACGCGCCCACTTCGACGCCGCTTACGCCGGCATCTCCCACACCCACCGGAGTCCCGAAGGCAACGGAAACGTCCAAGCCTCCGCCGGCCGGAACTCCGTCCGCCACGGTCGAGGTCGGCGGAGCGTGGTCCGGCACCTTTCGCGACCAGCGACCCGAGGGAGGCGGCACCGACGTCGTTTCTCAGACCGGAGCGTCCGGCGGCGTCTGGACCGGCTGGATCGACTCGCTCGGACTCCACGTCGCCTCGCGGTGCGTCCCCTGGCCGATGGCTCGATCGAGGTTCACCCGGGTGGTCGGCTCGAGCTTCACCGATGATTCCGGGATGCGCCGCCGCCACTCATGGAGACGAACTGTCACAGATGAAGAAGACGAGAAGCCGCCCGCCGGGTTCGTGAAACTGAGAGACAATCGCGGTTTCATGGGCACACTCCGGGCGCCGCTTTGGTTGTCGGGCGCGCTCCTCGCGACGACTGTCGTCGCCCAGCCGGACGCCGGCCCCGGCTTCGTGCTGCAAGGGGAGGGCGGGCTCGTTACGGCGTTTGCGCTCGATTCGAGCTCACCCGCCACGCTGTACGCCGCCACCGCGCGCGGCCTCTACAAGACGACCGACGCCGGGGCAAGCTGGCTTCGGACCGGCGCCGGCCTCCGCGACCACTCGGTGCTGGCGATCGCGGTCGACCCGATGGAGCCCTCGCGGCTGTACGCGACGACCGACACGGCCGGCGTGTTCCGCAGCGTCGACGGCGGCGAGCACTGGGCCGAGGCGAACCGCGGCCTCGCGGCGCGGTACGTCGGCGCGATCGCGATCGATTCCCACCGGCCTGGCGGAATCTATGCGGGCGCCGAGGCCGGACGCGTCTTCCGGAGCGACGACTCGGGCGAGAGCTGGCGCGAGCTCGCGTCGCCGACGAGCACCGTCTCCGTGACCGTGATCGTCGAAGACCCCGAGAAGCACGACCACCTGTTCGTCGGCACCAACAGCGAGGGCGTCTTCTGGAGCGCGGACGCGGGCGCGACGTGGGCACGTCCCACGGGCCGCCTGAGCCGCGGCACGGTCTGGAATCTCACGTTCGACACCGCCTCCGGCGAGATGTACGCGGGCACCCACGACGGGCTCTTCCGGAGCGCGGACCGCGGCCGAACCTGGGTGCCGACCAACAACGGATTGCGGAGCTGGAACATCCTGACGCTCGTGATGCATCCCGACTCGCCCGAGACGCTGTACGCCGGAACGGCGGCGGCGATTTACCGGTCTTCGGATCGAGGACGCACGTGGCACGAGATCAAGGACGATCTCTACGTCACCGCGCTCGCGATCGACCCGCGCTCGCCGTCGACGCTGTACGCCGCCACGCACCTCGGCGTTCTGAAGAGCGAGAGCGCGGGCACGCAGTGGAAGCCGCTTCGCATGGCGCCCACGCTCGCCGACCCGACCGCGCTCGGTCCGCCCAAACGCGGCTCCGCGAAGCCGGAGGCGGCCTCGGCCCTGCCGCTGCTCCCAGTACGGAGCAAGGCGTCGAAGCCGGCCTCGCCTCTCCCCAGTCTCCCGGTGAAGCCCTCGCCGCCGTCGCTCGAGGGCAGCCGCCCGTAGGGCGACGTCACGCGACCAGGAACAGCGTGAGCGCGAAGAGGGCGTCGGGGTCGATCCACTGCGCGTGCCGGCGGAAGCCCCGCGCCTCGCCGAGCGCGGACATCTCGGCCGCGTCGTACTTGTAGGAGCTCTCGGTCCAGATCGCCTCGCCCTCGGCGAAGGAGACCTCGAGCCCCGCGCGCGGGAGGCGCACGGTCTGGGCGCGGCGGGAGACGAGGTGCATCTCCATGCGGCGCGCGTCGGCGTTCCAGACCGCGCGGTGCGCGAACGCGTCGAGGTCGAAGTCGGCGAGGAGCTCGGTGTTCAGCCGCAGGAGCAGGTTCTTGTTGAAGGCCGCCGTCAGGCCGAGCGGGTCGTCGTAGGCGAGCATCAGATCGGGCTCCGGTTTGACGAGGTCGGCGCCGAGGAGGAGCCCGTCGCCCGGCCGCAGCGAGGCGCGGATCCGATCGAGGAACTCGCGCGCCGCGGGCGGATCGAAGTTGCCGATGTTCGAGCCGAGGAAGAGCACGAGCATCGCCCCGCGCGCCGGGCGCTGGCGCGCCGCGTGGCGCAGGCCCTCCTCGTACGTCGCGCGATGGCCGACGACCGAGACGTGCTCGAGCGCGCCGAGCGTGCGCTCCGAGAGCTCGAGCGCGGACGGCGAGATGTCGATCAGGTGGACGGCGACGGGCCGCCGGCGGACCCGCAGCGCCTCCGCGATCATCGCGAGCTTCTCGCCGCTCCCGCAGCCGAGCTCCGTCAGCGTCACGGGGTCGCCGACGGGGGCGACGATCTCCGGCGCGAACCGCGCGAGCAGGCGCCCCTCGGCCCGCGTGATGCGGTACCACGGGAGGTGGCAGATCGCCTCGAACAGCGCCGACCCCAGGCCGTTGTAGAGGTACTTCGACTGGAGCTGCTTCGGCGTGGCGGCGAGGTCGCGGCGCACCTCCTCGGCGAGATCGCGGACGGCCTCCGCCGGCGGCGGCTGCGCGCTGACCGGGATCGTCAAGACGAGGCCGTCCGGAACTTCGCGTACACGTAGGGATAGGTCCCGCGGAACCAGTTGCGGAAGCTCGGGCGGATCAGCTCCTTCGCGGTCGCCGGCGAGGCGCCCTTGAGCACGAAGTGCCTGCCGTCGAAGAAGTCGGTCGAGTACGGCGGATACGACGGCATCGGGCGGAAGCCCTCGAAGGGGGCGAACACCGTCGACGTCCACTCCCATCCGTTGCCGACGAGGTCGTGCACGCCCCACGCGCTCGCGCCGCGCGGGTGCGCGCCGACGGGCGCCGGGTCCCACGCCGCGAAGTCGAAGCGGCCGCGCAGCGCGTCCGGCACCGCGTCGCCCCACGGGTACCGCCGCTCCTCGCCGTGCGGCGTCCCGAACGCGGCGCGGTGGTATTCGGCCTCGGTCATCAGGCGCCGCCGGCGCCAGCGCGCGTACGCGGACGCCTCCGCCTGGGTTACGTAGACGGGCCACGCCATCGGGAGCGGAATCAGGTCCCACATCCCGCGCCAGAACCACCGTCCGCGGTGGAGCTCCCAGAAGAGCGGATGGCGCACCCCGTTCGCCTCCCGCCACGCGCCTCCCTCCTCGTCCCATAACGCGTCGCTCGCGTACGCGCCGCTCTCGACGAACTCGAGGAAGTCGCGGTTGGTGACGCTGTAGACGTCGACGGAGAACGCCGGCACCTCGACCTCGTGCCGTGGATACTCGTTGTCCCAGCCGAACGGCTGATCCGGATCGGCGCCGAGCGTCGTCCGGCCCGACGGAATGCGCGCCTCGCGCCGGGCGGGCGGCTCGCCGCCGTCCCGCGGCGTCGCGAGACTCTCCGGACGGAGCTTCCGGTCGTAGGGCAGGCGGTGCCAGATGTAGCGGAGCGTCTCCTGATGCATCGGCTCGTGCTCGAGCACGGTGTAGACCGCGAGCCCGCCGGCGAGGACCGGGTTCGACGGGTCGGCGACGTCGCGCCGCGCGAACGCGTCGAGCATCGCGCGGTCGGCCGCGTCGGCATACGAGAGGATCTCGTCGCGCGACGGCCAGCGCGAGCCCTCGGATACGGCGGCCTCGTCTTCGGGATCGATGCCGCGCTCGAAGAGCGTCTCGTACTCGGAGTCGAGCGCCGCGTCGCCGAGCCCCCGCTTCAGGAGGGTGTTCACGGCGAACGCGGGCATGTGTCCCTCGTAGAAGCAGATCGGATTGCGCAGCGGAATGGGACGCGCGGCGTACGCCGCGGGGTGCACGCTGTCGAACAGCGTCTCGGAGCGCTCGCGGTTGCGCGCGTACCAGGCGGCGAGGGAATCGCGGTCGAGCGCCATTTCTGGGGAAACCTCCGGCGAGCCCATCCTGCAAAGATAATGCTAGATTCGCCCGGTGAAGGCGGCCGTGCTCGTGGGGACGATCCTCTTCGCCGCGGCCGGGGGCCTTCGGTTCGCCCCGGACATTCCCTCCGAGCTCGCGAAGCTCCCCCGCACCCCGATCGACTACGACCGTTCCGTGCTCGACGGGCGCGAGGCGGCGGCGCTCGCCGAGCTGATCGAGGCCTCGAGGCCGATCGGCGAGATCTTCCTGCGCCAGGTCTCGCCGAAAAACCCGGAGCTCCGACGGCGGTTGACGAGCGCGAGCGCGCACGGCGTCGACGGCGCGGCGGACGCGCTCGCCTGGTTCCGCATCAACGCCGGGCCGTGGGACCGCCTGAGGGGAGACGCGCCGTTCATCGGGACCGCGCCCAAGCCGCCCGGCGCCGGCTTCTACCCCGCCGACATGACGAAGGAGGAGTTCGAGCGCTGGGTCGGGGCGCACCCGGGCGACCAGAAGGCCTTCGAGAGCGCGTTCACCGTGATCCGGCGCGACGGAAGGAACCTCTCCGCCGTGCCGTACGCGCGCGAGTACCGGAGCTTCCTCGAGACCTCGGCGGCGCATCTTCGCCGTGCCGCGGCGAAGACGGGGAACGCCTCGCTGCGGAACTACCTCGAGAAGCGCGCGGCGGCGCTTCTCGACGACGACTACTTCGCGTCGGACCTCGCGTGGATGGACCTCGACGCCGACATCGACGTCGTGATCGGCCCCTACGAGGTGTACGAGGACGGCCTCTTCAACTACAAGGCGGCATACGAATCGTTCGTGACCGTGCGCGATCGCGCCGCGAGCGACGCGCTCGCGGTCTACGCGAAGCACCTCCCCGAGATGGAGGCCGGGCTGCCGATCCCGGACGAGCACAAGAACACGAGCCGCAAATTCGAGTCGCCGATCCGCGTCGTGCAGGAGGTCTACACCTCGGGAGACGCGCGGACCGCCATCCAGACGACCGCCTTCAACCTGCCGAACGACGAGCGCGTGCGGGAGGCCAAGGGATCGAAGAAGGTGCTCCTGAAGAACGTGATGGAGGCGAAGTTCCGCGTGTCCGGCCGTCCGATCGCCGACCGGGCGCTCGATCCGTCGCAGCGGGACCGCGTCACGTTCGAGGCGTATTTCGACCACACGCTCTTCCACGAGCTCGCGCACGGCATCGGTCCGGGCATCATCACGGCTCCCGACGGGCGGAAGGTGGAGGCGCGGATCCTCCTCAAGGACCAGTACTCCACGCTCGAGGAGTGCAAGGCCGACGTCGTCGGCATGGGAACGCTCCTCCAGGGGATGGACGCCGGCTGGTTCACGGCGTTCGACGCCGACACGCTCGCGATCACCGTCTCGGCCCTGCTCCTGCGCTCGATCCGCTTCGGGGTCGAGGAGGCGCACGGCGGCGGCACGGCGGTCCAGTGGAACTGGTTCGCGGAGAGGGGCGTGCTGGTCCCCGCGGCCGGGGGCCGCATCCACGTGGACACGTCGAAGTTCCGCGAGGCCGTCCGGTCCCTCTCGGCCGAGCTCCTGATGATCGAGGCGACCGGCGACGCCGCTCGCGCCGAGCGGCTCTTCGCAAAATATGGAAAACTGACGCCGGAAATGGAACGCCTCTCGGAAGCGTTGAAAGGCATCCCGGTCGACATCACCCCCGTCTACGTCGCGGCCGGAGAAAAATAGGAAACGAGGAAGTCATGGAAGACCAGGAAGGTCCCGGCACGGTCGTCGAGATCGCGTCCACGAAGCGCCGGAAGACACCGGTGCGCCGCTCGGGCGCCGCGCGGGCGGCCGGAACGGCCCGCAAGCCCCGCAAGACCACCGCGCGTCCGAAGGCGCTCGCGAAGCGCCGCCGCGCCCCGTCCTCGAGCGTCTCCATCGAGGGCCTCATCCGCTCGATCGCGGGCGGCGTCTCGATCGCGAGGGCCGCGCTGGCCGAGGCCTCGGGCGAGGGAGCGGTCGCGGTGCGCCGCGCCGCGGGGAATGCGACGCGCGCCTCGCGCCGGACGGTGACGAAGCTCGCCGAGGAGTGGCGCGCGCTCGAGCCCCGGCGCAAGGCGCGGCTGCTCGCGGCGCTGCTCGGGGCCGCGGCCGCGGCGTCCGTACCGCTCGTGCGCCGCTCGCTGAAGAAGTAGCGGGTGCGCGCCGGACGGGAAAGACGGCCCGTGGGGCGGCGAGGCCGCGCCGTGCTCGCCGTCGCCGCGCTCGCCCTCCTCGTTCCCGCGACCCCCCGAGCCCTGGAGGCGGGCGGGCCGGCCGCGGTCTCCTACGCGCTCGTCCCCCCGACGACCGGCGGGCTCGAGACCGTGGATCGAATGCTCCGGCGCCTCGCCACGCATCGACGCCTGCTCGTCATCGGCGCGCATCCGGACGACGAGGACACGCAGCTGCTCGCGCTGGTGGCGCGCGGCATGGGCGGCGACGCCGCGTACCTCTCGCTCTCGCGCGGCGAGGGGGGACAGAACCTGGTCGGCCCGGACCTCGGCGTCGGGCTCGGGCTCGTGCGCTCCCAGGAGCTCGGCGCGGCGCGGCGTCTCGACGGCGGCCGACAGTTCTTCACGCGCGCGTTCGACGTCGGGTTCACGCGCTCGCTCGACGAGACCTTCGAGAAGTGGCCGCGCGAGGCGCTCCTCGAGGACGCCGTCCGTGTCGTGCGGCGCTTCCGCCCGCAGGTCGTCGTCAGCATCTTCTCGGGAACCGAGCGCGACGGCCACGGCCAGCACCAGGCCGCGGGCGTGACGGCCCGCGCGGCGTTCGACGCGGCGGGAGATCCGGCGCGGTTCCCCGCGCTCTCGGCGGAGGGCCTCACGACCTGGCAGCCGCGCGCGATGTACCGCGAGACGCGCTGGTTCGACAAGGAATCCACGACCGTTCCGCTTCAGACGGGCGCCATCGACCCGCTGACGGGACGCTCCTACTTTCAGATCGCGATGGCGAGCCGCAGCCTCCATCGCTCCCAGGACATGGGACAGCTGCAGCCCGCCGGGCCGCAGGACACCGGGGTCGGATGGGTCGCCGGTCCGGCGGGCAAGGACGGCCACGATCTGTTCGCCGGCGTCGACACGCGCCTCGCCGCGGTCGCGGACGAGGTCCCGGACGCCGCGCGCCGCGCCGAGATGTCGAAGCATCTCGACCGCGCCGCCGCGCTGACGGGCGAGGCGCTCCGCCGGCTCTCGACGCCCGATCTGCCGGGCACGGCGCCCTCGATCGCACAGGCCCTCGGCGAGCTGCGCGCCGCGCGGGCGCTGGTCCGGACCGGCGACGGCGGCACGGGCATGCTCCTCGACGAGAAGATCGTGCTGGCCGAATCGGCGCTCGCCGCGTGCTCCGGCGTCACGCTCGACGTGCTCGCCGAGCGCGAGACCGCGGCGCCCGGGGAGAGCGTCGGCATCGCGGTCAGCGTCTGGAACGCCGGCGCCGCGGCCGTGTCGGTCGAGAGCGTCTCGCTGGTCAGCGCGGAGGGGTGGAACACGGGGGCGCCCGGCGCGGCCCGGCCGGTCGCGGCGGGAAAGCTCGAGGAGTGGAAGGAGACGGTCGCGCTGCCGTCCGACGCCCGGCCGACGCTCCCCTACTTCCTCTACCGCCCGCTCGTCGGCGACCTGTACGACTGGAGCGCGGCGCCGGCGGCCGTCCGCGGGGAGCCGTTCGCCCCCGCGCCGCTCACCGCCCGGGTCCGGCTCACGATCGCGGGCGCCGAGGTCGTCCTCGGGCGCGACGCGGCCTTCCGTCTGCGCGACGAGGCGATCGGGGAGGTTCGGCGGCCGTTCCGCGCGGTGCCGGTCCTCGACGTCGCTGTCGAGCCGCGGCTCGTCGTGTGGCCGCTGTCGCAGGACGGCAAGCGCCTCGAGGTCACGCTGACGTCGAACGTCGACGCGCCCCTCTCGGGCCGCCTCGAAATCGCCGTACCGGCCGGCTGGCCCGCGCCGCCGCCGCGCGATTTCGCGTTCTCGAAGCGGGGCGAGCGCGTCTTCCTCGACGCGCCGCTCTCCCCGCCGTCGGGATTCCGGCCCGGCCGATACCCCGTCGCGCTCGCCGCCGTGCTCGCCGACGGGCGACGCCTCTCGCTCGGCATCCGTACGATCGACTATGGATACATCCCGCGCACGCCGCGGCCCGAGGAGGCGGACGTGGCGATCTCGGCCGCCGACATCCGCTTCCCGCCGCTCCGGCGCGTCGGCTACGTGCGCGGCGCGGCGGACCAGGTCCCCGAGGCGCTCGCCGCGGTCGGGGTTCCGCTCGAGATCCTCGGTGAGCGCGACCTCCATGCCGGCGATCTCTCGCGCTACGACGCGATCCTCGTCGGCAGCCGCGCGTACGAGACGGACCCGGCCCTCGCCGAGGCGAACGGCCGGCTGCTCGACTACGCGCGCCGCGGCGGCCTCGTCGTCGTGCAGTACCAGCAGTACGACTTCGTGCGCGGCGGCTACTCCCCGTATCCGCTCGACATCGCGCGGCCGCACGACCGCGTCACCGACGAGACCGCGAAAGTCACGCCGCTCGATCCGAACGACCCCGTCTTCCGCCTGCCGAACAGGATCGGCCCCTCCGACTGGGACGGCTGGGTGCAGGAGCGCGGCCTCTACTTCGCCCACACGTGGGCGCCGGAGTACCGGCCGCTCCTCTCGATGGCCGATCCCGGCGGGCCCGAGCAGAAGGGCGGCCTCCTCGTCGCGCGCGTCGGCAAGGGAACCTGGGTTTACACGGGGCTCGCGTTCTTCCGTCAGCTCCCCGCCGGAGTGCCGGGAGCGTTCCGCCTCCTCGCCAACCTGCTCGCGCTACGATGAACCCGCTCGAAGGAAAGGAGCGTCGATCGTGAGAACCGCCGCATTCGCCCTGTGCCTCGCCGTCGCCGGCGCGCCGGCCGCCCTCGCCCAGTTCGAGGGCACGGCCGACTTCAAGGTCACGACGATCACGGGCAAGGGAGAGGTCGTGCCCGGCAGCGGCCGGATCTCCGCGAACAAGACCGGCTATCGCATGGAGTGGCAGACCGACATCTCGAAGATCGTCAAGGGCCGCGCCGTTCGCTCGGAGAACGGGCCCCAGCAGATCAGGATGACGATGATCGGCAAGGCGGCCTCGCCGGACAAGCTGTACCTCGTCGACGACGCGAACAGGACCTACTCCGTCTGGGACCTGAAGAAGGCGCGCGAGGGAAGCACGGAATCGGCCACCACGTACACCGTCACGCGGCTCGGCCCCGACAAGGTCGCCGGCCTGACCTGCCAGAAGGCCGAGCTCGTCTCCTCGAAGGGAACGGTGATCGACGTCTGCGTCGCCGGCGAGCTCGGCGTCTCGCTCGACTGGCTCGCCGCGGTCGGGCGGCGGCAGAAGGAATCCACCTCCTGGATCACGGCGCTGCGCAACAACAGCCTCTCGGGGTTCCCCGTCCGCTACTCGATGCGCGAGAAGGACGCGTCCCAGCCCTTCGTCACGATGGAGATGACGAAGATCGACCGCGGCGCGGTCAACGACGCCCTCTTCGAGGTGCCCGCCGGCTACAGGGAGACCGATTTCGCGATCGGCGGCCTCTCGCCCGAGCAGCAGAAGGCGGTGTCGGACGCGCGCGCGAAGATGCGCGCGGCGCTCGACAAGATGACGCCCGAGCAGCGCAAGGCGTACGAGGACGCGATGCGCAGGAACCGCACGACGCCGACGCCTTCGCCCTGAACTTGGTTGCGCCTCACCAGATCGTCTTCAGGCCCGCGACGCCGCGGAGGCGAGCGTCCTTGCTGACGACCGGCGCGCCGGCCTCGAGTGCGGTCGCGGCGATCATCCGGTCCGCCGGATCGGCCAGCGCCATGGCGGGAAGCCGCGCGGCGGCGACGGAGATCTCGGTCGTCAGGGGGAGGAGCTCGATCCGCGGAAGCGCGAGGGCCTGGCGCAGGAACTCGAGCGTGTCCCGGTCGAGACGCAGCCGGTCCTTCTCCACGAGCATCGCGACTTCCCAGCACGTGATCGCGCCGACACCGAGCGCGTCCGCCTGATCGATCGCGTGGCGCGCGCGCGCCGAAAGATGGTCCGACTCGACGGCGAACCAGACGAACGCGTGCGTGTCGAGGACGATCATTCCTCGGCGGCCCACTCGGCGCCGACCGGCGACACGAGATCGCCCTCCCAGAGGACGCTCCCGCGGAGGGGACGAGGCGGCTCGACCGGCACGAGCCGCGCCACGGGTTTCCCGCGCTTCGTCACGACGAGCTCCTCCCCAGTCTCGGCGACGTGGTCGAGGAGCGCGAGACAACGGGCCTTGAACTCTCCCGCGGGCACGGTCGGCACCTTTTTGACCATGGTCATATGATTATAGTCCTTTGGAATCGCTGCTAACATCCGCCGCCCATGCGTCGCCTTCCACTCCTCTCTCTCCTTCTTGTCGCCGGGCTCCTTTCCTGCCGCCGGGACGGCCGAACGCCGCTCGTCCTCTACTCGCCGCACGGCCGCGACCTCCTCGGCCTCGTCGAAAAGGAGTTCGAGGCCGCGCACCCGGAGATCGACGTGCGCTGGCTCGACATGGGCTCGCAGGAGATCTACGACCGGCTCCGCTCGGAGAAGGCGAATCCGCAGGCCGACGTCTGGTACGGCGGTCCGGACACGATCTTCGCCCGGGGCGCCCGCGACGGCCTGCTCGCCGCCTATCGGCCGACGTGGGCCGAGCACGTCGCGCCCGAGAGCCGGCATCCGGGCAACCTCTACTTCGGTCTGTACCGGACCCCCGCGATGCCTGTCTACAACGACCGGCTCGTGAAGGCCGAGGACGCGCCGCGCGAGTGGGACGACCTCCTGGACCCGAAGTGGAAGGGCAAGATCCTGATCCGCGATCCTCTCGCGTCCGGAACGATGCGCGCCGTGTGGGGCTTCGTCCTCTCGCGCTCGGTCCGCGAGACCGGCTCGGCCGACGCCGGGTTCGCCTGGCTTTCGCGCCTCGACGCCCAGACCAAGGAGTACGTCTTCAATCCCATCCTCATGTACGAGAAGCTCATCCGGGGAGAGGGCCTCGTCACGATCTGGGACCTGCCCGACACGCTCCTCGAGCGGCAGCGCGGCTCGCCGCTCCAGTACGTGTTCCCGAAGAGCGGCACGCCCGTCATCGACGACGCGATCGGGCTCGTGGCGGGATCGCGGCACGCCGACGCCGCGCGGCTCTTCATCGAGTTCGTCGGCGACAAGCGCCTGCAGCGCCTGGCCGCGGAGAAGACGTTTCGCCTCCCGGCTCGGACCGACCTCGGCGACGAGCTGCCCGCGTGGGCGCGCGACGTCGAGCGCGCGATGGTCCCGGCCCCGATGGACTGGGAACTCATCGACCGCGAAGGCTCGGCATGGATGGCGACGTGGGACCGCACGATCCGGGGGAAGGGCCGGACAAGGTGACGGCATCCCTCTCCGAATGACCCGCGCCGTTTCGCGGCTCCTCGTCGCCGCGTCGCTCCTCCTCGTTTCGTGACCCGAAAAAGACGAAGGGCCCGGTCGCCCGGGCCCTTCGGAAGGAACGATGGGCAGCGCGCTCAGCGGCGCAGCAGCAGGATCGCGGTCGCCGCGAGGAGAACGCCGATCACCGCGAGACCGAGGACGCTGACCGTCGGCACGGCCGCCGCGGCGGGCGCGATCACCGTCACGGCGGATGTCGCGGGCGTCGCATTGAAGGACGGCGGCAGGGTGGCCGTGATGGTCACCGGGCCGCCGAGCGTGACGCCGCTCGCGGTGAACGACGCCGAGTGCTGGTTCGCGAGGATGGTGACCGACGCCGGCACGGAGACGATCCCGGCATTGGCGGAGGACAGCGCGACGATCGTGTCGGTCGACTGCGTGATGTTGATCGTGACCGAGAGGCTGCCGTTCGTCCCGACGACGATCGTCCGCGACGGCGGGCTCAGCGCGACCGTCACCTGCGTGGGCGCGCCGATCACGAGCGAGTAGGCCTGCGAACCGGTGCAGCTGCCGGAGTCGGTCGCCGTGACGGTGAACGGGAACGTCCCCTGGACCGTCGGGGTCCCCGTGATCAACCCGCCGGCGGAAAGGGTCAGGCCGCCCGGCAAGGCCCCGCTCGTGACCGCGTACGTGTACGGAGCGGCGCCGCCGCTCGCGATGAGCGTCTGGTTGTAGGCGGTCCCCTGGGTTCCGGCGGGCAGGGTCGGCGGCGCGATCGTGATCGTGGGGCAAACGGCGACGCAGGACACGAAGAGTCGTGGGCTCGGGGCGGCGCCTCCGTAACAGTTGGTCCCGGCATCTCCTTCGGTGCAGTCCATCTCCGCGTCGTTGGTCCCGGTGACGTAGGCCGTCGCCACACACCCGGCCGAGGAGAGCTGCCGCTTCGCGAACGACGGGTGCTGGGCATAGATGTTCGTGACCGCCGCGCCTCCGATGACGTCCCCCACGGCGATCGCCGGGCTCGATCCGCCCGCCTTCGTCCAGAGGAAGATCCCGCCGGTCTCGTGGCCCTCGGACGCGTCGTCGGTCCCCTCGGGGACATTGGACCCGGTCACATACGCCACCAGATCGGAATCGTTGATCGTGATCAGCTCGGCCGCGAGCGAGGTGTTCTGCGCGCCGGTCGCCACCCGGGTGACCTCGGTGACCGATCCGTCATAGAAGTAGAAACCGTCCTGGCTGCCGGCGAGGGTCGCCTGGAAGACGACCTTCCCGGCGCTGTTGATGTCGAAGAAGGACCCGAGGTCCGTGATCGTCTGCCCGTTGACGACGTCGCCGACCGAGGCGATCGTGACGGTGGTGGACGGGGGCGTGAAGCGGAAAATCCGCGTGACGCCGCCGCTGACCCCCTTGAACACCACCTGGTCGCTCGCGTTGATCGCCGTCCGCGGGGAGAGCGCGGTGTAGGGATTCGAGCCGCCGGTGCGCGCCGCCTGCGTCGAGGCACCGGGGCCGGTAAAGACGAAGACGCCCTGCGTGCCATCCGACAGCATCAGGACGGCGGGAACGTGGCCCGACGGGGTGATGCGGCCGTCGAAATTCTGGTAGGTGCACGCCCCCGTGCAAGTCGTCCCGCTGTTGTTGTCCAAGCCGAAGCCGACGACCGTGGCCCCTCCGACGGACGAGCCCTGCTCGACCAGAAGCTCGTTGCCCGGGCCGCTCGTGAATCGAATCAGGCTGTGGTTGTTCTCGTCGCAGGTGAAGGGGTTTCCACGGGACAGGCCACTGAGCCCGTCGAAAACGACCTGGCCCGAATCGTTCATCGCGACCATCGGCCCGAACCCACAGATCGGCCGCCCGCCGATCGTCGTGGACGTCGCCGCGATGCGCGTCAGCGCGCCGGCGCCCGGCCCCGCCGTGAAGATGCCGCTCTCGCCCTCGTCGTCGCGATCGCTGTAGGGATAGCCGGCGAGGGCCGCGCGGAACGCGGCCTCGCCCGAACCGTTGGCGGCACCGAACTCGGCCCATCCCGCGAGCTGGCTGCCGTCGGAAAGCGTGTCGCCTTCCTGCGCGATCACCGTCTCCGCGCCGCCCGAGGCGCGCGAGACGAGCTGCATCGGCGTGCAGCCGACGAAGTTCGCCGGATCGAAGGCGATCGCGGTCCACGTCATGCCGTTGTCGCCGACGGTCGCGCCGACGCCCGTGGTGGGCCAGGTTGGCTCCGTGCCGCCGCTCGTCCCGCCGGTCGTCTGGAAGTTGAAGCCGTCGAAGCCGTTCGGCTGCCCTGGAGCCGCCGTCGGCGCGACGACGCTGCCGGCGGCGTAGGCGTGGTTCGCCTGCCAGATGTTCTGCGCGCGGATGTCGAAGACGTCGCACGTGCCGCCGAGAACCGTCCTCGTGTACACGACGGTGCCGGCGCCGTTGATCGTCATGGTCGCGCGACCGACGATCGGCGTCGCAGCTTGAGGCGCCTGCGCCGCGCGTGGCGCCGCGGCACGGCGTTGGGCCTGCCACGCCTCGAGCAGCGAGCGTTTGAGCACCGAATCGTGGACGTCCTTGAAGGGTTTCGGCGCCTCCTGCGCGAACCCGGCGGCGAAGGGCGCCAGGACGAGCGCGAGGATCAGCCAGGGGTGAAGTGCGTGCGGCAGGAACCGTCTCGACCTCATCATGACCTCCCGGGAGAAAGGAGAAACCCCGTGGAGTGCCCACCCAGCGAGACCGGAGAGAAACCTGTCGACTACTCTATAACAGAACTCGCGCGCAAGGCCCCCGGCAACTCCGCCTCAATGTTCGGCGACTCCGATGTCGGGAGCCCGGCCGTGGAAATCCGAGCCCTCCGTGGGGGTTCCGGCGTCGACCGTCGAGAAGCCGACCACGCGGGCGAGGTCCCCGTCCTGGAGCCCCAAACCGGAAACGACGCGGGAGTGCGGCATCCGGACCTTCATCCAGGCGGCCGCCTTGACGTTCTCGGAACCGACCTGGGCCGGCAGGACCGCCGCCTCCCCCCCGAACACGTTGTAGTCGAACAGCCGGTACTTCGGGGTCCCCGAAAGCCGAAAGGCGGTCTGGGGAGCGACGATCAGGTTGTTGGCGATCGAGGCGCCCGTGGCGTCCGCCGCGAGCCGGAAGGGCACCGCGTAGTGGTCGATCACGTTGTTCCAGATCCGCACCTCCGCCGGGGTGGCGACGTCGAAGCCCGTGCTCTCCGCGGTCAGATGGTTCTCGAGGTAGTTGCGGCGAACGTCGATCCGCCCGGAAGACTCCCCGGGAACCGGGCCGCCGGCGAGGCGAAGCCCGATCGTCGCCTCCAGGACCGAGTTGCCCTCGAAGAGGACGCCGCGACAGCCGCCCACGACGATGGCCTCGCCGCCCTTGCCGGAGTCCTCGTCCGGCCGGTAGTTGGAGAGCCGGTTGCGGAGGACCGACACGTCCTCGCACCGGGCCAGCTCGAGCGCGGGGCCGCGGTCGTTGTTGATGCGGTTGCCGAGAATCCGGATCGCCCGTGCCGGCGGGCCCGCCGGCCCCGAGCCGACCGACAGCGAGGCGGAGTGGTTATGGTGGAGATGATTGTTGATCAGCGTGATCTCGGAGGCGCCGGCCTCGATCCGGACACCGCTCGAGTGATGAATGTGGCAGTGCGAGACCGTGATGCGGGAGCTGCCGTTCCCCAGGACGAGGGCGGGGCCATCCCCCTCGTAGATGTGGCTCTGGTCGATCTCGATGTCGTGCGCGCCCGCCCCGCGCAGCACGAGCCCGGGCGCGTCGGTGTCGGTGAGTGCGAACTGCGTCTCCCAGAGCTGCCAGTGCGCTCTCTCGATCGTGAGGACGGGCTCCTTCCCGGACGGCCGGAAGAACGCGTGCCGGGCGAAGAGCTGGATCGGCGCGTCGGCGGTGCCGTCCCGACATCCGGCAGAGGCGGTCGCGCGGAAAGCGCCGGTGTAGATCCCGTTCGCCACGACCACCCGGTCGCCCGGTTGCGCGCTGCAGAGAGCGTGCTGGAGGTCGCGCCAGGGATGCTCCGCGGTTCCGTCGCCCGCTCCGGTGGCCGCCGCGTCGACGTACAGCAGCCGCTTCGCCGGCGGCAGCTTCGGCTCGAAGAGTTGCTTCTCGGGAAACGGCTGGCCGTCCAGGAAGACCGCGGGCTCTCCGTGGAGGATGTCCGGTTCTCCCGGCTTGTTCGCCTTGCGCTCCTCCTCCTCCTCGGACTGCTGCGGCGGCGGAAATTTCGATTCGACGTCGAACGGCGTCGGACGGAGAGGCATGCGGGCCCGCGAGTCCTCCGGATTCTCGGAGGCGCGCGGGGGCACGGGGGTGGGCGTCGGCGTCGGATCGGCGGCCGCGAGCGCGAGGGCGCCGAAGAGGAGACCCACGATGGGAGCCGCGGCATGGAGGACTCGGGCCGGTCGCATCACTTCTCCGCCACGCCGACGTCCGGCGCGCTCCCCTTCGCTTCGAGCCCCGGAAGGAGCTTGCCTCGGTCGACGACCTGAGCGCCCGAGACCCGGGCGAGGTCGCGCTGCAGGAGAACGACTCCGGGCGCCACCGAGGAGTGCGGCATCTTTCCTCCCTTCAGAAACGCATCGAGGCCGGACCGCGTCCCCTCGACTTCGACCGCCGGCATCGCACCCTCCGGCGAATAGATGTTGTAGTCGAAGAGGGCGAGGGCGAGCGGGTCCGCCACGACGAAAGCCGTGTCCGAGACCTTCAGAAATAGGTTGTTCGCGACCGTGACGGACTTCGTTCGCCGCGGCTTCCCGAAGACCGCCACCGCGGGCCCGTAGCCCGCGACCACGTTGTTCGAGAAGCGGATCCCATGCGCCGACTCGACGTCGAGCGCGGTGCCGCCGTCCGGGCCGCTCTCCAGGAGGTTTCGTTCGATCGTGACCTCCTCTGCCGGGCCCGCGCCCTCGGAACGCTCGAAGCCGACGCGGATGGCCACAGGGAAACCGGAGATCTCGTTCCGGCGAACGACGACGCCACGGGCCCGGCCCACCTCGATCGCGCGAGCCTCCGCGCCCGCGGGCTGGACGAGAACGTTTTCGACGATCTGCACGTCGAGAGCGGAAGCGACGTCGATGGCCGCCGTATCGTCGAACCGCATCGTGTTGCCCCGGACGATCACATGGCGGGCGGGCGGCGTCCCCGGAAAGACGCTGCCGATGCGGATCGAGCCACCGGCCTGGCCGGCGAACAGGTCGTTCACGAGCCCGACGCGGTCCGTTCCGCCGGCAATCTCGATCCCCGGCGCCGTTGCGCCACCCCGCGCGCCCGGCGCTCGGAGGAATCGGGAGTTCGACACCGTCACGTTCGCCACGCCCGGCTCGATGCGCACCCCGGGACCGGCGCCGACGAGCACGCGCACTCCATCGATCGCGACGCCTCGCGCGTCGCGGCCGACGTTGATTCCGGGAGCGGCGGACTCCTTCATCTCGAGCGCCCCTCCCACCAGCGTCCAGTCGGTCCGATCGATCGCAACGCCCGGAAGCTCGCCTTCCGGCGCGAGACGGGCCTTCGCGTCGAACACGACCTGGATCGGCTCCTTCGTCGTGCCGTTCCGGCAGGACTCGCCAATGCGCAGGGAAACCCGATAGTCGCCCGCGCGGACAAGAAGACGGTCTCCGGGGCCGAGCTCACCGAGCGCCGCCTGCAGGTCGTTCCAGGGATGCGCCTCCGTTCCGTCACCCGGTTCCTTGCCGGTGGCGGCGAAGAGCGTGCGGCGCGGCCTCGGCAACGTCACTCGGTACGGTGCGACGGGCGGGAAGGGCTTGCCCTCGAGCGTGACGGGCTGGATCGGCACCGGAGCGGCCGCCGGGACCGGAGCCGCCGTCGTCTTTGGACCGTGGCCGTGCTGCCCCGGGAGCACGCCCACGAGAAGGACGGCCAACCACGATGCCTTGGGATTCATGGGTTCCGCTGGCCGGGGAATCTACCATGCGGCGCCGTGACGCCTCGGGGTAACCTACGCGGCAACGAGAAGGAGACTGCCGATGTCCAGCAACGTGGCGCGCGTCGTGTCGAGCGCCCTCTGCCTCCTCTTCCTCCGCGCGGCCGCGCCCGCGCCGGCGCGCGCCGAGGACGCGCCGACGACGTATCGCTGCCAGGGCTTCGACGAGCCGATGAACCGGGACAACATCCGGATCGGCCGCGGCCGCGTCCTGCCGCTGCGCGCGAAGCTCATTCTTCCGGACGGATCGTTCGGCGACGCAACCAAGGTGAAGACGCCCCCGATCCTGACGCTCAAGTACAAGCCGGAGTCCGGACCGGAGGTGGACAAGAGCGGGGGCATGGAAGTGCGCGACTACGGCAAGGGAAACCACTTCGTCTGGGACGCGGAGGCACACTGGAAGTTCGACCTCGGCACGGGGAATCTGCCGGACGACGGCCATTACGTCGCGGCGCTCGCCTCCGGGGACGAGAAGGAGTACCGCGTCGATCCGGCGTGCGCCCTGAACTTCCAGCTCCAGGGCGGGAAGTAGCGCCGAGGATGCGGCTGACGGCTCCGCGCGGAGCCGTCGGTATCAGTCCTCCGCGTCCGCCGGTTCGGCCGGGTTCAGCGTGTGGTGCATCGGGTCGTACACCGTGCCCGCCGGCGGCCGCATGAGCTGCGCCTTCGAGAGAATCGGCGCCGTGTTGACCACCCAGATCCAGAGGATCGTTCCCGTGGCATATCGGATGAAGTTGTCCAGGCAGGCGATCGTCACGCACTCGGGCCAGCCCACTCCGCCGAGATAGAGCCCCGCGGCGAAGCCCCACTCGAACTGCCCGATGCCACCCGGAGTGATGGGAATCAGCCGCGCGATGTAGCTCGCGACGATCGCCATCAGCAGGATGTTGAAGTTGACGTTCAGGATCACGTGTCGCGAGGTGAAGCCCATCGCGATCATGTACGCCCCGATGTCCTCGAGCCCGAAGGCGAGGAGCGAGAGGATCGTCAGCTTCGTGAGATCCATCGGCCGGCGCGCCAGCGCCCGGACGCTGTCCTTCACCTCGCTCCAATGCAGAGGCACGATCGAGGACTCCGGATAGAACCGATTCGGCCGCGCGAGGAGATAGCAGATGCCGAGGATGACGAGCGACCAGAAGATCTGCGCGAGCCAGACCGACCAGCCCATGGCATACGGGCCGTAGGCCGCGTACACCACGATCTCGAGGACGACGAAGAGCTCCGCGAGGAACGCGGCCTGGGCGACCGGCTGCGCGGGCGCGCCCTGCGCCTCCATCGATCGAACGAGGTGCACGGCCCCCTGGTTGAACGGGAGAAACCGGCCGACTCCGATCGCCTCGAAGTAGAACCGCGCGTGCTGGGAGAAGGTGCCGCGGGCCCCCGTGAGGTTGCAGAGCGCCCGGAACTGGAGCGCCTTGATGACCCAGAACAGGATGAAGAGGAGGGCCGCGCCCTCGACCAGACCCCACTTCACGGGATCCTGAGACTTCAGGTAGTACTTCAGGTCGGGAACGCCGCGGATGAACCCGGTCTGGGCGTCGTGGTAGCTGACGATGCCGCCGTCGATCAGGAGCGACAGGACGCGCGTGTTCGCGAGGAAGTTCCAGATGCCCGAGGACCAGATGAGCGCGAAGAGGAGGCCGACGCCGAGCACGTACGAGAACGTGTAGGACCAGACGCGGTCCACCCGCCGCCGGTCCTCGGCGAGCGAGTCCGACGTCCGCGCTTCGGGGAAGAGCTCCCGGTCAGGCCGCCGGTCGGCTTCCATCGCTCACCGGCGCCGCTCTCTTCGACGCCTCCTCCTGGTTGTGCTCGTCCCACCATTTCACGGCCGCGCGGACCGCCTCCGGGAGCGAGTTCTCCATGAACGGCTTCCCGCGCATGATCACGACGACTTTCTTCAGCTGGGGAAGATGGTTCTGCTCCGAGCGCAGGAAGATCGGCTCGACGTACAGGATCTCCTTCCCGATGGGCAGCAGCGTGGTGTGGCCCCGGATCACCTCGGTGCCGCGCCGGTTCCACCAGGAGAAGTTCTGCGAGATGACGGGCTCCTGGTCCGTGGCCGCGTCGGCCTGCTCGGGGCCGATGACGTACTGGCCCTTGGGAATCTGGAGCACGACCAGCTTTCCGTAGTCGGGCGGGTCCTGATAGACGATCGGGATGCCGCGCAGGTTCAGCGCCTTCTCCGGCGTGAACACCATCGCCTGCGAATACTGGACGCGCGGATTCGAGCGCGGCAGCACGCCGTCGCCGGTGTCGAGCATGCACGCGTACGGCTCCATCGAGAACGTGATCGCCTTGCCGGTGTCGAGGATCGGTCCGAGGACCTCGTCGGCGTCGTCCCACATGTCTTCCATGTTGAAGAAGTACATGGGGTCCTTCATGTGGTAGTAGATGTAGAGGTCGTCGAACTGGATGTGGAGCAGCTGCGTCGGGTACGTCAGCTGCTTCCGCACTCCCTCCGGCATCTTCTCGGCCGGCGTGAAGAGGCTCGGATATACCTTCTGCCACGCGCGCACGACCGGGCCGTCCTTGATCTTGTAGAACGTGATCTTCCCGGTGGTCGCGTCCACCGTCCCCTTGATCGAGTCCTCGACGTAGTTGATCCAGCGCGTGGGGCGCGGGAACGGCGAGCGCTCGTCCGACTTGTCGCCGAGCTCCTCGATGAGGCTGTAGGGGTAGCGGTCCGAGGTCGTCATCGCGTTGACGATCCAGACGATCCGGCCGTCGACCGCCACCGCGTAGGGATTCGAGTCGTAGAAGAGGAACGGCGCGATGCGCGCGAGCCGGTCGACGGGCGTGCGGATGTAGTGGACGCGCGTGTTCGGCTTGATGAGGTCCGAGAAGACGAGCTCCCAGAATTTTCCGCTGCGCCAGCCGAAGACCAGGCGCTTCCAGAGGGAGTCGATCTTCACGCCGACGTTCTCGCCCTCCGGAAGGAAGATCTCGGCGCGATCCTGGTCCGTCGGATAGTCGAGCTCCTTCATCTCGTGGACGTTCGAGAACGCCATCGTGGCGGAGCCCTCGCCGTAGTACACCCGGGGCTCCTTCACCGCGAGCTCCGGGTAGGTCACCTTCGACGGGATGTCCCAGGACACGTAGTCGAGCCCCCCGTCCGGCGTCACGCCCGAGGCGGTCGCCATCGTCAGCCCGAATCCATGGGTGAACATCATGAACCGCTGGCCCCAGTAGGCGAGCCACGGGACCGGCTCGAAGAGCGGCGTTTCCCGAACGGCGGACACGAACATCTTCTTCTCGCCGTTCACGGTGTAGCGAACGCTGTCGACGTTGATGAAGTTGTAGTAAGTGCGCAGCTTCTGCTGCTGCTGCAGGAGCTCGAGCGTCGGCCCGTACACCATCGCGCTGCCCTGGGTCTGGAGAATTCGCTGCGAGTGCTGCGTGTCGATCCAGCGCTCGAGGTAGCTGACGAAGCCCGGCCAGAGAGGGGCGTTCTTCAGAGTCGGGCTCGCGAGCAGCGACTCCGCGCTCGGCACGGGGTCGCCGGGCCGGTTCGGGAGGAAGTCGACTTCCTGGATGCCGCCGAGCCCGTAGCCCTCGCGGGTGGCGTCGATGTGTCGCGCGATGTAGGGCAGCTGGATCACCGGCTCGTTCGGCTTGACGAAGAGCCAGTAGCGGACGACCACCGCGGACTTGAACCCGAAGTCGAAAACGACCAGCCAGAGCGCGACCCGCCACGCCTTCCGGAACCTCTCCCGCTCTCCCGGACGGGCGTCCTGCAGGGCGGCGAGCACGACGGCGATCGCCGCCGTGAACCCGAGAATCACGAACGTGGTGACCCAGATGTAGTTGAGACTCGAGAAGAGCCCGACGACGTCGAGATACTGCGCCCCGCGCTTGATCGTCGCCGCATCCGAGTTGTTCTTCAGCAGCAGGTCGTAGCGCGTGAGCCAGACGCCGGCGGCGAGCAGGACGCCGAGCAGGCACCATGCGATCCGGCTCGGGAGCGTGGACGAGATCGCGATCCGGGCACGCAGCCGCGAGAGCGGCAGAGCGCCGGCCTCGCGAGCCCTCTCGGCGTTGGCGCAGGCGACCGAGAAGAAGAGGAAGAAGAACGCCGCCCAGGTCAGGTAACGCCACGCGATCCACAGGTTCGGCAGATCGAACGCATAGAAGCCGATGTCGAGGCCGAACACGGGGTCCGTCTTGTCGAACGTGAACCCGCGGCCGCCGAGGAGGAACTCGGAGTAGTTCGTCGCGGCGAGATACGCCGCGATCGAGGCGACGAGAAACGCGGTCTTCAACACGAAGCTGCGGCCGCGCGATCCGATCTCGTGCGTGAATGCCGGCACCGAGATCGCGGCGGCGAACGCGACAAAGGCCCCAACGTAGAGCTGTGCCCCCATCCGGAAGTTCGTCCAGAACACGTCGGGGAGGCCGAGGCTCTGAAACAGCCAGTAATCCGCGAACAGAACCGTGATCACGTCGAGCGTGAAGAGCGTCATCAGGACGCCCGCGATCGTCAGGCCGCGCGACCAGAGGAGCGCGGCACGGGGAACGCGCGGAAGCTCGACTTCGGGGAGCTCGATCCGAAGGGCCTCGACGGCCGCGCCTCCGATCGCCTCTGCAGAGCTAGACATGCCCGCAAGCCCCCCTGGTCCGCTCGAAATTTGCGGCGGATGCTATCACGCGACTCGAGGAAGAGCGTTCCGGCGCCGCAGACGCAGAGCTCAGGGAACCACGAGCGCGAGCTCGGCGTTCAAGATGATCACGGCGGCGAGGATCGCGGCGAGGGTGACCGGCACGCCGATCCGGATGTAGAGCGAGTACGGGATCTGGACGCCGCGGTCCCGCAGCAGGCGGAACCAGATCATCGCCGCGAGCGAGCCGATGGGCAGCATCTTCGGGCCGAGGTCGCCCCCGATCAGCGCCGCGAAGGCCAGCGTCTTCGACGACGCGGCGGGCAGCGACATGTCCCGGATCGCCCAGCCCATCATGTCGGCGGTCGGATGGTTGTTCATGACGGAGGACAGCCCCGCGGCCGTGAGGCTCGTCCCGAAGGTGGCCGCCGACGTGCCCCGGTGCAGGAATCCCGAGAGCATGAGCCCGATCTGGTGCGTCAGCCCGGCGTGGCGCAGGCCGAGGACGACGATGAAGATCCCGACGACGAACGCGAGGACGTCCCAGCTGACCCCGCGGAGGATCCGCATCGGATCGCCCTTGCCGAACGTCGTGTCGGCGCCGAGCATGATCGCCGCGCCCGCGAACGCGACGAGCCAGGTCGGGAGGCCGGTCACCTCGCCGGTGAAGAAGCCGGCGAGAGTCAGCGACAGGACGACGACGCAGAGAACGAGCCGCCGCGAGTCCCGAGCTCCCCGCGGCCGCGGCGGGGGCACGACGTAGGTCCTCGGGAGCGACTTGCGGAACACGATGGCGAGGCCGGCGAACGTGACGAGGATCGACGCCACCGCCGGGACGAACATCCAGCGGGCGTACTCGGCGAACGAGACGTGGAAGAGGCTCGCGACGACGATGTTGATGGGGTTGCTGGTGACGAGCCCGCCCACGACGTTGGCGACGTAGAGCACCGCGAAGTAGTACGGGATCTTGTTCCGCAGGGTCCACGAGGGATCCTGGATCTGCTCGACGAGCTGAAAGACGAGCGGCGTGAAGATGAGGACCGCCGCGTCGTTCGTGAAGAGCATGCCGGTGATCGTGCCGCAGACGAAGAGGTAGGTGAACAGCCGGCGGCCGTTGCCGCGCGCGCGAATGGCGACGGAACGCGCGAGCAAGTCGAAGAGACCGGCGCGTTCCGCGATCAGGGTCGTCACCATGAGGCTGACGATCGTGAGGATCGGGAAGAAGAGCAGGCGGACGCCGAGGGTGACGAGGCTCCACGGCACGATCCCGAGCGCGATCGTCAGCAGCGCGCCGAGGACGCCGGCGATCGCGTGCTGCACGCGCACCCGCCCGATCCTCGGCCGGGCGAGCGAGAGGCTCACCGTCAGAGCAAGAATCGAAAAGGCGGCAACCCCATCCCCACCCACGTGGCGCCCCCCTTTTGCTGGTCCGCATTCTGTCACAAGGTCTTCGCGGATCAACCCCGACCACGGGTATGATTCGCGCGTTCTCCCAGACATGGCCACTCCCAAGACGCACGTCGACGTGCTTCACACGCGCTGGCTGCCGGTCCTCCTCGCCGTGGTCATGGCCGACCTGAACTTCTGGTACTTCGCCTCGGTGGGAGAGAACCACGCCGACTGGGGAGGGCTCGCGCTCTTTGCGTTGTTTGCCGCTTATTACGCGCTGACCTTCGCGCGCCGCCGGAACCGGTTCTCGGCCGTCGCGGGCCTCGGCGCCCTGCTCGCCACGATCCTCATGGCGCTGCGCGAGGCCGGACGCTTCGATCTCGGCTACATCCCTCCGTATGCCGTCTTCATCGCGTTCGTGCTCGCGGCCGGCGTCGGACGTCCTCGGCGAAAGGTATGAATTCCGCCGCGGTCTCCGCCACGGCCGCGACACCGAAGGGGAGCGGCAGGCCCTCCGCCGGGCTCGGGTTCGCCTCCGTCATGCTCGGCCTCGAGGCCGCCGAGTGTCTCGTGCTCGCGGAGGTCGTCTTCTTCGACCGTCCCCGAAGCGGGCTCGGCAGCGGGTTCGACGTCATCGAGCTCTACTTCTTCCTCGTCATCGCCACGCTCGTCGGCCAGATCGCCGGGATCCTGCTCGTGCGGGCGGGCCGGTTTCGCGCGGGCGCGATCGTCCAGATCGCTTCGAGCCTCCTGCACGTCCCCAAGGGCGAGGGACTGATCGGCATCTTCGGCGGTCTCCGCGCTCTCGAGGCGGCGCGGGCCGCGGCGCCGGCCTCCCACCCGCCGGACGACCTCCGCTCGCCCGGACCCGCCGAGGACGCCGCCGCCGACCGCCGTCGCTGATAATGCGGGCGCCATGTCCGACTTCCTGAGGCTCGAGGGCCTCGAGAAGCGTTTCGGCGAGACCGCGGTCACGCGCGGCGTCTCGCTCTCCGCCGCGCGCGGCGAGATCGTCGCCCTGCTCGGACCGTCGGGCAGCGGCAAGACGACCGTCCTCCGTCTCGTCGCGGGGTTCGAGGTCCCCGATGCGGGGCGCATCCGGGTGGAGGGCGAGGACGTCACCGACCTGCCGCCCGAGCGCCGCCGCTTCGGGATGGTCTTCCAGCACTACGCCCTCTTTCCCCACATGACGGTCGGCGAAAACGTCGCCTTCGGGCTCCGCGCCGGCGGCGCGGCGGCGGGGGAAACGCGGGAACGCGTGACCGAGACGCTGTCCCTCGTCGGCCTCGCGGGGTTCGAGGACCGGCGCGTCACCGAGATCTCGGGCGGCCAGCAGCAGCGCGTGGCGCTCGCGCGGGCGCTGGCGCCGAGCCCGCGGGTGCTGCTCCTCGACGAGCCGCTCTCGAATCTGGATCCCGCCCTGCGCGACCGCACGCGCCGCGAGTTGAAACGCGCGATCCGGAAGGTGGGGATCACGACGCTCTTCGTCACCCACGAGCAGGAGGAAGCGTTCGAGCTGGGCGACCGCGTCGCGGTGCTGCACCGCGGCCGGCTCGAGCAGATCGGCACCCCCGAGGCCCTCTTCGAGCGGCCGGCGACGCGTTTCGTCGCATCGTTCATCGGGCGATCGAGCGTGCTGCCGGCGGTCTGGAGCGGCGGGGCGCGCCTGGAGGGAGAGGTCGTGTGGCCGGCCGAGGCCGGCGCGCCGCCCACCGAGGGTGCGTCGGTCGATCTCGTCGTGCGTCCCGACGCGCTCTTGCTCGCGGCGGCGCCGCGGAAGGACGGCCTCGCCGGAACGGTGGTCGAGCGCCGGTACGCGGGACGGATCGCGTTCTACCGCGTCGCGACCGGGGCGGGCGAGGTCGAGGTGCTCGCCGCCGCCGACGCCGCTCGCGAAGGGGATCCGGTCGTCGTCGCGCCGGCACCCTCCGGACCGCTGCCGCTCGCCTTCGCGAGGGAATCGGAGCCGTGAGGCCGCGCCGCGGTCCCCTCGTCCCTCTCCTCCTCGTCCTGCTCCTCTTCTGGCTCGTCGGGTACCCGCTCGTCCTGACTCTCCTCGAGGCGCTCGGCGCGCCGCACTGGACGCTCGCGCACTTCGGGGAGTTCGCGCGCCGCCCCGCCGAGTGGGCGGCCCTCGGGGCGAGCCTCTGGATCTCGCTCGCGACCGTCGCGCTCGCCGCCCTCGTCGGCGTGCCGCTCGCGTTCGTCTTCGAGCGCCGCGAGTTCCCCGGCCGGCGCCTCCTCGGCTCGCTCGTCGCGCTCCCCGTCGCGCTGCCGCCCCTGATCGGCGTGATCGCGTTCCTCTTTCTCTACGGCGAGAGCGGCTTCGCCTCCCGCGGGATCCAGGCGGCGCTGCGGCTCTCCGCGCCGCCGTGGCGCCTCTCGGGGCCGGCCGCGATCCTGCTCGTGCACGCCTACTCGATGTACGTCTACTTCTACACGTTCACGCGCGCGGGACTCGCGCGCCTCGACGGATCGCTGCTCGAGGCGGCGCAGAGCCTCGGCGCGGGGCGCGGCCGCGTGCTCGGCGCGGTCACCCTGCCGCTCCTCCTCCCCGCGCTTTCCGGAGCCGCGCTCCTGACTTTCATGACGTCGCTCGCGTCGTTTTCCGCGCCCTACGTCTTCGGCGGGAGCTTCCGCGTGATGACGACGCAGATCGTGGCCTCGAAGCTCAACGGCGACGACGCGCTGGCGATGGTCGAGACGGTGACGCTCGCCGCCGTCGGCCTCGTCGGCCTCTGGCTCCTGCGCCGCCTCGAGGGAACGCGGTCGGCCGCCGGCGGCGTCCGCGGGGTCGCTCCGCGGCGCCGCGTCGTCGGCACGGGGCGCTGGGCCGCGACCGCGGCCGGCTGGGGACTCGCCGTGTTCCTCCTCGCGCCGCACGCAACGCTGCTCCTCGTCTCTTTCGTGCCCCGCGACACGTGGACGACCGAAGCGCTGCCCCCGGTCCTGTCGACCGGCAATTACCGGGCCCTGTTCGCCGACCCGGTACGGCTGACGCCCATCGTCAACTCGCTCTGGATGGCCTCGGCCGCGACGGCGCTCGCGATCGTCCTCGGCCTCGCGGCCGCGATCGTCGCCGCGCGGCGCCGCGGTGCGTGGGGCGGCGCGATCGAGGGCCTCGTCGCGGCGCCGTGGGCGCTGCCCGGCACCGTGTTCGCCGTCGCGCTCGCCGCCGCGTTTTCCGTGCGCGCGCCGTGGGCGGGGCGATTCGTCCTCGTCGGCACGGCCGCCATCCTCCCGCTCGGCTACCTCGTGCGCAGCCTGCCGCTGACCGGGCGCGCCGCGTTCGCGGGTCTGCGCCAGATGGACCCGGCGCTCGAGGAGGCGGCCGCGTCGCTCGGCGCCTCGCGCGCGCTGCGCCTGCGGCGGATCGTCCTGCCCCACGTGCGCCCGGCGCTCGCCGCGGGCGCGAGCCTCGCCTTCCTCGCCGCGATCGGAGACTTCGTCGTCTCGATCGTCCTCTACACCTACGACACGCGGCCGATCTCGATCGAGATCCTGTCGTCGCTCCGGATCCAGGAGATCGGCGTCGCCGCCGCCTACGGCGTCCTGCTCACGGCGCTCTCCGCGGCCGCCTTCCTCGTCTGGGGGCGGCGCGAGGGCTAGGGGGTCAGGTCTCTCAAGGGTGATCTCTCCTTCGAAAAACCTCTTTGAGAAATCGGACCCCTCAGCGCAACGGAACGCGTAGAACGACCGCGTCCTTCAGATCCTCCGGCTTCGGCGGGTTCTTCGCGTCCTGGAATCGATGGCCCTGATTGTTCGCCGAGAAGTAGAGGACGCCGTCGACGATCGTGCCGAGCGTCGGCTCGTCGAGAGCGGGGTGGTTCATCACGAGGATCCGCGAGCGGACGATCGCGGAGCCGTCCGGCGACAGGTCGAGAACGATCGCACGCGACGGCTCGATGCCGTTCTGGATCGCGGCGAGCCGGCCGTCGGCGTACACGAGGCCGTCAATCCCGTTGAGCGCGAGATCCGCCGGCGGCAGGAGGCGCGTCGCCTTCTTCGAAGCGACGTCGACCTTCCAGAGGTTGCGATAGTCCGAGACGTACAGCGTCCTCCCGTCGGGCGCCGGCGCGAGGCCCTGGGTCCCACCCATCTCGTCGGACTCGAGCCAGAGCTCGAGCGCGTCGGCGCCGGGAGCCAGCGAGTAGAGGCGGGGATTGAAGCCGTCGTTGACGTACACGCGTCCGTCCGCGGCGACACCGAGGTCGTCGAAGTGCGCCGGCTTGCCCGAGGGCGGCGGGGCATAGCGCTTCCTGAGCCTCCCGGTGTCGAGGTCGAACGCGAACAGCTCGCTGTTTGGCGGATCGCCCTCCTTGCCGCCGTTCATGTTCGGGATGGACTCGCTGACGACCCACAGCGTCCGGCGTCTCGCGTCGACGCCCATGCCGAGCGGGCTCCTCAACCCGATCCCCGGCGGCACGAACACGCTCACCTTCCGATCGGGGCCGACGCGGTAGACCTGCCCCTTGTTCACGCTCGCGACGAAGAACGCCTTCGTCGACGGGTCGTAGGCCACGCCCTCCCCCACGACCGCCTTCTCCGGAATCGTGAAGGCGGCCGCCGCGCCCGCGCCGATGCGCTCCTTCCGCAGGGCATCCATCGCCGCGACGACGCGGCGATAGCCGTCCGTATCGCGGATCGAATCGAAGTCCTTCTCGCCGGCGAGGTCCATCGCCACGCGGTGCGCGGCGACGGCGTCGAGCGCGGCCACCGCTCCGGCGGTGTCGCCGTTCAGGGCCCGCGCGCAGGCGAGGTTGTAGAGGATCCAGACGTCCCCCGGCCGCAGGCGGGCGATCTCCTCGTAGTCCTTCCGGAAGGCGGCGCGGTCGCCACGGTCGTACGCCTCGCGCGCCCGCTGCATGAGCTGAGGCACGTTCGGCATGTCGGAGCCGGATGCCGAACAGAGCATCGCGGCGACGCACAGGAGGCCGGCGACGAGACGGCGCAGGCGCATGGAGCTCCTCCGCCCTTTCCTACGGACGGAGGCGATGCGGGTTTCGGTCAGTCGAGGACGGCGTAGGCGCGGACGGGGAAGCTGCCGAGGCCTCGGAAGGGGGCCGGGACGCAATGGAACCGGAAGCCCGACTCCGGCAGCGCGGCGAGGTGGCACAGGTGCTCCACGACGGGAATTCCGGCCGCGAGGAGCAGCGTGTGCGCGGGCCGCACGCCGTCGGCCGTGTCGTCCACGTTCAGGGAGTCGATGCCGACGAGCGCCGGCCGCGCGTCCGCGAGGTGCTCGGCGGCCGACCGCGTCAGGAAGGGGTGGCCCTCGCCGTAGCGCGGCGTGCGCCAGTGCGCGTCCCAGCCGGTCCGGACGAGCACCGCCCTGCCGGCGAGGTCCTTCCCGACGAAGCGATCCGCCTCGATGCCGCGTCCCCCGCCGGCCGCGTCGACGACGACGCCCTCGAGGTCCGCGAGCCGGTCGAGAGGCAGCGCGGCCACGTCGGGACCGTCCGCGTACCGGTGAAACGGCGCATCGACGTAGGTGCCGGTGTTTCCGACCATGCGCACGCGGGCGATGTGGAAGGTGGTGCCGCCGGCGTAGTGGCCGCGCGAGGCCTCGCGACCGAGGAAGTCCGAGATCACGGGCCCGGGGAGGCCGGGGTACGTGATCATGCCGTGTTCGACCGGATGGGACAGGTCGACGAGGCGCCCCATGGCGCGCAAGGCTACATCGTTTTGAACGGGGCTCGACGCGCCGACGAGAGAGGGAACGTTCCTGATCGACCCCCTCCCCTATCCGACGAGCCGGCTCGCACCCGGTTTGCGTTGTTTCCAGAGGCGCTTCAGGAGCTGAATCTGTCCCGTGTGGTACACGTCGTGCGACGCGGCCCCGTAGACGAGCGTGTCCGCCGTGTACCTGCTGCCAGGCGGCTTGCGCCTCAGAGCGGCCCCGGACAGGGCCGCGACGGCCGCGCGCAGCCTCCGGTGCTCGGCGTCGAGCATCGCGAGGTCCGCCCGCCAGGCGCGCTCGGTCGTCGAGGCCGGCCGCGCGAACCAGTTGCTCCCCTTCTCGGGAAACGCGCCGCGCTTCTCGCCGGTGAGCATGCGCCGCACCGCGTACTTCCAGTACGCCGCGTGCACGGCGAGCTCCCGGATGCTGTGGCGTCCGGGCGCCGGACGCCACGCGGCCTCCGAGGCGCCGACGCCGCGCAGCGCGCCGCGCAGGTTCGGGCCCTGCCAGGCCTTCTTCTCGTACGACTCGTCGAGCATCCGGAGCAGCAGCGCGATCTCGCTCACCGGCGTTCCTCCTCCCTCCCGCCGCGGCGGCTCGATGCGGGAGTGCCGCGCGGGCTCAGGCATGCAGCGTCTCGGGCGCCTTCTCGCAGCCGAGGTCGGCCTCGTCCGGACGGACGACCTCCGCGTCCTCGCCGCCGTGCCGGATGATCAGCGCGACGGCGCCGACGATCACGGCCGTCGCCAGCGCGACGCGCGGGGACAGCGGCTCTCCGGCGAGCGCCCAGCCGAGGAGGACCGCGATCACCGGATTGACGTACGCGTACGTCGAGACCCGCGCGATGGCCGCATTTCGCAGCAGCCACAGGTAGGCCGAGAATCCCACGAGCGATCCGAACACGAAGAGGTAGAGCGTCGCCCAGAGCGACTTCGCGGAGACCGCGGCGGGGTCGAACCGGGCGAGCTCGCCCGAGAGGAGGCCGACGACCGCGAGCCCCGCCCCGCCACAGACCAGCGTGACCGCTGTCGCCATCCACGGCGACGACGGCAGCCGCGATCCCCGCGAGTAGAGCGAGCCGCTCGCCCAGCAGAAGGTCCCGGCGACCAGCACGAGGAGCGCGGGCAGCGCGAATCGCTCCCCGCCGAGGAGGTTTCCCGGCCCGACCAGGATCGCGAGACCCGCCGCGCCGAGGCCGAGACCGGCCAGGATCGCGCCGCGGGGAAAGCGCCGCCGCCGCACGGCTTCTATCAACACGAACGCGGCCGGTTCGGTGGCAACGACCAGCGCAGCGACGCCCGACGGGATGAGGCGCTCGGCCCAGACGACGCCCCCGGTGCCGCACACGAAGAGGAGGACCCCGGCCAGCGCGCCCCCGGCCCACTCGCGCCGGGTCGGCCGCGCGGCGCCCTTGCGGCGCGCCCACGCGTACATCACGAGGCCCGCCGTCGTGAACCGGACCCCCTGCGTGAAGAACGCGGGCAGCGTCTCCATCGAGAAGCGGATGCCGAGGTACGTCGAGCCCCACAGCACGTACACGGCGGCGAACGCCGCGACGAGGCGCGCGAGGGACGGCCGCTCGGGCGCGGCGCGATCAGACACGCACGACCTCGGGGAGCGAGCCGCTCGGCGTCTCGATCGGGAGCGCCGAAGTCTCCTTCGCCGTCTCGAGCACGATGGTCGTCCGCGTGGAGATGATCGAGTCGATGCGCCCGAGCCGCTCGCGCAGGAGAAGGCCCAGCGCCTCCGTGTCGGCGGCGCGCACCTTCACGAGGAAGCAGTCCTCGCCGGCGACGTCGTGGACCTCCAGCACCTCCGGTATCGCGGCGATGCGCGCCGAGGTTCGGTCGGCGCCGGGCTTGTCGTCGGCGCGGACGAACACGAACGCGAGCAGCGGCAGCTCCACTTCCTTCGGCCGGACGCGGGCGTGGTAGCCCTCGATCACGCCTCGCTCCTCGAGCTTGCGGATCCGCTCGAACACCGCCGACGGTGCGAGGTCCACCTGGCGGGCGATCTCGGCGTTGGATGTCCGCGCGTTCGACTGGAGAATCTTCAGTATTTCAGCATCTGTAGCGTCGATCATTCATAGAAATTACACTTTTTACGACGATTCGTCTAGCATGGCTAAGTATCTGGGCCGCAGGCATTTCGCGCAAAACGCTCGCGCCGGGACCGGCGTCTAAGCGGTCATGAAGATGCCGCGCCCTCTCCTCGCCCTGCTCGTCCCGCTTCTCGCCGCCGCGCGCGCGGGCGCACAGACGCCCTCGCCCTTCGACGCCGTCGACGCCGCGATTCGCGCCGGCGACTTCAAGAAGATCACGAGCGTCCTCGTGGCGCGCGACGGGAAGATTCTCCACGAGGCCTACTTCAACGGCGCGGACGCCGCGACGCTCCACAACACGCGCTCGTGCACCAAGACGATCACCGGCGCGCTGATCGGCATCGCGATCGACCGGAAGCTCGTTCCCGGCGTCGCGACGCCCGTTCTCCCGTACTTCGCGGACCGCCAGCCTCTCCAGAATCCCGATCCGCGCAAGGCGAAAATCACGATCGAGGACTTCCTCACCATGAGCTCGCTCCTCGAGTGCGACGACTGGAACGACATGTCGCGGGGCAACGAGGAGCGCATGTACCTGATCGAGGACTGGGTGAAGTTCACGCTGGATCTGCCGATCCGCGGATTTCCCGCGTGGACGAAGAAGCCGGCCGACTCGCCCTACGGCCGGAGCTTCAGCTACTGCACGGCCGGCGTGACGACGCTCGGAGCGCTCCTCGAGCGCGCCACGAAGAGGCCCGTTCCGCATTTCGCGAAGGAGGCGCTCTTCGATCCGATCGGCGCCGGCAGGGTCGAGTGGCAGTTCACCCCGCTCGGCACCGCGATGACGGGCGGAGGGCTCGGCCTGACCAGCCGGGACCTCTTCCGGTTCGCCGAGCTGTACCGCAACGGCGGCTCCTGGAACGGGAAGCGCGTCGTCCCCGCGGAATGGGTCGCCCGGTCGATCGCGCCCCACGCGCGCATCGACGACGACACCGAGTACGGGTACCTCTGGTGGCTGAAGACGTACAGGTCCGGCGACTCCACCTATCGTTCGTACTTCATGTCCGGCACCGGCGGCAACCACGTGCACGTCTTCCCGGATCAGAACCTCGTGGTCGTGATCACGACGACGAACTACCGCGAGCGCGGCCCCCATGAGATCACGGACCGGCTCCTGACGGAGAAAGTGCTGCCGGCCATACAGAGATAGCCACCCCTCTCCCGGCGGGAGAGGGGGTAGGGGTGAGGGGCGATCGTTTCGCCTCTACGTGGCGAAGTACCTCGCCTGGGGGTGATGGACGACGATCGCGGAGACGGACGCCTCGGGGTCCATCATGAATCCTTCCGTCAGCGCGACGCCGATCTTGCGGCCGTCGAGCAGGTGGAAGAGCGTCGCCTGGTCGGCGAGATCCGGGCAGGCCGGGTAGCCGAAGCTGTAGCGCTTGCCCGCGTAGCGCGCCTGGAAGCGGTCGCGCATCGTCGTCTCCGGCGGATCCGGGATTCCCCATGAGTCGCGCAGTTTCCGATGCAGCCACTCCGCCGCGGCCTCCGCCGTCTCGACCGCGACGGCCTGCAGCGCGTGGCAGAGCAGGTACTCGCCCGCTCGCTTGAGCTCCTCGGCCCGGTCGCGCACGCCCTCGCCCGCCGTCGTGACGAACATCGCGATCGAGTCCGGATACGAACCGGGCGCGCCCGGATCGACGAAATCGGCGAGGCACAGGCGCTCGCCGGCAACCTGGCGCGGGAACGCGAAGCACGCCTCGCCGCCGCCGGGCACGGCGAGGTGGAGCATGTTGCCGTCGGAGCGCGCGGGGAAGTACCGGTACATCGCTCGGGCGGAGATCCAGCCCGCGTCCTGGACGCGCGCGACGACCGCCTCGAGCTCCGCGAGCTTCGGGTCGGCCGCCTCCTTCAGCTTCCAGTAGCTGCCGCGGAGACCCAGGTGCTTCGCGTACAGCATGTGCGGATTCAGGTACGTCCAGACCTCCGCGAGATCGAGCGCCGGCAGGACGTGCTCGTCGAGATCCGGCGGCGGCAGCTCCCCGGCGAGCGCCACCTCGGGGCTCCGCACGGCGGGCGCCGACAGCGGAATCTCCTCGTCCGCGCGGGCCGTGGCCGTCGCGGCCCGGCGCCGCTCCGACTCCGCGGCAATCTCCGCGCGCGCGGCCTCGCCCGAGCGGATCCGGTCGGCGAGCGCGAGGCCGCGCATCGCGTCCTCCGCGTAGGCCACCAGTCCGCCGTACGCGGGCGCGATGCGGTGGTCGGTGAATTTCTGCGACAGCGCGGCGCCGCCGACGAGCATCGGCGCCGACACGCCGGCGGCCGCGAGGTCGGATGCCGTCGTCACCATCTGCTGCGCGCTCTTCACGAGCAGGCCGGAGAGTCCGATGAGATCCGGGCGATGCTGCGCGAAGGCCTCGATCAACCGCTCCGGCGGGACCTTGATTCCGAGGTTCACGACCTCGTAGCCGTTGTTCGACAGGATGATCTCGACCAGGTTCTTGCCGATGTCGTGGACGTCGCCCTTGACGGTCGCGAGGATCACCTTGCCCTTGCGCGCGCCGCCCGTCTTCTCCATGAACCGCTCGAGGTGGGACACCGCCGCCTTCATGGCCTCGGCCGACTGGAGCACCTCGGCGACGATGAGCTCGTTCGCGTTGAAGAGACGCCCGACCTCGCGCATCCCGTCCATGAGCGGCCCGTTGATGATGTCGAGCGGCGCCATCCCGCCCGTGCGCACCGCCTCGAGGTCCTCGACGAGACCCTCCTTCGAGCCTTCGAGGATGTAGCGCGGCAGGCGCTCGAGGGGCGTGCCCGCGCGCTCCGCCTTCGCCTTCGGGGCCGCGCCCTTCGCCTTGAAGTGCTCGGCGAAGGCCGCGATCGGATCCGCGCCGCGGGCGTAGAGCAGGTCCTCCGCCAGGCGCTTTTCCGCGTCCGGGATCGAGGGATACCGGACGATCTTCTCGGAGTTGACGATCGCGAGGTCGAGGCCAGCGCGCGTCGCGTGGTAGAGAAAGACCGAGTTCAGGACCTCGCGGCCCGCCTCGGGCAGGCCGAACGAGACGTTCGAGATCCCGAGGATCGTCTTCGACTCGGGAAACGCCGCCTTGATGAGCCGGATCCCCTCGATCGTCTCCTCGGCGCTCCCGACGTACTTCGCGTCCCCGGTGCCGCACGGAAAGACGAGCGGGTCGAAGAGGATGTCCTCGGGCGGAACCTCGTACTTCTCGGTCAGCAGCGTGTAGCTCCGCCGCGCGACCTCGAGCTTCCGGCCGCGCGTGACCGCCATGCCGTTCTCGGGGTCCTCGTCGATCGTGCCGACCACGAGCGCCGCGCCGTACTTTCGCGCGAGCGGCACGACGGTGCGGAAGCGCTCCTCGCCGTCCTCGAGATTGATCGAGTTCAGAATCGACTTGCCCTGGCTCCACTTCAGCCCGAGCTCGAGGACCTTCGCGTCGGTCGAGTCGAGCATCAGCGGCACCTTGACCATCTTCGTCGCGCGTTCGAGGAAGGCGTTCGCGTCGGCGGCCTCGTCGCGGTCGGGATCCTGGAGGCAGACGTCGATCACCTGCGCGGCGTTCTTGACCTGCGCGCGCGCGATCTCCGCGGCGGCCTCGAACCGTCCCTCGGCGACGAGCCGCTTGAACTTGCGGCTTCCGAGGACGTTCGTCCGCTCGCCGACGAGCACCGGCCGGTTGTCCACGTCGACCTCGAGCGCCTCGATGCCCGAGACGAGCGTCTTGTTGTGGATCGCCGGCCGGCGCGGCGCCTTTCCCTCGGCCGCCGCCGCGAGCGCGCGGATGTGCGCGGGCGTCGTCCCGCAGCAGCCGCCCACGATGTTGACCCAGCCCTCCGCCATGAAGCGCTCGAGGTCGCGCGACAGCGACTCGGGCGTCTCCTCGTACCGGCCGTCCGCGTCGGGAAGCCCCGCGTTCGGGTAGCACGACGTGCGCGTCTTCGCGAGGCCCGAGAGCGTCCGCAGGTGGTCCGTCATGAACTCGGGGCCGGTCGCGCAGTTGAGGCCCACGGAGAGGAGCGGCGCGTGCATGATCGACGCGTACAGCGCCTCCACGTCCTGCCCCGCGAGCATGGTGCCCATCGGCTCGATCGTGACGGAGACCATGAGCGGCGTGCGCCAGCCGACCTCGGCGAACGCCTGCTCGACGCCGATCAGCCCGGCCTTCAGGTTGCGCGTGTCCTGCACCGTCTCGAGCACCAGGACATCGGCGCCGCCCGACAGCAGGCCGATCGCCTGCGTCCGGTAGTGGCCGATCATCGCGTCGAACGTCACGCCGCCGGTGACCGTCATCGCCTTCGTCGTCGGCCCCATGGATCCCAGCACGAAGCGCATCCGTCCGGGCGTGGAGGCGGCCGCCGCCGCCTCGCGCGCGATCTCCGCCGCGCGGCGGTTGAGCTCGATGGTCCTGTCGGCGAGGCCGTACTCCGCGAGCACGAGCGGCGTGCCGCCGAAGGTGTCCGTCTCGACCATGTCCGCGCCCGCGGCGAAGTAGTCGTCGTGCATCCGCCGCACGACGTCCGGGCGCGTGATCACCAGGTTCTCGTTGCAGCCCTCGAGCTCCGGGCCGCCGAAGTCGGCCGCCGTCAGGTTCTGCCCCTGCATCCAGGTGCCGGTGGCGCCGTCGAGCACGAGGATCCGCTCGGCGAGGAGCTCGGTGAGCGCCTCGGCCCGTTCGCGCTGGACGCTGCCGTCGGGCGACTGGACCATGGAACCCGCAATTATGCACCCCGCGGCGAGGAAACGCCGCGCCGGAAGCGGGGCCGAACGGCGTGAGGGCCCGCCTCCGGAAAGAGTCGCCTCCGCCTCGAACGGGATTCGCGGGGCGTTTGCTATCCTCCCCGCGCGCATGAGCCGCCTCCCCACCATCGTCGTGATCGGCGGCGGCTTCAGTGGAGCGGCCGTCGCCGCGCAGCTCCTGCGCCGCGGGCGCCCGGCGCGCATCGTTCTCGTCAACCGATTCGGGCCGATCGGCCGCGGCGTCGCGTACGGCACCGCGCTCGAGGCCCACCGCCTGAACGTTCCCGCGGGCGCGATGAGCGCGCTTCCCGACGACGCGGACCACTTCGTCCGCTGGGCGCGCACGCGCCACGACGCCATCCGGCCGGAGAGCTTCGTCAGCCGGCGCCTCTACGGCGAGTACCTCGAAAGCCTGCTCCGCGAGGCGGAGCAGCACGCCGTGCGCGGCGCGCGCCTCGAGCGGCTCGTCGCCGTCGCCCGCGACGTCGAGCCGCGGGTCGGAGGCGGCGCGGAGGTCGTCTTCGCGGGAGCGCGCCTGCCGGCCGACCGCGTGGTCCTCGCGCTCGGCAACTACTCGCCCGCGAATCCGCCGGCGGTCGGCGCGGAGTTCTACGACAGCGACCGGTACGTGAGCGATCCGTGGATCCGCGGCTCGCTCGACGCGATCCGCCCGGGCGAGTCGGTCCTGCTTCTCGGCACCGGACTGACGACGATCGACATCGCGCTCGACCTCGCCGCCCGCGGCGTGCGGCTTCCGATCTTCGCGGTGTCGCGGCACGGCCTCCTGCCCCGCGCGCACGCGATCCGCTCCCCCCGCCTTTCCGCGGAGGCGCTGCCCCCCGGGCTCGACGGGCCGCCCCGCACGGTCGCGCGCTACGTCCGCTCGATTCGCCGGCACGCGCGGGCGCACGCCCGCGAAGGCGGCGACTGGCGCGACGTGGTCGCGGCGCTCCGGGCGCGCACGCCCGAGCTGTGGTCGGGCCTGACGCAGACCGAGCGCGCGCGGTTCCTCCGCCACGTGCGGCCGTGGTGGGACGTGCACCGCCATCGCGCACCGCCGGAGACCGCGAACGCCGTGGAGAAGATGCTCGTCTCGGGCGACCTCTCGGTGCGGGCCGCGCGAATCCTCGGTTACCGCCCCGTCGCCGGCGAGATCGAGGTGACGCTGCGTCCGCGCGGGGCGACGGAGTCGGTGCGCATCCACGTCCAGCGCGTCGTCAACGCGACCGGGCCCTCGACCGATGTCCGCCGGATCGGCGACCCGCTCCTCGATGCGCTGCTCGCGCGCGGCCTGCTCCGGCCGGATCCGCTCGCCCTCGGTCTCGAGACGGCGTCCGACCTCGCCCTGCTCGACGCCGAGGGTCGGCCGTCGCGCTGGCTCTATCTCGTCGGACCGCTGCTGAAGGCGGGCTACTGGGAGGCGACGGCGGTCCCGGAGCTGCGCGCGCACGCCGCCCGGCTCGCGGAGACCCTTCTCCCTCTCCCTCCGGGAGAGGGCCGGGGTGAGGGGCGAGACTAAGCCGACGCCGGTTCCTCCAGCGCCCTCGCCTCGCCGGACCCCGCCTGCCGCGCCCGCGCGAACCACTCCTTCGCGCGATCCGGACGCTCGACCGCCGCCGCCGCGCGCGCGAGCTCGAGCAGCGAGACGTCGTCGGTGCACGTCCACAGCGCCGAGAAGTCGTGGCCGCGCCGCGCCGAAAAGAGGCTCTCCGCCTCGTCCAGCGGGGCGCCGCCCTCGCCGGCCCGCGCGAGCCCCGCGAGCGCCTGGACGAGGAGCTGCCCGCCGCCGAGCCCGCGCGGGCGGCCGCGCAGGTGCGCCACCGCCTGGCCGAACGCGGCGCGCGCCGCCGCCCCGTCCGACTGAGAGAGGGCCGTGCGGCCGAGGCCGCAGAGACAGATCGCCCGGAAGGAATCGCGATACATGTTGTCGGAGCGCTCGACGGCGTCGAGTCCCTCGAGGCAACGGCGCCGCGCGTTCTCCAGATCTCCCGCACGCCGCAGGCCCTCGCCGAGATAGCCGCTCGCGCCGACCGTCGCGTGCGGCCCGCCGAGCCGCTCGAGAGAGACGGCCTTCTCGAAGCACCAGAGCCCCTCGGCCGCCGACCCCGTCTCGACGAGCGCCCAGCCGAGCCCCATCCAGGCCCAGCCGTGGCGGGCATCCGCCTCCACGGCGCGGCGGTAGTGCGGGATCGCCTCGGCGCTCCGACCGGAGAACGCGAGCGCGCAGCCGGCGAAGTAGTGGCCGTACGGGTTCGCCGGCTCGAGCTCCGCCGCCCGCAGCTGCTGCTCGATCGACTCGTCAAAACGCTCCTGCCGCATCAGCGCGTAGCCGAGCCACACGCGGGGCTCTCCCATGTCGGGGTCGGCCGCGATGGCGCGCCGCGCGTATCCCGAGGCGGCCTCGAGCTCCGCGGGGTCCGTCAGAAAGGTGAAGCGCATCGCGTGCACGGCCGCGAGCCCGGAGAGCGCGGGCGCGTACGCGGGGTCCGCGCCGATCGCCTCCTCGTAAGCCCGACGCGCTTCGTCGAAGGAGCCCTTTTCGAGCCGCAGGAAGAAGCGGCGGCCGCGGGCGTGACGCTCGAAGGCGTCGATGCGCGGGCGCGCCGGGGGCGCGGGAAGCATCGCGCCATCCTTCGCGAGGCGCGCGACCGCCGACGCCGAGAGCCGGTCCTGGATCGCAAAGAGGTCGTCGAGGACGCCGTCGACTTTCTCGGACGCGACCGTTTCGCCGGTCGCGACCTCCGCCAGACGCGAGGTCACGCGCAGCCTCGGGCCGACCCGCTGGTAGCCCCCCGAGAGAACCCACCGGCAAGCGAGCAGCCGTCCGACCTGCAGGGCGTCGCCGCCGCGCGCCCGCGCCCCCACCACGCGGCCGCGCGGCACGACGGTCAGCCCTTCCACGCGCGCGAGGTCGGCGGCGAGACTCTCGGCGATGCCGCTGCCGATCCAGTCGTCGTCCGGGTTGCGCGAGAGATTGTCGAAGTCGACCACGGCGAGGGTGTCAGGCAGCGCCGCGACGAACTCGCCCGAGGCGGCCGCGCGGAGGTCCGCGAGGAACGCGGAAGCCGACGGTGGGCGGCGCGCCGCCTCCTTCGCGAGCGCTCGAGAGAGGACGGCGCCGATCTCGGGCGGCAGGTTCTCGGCGGCCGGGGGGTCGGCGGAGAGGATCGCCGCGATCCGCTCGGTCGCGCTCGATCCCGGGAACGCCGGCCGGCCCGTGGCGGCCTCGAGCAGGACCGCGGCGAGCGAGAAGAGATCGGAGCGCTCGTCGAGGGGCTCGCCCTTCAGCTGCTCGGGCGACATGTACCCGAGCGTTCCGATCACCGCTCCCGCCTCGGTCAGCGCGGTCGCGGTGGCGGACTCGCTCTCGGCGTCTCCGGTTTCGACGAGGCGCGCGATGCCGAAGTCGAGGAGCTTCGCGAGCTCGTCGCCGGTGAGCATCACGTTCTCGGGCTTGATGTCGCGGTGGAGAACGCCCGCGGCGTGCGCATGGCCGAGCGCCTCGAGGAGGCAGCCCGCGACGACGAGCGTCTGCGGCACCGTGAGCGGGCCTCTGCGGAGCCGGTCCCGCAGCGTCTCGCCGGCCACGAACTCCATCGCGAGGAAGGCGACGCCGTCGACGTCGCCGGCCTCGTAGAACGTCGCGATCGCGGGGTGCTGCAGCCGCGCGCACGCCTCGGCCTCGCGCACGAGCCGCGCACGGAGCTCGCCCGAGAGCGGCTGCGCGATGACCTTGATCGCCGCCGGCCGTCCGAGCGCGAGGTCGCGCGCGAGATAGACCTCCCCCATGCCCCCGGCGCCGAGGCGTTTCTCGACGAGGTAGTGCGAGAGCGTCTGTCCGATCACGCGTGCCGCCGCGACATAGAATTCCACGATTCGCATGGCGACGTCGCCCGGCTCTCGCCTCGGCCCTTACGAGATCCTCGCGCCGCTCGGCGCGGGCGGCATGGGAGAGGTGTATCGGGCGAGGGACGCGAAGCTCGGGCGCGAGATCGCGATCAAGGTGCTGCCCGCCTCGGTCGGCGACGACTCGCAGCGCCGGCAGCGGTTCGAGCAGGAGGCCCGCTCGGCCTCCGCCCTCAATCACCCGAACATCCTGACGATTTACGACATCGGCGAGGCCGACGGCGCCCTCTACATCGCCATGGAGCTCGTCGAGGGAAAGACCCTGCGCGAGCTCGTCGCCTCGGGCGAGCCCCTGCCGACCCGGCGCCTCCTCGACCTCGGTGTCCAGGTCGCCGAGGGTCTGGCCAAGGCGCACTCGGCCGGCATCGTCCACCGCGACCTGAAGCCCGAGAACCTGATGGTCTCGAAGGACGGCTACGTCAAGATCCTCGACTTCGGCCTGGCGAAGCTGACCGAGACGCCGGCCTCGTCCGACGCCTCCGTGCTGCCGACCGCGGTGGCGGCGCCGACCGAGCCGGGCACCGTGATGGGCACGGCCGGGTACATGTCGCCCGAGCAGGCGAGCGGCCAGCCGGTCGACTACCGCTCGGATCAGTTCTCGCTCGGCGCGATCCTCTACGAGATGGCGACGGGCAAGCGCGCCTTCCAGAGAAAGACGGGCGCGGAGACCTTGACCGCGATCATCCGCGAGGAGCCCGAACCCCTGTCTCAGGCTGCGCCCAAGGCTCCCGCTCCGGTGCGGTGGATCGTCGAGCGGCTGCTCGCCAAGGACCCGGAGGAGCGCTACGCCTCGACCAAAGACCTCGCCAGAGACTTGAAGAGCGTCCGCGACCATCTGACCGAAACAGCCGTCTCCGGTACGCTCGAAGCGGCAGGGCCCGCGAAGGTGCGCCGACGGGGATGGCTCGCACCCGCCACACTCGCCTTCCTCGCCGGAGCGGCGGTGGCGGTCCTGGCCGCGAAGAAGCTGGACGTCTTCGCCTCACCCCTCCCCCGTTTTCAACGTCTCACGTTCCGCCGCGGAATGATCATTTCCTCCCGCTTCGCTCCCGACGGAAAGTCGGTCCTCTACGGAGCGACCTGGGACGGAGGCCCGGTCGAGATCTACACGACGCGATCGGAGAGCCCCGAGTCGAAATCCCTCGGCCTTCCGTCGGCGAACCTGCTCTCGGTCTCACGCGGCGGGGAGCTCGCGATCTCGCTCGGCTGGCGATATGACATCGGTTGGGAAGGAATCGGAACGCTGGCGCGTGTTCCGCTCTCCGGCGGCGCGCCGCGGGAGCTCATGGAGTCGGTCGACGACGCGGATTGGTCTCCGGACGGGCAGCAGCTCGCCGTGATCCACCGCGTCGGCGACCTCGCGCGCCTCGAATACCCGATCGGCACCGTTCTCGAGGAGTTTTCGGGCTGGCTGAGCCATCCGCGCCTCTCGCCGGACGGCCGCGCGATCGCCTACGTGGAGCATCCGGAGCGCGGCGACAACGCGGGGCGGCTCGTCCTGCTCGACCTCGCGAGCCGGAAGAAGAAGACCATCGGGCCGACCTTCGGCGGGTTCGCGTCGTTCGCCTGGATCACGCCCGACCGGCTGATCGCGGGAGGCGGCAACGGCATCCTCCTGAACGTCTCGCGGTCCGGCGAGACGAACCCCTCGTTCGCCGTCGCCGGAGGCTTCCTTCCGGAGGACGTTTCGGCCGACGGCGCTCTGCTCGCCCGGCGTTCCAACTGGAGACGCGAGATGGTGGGCGTCACGGCGGGAGGCCGCGAGCGCAACCTGACGTGGCTCGACTGGTCCTGGCCCACCTCGTTGTCGGAGGACGGCCAGATGCTCCTCTTCGACGAGCAATCCCTCGGCCGCGAGAATTACCTCTGCTACATTCGCAGGACCGACGGCTCGCCGGCCGTCCTCCTCGGCAAGGCCAAGGGGTTCAGCCTCTCCGCCGACGGACGCTCCGCATTGACGACCAACCCCACGGCCGATCAGCTGACCATCATTCCGACGGGCGCCGGCACGCCGAAAGAACTGCCGAAGGCGGGCCTGATCTACCAGTGGGGAGAGTTCTTCCGCAACGGCCGGCGGCTCCTTCTGTGGGCGAACGAGCCGGGTCATTCCAGCCGCCTCTACCTCCAGGACATCGAAGGCGGGAAGCCGCGGCCGCTCGGTCCCGAAGGCTACGGGTTCGGGGCCGGGAAATCGCTCAGCCCGGACGGCGCGACGGCGGTCGTCGTCGGGCCCGACAACAGGATCGCGACCCTTCCGATCGCCGGAGGCGAGCCACGGCCCGTTCCCGGCACCGTCGCCGGCGAAACGCCCCTGGCCTGGACCGCCGATGGCCGCGCGATCTACGTCGCCAGGCCGATCGGATCGCCGGCCAAGGTCGACGTCGTCGACGTCGCCACGGGAGCGCGGCGTCCCTGGAAAGAGCTCGTTCCGCCCGACCCGGCCGGGGTGCTCCAGGTCGGACCCGTTCTCATCACTCCCGACGGCGCCTCGTGCGTCTACTCCTATCGGCGGGTGCTCGACGAGCTCAGCCTGGTCACGGGACTGAAGGACCTCCGGAAGTGACTCGAATTCGGAACGGCCCGCTTCGTCTCCCGGAGCGCTGAGGTGACCGCGAACCCCGGCTCCCGCCTCGGCCCCTACGACATCGTCGCGCCGCTCGGCGCGGGCGGGATGGGCGAGGTCTACCGGGCGAAGGATGCCAAGCTCGGGCGCGAGATCGCGCTCAAGGTGCTGCCCGAGACGGTCGCGGACGACCACGCGCGGCGGCAGCGCTTCGAGCAGGAGGCGCGTTCGGCGTCCGCTCTCAACCATCCCAACATCCTGACGATCTACGACATCGGGGAGGCGGAAGGCGCCCTCTACATCGCGATGGAGCTCGTGGACGGCAGGACCGTCCGCGAGCTCGTCGCCTCCGGCGAGCCTCTGCCGACGAAGCGCCTCCTCGACCTCGGCGTTCAGATCGCGGAGGGACTCGCCAAGGCGCACTCGGCCGGCATCGTCCACCGGGACCTGAAGCCCGAGAACCTGATGGTCTCGAAGGACGGCTACGTCAAGATCCTCGACTTCGGCCTCGCGAAGCTG
>DAHUXD010000051.1 GCA_027307335.1 Acidobacteriota bacterium
GACAGGCCGGCGTCGGCCGCGCGCTGCTGCGCGGCGGCCGCGTCCGCCTGCGCGGCGGCGGCCTGCTGCTGCAGCCTCACCATCTGCTGCTGCTCGGCCTCGGCCTGCCGGCGCGACTGCTCGAGCTGCTGCTGGGCGGCGTAGGCGTCCTCGCGCGCCTTCAGCGCCGCTTCGCGCGCGGCCAGCGCCTGCTGCTGCGACTCGGCCGCCTGGGCCTCTGCCGCGGCGCGGCTCTCCTCGAGAGCGCGGCGCTCGGCCGCCTGTCGCGCGGCCTCCGCGGCCGCCGCCTCGGCCGCGAGGTTGCGCTGCGTGTCGCGGATCGCGGTGGAGGAGAGCGAGAGGCTGCGCCGGGCGTAGTCGGCGCCGACGCTCTTGTTGCCGGCGCCGTACGAGTTCGCCGCCTGCGCGAGCGCCGTCGACGCCTCGCGCATCGTGTCGGGCGCGTACTTCTCGGCTCCCATCGCGCGCGCCTGATCGAGAACGTGCTGGGCCTGAACGAGCTCGATCGGATCCGCGCCGGAGAAGGTCATCCCGCCGATCTGCACGTTGCCGATTCGCGACACCGCGAGGAGGCCGGTCACCGTCACCGGCGTGCTCCGCGCCTTGTTCGGCTTCGGCGGCGCCGAGGCGAAGCAGACGATCTCGGACGGGTGCAGCACGAGCGGATGGGGCTCGGCCGTGACGAGGATGCCGAACTCCTTCTGTCCGGTCCGGTACTTCACGTCCGCCTTGTTGTTCGGCTTGACGATCAGCTCGCCGAGGTTCTCCGAGCGCCCGTCCCGCGAGACGGCCCACACGACGTAGGACGTGACGTCGCCGCCGAAGAGGACCGCCGGCGGCAGCTTCTTCGCCTCGACCTCGACGTCCGCCTGACCGTCCCGGACCTTCACGTCCGCGTCGGCCTCGGCGGGCGACACGCGGCTGGTGGCCGCGAGCGGCACGTCGATGCCGGAACGGTCGGGGAACTGCACGACCGCGACCGGCACGTCGGCCGCGAGGACGCAAAAGGCGGGTATCGATGCGGCCACGGCGAGAATTCGGGCCACGGTGCGGATCATGGATTCCTCCTTCGCTTCGGACCGCGCGCCCGTGAGGGCGCCGCAGGGGCCGGAATTCTATACAGCACGCGATCGAATACAAGCGGCGTGCCGGGAACGCCGTCGCCGGGATAGACTCGCGCCATGCGGATGCTCCCGTCGGTTCATCGGCGGCTGCTCTGCGCCGCCGTGGCCGGCGGGCTCTTGTTCCTCGCCGCCGGCGGCTGCTCCTACCTTCAGTGGCGGCGTACCAAGGCGGAGCAGCGGTCGGAGCTGGAGAAGAGCCCGGGCGATCTCGTCCTCGAGAAGGAATACGCCCCGCAGGACTGCTTCGGACTGGCCGGGCGCATCGCGGCTCCTGCCGCCGCACCCGGTCCGCTCTTGGTCGCGGCCTTCGCGCACGAGGGCAGTCGCGAGCTTGTCGGCTCCAGGGAGGTCGTCGACGTCACTGGCTACTGGGGCCTCCTGCTTCCCCGCGGCGCCTATGACGTCGTGTTCTTCGCGGACCTGAATCGCAACGGCTTCTACGAGTCGGACGAGGTCGTCGGGCGCACGCCGCCCGGCGCGCCCGTGACCGTCGGCCCGGAGCAGGCCCCGGACGGGATGCTCGTCCCCGCCCCCGCGGTCCCCATCGACATCTCGCGCCCGGGCCGCGTCGAAGCCTCCGTCCGCGTTCACGTCGTGCCGCTGCCCTTCGTCGTCGAGTCGGTCGACGATCCTCTCTTCGACCCCGAGATGGGGGAGATGGGCGTCTACGAGCCCGTCCGGTTCCTGGCGAGGACGCAGAGCTGGTTCTTCTCGCTCGGCGTGCCGGACTTCTCGAAGGTCCAGCTCGTGCTCGTCCACGGCATCGACGGGACGCCGCGCGACTTCAAGACGCTCGTCGCCTCGATCGACCGCTCGAGGTACCACGTCTGGCTCTTCTATTACCCCTCGGGCCTGAGACTCGACCAGCTCGGCGTCGTCCTCGCGGGCGGCGTGCAGCGGGTCGCGGCGGAGCGGCCGAAGGGCCTGCAGGTCGCGATCGTCGCCCACAGCATGGGAGGGCTCGTCGGCCGCCGTGCCGTCAACGAGCTGTGCTCCAAAGGCCGGCCGCCGTACCTGAAGCTCTACGCGTCCTTCGACACCCCGTACGGCGGGGTCGAGGCGGCGGCGGGCGCCGTCAAGCGGGGGACCGAGCTGGTGCCGTCATGGGTCGACGTCGCCGCCGGGAGTCCGTTCCTGACGCGGCTCTATGCGACGCCGATACCAAAGGACCTGCCGTTCCACCTGTTCTTCGGCTGGGGCGAGCCGGGCGACCACGGCCCCGCGCCGGCCGGGGACGGCACCATCGCGCTGCCGAGCCAGCTCGACCCGCGCGTCCAGGTCGCCGCGACGCGGATGATGGGGTACGGCTCGACGCATGTCGGCGTGCTCAGTAACCCCGAGGCACTCGCCGAGCTCGGCCGCGTCCTGGAGACGACGACCGCGAAGGGAGGCTCGTGAAGCGTCCAACGGCTTTCTCGCAGGTCTGGTGGCAGGAGCGGGGCCTGTCGGCGATGCTCGTGTTCCTCTGCGTGGCGCTCTTCGTCGGCCTGCCGCTCGAGACGCTCGGCCTCGTCAGTCCGACGGTCGTTGGCGTGGTCATGACGTTCCTCTTCGTTTCCGGGATCGTCGCCATGGCCGGCCGGGGGTGGGTGACGACGGTGGTCGCCGCGGTGGTTCTCCTCTTTCAGGTCGTGCGCTGGCTGTCGATGATCTTTCCCAGCCGGACGATGAGCGTCTGGGACCTCTCGCTCGGCCTCGTCGCGCTGGCGCTCCTGACCACCTTCGTCCTGCGTCACACGTTCCGGGACGCACGGATCACGGCCGACCGGGTCCGGGGCGGGATTCTCGCTTACATCCTGCTCGGCCTCTCGTGGTGCGTGGCTTATCAGCTCGTCGAGACTCTCGTGCCGACCGCCTTCCGGTTCCCCGACGCCCACGTGCCCGCCGGGCCGGGCCGCCTGAGTCACGACCTCGTCTACTACAGCTTCGTGACGCTGACGACCGTCGGCTACGGCGACATCACGCCCGTGTTTCCCTTCGCGCGCACCCTGGCCATCGTCGAGGCCCTCGTCGGGCAGCTCTATCCCGCGATCCTCATCGCGCGGCTGGTGTCGCTGCAGATGGCGAACCCGCCAGCCGGCGATCGGCGTTGAGCCGCTCGTGAGCGGGGAGGCGGCGGCGCGGGTCGCGCTGCGGTCGGAGGCGGGCGCCGGATCGGTGCTCGCTCTCTCGGGGACGCTCGACGTCGCGTCGGCCGCCGCGGCGCGCCGCGAGATCGCCGCGCAGGTCGCCTCGGCGCGGCCGAACGCGCTCGCCGTCGACGCCGCGGGGATCGAGCACGGCGACATGTCCGGAATGGCGCTGCTCTACGAGCTCGCCGAGGGACGGCTCGTCCCCGGCGTGCGCGCCACGATCCGCGGGCTGCGGCCCGAATTTCAGACGCTCCTTTCGGCCTTCCCGGCTTCGGACGCGCTCGCCGCGATCGAGGCGCCGGCGCCCCGGCGCGGTTTCCTCGACCAGGTCGGGGCCGCGACCCTCTCGGTGCTCGCCGACCTGCGGGCGCAGCTCGTGTTCCTCGGGGGCATCGTTCTCGGGTTCCTCGCCGTCCTCCGGCGACCGCGGGCGATGCGCTGGCGCGAGGTCGGCGTGGTCTTCGAGAAGGCCGGCGTCAACGCGCTGCCGATCGTCTCGCTCATCAGCTTCCTCATGGGCCTCGTCATCGCGTTCGAGGCGGCCCAGCCGCTGGAGATGTTCGGCGCGCAGATCTTCATCGCAAACATGATCGGGCTCGTCATGATCCGCGAGTTCTCGCCGATCTTCACCGCGATCATCTTCGCGGGGCGGTCCGGCTCGGCCTTCGCCGCCGAGATCGGCACGATGAAGGTCAACGAGGAGCTCAACGCGCTCGAGACGATGGGCCTCGACCCGCTGCGGTTCCTGGTCATCCAGCGCGTGTTCGCGGGCACCATGCTGATGCCCGTGCTCGCCGCCTACTCGATGGTGTGGGGCGTCCTCGGCGGCATCGTGGTCATGATGGCGATGGGGTTCCCGTTCGCGCAGATCTGGACCCAGCTCGTCGGCGCGCTCGGCGTCTGGGACGTGATCGTCGGCATCTCGAAGTCGTTCGTCTTCGGCGCGATCATCGCGGGGCTCGGCTGCCTGCGCGGGATGCAGACGCAGGAGGGGCCGAACGCCGTCGGCGACTCGACGACCCGCGCCGTGGTCGCGGGCATCCTGATGATCATCCTCGTGGATGCGGTCTACAGCATCCTGACGTACGTGCTGCACGTATGAACGACGCGCCCGTCGTCATCTCCGTCGAGGGCGTCACGATCGCTTACGGCGAGCACGTCGTGCAGAGGGACGTGTCCTTCGACGTGCGCCGGGGCGAGGTTTTCGTGATCCTCGGCGGCTCGGGTTGCGGCAAGAGCTCGCTCCTGAAGACCATGATCGGGCTCTACCGGCCCGCGGCGGGCCGGATCCTCTACGACGGAGAGGACATCGTCACGGCCGAAGGCGAGGACCGGGTGCGGCTGCTCCGGAAGTTCGGGGTGATGTACCAGAGCGGAGCCCTGTTCGGCTCGATGACCGTGCTCGAGAACGTGCGCCTGCCGCTCGACGAGTTCACGGATCTCGGCGGCGAGGAGAAGGAGCTGGTGGCGGCGGCCAAGCTGAACCAGGTGGGGCTGCTCGACGCGGCCTCGCGGAAGCCCTCGGCTCTGTCGGGCGGCATGCAGAAACGGGCGGGAATCGCGCGCGCGATGGCTCTGGACCCCGGCATCCTCTTCCTCGACGAGCCGTCGGCGGGCCTCGACCCGATCACTTCGGCCGGGCTCGATCGGACGATTCGCGAGCTGTCGAAGGGGCTCGGCATCACCTTCGTGGTCGTGACGCACGAGCTCCAGTCGATCTATGCGATCGCGGACCGATGCGTCATGCTCGACGCCCGGACGAAGACGATGATCGCCGAGGGGAGGCCCGCCGACCTGCGGGACCGTGCGAAGGACCCGTACGTGCGTCAGTTCTTTCTCCGCCAGGCCGATCCGGCCGCGGCGGCGACCGAGGGGAGTCGGAGCTCATGAGCGACAAGGCCAGCCCGCTGCGCATCGGGATCTTCGTGACGCTGGGGGTGGCGATCGTGCTCGCCGCCCTCTTCCTCTTCGGGATCCGCAGCGCCTTCCAGCCCACGCACGAATTCGAGACGTACACGACCGGCGACGTCGAGGGGCTCGCGGTCGGCTCGGTCGTGACGCTGCGCGGCGTCGAGGTGGGCAAGGTCGTGGAGATCGGCTTCAGCTGGAACCTGTACGAGCCGAAGCCGCCCGCCTGCGTGGTCGTCCGCTGCGCGGTCAAGCAGGACATCACCCCGCGGAGCTGGGCGGCGGGCTGGCAAGACGACGTCCAGAAGGTGGTCGCGCAGGGGCTGCGCGCGGTCGTGCAGACGAACGGCATCACCGGCTCGAGCATCATCGCCCTGCAGACGCTCGACCCGAAGCTCTATCCGCCGCTGAACGTGCCCTGGACGCCCAGGTACCTCTACGTTCCCTCCGCGCCGAGTCAGCTCGGACGGCTCCTCGCGTCGGTCGACCGGACGCTCGCGAATCTCGAGAAGCTCGACGTCGGCGCGATCTCGCGAAGCCTGACGCACGTGCTCGACACGGCGGACACGACGCTCAAGGGTCTGAATCGCCTGGACGTCGGACGGCTGTCCCAGAGCGCCAACGGGACGCTGCAGGACGCGAGCGCGGCGATCCGCGAGATCCAGGGCCTCGCGCAGGACGCGCGCGCGGACCTGAAGGCGATGAAGCTCGACGCCGTCGGATCGGACGCCAACCGCCTCCTCGACAACCTCGACGCGAAGCTCTCGGCTCTCCTCGACAAGCTCTCGGGCGTCGACGTGCGGGCCCTGAACGAGACGCTCGCCGGCACCCGGGACGCGGCGCGGAGCCTCAACCAGGCCCTGGACGAGCTGAAACGGTATCCCTCCGGGTTCCTGTTCGGCGGCGCGCCTCCGCCCGCGCCCGCCCTCGAGGAGAAGCAGAAGTGAACGCCGCATTCGCCCTCCGCACCCGGTTCTTCGCCCCGCGCCGCGCTCTTCTCGCGGCCGCCCTCGCGGCACCGCTCTTCGTCGGCGCCTGCGCCTCGAGGCTGCCGCGCACGCCGCAATCGTTCACGCTGGACGCGCCGCCGGCTCCCGCATCGCCGCCGCCCGGCGCCACGCGGGTCGTCGCGCTCCGGTCGGCGGAGGCCTCGCCCGTCTACGCGGGAACCGAGTTCGTCTACCGCGTCGGCGACCACGCGGTCGAGCGCGACCCGTACGCGAGCTTTGCGACGCCGCCCGCCTGGATGCTGACGTCGGCGCTGCGCGGCTACCTGCGCGGCGCGGATTTCATCCGCGACGTCGTGCCGCCGGGAGAGGGTGTGCCCGTCGAGGCCGAGATCGAGCCCGCGCTCACCGAGATCGCGGGCGACTTCACCGGCGCCTCGCCCGAAGCGGTCCTCGTCGTTCACTTCCGCGTGCTCGCGCCCGCGACGTCCTCCGCGCCGGAGCGCGAGATCCTGCTGAAGTCCTACACGGCCCGGCGGCCGATCGCCCGGCACGAGGCTTCGGCCGTCGCCGCGGCATGGAACGAGGCGCTCGCGGCGATCGCGAGCGAGTTCCTCGCGGACCTGAAGGCGGCGCTGCCGCCGCCGCGTTCCGCGGGCTAAGATCCGGACCACGATGCCGGATTCCAGGGCGGGCGCCCGCGGCGCCCGAGGGACGAGAACGGCCCTGCTCCTCGCGCTCCTCGCGGGCCTGACGCTGGCCGCTCCGGCGGTCGCGCAGATCCCCGTGCCGGCGACGCCGACGCCCTCGCCCGCCGAGGAGGCGACCTCCGACCCGTACGGCCGCGAGACGCCCTACGGCTGCTTCTTCGGTTTTCTGCACGCGGTCGAACGCGGCAGCTACGCCCAGGCGGCCGAGTACCTGCAGGTGCCGGCGTCACTGCGCGCGCAGCGGGAGACGATCGCGCGCGAGTTCCAGGCCGTTCTCGACCATCGCTTCGTCTCGACGAGCCTCGAGCGGATCAGCCGCAGCTCGCGGGGGTCCCTCGACGACGGGTTCCCGCCGGACGTCGAGAAGGTCGGCGAGATCCTGGGGGAGAACGGCCGGTTCGACGCGCTGCTCGTGCGCGTGGAGAAGCCCGGCTCGCCGCCGCTCTGGTTCTTCTCCTGGGAGACGATCCGCGAAGCGCGCCACCTCTACGGCGAGCTGGGACTGCCGGAGATCGAGAGCCGGCTGCCCGACTTCCTCGTGAAGATTCACGTGGGGCCGCTCGCGCTCTGGCAGGTGGCGGCGTTCGTGCTGCTCCTGCCGGTCCTCTACGGCGTCTCGTGGGTGCTCCTCGCCGGCATCTTCGCGGTCGCCGGCCTCGTGCGGCGCCGCAAGGTGGCGAAGGAGTGGACCGCGTCCGCGCGCCATCCCGCCACGCTGCTCCTGACGCTGCTGCTCCATCGAATCGCCGTCTTCTGGGTCGGCATGCCGATCCTGTACCGGATCTACTACAACCGCCTCCTTTACGTCCTCCTGCTCGTCGCGTTCCTCTGGCTCCTGCTCCGTCTGGTGGACGTGGTCGACCGGCATCTTCTCCGACGCGTGATGCCCGGAGGGACGGCCCGGCCCTCGATCTCGCTCGGCCGGCGCGCCCTGCGCGGCGCGGCCTTCCTCCTCGTCATCGTCCTCGCCCTGCCGGCGTTCGGCGTCAACGTCACCGCGACGCTCGCCGGCCTCGGCATCGGGGGCCTCGTGCTCGCGTTCGCCGCGCAGAAGAGCCTCGAGAACGTCTTCGCGGGCGTCGCCATGCTCGCGGACAAGCCGTTGACCGTCGGCGACACGTGCCGGATCGGCGGCCAGCTCGGCGAGGTCGAGGACATCACGCTCTGGGCCACGCGCCTCCGCACGAACGAGCGCACCGTCGTGAGCATCCCGAATGGCGCAGTCATGGCGGGTCAGATCGAGAACCTGACCCGGCGGGACAAGTTCTGGTTCCACCCGACGGTCGGGCTCGACTACGGCACGACCCCGGCGCAGATGCGGCAGGTGCTGGAGGCGATCCGCGGCCTGATGGTGGCCGACCCACGCGTCGAGACCGACGGCTCGCGCGCCCGCTTCGCCCGCCTCGGCGCCTCCTCGCTCGACATCGACGTGTACGCCTACGTTCGCGCCGAGTCCTACGCCGAGTTCCTCGGCATGCAGGAGGAGCTGCTGCTGCGCATCCTCGGCATCGTCGAGCAGGCCGGGACCTCCGTGGCCTTCCCGACCCAGACGGTGCACGTCCGCTCGGCCGAGGCGCCGCCGCCGCCGAAAGGTCCGTCTCCCGCTTGAGGCCGTCGGTTCGTGTCCTCGCCGGAGCGCTCGCCGGGGCGCTGGCCGCGGGTCTACTACGACCTGAACTACGGGCATTGGTACCGACCGGGGATCGGTGATCCGTGGCCCGGATACGACGCCCCGGCGACGCGGCGGGGGAGGAAGCGGTAAGGAGCCCGGCTCCAGTTCTCCCCTCACCCCCGGCCCCTCCCGGAGGGAGAGGGGAGCGGGCATCAGCCCAGCTCGTCGAGCAGCTTCGCCACCAGCCCCGTCCATCCCGTCTGGTGGCTCGCGCCGAGGCCGAGGCCGTTGTCCCCGTGGAAGTACTCGTGGAAGAGCACGAGGTCCTTCCAGTGCGGATCGGTTCGGAAGATCTCGCGGCCGCCGAAGACCGGCCGGCGCCCCGTCGCATCCGGCAGGAAGATGTTCGAGAGCCGCGTCGCGAGCTCGTGGGCGACCTGGTGCAGGGTCATGCGGCGCCCCGATCCGGTCGGGCACTCGACCGTGAACGAGTCGCCGAAGTACATGTGGTACCGCTTGAGCGACTCGAGGATGAGGTAGTTCAGCGGGAACCAGACGGGGCCGCGCCAGTTGGAGTTACCGCCGAAGAGCTTGGTGCGCGACTCGCCGGGCTCGTAGTCGAGGCGGAAGTTCTGTTGGCGCGCGACGAGCTGGTAGGGATGGTCCCGGTGGTACTGAGAGACGGAGCGGATGCCGTAGGGCGACAGGAACTCCGACTCGTCGAGCATGTACCCGAGCATCCGGGTCAGCTGCTCGGGGCGCACGACCGACATGAGGATGCGCTCGTGCTTCCCGTGCGCCGTCATGGACGCGCAGGACCCGGTGAGGTCCGGCCGGTGCTGGAAGAACCACTGCATCCGGCGCTTGAAGCTCGGGAACCGGTCGATCAGGGCCGAGTCGCCGGTGACGACGGCGGTCAGCGGCAGCAGCCCGACCGCCGACCGCACGCGGATCGGGACCTGGCGTCCGTCCTCGTGGTGGATCTCGTCGTAGAAGAAGCCGTCCTGCTCGTCCCAGAGCCCGTCGCCGGGCACGTCCGGGCGCTGGACGGCGTAGGCGATGTAGACGAAGTGCTCCCAGAACTTGCTCGCGACATCCTCGTAGACCGGGTCCTTCGACGCGAGCTCGAGCGCCATGCCGAGCAGGTTCAGGCAGTACATCGCCATCCAGCTCGTGCCGTCGGCCTGCGAGAGCACCCAGCCCTCGGGCAGCCTCATGTTGCGGTCGAAGATGCCGATGTTGTCGAGCCCGAGGAAGCCGCCCTGGAAGATGTTGTTGCCGAGCGCGTCCTTGCGGTTCACCCACCAGTCGAAGTTCAGGAGCAGCTTGTGGAAGACCCGCTCGAGAAACGCGTAGTCGGCGTTGCCCGTCTTCGCCCGTTCGATCTGGAACACCCGCAGCGCGGCCCACGCGTGCACGGGAGGATTGACGTCGGCGAAGTTCCACTCGTACGCGGGAATCTGGCCGTTCGGGTGCATGTACCACTCGCGCAGCATCAGCACGAGCTGGTCCTTGGCGAACTGCGCGTCGACGAGCGAGAACACGACGCAGTGAAAGGCGAGGTCCCACGCCGCGTACCAGGGAAACTCCCACGTGTCCGGCATCGACAGGATGTCGGCGTTGAAGACGTGGCGCCAGTCGCTGTTGCGCCCCTTCTTCCGCGACTCGGGCGGTTTCGGCTGCAGCGGGTCCCCGTCGAGCCACCGCCTCACGTCGTACTTGTAGAACTGCTTGGACCAGATCATGCCCGCAAAGGCCTGGCGGGCGACGCTCTTCTGCTCGGGCGTCAGGCGCTCGGCGATCACGGCGGCGTAGAACTCGTCGGCCTCGGCCTTCCGGAGCGCCAGGGTCTCTCCGAACGCGTCCCCGAACGGATCGTCCTTCTCCCAGGGCTCCTCGGTCAGCCGGAGGCGCCGCCGGACGCTTCCGCCCGCGGGCACCTCGAGCCGGAAGCGCGCGGCCGCCTTCGTGCCGCGGAGCGCCGCGTTCACGGCGGACGCGTCGCGGTCGATCACGTAGCGGTGGAACGCGTCCTTCACGTAGGGAGAGGGATTCGGGGCGCCGAAGAGCCGAGAGGCGTTCGTCTCGTTCTCGGTGAAGAGGAGCTCCGCGCCCGCCTCGACGTGGAGATAGCGCCGGCCGAGGTAGGCCTCGTCGAGCTCGATCACGCGCCGGCCGGCCGGCCGCTCCGCCGCCGCTGCCGAGGGACGCGGACGGTCCGGCTTCCACGACCACGTGTTGCGGAACCAGACGGACGGCAGGAGATCCAGCGTCGCCGCCTCGGGGCCGCGGTTGAACACCGTGATCGCGATGACGACGTCCTCGGGCGACGCCTTCGCGTATTCGACGAAGACGTCGAAGTAGCGGCCCTCGTCGAAGATCCCGGTGTCGAGGAGCTCGTACTCCGGATCGTCCATCGTGCGGCGCCGGTTCTCCTCGAGGAGGTGGACGTACGGGTACGCGGCGTGCGGGTACTTGTAGAGGTACTTCAGGTACGAGTGCGTGGGCGTCGCGTCGAGATAGAACCAGTACTCCTTGACGTCCTCGCCGTGGTTGCCCTCCTCGTTGTTGAGGCCGAACGGCCGCTCCTTCAGGATCGGGTCGCGGCCGTTCCACAACGCGAGCGCGAAGCAGAGGAGCTGGTGCCGGTCGCTGATGCCGCCGAGCCCGTCCTCGTTCCAGCGGAACGCGCGCGAGCGCGCGTGGTCGTGGGGAAAATAGTTCCAGGCCGCGCCGTTCGGGCTGTAGTCCTCGCGGACGGTGCCCCAGGCGCGCTCGGAGAGGTAGGGCCCCCAGCGGTTCCAGTGCTCCCGCCGCGCGTCGTTGGCCGCGACGCGCCGCCCCTCGGCCGTTTCGGCGGGCCTCGGCCTCACCGATCGGCGGCCGGGTTGCTCCAGCCCTCCAGCCCCGCGGTCATCCGGTCGGCCTCCTTCGGCCCCCACGTTCCCGGGGCGTAGGGGTGGACCGGGGTCGCGTCGCCGAGGATCCCGTTCACGACGAGCCAGGCGGCCTCGACGGCGTCCTCGCGCACGAAGAGCGTCGGGTCCCCCTTCATCGCGTCCGTCAGGAGGCGCTCGTAGGCGTCCACCTCGTCCCTTCCGGAGCTCTGAACGGCCATCAGCTCGGTCGGCATGGAGGCGGCCTCGGTGCCCGGCTTCTTGACGCGCGCGCCGATCGAAATCGCGATCTTCGGCCCGAGGCGGAAGCGGAAGTAGTTGCTCTCCGTGGGCGAGAGGCGCGACATGGGCGGCCGCTTGAGGTCCACGACGACCTCGGTCGCCGTCAGCGGCAGGCACTTTCCGGCGCGGATGAAGAACGGGACGCCGGCCCACCGCCACGAGTTGACCTCCAGTTGCACCGCGGCGAACGTCTCGACGGTCGATCCGGGCTTCACCCCGGGCTCCTTCGTGTAGCCCGTGAACTGGCCGCGCACGACGTCTTCGGGTTTCAGAGGCCGGATGGCCCGAAAGACCTTCACCTGTTCGTCCCGGATCCGGTCGGCGTCGAGCGAGATGGGCGGCTCCATCGCGAGGTACCCGACGACCTGGAGCAGGTGATTCTCGATGACGTCCCGGATCGCTCCCGTCTCGTCGTAGAACCTGCCCCGGCCCTGGATGCCGAACTGCTCGGCCATCGTGATCTGGACGCAGTCGACGTAGTTGCGGTTCCAGATCGGCTCGAGGAAGGTGTTCGCGAACCGGAAGTAGAGGAGGTTCTCGACCGCCTCCTTGCCGAGATAGTGGTCGATCCGGAAGACGTTCGTCTCGGCGAAGACCGTGTGGAGCGTCTCGTTGAGGGCGCGGGCCGTCGCGTAGTCGTGGCCGAAGGGCTTCTCGATCACGACCCGGGCGCCCGCGGCGCAGCCGGACTTGCCGAGCTGCTCGACGACGGCGCCGAAGAGGCTCGGCGGGATCGCGAGGTAGTGCGTCGGCCGCTTCGCCCCGCCCAGGGCCTGGCGCAGCTTCGCGAACGTCGCCGGGTCCGCGTAGTCGCCGTCGATGTACTGGAGGAGCGAAACGAGCCTGCCGAAGGCCGCCTCGTCGACGCCGCCGCCGTACTCCTGGAGGCTCTGGCGGGCCCGCTCGCGCAGCTGGTCGACGCTCCAGCCGGATTTCGCGACTCCGATCACGGGCACCGACAGGAAGCCCCGTTTGACCATGCCCTGCAGGGACGGGAAGATCTTCTTGTAAGCGAGGTCCCCGGTGGCGCCGAAGAAGACGAGGGCGTCCGAGACCTCACCGGACGCCATAGCAGTTCTCCTTCCCGCGCCAGAGCACGACGCCGCCGAGGAGCCCCTCGACGTTGGAGACCGTCTTCACGCGCGGCGGCAGCTCGAAGTCGATCCGGGCCGCGTTGCCGCCGCCGATGTACAGACGGTCGTAGTTGAAGAGCTCCGACAGCGACGCGATCGCCTTGCGGACGCGCCGGTTCCACCGCTTTCGCCCGGCCTTCTTCAGGGCCTTCTTGCCGACCTCCTCCTCGTAGGTCCTGCGGCGCCAGGCGGCGTGGTGGGCGAGCTGGACGTTCGGCACGAGGCGGCCGTCGACGAAGAGGGAGGAGCCGAAGCCGGTCCCGAGCGTGATCACGAGCTCGACGCCCTGGCCGCGCACGGCGCCGAGCCCCTGCACGTCGGCGTCGTTGGCGGCGCGCACCGGCACGCCGAGCTCGCGCGTCAGGAGCCGGTCCACGTCCACGCCGATCCAGGAGGGGTGCAGGTTGAAGGCCGTCTCGACGACGCCCTTGCGCACCCCGCCGGGGAAGCCGACCGAGGCGCGGTCGTACGCGCCCTGCTGGCCGGCGAGGCCGAGGATCGCCTTCACGAGGGCGCGCGGCGTCGCCGGCCGGGGCGTCTCGACGCGCCGGCGCTCGCCCAGCGGCTTGCCGGCGTCGTCCACGACGAGCGTCTTGACGCCCGTGCCGCCGATGTCGATGCAAAGGGTCTTCGGCATGGCGCGCTAGTCCTTCTTCTCCTCGTGGCCGCCGAACTCGAACCGCATGGCCGACATCAGCTTGTTCGCGAAGTCGGCCTGGCCCCGCGAGGCGAAGCGTTCGTACAGGGCCGACGTGAGCACCTCGGCGGGCACGCCCTCGTCGATCGCGGCGAGGATCGTCCAGCGGCCCTCGCCCGAGTCCGAGACGCGTCCCTCGAAGTTCTCGAGCTCGGGGGACTTCAGCAGCGCGATCGCCGTCAGGTCGAGGAGCCACGAGGCGATGACGCTGCCGCGGCGCCACACCTCGGCGACGTCGGGGATCGGGATGTCGTACTGGTAGTGCTCCGGGTTCCGGAGCGGCGTCGTCTCGGCGTCGACCTCGCGCGACGTCTTGCCGACGTTGGCGTGCTTCAGGATGTTCAGGCCCTCGGCGTAGGCCGCCATGATCCCGTACTCGATCCCGTTGTGGACCATCTTGACGAAGTGCCCGGCGCCGGAGGGGCCGCAGTGGAGGTAGCCCAGCTCCGCCGTGCCGCCGGCCTTCTCGCGGCCCGGCGTCCGCTCGATGTCGCCGCGGCCCGGCGCCAGCGTGCGGAAGACCGGATCGAGCCGCAGGACCGCCTCGCGATCGCCGCCGATCATCATGCAGTAGCCGCGCTCGAGCCCCCACACGCCGCCGCTCGTGCCCACGTCGACGTAGTGGATGCCGCGCGCGCGCAGCTCGGTCTGCCTCCGGATGTCGTCGATGTAGCAGGAGTTGCCGCCGTCGACGATCGTGTCGTCCTTCGAGAGGTTCGGCGCGAGATCGGCGACCGTGCCGTCGACGGCGGCCGCCGGGACCATCAGCCAGACGGAGCGGGGCGGAGAGAGCTTCGCGACGAACTCGTCGAGCGACGTCGCGCCGACGGCGCCCTCGCCCGCGAGCGCCTTCACGGTCTCGGCGCTGCGGTCGTAGACCACGCACTGGTGCCCGCCCTTCATCAGGCGGCGGACCATGTTCGCGCCCATCCGGCCGAGACCGATCATGCCGAGCTGCATGGATCCTCCCTGGGAAACGGGGGAGGCAGCATATCGCGCGCCCGCGGAGAGCGGCCACGGGTCCGCGTCGGGAGAGCGGGATAGGATCTCCGAAACGCGGAGGAATTTCATGAGATTCGGACCGGGGAGGGGTCTCGTCGTCGCGGCGGCCATCGCGTTGACGGCGGGCTGCGCGTCGGCGCCGGCGACGAAGGTCGGCTGGGACCAGAACGTGACGTTCTCGAACTACCACACCTGGGCGTGGAGACCGGACGGCTCCATCAACGATCCGACGTGGGCGCGCCGCTGCCAGGACGTGCTCTCCGATCAGCTCAAGTCGGACGGGCTGAAGCAGGTCTCGCTCGACGAGAACCCCGACCTCTGGGCCGTGATGCACGTGCGGCTCTCGGCGGAGGCCGTCGTGACCCCGTTCGATCCGAACTGGGGCTACGCGTGGGGCGCATGGGCGCCGCTCGACGACTACGAGACGCAGATCCCGGTCGGGACGATCATCGTCGACCTCGTCGATCCGAAGCTGAAGCGCATCGTCTGGCGCGGGCGCGCGAAGGACGCGATCGATTCCGGCAAGTCCAACGAGGCGCGCGAGGAGAAGCTCCGGTCGGTCCTCGCGCAGCTCTTCGCGGGGTACCCGCCGTCCACGGCTTCAAAAGCGGCGGCGGGGCAGGGCCTTTGACCGTTTCGCCCCTCGCGGGCAAAACGGCGCCGTCCTCGATCCTCGTCGACGTTCCGAAGCTCGTCACCGCGTACTACACGGGCCGGCCCGACCCGGCGGTGCCGGCGCAGCGCGTCGCGTTCGGCACGTCCGGTCACCGCGGCTCCTCCTTCGACGACGCGTTCAACGAGGCGCACATCCTCGCGATGACCGAGGCGATCTGCCGCCACCGGCGCGCGCAGAAGATCGATGGGCCTCTCTTCCTCGGCATCGACACTCATGCGCTCTCGGCGCCGGCGTTCGCGACGGCCGTCGAGGTGCTCGCGGCGCACGAGGTGGAAGTCCGCGTCGACGCCGAGGGCGGCTACACGCCGACCCCCGTCGTGTCCCACGCGATCCTCACGCACAACCGCGGCCGCGGCGACGGTCTCGCGGACGGCATCGTGATCACGCCGTCGCACAATCCGCCGCGATACGGCGGCTTCAAGTACAACCCGCCCACCGGCGGCCCCGCGGAGGCGGACGTCACCGCAGCGATCGAGAAGACCGCGAACGAGCTCCTCGCCGACGCGCCGCGGAGCGTCCGGCGCATGCCGTACGAGCGCGCCCGCAAGGCGGCGACCACGCGCCCGCATCCCTTCCGCGAGCGTTACGTCGACGACCTCGCCTCGGTCGTCGACTGCGAGGCGATCCGCGGAAGCGGCGTCCGCATCGGCGCCGACCCGCTCGGCGGCGCGAGCGTCGCGTACTGGGACGCGATCCGCGAGCGCTGGGGACTGAACCTCGAGGTCGTGAACCGCGAGGTCGACGCGACGTTCCGGTTCATGACGGTCGACTGGGACGGTCAGATCCGAATGGACCCCTCGTCGCCGCCCGCGATGGCGAGCCTGGTCGCGCTGAAGGACCGCTACGACGTCGCGTTCGCCAACGACGCCGACGCGGACCGCCACGGCATCGTCACGCGCGGCCAGGGACTCCTCGAGCCGAACCACTACCTTTCGGTCGCGATCGCTTACCTCTTCGCGGAGCGTCCCCGGTGGCCCGCGGCGGCCGCCGTCGGCAAGACGCTCGTCTCGAGCGGGATGATCGACCGCGTCGCGGCGCGGCTCGGGCGGCGGCTCGTCGAGGTGCCGGTCGGGTTCAAGTGGTTCGTCGAGGGACTCCTCTCCGGCGCGCTCGGCTTCGGCGGCGAGGAGAGCGCGGGAGCGGCGTTCCTGCGCCGCGACGGCACCGTCTGGACGACGGACAAGGACGGCATCGCCCCGAACCTCCTCGCCGCCGAGATCACCGCGCGCACCGGGAAGGACCCCGGGGAGCGGTACCGCGCGCTCACCGCGGAGTTCGGCTCGCCCTGCTACACGCGCATCGACGCGCCGGCGACGCCCGAGCAGAAGGACAAGCTGAAGCGCCTGTCCCCCGAGTCGGTCGCGGCCGCCACGCTCGCGGGCGAGCCCATCCGCGCGAAGCTGACCCGGGCGCCCGGCAACGGGGCGCCGATCGGCGGCCTCAAGGTCGTGGCGGAAAGCGGCTGGTTCGCGGCCCGACCGTCCGGAACCGAGAACATCTACAAGATTTACGCGGAGAGCTTTCGCGACCGGACCCACCTGGAGGCCATCGTGGCCGAGGCGCAGCGGATCGTGGGCCGCGCCCTCGTGTCATGATCGGCCCTTCGTTTTCGGCGAGGTGACCCATGAAAGCCACGGAGAAGCTCCACGCCATCGGCCAGAGCCTCTGGCTCGACAACATCACCCGCGACCTCCTCGACAGCGGCACGCTCCAGCGGTACGTGGACGAGCTGTCGGTGTCGGGCCTGACGTCGAACCCGACGATCTTCGATCAGGCGCTCAAGAAGAGTCCGGCGTACGACGCGTCGATCCGGAAGAAGGCCGGACGGAGCAAGTCGGACGAGGCGCTCTTCTTCGAGATCGCGCTCGAGGACCTGACGCGCGCCGCGGACGTCTTTCGCCCCGTCTGGGACCGCACCGACGGCGTCGACGGGTGGGTCTCGCTCGAGGTGTCGCCGCTCCTCGCGCACGACACGGCCCGGACGATCGCGGCGGCGAAGGATCTCTTCGCGAAGGCCGCGCGGCCGAACCTCTTCATCAAGATCCCCGGCACGCCGGAGGGGCTGCCCGCGATCGAGGAAGCGATCTTCGCGGGCGTGCCCGTCAACGTCACGCTGCTCTTCTCGCGCGACCAGTACGTGGCCGCGGCCGAGGCGTTCATGAAGGGCGTCGAGCGCCGCATCGACGCGGGCCTGAACCCCGCCGTCGCGTCCGTCGCGTCCCTCTTCGTCAGCCGCTGGGACGTCGCGGTGGCCGACAGGGTGCCGGACGCGCTGAAGGACCGGCTCGGCATCGCCGTCGCGCGCCGCGCGTACAACGCCTACTGCGCGCTCCTCGGATCGCCGCGCTGGCTGCGCGCCTACAACTCGGGCGCGAGGCCGCAGCGCCTGCTGTGGGCGTCGACCGGCACGAAGGACCCGAAGTCTCCCGACACGCTCTACGTCAAGGCCCTCGCGGCGCCGTTCACCGTGAACACCATGCCCGAGGCCACGCTGAAGGCGATGGCCGACCACGGCGAGGTCGGCGGGACGCTCCCGCCCGACGGCGGCGACGCGGAGGCGGTGCTCGTGCAGTTCGAGGACGCCGGCATCCGGGTCGGCGCGCTCGCCGCGAAGCTGCAGGAGGACGGCGCGAAGGCGTTCGTCGCCTCCTGGAACGAGCTCCTCGGCGGGATCGCGTCGAAGAGCGCCGCCCTCGGCAAGGCGAGCTGAGTTGACGACCGGCGCCCTGCCGCCGCTCGCCGGGCGCCCGGCCTGGAGGGCGCTCGCCGTTCATCACGCGCAGGTTCGCGACGTCACGCTCCGGCGCCTCTTCGCCGACGACCCGGGGCGCGGCGAGCGGCTGACGCTCGAGGCTGCGGGCCTCTTCCTCGACTACTCGAAGAACCGCATCACCGACGAGACCCTCCGCCTCCTCGCGGACCTCGCCCGCGAGTGCGGGGTCGCCGAGCGGCGCGACGCGATGTTCCGCGGCGAGAAGATCAACGTCACCGAGAACCGCGCGGTGCTCCACGTCGCGCTGCGCGCGCCGAAGGGCGAGGTCATCCGCGTCGACGGGAAGGACGTCGTGCCGGAGGTCCACGCCGTCCTCGACCGGATGGCGGCGTTCTCCGAGAAGGTGCGCGGCGGCGCATGGACCGGCCACACCGGGAAGCGGATCCGAAACGTCATCAACATCGGCATCGGCGGCTCCGACCTCGGTCCCGTCATGGCTTACGAGGCGCTCCGCCACTACAGCGACCGCGCGATGGCGTTCCGCTTCGTCTCGAACGTCGACGGGACCGACTTCGCCGAGGCGACGAGGGACCTCGATCCCGCGGAGACGCTCTTCATCATCTCCTCGAAGACGTTCACCACGCTCGAGACGATGACGAACGCGCACACCGCGCGCGACTGGGCGCTCGCCGGCCTCGGGGGCGACGCGAAGGCGGTCGCGAAGCACTTCGTCGCGGTCTCGACGAACGCGGCGAAGGTCTCGGAGTTCGGCATCGACACGGCGAACATGTTCGGCTTCTGGGACTGGGTCGGCGGCCGCTACTCGATGGACTCGGCGATCGGACTCTCGACGATGCTCGCGGTGGGCCCGGAGAACTTCCGCTCGATGCTGGCGGGCTTCCACGCCATGGACGAGCACTTCCGCACGGCGCCGCTCGAGAAGAACCTGCCGGTGCTGATGGGTCTCCTCGCGGTCTGGTACAACGACTTCTTCGGCGCGGCGACGGTCGCGGTCCTGCCGTACGAGCAGTACCTCGAGCGCTTCCCGGCGTACCTGCAGCAGCTGACGATGGAGTCGAACGGCAAGCACGTCCGGCTCGACGGGTCGCCGGTCGGCGCCGACACGGGGCCGGTGTACTGGGGCGAGCCCGGCACGAACGGGCAGCACTCGTTCTACCAGCTCATCCACCAGGGCACGCGCCTGATCCCGTGCGACTTCATCGCGTTCGCCGAGGCGCTGAACCCGCTCGGCCGCCACCACGACCTCCTCGTCGCGAACGTGTTCGCGCAGGCGGAGGCCCTCGCCTTCGGCAAGACGGCCGAGGAGGTGAAGGCGGAGGGCACGCCGGGCGGACTCGTGCCGCACCGCGTCTTCGAGGGCAACCGGCCGACGAACGTGATCCTCGCGCCGAAGCTGACGCCCGAGGCGCTCGGCGCGCTCGTCGCGCTCTACGAGCACAGCGTGTTCACGCAGGGCGCGATCTGGGGCATCGACTCGTTCGACCAGTGGGGCGTCGAGCTGGGGAAGGTCCTGGCCCAGCGGATCGTGCCGGAGCTCGAGGCGGAGGACGAGCCGAGGCTCGCGCACGACACGTCCACGAACGCGCTGATCCGCCGCTACCGCCGGAGAAAATCACCGGCCCGATGAAGCTCGAGGTCCTGCCCGACGCGGCAGCGGCCGCGGCGCGGGCCGCCACGCGGCTCGCCGACGCGGCTCGGCAGGCCGTCGCGGCGCGAGGCCGGTTCGTCTTCGCCGTCAGCGGCGGGCACAGCCCCTGGGTCATGCTGCGGGCCTTCGCGGGGGAGCCGCTGCCCTGGGAGAACGTCCACGTCTTCCAGGTGGACGAGCGGGTCGCGCCGGCGGGGGACCCTGACCGGAACCTCACGCACCTGAAGGAGAGTCTCCTCTCGCACGCGCCCCTGCCCGAGGCCAACGTCCACGCGATGCCGGTCGAAGCGGCGGATCTCGACGCCGCCGCTCGCGAGTACGCGCGCGAGCTCGAGCGGATGACGGGAAGACCGCCCGTCCTCGACCTCGCGCATCTCGGGCTCGGCCCCGACGGGCACACGGCGTCGCTCGTTCCGGGCGACCCGGTGCTTTCCGTGACGGACCGCGACGTCGCGCTCACGGCGGTCTACGCGGGGCACCGCCGCATGACCCTGACGTATCCGGTCCTCGACCGTGCGCGCCGGGTGCTCTGGCTCGTCACGGGCGGGGAGAAGGCGCCCGTCCTTCCGCGTCTGATGCGGGGCGACCCCTCGATTCCGGCGGGCCGGGTGAGCGCTGCCGCCGCCGACGTGATCGCCGACGCGGCCGCCGCCGCGACCGCGACGTAAGTAAACACTTTCCCCGTTGGAGCTCAGCCCGCCGAGCGTTTCGCCACGAACTCCCTCTGACGGCGCAGAGCGTCGCTGCGGATCGCGGCGAACTGGGGATCCCCGCGGATCGAGTCGAACGCCCGATCACGGTCTCCGTCGGGGAAGCAGAGGTAGTTGGCCTCCACCGCCGCGCGAAGCAGCCGCAGCGCGGGCGCGGGGTAGTGGGCGGCGGCCAGCAGAACGGCGGACGAATACGTGCCCTCCGAGTCGAAGAACAGGCGTCCGTACTCCTCGACGCGGGCCGCGGCGGCATTGCGTTCCTCCGCCGTTCCCGTCTTCAGGAGCAACCGCGCCTCGTCGGCTCCGCCGGCGGAGGCAAACAGACGCCCGGCGTCTTCCGGCCGGCCCTGATGCAGGCGCAGGCGGGCCTCCTGCAGCATCGCCCAGTTGGATCCGGGGTCGAGACGGAGGTACGCGAATGCCCGGTCGAAGTCGCCCCTCCGTTCGTAGACCAGGTGGCACGAACGGAAACGCGCGTTGTGCGGATCGGCGGCGAGCGCGGCGTCGCATTCCCGCGCCGCATCCTCGAGCAGACCGGCGTATCGAAGGACATAGGCCGCCGCGAAGTGGGCGCCCGCGTCCCGGGGTCTCTTGCGAAGCTGATCCATCGCGTGCCGGTAGGCGCCGATCAGGTTTCCCTGTTCGGTCTCATAGACGATCAGCTGTTGGGTCGCGTCGGCGAGGTTCGGATCCAGCGCACGGGCCTTCTCCTGCGCCGCAACGGCCTGGGCGACCACGCTCTTGCGGCGGCCGGAATCGATGCTCGCGTAGGACGCCTCGTAGTGGTAGCGACGACCGAGCTCGCAGACGGCGGGCGCAAAGTCGGCGTCGAGGCCCACCGAGCGCTCCAGCATCTCGATGGCGCGGCGATTGGGGTCGGGGTCGCTCGAGAGGGCCTTGCTGCGAAGGTAGAGGTCGTAGGCTTCTTCGCTCTTCGGGCGCGTGGAGGGTGCCACCGTGCCCGCGGCGGCCCCGACGAGCGGGAAGAGGCCGTCGCGGAGGCGCGAGGCCACCTGCTCGCGCAGGGCGATCGCGTCGGTGGCCGGCACACTCATCGTGTCGTGCCAGATCACGCGGTTCGAATCGGCATCCACGACCTCGAGCGTCAGGCGCAGCAGGTCGCCTTCCTTCCGAAAATGCCCCGTCAGGACGTCGGCCACCTGGAGCTCGCGTCCGGCGGCCTGAGGGTCGGCGTCTTCCCTGGCGTACTTCTGGGTCGACGCGAACGGGCGGATCGCGAGCGTCGGGATGTACGAGAGCGTCGTGACGACCTCGTCCGGCAGCGCCAGACGCAGATGGTCGATGGACGGGTCGCCGCCGAGGTTCTGGAAAGGGAGGACCGCCAGCGTGATCTGGGCCGCGCCGCCACCCGGAGCCGACGAAGGCGTCCGTCGGTGCCGGGCCGCCCACCACGCGCCCGCGGCGAGCGCGACGACTGCCGCGACGGCGGCGGGGACGATCCATCTCCGCGAGCGCGGCGCCGGCGTCCGTGGCGCGGCGGGCTGCGCGCCGCTCGTCGCCAGCGCCGGCCCCGACGCCTCGGAGAGAGCGAAGGCGATGTCCCTGGCCGACTGGAATCGGTTTTCGCGGTCCTTCTCCAGGCAGTGCCGGATGACGTGGTCGAGGGCGATCGGGACGTTCCGGCCCGACTCCGACAGCTCCGGCGGCTCGTCCCGCACGATCGCCGCCATCGTGTCGATCGCCGTGTCCTTCTTGAATGCTCGCCGGCCGGACAGCATCTCGTAGAGAACGGCGCCGAAAGAGAAGATGTCGCTCCGGTGATCGACCGGCTGTCCGCGCACCTGCTCGGGCGACATGTAGCCGGCCGTGCCCATCACGGTGCCGGGCTCGGTGCGGCCGGACTGAGTCGGCGCGCTGGTCTGTGATCCCGGGGCGGCCGTCTCCACTCGCTTTGCGAGGCCGAAATCGAGGATCTTGACGTGGCCGTCCCGCGACACGAACAGGTTCTCCGGTTTGAGGTCCCGGTGGACGACGCCCTTCTCGTGAGCGGCGGACAGGCCCTTCACGATTTGGAGGCCGTAGTCCACCGCCTGCTTGGGCGCGATCCGTCCGGCATCGAGGCGGTCGCGAAGGGTCTCTCCTTCGAGGAGCTCCATCACGGCGTAGGCGGTCCCGCTCTCCGTCCCGAAGTCGAAGATCGAAAGGATGTTCGGATGGGAGAGCGAGGCCACGGCCAGCGCCTCGCTCTCGAACCGCGCGAAGGCGTCGCGATCGAGCGCCAGAGATTCCGGAAGGACCTTGATCGCGACGTCGCGCTGGAGCTTTGGGTCCCGCGCCCGATACACCTCGCCCATCCCGCCCGCACCGAGGGGCGACAGGATTTCATAGGGGCCGAGACGAGTCCCGGCGGCAAGCGTCATGAGAGGACCGCCGATGGGGATTCTAAGTCGGGATCGTCGCCCGCTGACCCCAGGTCATCGGACGGCGATGCCCACCGAAGCGAGCCGAAAGCCTCATTACTTTTTCGAGGTTTTCGGGGGTCGCGGTGATAGAAAGTCTCGCCGAGTTTCCAGAGCAAGGAAGTCAGAAGCACCATGGGCTCGGGCAACTAGGCCATCGAGTCCCACCGTGGTCGCAAGACAGGAGAGGGGGAGACCGATGCATTCCAGGTTCCGGAGGGCGTTCCTGAGCGCCGCGACCGCGCTGCTCGTGGTCGCGGGCTGCGAGAAGAAAGGCGAAGTGGCCGAGGCCGTCAAGCAGGACGCCAAGGCGGCCGAGGCGGACGTGAAGGCCCGGGAGGCCCGCGACGCCGCGATCGAGGCGTACATCTACGCGTACCCGCTCGTCACGATGGAGTTCACCCGGCGCGTGTCCACCAACGTCGAGAAGCCCGAGGGCGCCGCGGCGCCGGTGGGTCAGTTCGCGCGGCTGCGCACGTATCCGGCCGTGGACAACCACACGGTGACGGCGCCGAACGCCGACACCCTCTACACGATCGTCTGGCTCGACGTCTCGAAGGAGCCGTGGATCGTCAGCATCCCCGACATGAAGGATCGGTTCTTCCTGTTCCCGATGCTCGACGGCTGGACCAACGTCTTCCAGGATCCGGGCAAGCGCACCACCGGCACCAAGGCGCAGAAGTACGCGATCACGGGCCCGGGCTGGACGGGGACCCTCCCGGCCGGCGTGACGGAGTACAAGTCGCCGACGGGCATGGTCTGGGTGCTCGGCCGCATCTACTGCACGGGGACTCCCGAGGACTACAAGGCCGTGCACGCGCTGCAGGATCAGGTGACGGCGGTGCCGCTGTCCGCCTACGGCAAGGCCTATACGCCCCCGGCCGGAACGGTGGATCCGAACATCGATACGAAGACCGCGGTGCGGGACCAGGTCGACAAGCTCGACGGCGCGGCCTACTTCAAGCTGTTCGCCGACCTGCTCAAGACCAATCCTCCCTCGGCGGACGACGCGCCGATGGTGGCCAAGCTCGCGACGCTCGGCGTAATCCCCGGCCAGGATTTCGACGCCTCCAAGCTGGACCCGGCCGTGGCGAAGGGAATCGCCGAGGCTCCCAAGCCCGCGCAGGACAAGATCATGGCGTGGATGAAGGAGGGCATCGTCGCGGGCGACATGAAGCTCGAGCACGGCTGGCTCTTCACGACCAAGACGGGCCTCTACGGCACGGGTTATCGCCAGCGCGCGCTCGTCACCGCCATCGGCCTCGGCGCGAACCGGCCGCAGGACGCGGTCTATCCGACTTCCGAAGGTCCCGACGCCATCAAGAAGTACAGCGGCGAGCACAAGTACACGATGCACTTCGACAAGGGCGGGCTCCCGCCGACCAACGGGTTCTGGTCCATCACGATGTACGACGCGAGCTACTTCTTCGTCCCGAACGCGCTCAACCGGTACACCGTCTCGGCGCGCAATAAGTTCAAGACGAATCCCGACGGATCCGTCGACCTCTACTTCCAGCACGACTCGCCGGGCAAGGACAAGGAGGCGAACTGGCTGCCCGCTCCGTCGGGACAGTTCATCCTCATGATGCGCCTCTACTGGCCCAAGGAGACGCCGCCGTCCCTGCTCGACGGCAGCTGGAAGATCCCGGAGGTCAAGGAGGCGTCTTAGCTCGTTCACTCCGACCGTGGTCCCCCCTCGACGCAACGCTCGACCCTCATCGGCGTTTGCGTCGTCGGGGCGCCCCGGTCGGATTCTCATATCCGCCTTGTTAAGATTCGCTCAGTTGCCGTTCCGAGAACTTCTGGTGGCAGCGGCCCTGTGGGCCGCGATCGGCGCGCTCGCGGCCGCGCAGCAGCTCGAGCCGCGGGCATACGTGCCGATCCCAGTCGGCGTGAACATCGTCGGAGCTCCCTTCGTGTATCAATCGGGTTCGGTCGTCACCGACCCGTCCCTGCCGATCCAGAACGTCGATGCGAAGGTCGAGACGCTCGCCGCCTTCTACGACCGGAGCTTCTCGTTCTTCGGCCGTACGGCGACCGCGCTCCTCACCGTCCCCTACACCTGGGCGCAGGTGAGCGGTCAGGTTTTCGAGCAGTCGCGGAGCGTGACGCGCTCCGGCCTGAGCGACCTGCAGATGCGCTTCAGCTCGAACATCTTCGGATCGCCCGCCCTCGACCCCCAGGAGTTCGCGCACACCGCGGTCAAGACCACGCTCGGCGCGAGCCTGACGGTCACCGCCCCGACTGGCCAGTACGACGGCACGAAGCTGATCAACCTCGGGACCAACCGCTGGGCATTCAAGCCCGAGCTCGGGCTGTCGGTCCCGGTGAGCCGCTGGATGTTCGAGTTCTACGCGGGTTCCTGGTTCTACACGCCGAACGACGACTTCTTCGGCGGTCATCGCCGGACGCAGGATCCGCTCGTCGCCCTGCAGGGCCACGTCAGCTACAACTTCACCCCGTTTCTGTGGCTCTCGCTCGACGGGACCTGGTACACGGGAGGCCAGACGACGACCGGAGGTGTCCTCGACGACGACCGCCTCAAGAACAGCCGCGTGGGGGCGACGCTGGCCCTTCCCCTGGGGCACGGCCACGCTCTCAAGCTCGCCGGGGCGAGGGGAGCGACGACCCGGTTCGGCCAGAACTTCACGACCGTCGGGCTGACCTACCAGTACCACTGGTTCTGACCACACCCCCGTCTCCGCCTCGAGCGATTCCGATGACTCGGCGCAGCCATTTTCTCGACCGACTCGTATGAAGAGTTGAAAGCACGACAGCATCAAGGACACCCTGTTCCATCTCGGCCTCCCCCCGAGCCGCATGGACGGGCAGAAGGGCTTCATGACGTACGAGACCGACGGGCGGATCAAGGAGGCCGAGGGGGCGCCCACGAACGCGGTGCACATCCTGTAAGGAGTCTGAATCCAAATCTCTGGCGAGGATGGACCCCGGTGCTCGGCCGCCAGACTCCGCTCTTCGAGGGTGTCATGAATCTCGGACTGCCGAACCACTGGCACGAAGTCATCGAACGGGCGCACGGGCCGATGAAGATCCGGCTCGTGCTCCAGCCTGTCATGGCCGCGTTGTTTGCGATCCGTGCCGGCAGACGCGATGCCCGGGAGGGCCGCCGACCCTACCTCTGGGCCGTGGTGTGGGCCAGCTCGAACCGAAGGGAAATGATCCTGCACGGCTGGAGGGACGTCGGCCGGGTCTTCGTCCTGGCCATCGGGGTCGACCTGATCTACCAGTTCGCGGTTCTCCATGCGTTCCGGCCGGGTGAAGCGGTTTTCCTCGGGATCGTTCTCGCGATCGTTCCGTACCTGATTTTCCGGGGCGTGGTGAACCGGATCCTGCGGCGCCGCGAGGATCCCGCCGGACCGGAGATATAGTCCCCTTCACCCTCAGAAAGGAATCGACATGGCGAAGAAGGCGTCAGCGCCTGCCCCTGCGAAGAAAAAGTCTGCGGAGCCGGTTCGTCGGGTGCCGCTTCTGAAACCCGGCAAGTACGCCGACGGGATGCCGCTGCACGAAGTCCAGTACCTCGAGTGCAAGCTGATCCTGCGGCCGAACCATTTCACGTCGCGCCAGAGCCTGTGGGATTTTGCCAAGGTCATGAAGAAGCCGGCCGCGAGGCACGACGTCTCCTTCTCGACCGAGGAGTTCCAGGACGCGCCGCTCCAGATCCGCGAGGTCCTCTTCATGGACACGGAGGACTTCCGGCTCTACAACAACGCGTTCATCCTGCGCCGGCGCATCGCCTACGAGGACGGCTTCCCGATCGGGGACCCGGAGATCGTCTTCAAGTTCCGCCATCCGGACATGCAGGTGGCGGCCGAGACCGACGTGCGGCCGCAGATCTTCGGGGACTACCGGATCAAGTTCAAGTGCGAGGCCCTGCCGCTGAAGAACGAGCTCGGCGGCATCCGCCTGCTCTTCTCGCACAACGTCGAGTTCCCGCTCTCCCACGTTCACGAGAACGATCCGACCTCCTTCGAGACCCTGATGCGCGTTTTTCCCGTGCTCGGAAAGCTGAAGACTCATCCGGGCGAGCGCGTCGCGCTCGTGGGCGAGACGATCGTCGAGGAGGTCCTGCAGGACATCGGCGTCGTCGACTTCGGCGACGGGATGTCCGCGAAGGCCAACGTCGCCCTGTGGCGGGCCCGCGGCGACCACCGCCCGCTCATCGGCGAGTTCGCGTTCCAGATCAAGTTCAAGAAGCGCGAGGACCTGCGCGAGGCGGCGATGAAGCGGGCCGAGGCCTTCTTCCTCGACCTCCAGTACTCGGCGAAGGACTGGATCGCGCTCGGGGCGACGAAGACGGGAGTGGTCTACCGCCTGAAGGGCAATCCGCCGCACGCGCACGAGTGACCGCCGAACCCCGAAAGGCCGAGCATGCTCCCTGGCTCGAGCCGGTCCGCCACGACCTGGTCGGCGTCCGCTTCGCCGTCAACGTCTTCATCGCGTCGTTGATCGTCTGGTTCGTGCTGCGGCGCATCGCCGACACGAACCCGATCTGGGCGATCGCGTCGATGGTGGCTTCGTCGGAGCCGGTCGTGAAGGAGGCGGCGCGGATGTTCCGCAGCCGCCTGATCAACGTCATGATCGGCTGCGTCGTCGGTCTCGGGTTCATCGCCATCGGCGGCGTGAACCTCTGGAAGCTCCCCGTGGCGCTCGCGGTCACCGTTCTCATCTCGTCCTACGTGATTCACGTCCAGACGATGTGGCGACAGGCGCCGATCACGGCGGCGATCGTCATCGCCTCGGGTGTCGAGCATCATTCGAAGCTCACCGGCATCGAGCACGGTCTGCACAAGGTCGGCGAGGTGATCTTCGGCTGCGTGGTGGGGATCGGGGTCAGCTGGACGATGTCGAAGATCTGGCCGGTGAAGTCCGCCAAATCGGCGTGACCGGCGGAATCGCCGAGGATCCACATGGCTGAGACACAACCGAAGCGTTCCGGCGGGCGCCGCTGGCTCTACGGGATCGGCGGGCTGCTGCTCGTCTATCTCGTGGTGGCCTACCTGATCCTGCCCGGGGCGTGGCGGCGGCGGATGCTTCGCCATCCGGATCTGGCGGGCGGTCCGCGCGTCACGCACACGCCCAACGGGATCCCCGGCGACCCGGTCAATCTGGCCCTCGCGGGCAGCGAGACCGACGTCGTCGCCGCGATGATCGCGGCGAGGTGGGACCCGGCCGATCCGATCACTCTCGAGAGCAGCCTGAAGATCTCGGCGGACTCCTTGTTCCGCCGCCCCGATCCGAACGCTCCCGTCAGCACGCTGGAGCTCTTCGGCCGCAAGCAGGACCTCGCCTTCGAGCTGCCCGTCGGCAACAACCCGCGCCAGCGTCACCACGTTCGGTTCTGGAAGTGGGACCGCCTGCACGACGGCCGGGAGGTCTGGTTCGGCGCCGCGACCTTCGACGAGCGAGTGGGGCTGAGCCACACGACGGGCCAGGTGACCCACCACATCGGTCCCGACGTCGACGCCGAGCGGGACCGGATTCTGTCCGGTCTGCGGGGCACGGGTCGAACCCTCGAGGTCTCGTGGGACGACGGCTTTCACGAAGTGCTGCAGGGCAGGAACGGCGGCGGCGACCCGTGGCAAACGGATGGACGCCTCGGAGTCGTGATGCTCTCGAAGCACCAGAGTCTGACTCCCACCGCCGGTGCCTCGAGCCCGTGAGCGGCGCGATCAGGACTCGGGCGCCGCTTCCTTCTCCTTCGAGCCATAGAGGTGGTGCTTGCGGAGGTATTTCCGCCGCGCCTCGGTGATCCACGACGTCTGGTTGAACAGCACGCCCGTGGACCACGCGAACATCAGGAGCCCCGTGATCCCTTCGGCCGCGGAGAGGAACTTCCAGTCGGGCGGCAGCTCGGCGACGTCCATGGTCGTGAAGGCCAGGGCGGATTCGTACAGCGCGACCGCGAAGCTCTGGTAAGGCGCCAGCGGAAGATAGACGGCCGCCCAGACGGACATCTGAATCAGGTGCAGGGCGAAGAGGTAGACGATCACGGCAGACAACGTGAGCAGCATCCGCGCCCGCGTCGTGTTGCGCGCGATTTCGTCGCGGACCCGTTCCACCATTTCCTCGAGAAAGACGACGCCGAACGTCTGCAGGATGGCCGTGACGAGCATCAATAGCGCGCCGACGACGAGCTGCCGGGGCTCCCGGACGACGTGGACCAGCAGTAAGGTTTCCATCGAATCTGCGGCTCTGGATTATTCATGATTCCGGGTGACGGCGCTCGGCTCACCGCCGGCGACCTCGAGGCGGTCTTCCTCCCGCGCCTCGGCATGGTCGGCGCGTCGCTGTCGCACCGCGGCGTCGAGCTCCTGCGCCGCGTCGACGACCTCGAGCGGGCCGCGACGCGCGGATCGACGGCCGGGATCCCGCTGCTCCATCCCTGGGCGAACCGGCTGGAGGGGCAGGTCTACCGCGCCGCCGGCAAAGAGGTGGTCATCGACATGTCCTCACCGCTCGTCCATGCGGACGAGCGCGGCCTGCCCATCCACGGCGTGCCGTGGTCGCGGCTTCCATGGGAGGTCGTCTCGGCAGACGCGGGCCGCGTCGTCGCGCGGCTCGAATGGCGCCGCCCGGAATGGCTCGCGGTCTTTCCGTTTCCGCACTCGCTCGAGATGAGCGTTTCGCTCTCGCCGGAAGCGCTCACGATCGAGACGAGACTGACGGCGGGAAGCGAGAGTTCCGTTCCGGTCTCGTTCGGCTTTCACCCGTACCTGGGGTTGGCCGGCATCCCACGCTCGGAGTGGCGCCTCGAGCTGCCGGCGATGCGCCGGCTTCTCTCAGACCCGCGGCACATTCCCACCGGCGAAGACGCGCCGTTCCCCGCCGAGGAGGCGCCCCTCGGCGGCCGGACCTTCGACGATGGGTTCGCGCTGGACGCGGATGGCGCCGTGCTCGCGATCGCCGGCGGGGGCCGCCGGCTCGCGGTCGAGCTCGTCGAGGGTTACGGCTACGCGCAGGTCTACGTCCCGTCCGGGCAGGACCTCGTCGCGCTCGAGCCGATGACCGCGCCGACGAACGCGTTCGTCAGCGGCCGCGGGCTGACAGTGATCGCGGCGGGGGAGAGCTTCCAAGCGTCCTTCCGGATCCGGATCGACTCATGACCGTCCTCGCCGCGTTCGTCCCCCTTCTCCTCCTCTACGGTCTCGTGTCCGGTCGCGTCGAGCGCTCGTGGCTGACGCCTCCCATCCTCTTCACCGCGGCGGGGGCCGCGCTCGGCCTCGCGGTGCCGGCGCTGCGGGACTGGCGGGCCGACCCCGAGCTGGTCCTGCGCGTCGCGGAGGCCGGTCTGGTCCTCCTGCTCTTCACGGACGCGAGCCGCACCGACCTCCGCGTGCTGCGCCGCATCCGGGCCCTCCCGACGAGGCTCCTCTCGACCGGCATGCTCCTGACCCTCGCCCTCGGGGCCCTCGCGGCCCGGGCGATCTTTCCGGCGCTCTCCTGGTTCGAGGCCGGAATCCTCTCCGCGATCCTCGCGCCGACGGATGCGGGCCTCGGCCAGGTCGTCGTGACGAGCGAGCGCGTGCCGATGCAGGTCCGGCAGGCGCTCAACGTCGAGGCCGGATTGAACGACGGCCTCTCGGTCCCGTTTCTCCTCTTCTTCCTGGCGCTCGCGCAGGCGAAGGGAGGCGACCGGGCGAACCTGACGCCCTTCATCGTCGAGCAGCTGGGCTACGGCGCCGCGATCGGTCTCGTCGTCGGGGCCCTCGGCGGCCGGGCGCTCGGGGCGGCGATCCGCCGGGATGCGATCGTGCATTCCTTCCGGCAGATCGCCCTCGTGACGCTGCCGCTGCTGTGCGCTCTCGCCTCGGAGTGGGCGGGAGCGAGCATGTTCATCGCCGCGTTCGTGTGTGGACTCGCAGTGCAGCCCGGCTTCCCCGATGCCGGCCGGGAGGCCGTCGAGTTCACGGACGAGTGGGGGCAGGTCTTCAACCTGTTCGTCTTCTTCCTGTTCGGCATCGTGGTGGCGCGTCGGGCGCCGGAGCTCTCGGCCGCAACCTGGATCTACGCGCTCCTGAGTCTGACCGTCGTCCGGATGCTTCCGGTCGCGGTCGCGCTCCTGGGGACGCGGCTCTCGCGGGCCACGGTCGCCTTCATGGGATGGTTCGGCCCGCGGGGCCTCGCCTCGATCGTGCTGGCGCTCGTCTATCTCGAGGGCGAGGCCCATCCGCCGGCCGAGACGGCGATCCTGCGCGCGGTCATCGCGACCGTCCTCCTGTCGATTCTCGCGCACGGCCTGTCGGCAAAGCCCGGGATCGCGGCCTACGCCCGGCGGCTCGCGGCACTCGGGCCCGACCCTCCCGAGCTGAAGTAGGATCGCGCCGCTTGAACCACCCGTTGAACGCGTTGCTCTTCGCGGCGGCATTGTTCGCCGGGATGCTCCTCGCTCTGGAGGTGGGGCTGCGCATCGGGCGCCGTCGGCTCGCCGCCGAAGGAGAGCGGGCCCGGACCGGGCTCGGCCCCATCGAGGGCGCGGTCTTCGGCCTGATGGGCCTGATGATCGCGTTCGCGTTCCATGGCGCGGCCTCGCGCTTCGACATCCGCCGGGGTCTCGTCGTCGAGGAAGCCAACGACATCGGGACCGCGTACCTGAGACTCGACCTGCTGCCCGCCGCCGCGCAGCCGAAGCTGCGGGAGCTCTTCCGCGGCTACGTGGACGCGCGCGTCGAGGTGTACCGGGCGTTGCCGGACGCCGCCGCGGCCCGGGATGCGCTCGTCCGGGCCGATCGTCTCCAGCGCGAGATCTGGACGGCCTCCGTCGAGGCGGCGCGCGAGGCGCCGCAGGCGACGATGCTTCTTCTGCCCGCCGTCAACGCGATGATCGACATCACGACGACCCGGACCGTGGCCCTCCAGACGCATCCTCCGCTCCTGGTCTTCGGCATGCTGGCGTTCCTCGCCGTCGCCTGCTCGCTGCTCGCGGGTTACGGAATGGCGGGAGCGCCCTCGCGCAGCGTCCTCCACGTTCTCGGCTTCGCGGCGATCCTGACGCTGACCGTGTACGTGATTCTCGACTACGAGTTCCCCCGGCACGGGATCATCCGCCTCGACTCCTACGACCGCCTTCTGCTCGACGCCCGCGCCGCGATGCGCTGACGGGGCCGCCTAGCGGGCGAGCAGCGTTCCGAAGTCGTAGAGCGAGGCCGCCCGGCGCTCGAGCCCCCGATCCGCCGCCAGGACGTCCAGGTGGAGCGACGTCCAGTCGGCCAGGAGGACCTCCTCGTCCCCCTGCCCGTCGTAGGTCTTCAGGTAACCGTGGCACGCCTTGCAGGAGTCGATGCGCAGGCCGGCCTCTCCTTCGACCACCACAACCGACAGCTGCTGCGCGTCGTTCTCGCAGAACGGACACTGCGTTCTTCGGAACTGCCACCGGCACCCGCAGCGGCCGCAGACGAGGCGCCTCATGCGTCCGGGGTCGGCGCCCGAGAGCTGAGCCATGGCGGGACCGGAGCCGCAGATGGGGCAGTAGCGGCGGAGCCACTTCTCCTCGTCGCGCCAACCTTCGTACGACGCGCGCAACGGGCGCAGGTAGCGCTCGGCCGAAAGCCACCCGAGGCATAGCAGGAGACCCGGAGCCATTGGCGCGAACACGGTGTCGCCCAGGAGCCAGGCGGCGACTACCCGCGGCGGATCATCGAGGCCCTGGAGCTCACGAGCCAGAGAGGAGAGCGCGTCCGAGAGAACTCCGAGACCCGGTTCCACGGCGAGGCGCTCCACCAGGGCGATCGCGACCGTGCCGGCAGGCTCGAGATCGACGCCGGCGCGGGCGCTTTCGAGCACCGGGACTCCCTCGAGGTAGTCGGTCCGGTAGTCCTCCCAGCGCGGCACCACGGCGGGCGGCATCGGAACTTCAGCCAGTGCGGCCTCGATCCGCGCGTAGACGCCGCCCACCCGGGCGAGGTACGGATGGGCGGCGAGCCACGCGTCGCCGGCTGGCGCGCTCATCGGCTCTTCATCGCCTCGATGTGGTCCCAGACGCCGAGCTTCTTGAGGATCGCGGGAGACTCCTCGTCCTGCGCCAGCACCTCGTGGCACGAGCTGCAGTCCTGATTGATCGCGTGCTTCTTGTCCGAGGTCTCGTGGGACCCGTCGTGGCATCGAAAGCATCCCGGGAAATCCACGTGCCCGAGATTGTTGGCGTAGGTCCCCCACGTCACCTTCTGGTCCAGGAAGACGTTGCGGTCGTACACGGCGGCGATCGCCTTGCCTGCGGCGGCGACGTCGGCCGGCCGCTCCGCGGCGATCTGCGGGTAACCCTTCGCATAATACGCCGCGATCGCCTCGGGGATCTTCCAGGCGGCTTCCGCGTTGCTCGCGTAGTCCGCCTTGAGCAGCGCGAGGCCCTCCTTCTTGACGAAGGGAAGCGTGTTCGGGATGCGCCCGAGCGCGAGCGCGCGGTCGAGGGCCCGTCCGGGCAGCAGGAAGTCGTGCGTCGGCCGGTTGTGGCAGTCCACGCACTGCATCGTGTGTTTGTCGAGACCGGCGGCCTGGTCGGCCTTCGTCCCGTCCGCGAGGTAAGTCTGCGTCTCGCCGGTCCGCGTGTTGCGGCGCTCGACCCACGGGATCGTCTCGCGCATTGCGTCGGAGGCCGCGTAGCGGATCTCGTAGCCGCCGGCAAAGTGCGCGTTGTGAATCCCCTGCATGCGCGTGCCGCCGACGAGCATCAGGAGGACCGTGTACGACACCGTGTTGCGCTCGTCCTCGGCGTACGAGGGAATCAGCAGGAGGCGCGTCGCGACGATCTTCTGCGCCCAGTGGCAGTGCTCGCAGGTCTCGCGGGAGGGCACGAGCCGTCCGGAGGCGAGCGCCGGAGGACAGGGCCGCTCGTAGGTGTTCGTGATCTCCTGCCAGAGCTGCCGCGTCCCGTTCATCTTCGACTGGATCCAGCCGGCCTGGCCGGGAGCCACGTGACACTCCGCGCACGCGACGCTCGCGTGGTTCGAGTCCCGATGAGCGACGAACTCGGGCCGCTCGGAGTGGCAGACACCGCCGCAGAACTGGGGCGTCTCCAGGTACTGGATCGCCCGATAGGAGGCCTGGCTACCGATCAGCAGGTTGCCGGCGAGCGTCACGGCGAGGAAGACGATCAGCCCGCGAACGGCGGTGGCTGAATTGAGGGTTCCGGCCGCCAGGCGGTCGCGGATCCGCTTCCGGCCGGCGAAGACGCCGATCACGCCCAGAACGAGTCCCAGCGCGAAGACGGACGGCAGAATGAGATAGACCACGAGGCCGCGATAGGGGTTCTCGCCGCCATGCTCCGAGTGCCCGGCCGGGAGGAAGAACAGCCACGTACAGATCGCGGTGATGACCAGGACGAGCCCGAGCCTCGTCAGCCAGTGGCTGGTCAGCAGCACGAACCCCGGTCGATCCCTCTGCCCGTCGGGCGCCGCGGATCGACTCGGGGGCATGAGGAATCAGTGGCCGCTTGATTCGGTCTTCGCGAGCACGGGCACCAGCCGCGCCCCGAGGCCGAAGAGGAAGATCGTCGCGGCGATGAGACCGACCGAGATGCCCCACTCGAAGATCGACGGCCAGTACGAATGCGGGGCGACCCAGGGCATGCGCCCCTTGAAGGTCATGGCGAACAGGACCACGTTCGCGCGGTTGTAGACCACCCCGAGGACCGCGAGGAGGGAAGCCCAGGGGAGAACGTCGGGGCGATCCCTCCACGCCTTGCGGGACAGGAGGACTAGCGGCACGACGCCCAGGAGCAGGACCTCCACGGCAAGCGCCACGCCGAGCATTCCGGAGAACGCCCCCGCGAGCTGGCCTCGGATCGCCATGTCTCCCAGTCGAAACACCAGATAGACGATGAGCGACCAGAAGGTGATCTGCCCGACCGAGGACAGCGGCTTCATCTGGAGCGGCCGGTGCCAGGCCTTCGAGATCCACATGTCGATCAGGATCACGAGGGCGGTGCCGGCCACGATCGAGGAAATGAAGAAGGAGACCGGCATCACGGGCGACCACCACTGCGGCGCCAGCATGTTCGGCATCAGCAGGTACAGCGAGCCGAGGGAGCTCTGGTGCATGGTGGACAGCGTGACCGCGGCGATCGCCAGCATGATCGGCTCGGCCCTCTGGTCCCGCGCGCGGAACAGCCAGGCCAGGGTGAAGAAGATGATCGCCGTGACCAGCGTGTAGATCGGGTTGCGCGACATCATGTAGATGAACAGCGTCACGGCGACGGCGACGTAGAAGCCGGACCACCTCCGCCAGGCGTCCATCGCCTTCTTCAGCCCGAGCTTCTCCAGCGGCACCGGCAGGAACTCCAGAAGCAGGATCGTGACGTAGAGCCCGACGCACCACGAGACCTCGAACATCGCCGAGTGCTCCGGCGCATTCAGGCCGAGCTGGTAGAAGTGCCAGGGCAGGCCGAGGTCGGCGATGAGCGTGACGGTGACGAAAGAGTAGGAAAGCAAACCCATCAGCACGGCCATCCGGCCGAGACCGTAGAGGTCCTTTCGCTGGAAGACGTAGATCGCTCCCGCCATCGCGAAGGCGCCCGCGGCGACGGCGATCCAGACCAGATCGAAGAGGATCCAGAGCCCCCACGGGAAGGTGTCGGAGAGGCGCGTGCTGCCTCCAAGTCCCATCGCGAAGCGCGCGACCATCGAGACGCCGCAGAACGCCATCAGGAGCAGAAGAATCCAGTTGACCGGCGTCATCAGCTTGTTCGGGAGGCGCTCGAACTCGGCCTGATGGTCGTCGTGAGCGCCGGAAGCGCTGGCGACCGCCGCGACCCGCTTGCGGAAGAAGGCGTATGTCGCGCCGAGCAACGCGCCGATGGCCATGACGGCGGGAGGCACCGCCCCGAGCGCTGCGGCCGTGAACTTGGGGAAGGGCTTCTCCCCGAACTTCGGGAAGCCGAGTTTCTCGAACGGCACGGCCGAGAGATAGACGACGCTCGTTCCGCCGAGCTCCTTCTCGCCGTACACGTGGTCCACGTACTTGTCGGGCCGGTCGGCGATGCGCTTGTGGGCGAGCGCGAGCATCTCGTCGCGCGTCCCGTAGCGCAGGGCGTCGGCGGGGCAGGCCTTGACGCAGGCCGGCGTCGCGATCGTGTCGAGGAAGCGCTTCGTCTCGTCCGGAGGCGCCGGCTGGCCGTTGAAGGCGATCGGCGCCGGCTGATCGGCCCGATCGGCGCAGTGCGTGCACTTCTCGATCTTCGGCGCGAGCCGGTCCCACTCGGCGGTCGGCACGTCCCAGGGGCAGGCGAGCATGCAGTAGCGGCAGCCGATGCACTTGGCAGCGTCGTAGGAGACGGGGCCGTCCGGCTGGCGGTAGAGCGCGGTCGTGGGGCACGCGGAGACGCAGCCCGGCTCGAGGCAGTGGAAGCAGCGCCGCATGACGTAGGCCGCGTCGAGCCCGCCCGGCTCCTTCGGGTCCTCCATCTCGTGGAACGAGATGAGCGTGTAGGTCTTCGACGACAGCGTCGCCGGGTTCTGGAAACCGAGCGTCGGAAGGAGCTCGGTCTCCTGGCCGGGCCGGTCGTTCCACTGCTTGCAGGCGACCTGGCAGGCCCGGCAGCCGATGCAGTTGGTGATGTCGATCAGCGTCGTCCGGATCGGCATGGGGACGCCGGGAGCGGGCTCACTCATGCGCGCCTCCCGGCCTCGGGCGCCTTCGGAGGCGGCCGATCCGCCTTGACGACGTTGACGAGGCAGGCCTTCGTCTCCTGGGTTCCGGCGCCCGGGTCCGTGGCGTCGATCGTCAGGTGGTTGACGCTCGCGCCCGGCGAGAGGCCCGCGAAGCCCCAGTTGTAGGGCATCCAGACGATCGTGACTTCCTTCCCGTCGGCCTTGACGGGCCGCATCCTCGGCGTGACCAGCGCCTTGACCGTCAGCGCGCCGCGGGCCGAGGAGATCGTGACGAAGTCACCGCTCTTCACGCCGATCTTCGCGCCGAGCGACGGCGGGATCTCGACGACCGGCTCGGGGATGAGCTCGTTCAACCAGGGAATGTTCCGGGTCGACGAGCCGCCGCACCAGTGCTCGGCGACCGTCGACGTCATCAGGACGTACGGGAACTTGTCCGCGGTGCCGATCGGCTGATGCGAGGGGACGCGGGGGTACTTCAGCGTGGGATTCGTCCGGACCTTGGGGTGAAGCACGTTTTCCACCGGACTCTCGACGGGCTCGTACATCTCCGGCAGCGGGCCGTCCTTGGGCACGTAGCCGACGTCGCGGGGGATCGGGCTGTCGCGGCGCGCGTTGTCCGCCTTGTCGTCGGGATCCTTGTAGACGGCGGCGAAGAGACGGCCGACGCCCTCGGCGTTCATGTGAAAGGCGCGGACGCCGTTGGGCGTGTCGGGTCCGTCGGTGATCTTCGGGACGTCGGGCAGGTCGTAGCCCGTCCACTTGCCGGCCTTCTCGTCCCACCAGACGATGGGCTTCGAGCCCGGATAGGGCTTGCCGTGCCGGTCGCAGGAGGCGCGGTTGTAGAGGACGCGCATGTTGTTGGGCCACGTCCACGCGAAGCCGGGGTAGATGCCGAGGTTGCCGGGGTCCGTCCGCGAGTCGCGCCGCTTGGAGAGGTTGTTCCCGCCCGCGAAGATGCCCGCGTAGAGCCATGCGCCGGAAGACGTCGAACCGTCGGGCTTCAGGTCCGCCACTTTCGTGATCAGGTCCCCGGCCTTCAGGTTCGCATCCGGCTGGTCCTTCAGGGCGTAGCCGTTCATCTCCTTCAGCACGTCTTCGGCGGAGAGGTAGGTCCAGCGGGCCTTCTGGATGGGCTCGTCCCTGGGATCCCGGGACTCGTGCGACAGGTCCCGGATGCGGCGGAAGACGTAGTCGACGACCTCGCCGTCGGGCAGGGCCTTCCCCGGCGGGTTGACGGCCTTGTTGCGCCACTGGATCAATCCGCCGGAGTTGGTGATGGTGCCGTTCTTCTCCATGAAGAACGCGGCGGGAAGCAGGAAGACCTCCGTCTGGATCGACTTCGGATCCGCGCCGGGCCGCTTCCAGAACGTCGCCGTCTCCGTCTCCCAGATCTCCTGGATGACGAGGGTGTCGAGTTTGTCGAGCCCCGCGAACGTCATGTTGAGGTTGGGTGTCGTGACCGCGGGGTTCTGGCCGACGATCCAGAGCAGCTTCAGCTTGTCCGTGAGGGCGTCCTCGAAGATCGAGAGCGTGCCGTAGTTCTTGGCCGCGTCCTTCTTCGGCAGCCAGGCGTAACAGAAGTCGTTCGCGGGCGTGGCGTAATCGCCGTAAAACGCCTTGAGCATGTTGACGAGGAACCGGCGGTCGCCGGTCCCGTTCTTCATCGTGTACGCCTCGAGCGTGGGCTCCGTGTGCGACGGGTAATCCATGTAGCCCGGCAGGTAGTTGTTCAGCACGCCCATGTCGCAGGCGCCCTGCACGTTGGGCTCGCCGCGCAGCGCATTGACGCCGCTGCCGGGTTTGCCGAGGTTGCCGAGGAGAAGCTGCAGGATCGTGAACCCGCGGATGCCCTGGACGCCGGTCGTGTGCTGAGTCATCCCGAGCGCGTACAGGATCGTTCCCGGCCGGTTCCTGGCGAACGTCTCGGCGATTTCCTGGATCTGCGATGCCGGGATGCCGGTGATGCGCTCGCCGGTCGCGAGGTCGTAGCGCGAGACGAAGCTCTTCAGTTGAGCGAAGACGCAGTGGGGATCGTCCAGGCTCGTCGCGACGCGCGGCTTGCCCTTTCCATCTAGCTGATACCCCCAGCTCTTGGTGTCGTAGGCGTGCTTCTCCTCGTCGTAGCCGCTGAAGAGCCCGTCATGAAACGCGAAGTCGGGCTGGATCAGGAAGAGCGCGTTGGTGTGCGTGGTGACGAAGTCCTCGTCGTAGAGCTTGTGGACGAGGATGTGATGGATCATCGTGTTCAGGAAGGCGGCGTCGGTGCCGGGGCGGATCCGCGCGTACATGTCGGCGGTCGCCGACGTCCGCGTGAACCGCGGATCGACGTGGATGATCTTCGCCCCGTTCTCCTGCTGGGCTTTGCGGATCCACTTGAACGCCATCGGATGGTTCTCGGCGACGTTGCTGCCTTCCACCAGGAAGGTCCTGGCGTTCTGCATATCGGCCCAGTGGTTCGTCATCGCGCCCCGACCGAACGCGGCCCCCAGACCGGGGACCGTGGGGATGTGTCAAAGTCGAGCCTGGTGCTCGACCCACGGGATGCCGAGCAGCCGGCTCGCTTTCTGGAAGATGTAGCACTCCTCGTTGGTGTTCTGCGCGCCGCCGAGGAAGGCGATCGCATCCGTGCGGTTGACCGGGACGTCCTTGTCGCCGAGCTTCTGGGTTGCGACCCAGGTCTCGTTGCGGATCTTGTGGATCTTCCGGGCGACCTTCTCCGCCGCGTCCTTCCACTCCATCTCTTCCCAGTGGTCGCTGCCCGGCGCCCGGTAGAGCGGCTTCGTCAGCCGCTTCGGCGAGGCGTGCGTCGCGAACATCGAGATGCCCTTGACGCACAGGGAGCCGCGGCTGACGATGTGGTCGTAGTCGCCCTCCATCGAGATCAGCTTCCCGCCGCGCACGGAAGCGATCATCCCGCACCCGCACGAGCAGAAGTTGCAGGAGGTCGTGAACTCGCCGACGTTCGAGAGTTTCAGCTCCTGCGTCGCGGCCCGCATCACGGGGACGTCGACGAGGCCGTCGAGTGCAAGACCGGCGGCGCCGGAGAGCGTCAGCTTGAGGAGCTCGCGGCGGCTGACGGAGGAGGAAGAGGGTCGCGCCTCGGAGTGTTCCTCACAGCCGTCGAGACGATCCTTCGGAGACTCATCCATGGGCCTCTCCTTCACGTCGACGCGACCGATGATCGTCCGGGTGGCGCTGCGCCGAGTATATGGCCGCGCGACGGACCGCGAAGCGAAAGACCTCTTCGACAGCGTCTGTCGCAGTCGGAGGACAACTACGACGGGCCTCGCCCCGAACACGGAGTGAACGGGCGAGGCCCAGGATCAATTCGGAAACAGATACGCCGTCACCGCGAAGATCGCGTAGACGGCGAGAAGCTGGACTCCCGAGTACCACGCCGATCGGCCGCCCGAGACGACGAAGGAGACGGTCAGGGTGGTCAGCAGGACCAAGAGCACCTGGCCGCCGCCGAAGTTCAGGTCCATCGGTGCCGGCGCCACGAAATAGCTCAGGATCAGGAGGACCGGCGCCACGAAGAGCGCGATCTGCGAGGAGCTGCCCATCGCGACGCCCACGGCGAGGTCCACCCGGTTCTTGCGGGCCGCCGAGAAGGCGGTGGTCATCTCGGCTGCGGCGCCCACCAGCGAGACGACGATGAAGCCGACGAAGGCTTTCGACATGCCGAGGCTCGTCGCGGCCTGCTGCACCGACCCGACGAAGATCTCGCTCACGACGGCGATGCCGATCGTCGACAGCGCGAGCGCGACGAGCGCCGCCGGGAGGGGCCAGGGCGCCTCGCCGTGCTCTTCTCCGCCGGCGCTCGCGAAGAGGTCGCGGTGGGTCCTCAGGGAGAACAGGAGGGCGAGCGCGTAGCTGACGAGCAGGATGCAGGAGAGCCCGAGGGACAGCGGCAGCATGTAGGAGGAAACGTTGACCTGGTCCACGCGGGCGACCGCGGACGGGACGACGAGGGCGATGGTCGCGAGGAGCAGCATTCCGGCCTGCGTGCGCGCGTTGGCCGGGTTGAACTCCTGCGTGTGGTGCTTGAGGCCGCCGAGCAGGAACGCGCCGCCCAGCATGAAGAGACTGTTGGTCACGACCGCGCCGACGATGGACGCCTTGACCAGGTCCAGCATCCCGGCGCGCAGGGCCGTGATGGCGATGACGAGCTCGGTCAGATTGCCGAGCGTGGCGTTGAGCAGGCCGCCGATCGCGTCTCCCGTCTTCGCCGCCACGCTCTCGGTGGCCTCGCTGAGGAGGGAGGCGAGCGGAATGATGGCGAAGACCGAGAGGAGGAAGAGGGCGGTGTGGGCCTCGGGGCGCAGGCGCTCGGCCGCCATGACCACCGGCACGAAGACGAGAAGCCAGTTGAGGGGCTTCTTTCGGAGCTCCGCGAGCACGCCGCTCACCGGTGGTCTCCGGTCGGCCGATCGATGGTGACGCTGTCCCCTAGGGATGCGCCGCGGGCGGCTTGGCGGTCGCTCCCGTTTCCGACGGCGTTTCCGGCATCCCGGTCTCTTCGTCGACCGGGGTCCACGTCTTGTCGGGGTTGTACCGGTCCATCTTCTGGAAGATCTCGAGCGTGTGCGGCCCGAGGTCCTTCTGGTAGACGACGCCGTCGTGGCTGACGATGAAGGTCATCACGCCGGTGACCCGGTAGTCGCTCGGCGCGGCCGCGAGCGCGAAGCCGCCGATCATGACCCCCTTCACGACGAAGTCCATCTTCCCGAGCGGCGCCGCGGACCCCTGGCCCTTCAGGACCTTGAAGTAGTAGCCGTGGAGCGGCTCCGACTTCTTCGAGTAACCCTCGGCGATCGCGTCGGCGACCGTGTCGGAGATCGGCCCGGCCATGGAGCCGTCGGGGTTTCTCCACGCGAGCCCGTCCTGCCTTCCGGGGGTGGCGATGATCTTCTGCGCGTACTGGTTCAGCTGGGAGCCGTCGTGCTTCTCGAGCGCGTACTCGCGCTGCGCGTCGACGTACTCGTAGCAGACGTCGATCGCGTCGAGCTCGTTTCGGCCGATCCGCCGGTAGAGGACCTCGCGCTTGCCGGCCTTGGAGTCGAAGAGCCACCGACCGTTCTTGCGGACGATCGGGATCGGCAAAGGCCAGTCGTCGTCTCCGACCGAGAGCGTCGCGCGATCCGGGTTCTTCGGGTCGAGGACGACGGCGGTGTCCTTCTGGGCCTGGGCCGCGAAACCCTCGAGTTGATTCTTCGTCTGAACGGCGTCGCTGGTTTCGACGAGACTCTTTCCGTCCGGGCCGAGGATCTCCTTCAGGGCCGCGATGTCGTCGCTCGCGGCCGCCGCGATCAACGCGTCGGCGGCGGCCTTCGGCGTGTCGAACGTCTTCTGCGTTGCCGCGGCCGGAGCCGCGGGCGCGGATTTCGGCTTGTCCTGCGCCGAGGCGGGCACGGCGCAGGCGAACACGAGCAGGCCGACCATGCCGGAGCCGAGCCGCTGCTTCATGGTGCTCATCTCCGCCTCCCGCCGCCGCCACCACCCCTGGAGCCTCCGCCGCCTCCTCGCGAGCTCATGCTCGAGGAGCCGCGGGAGCTGCTCGACCGGGCGCTGCTGCCGCTGTAGCCGCCGGACCCGCCGCCGAAGGCGCCGCCGCCTCCGCCGCTTCGGCCGCTCGCGCTGGCGCCGCCGCTGCTGCGGGTGCTGGCGCTGGCCCCGGCGCCGCCGCCGCGGCTTCCGGCTCCGGCGGACCGGCTGCTGGCGCTGGCCGTGCCGCCCCGTGAGCCGCCCTGCGCCCGACCTTCGCCGCGTGCGGATCCTCCGTACTTGTTCGCCGTCGACTTGTTCGAGTAGGGAGCGCCACCGCGATGCTGGGAGTTGTGCTGCCAGTTGCCGCTCCCGCCCTGGCCGCGGTTGACGTTCGTGTTCCGGTTGAAATTGTTGTTGTTGTTGATGTTGATGTTGTTCCCCCCTCCGCCCCAGTTGCACCCGCAACAGGAGCCGCCCCAGATGGCGGCGCCCATCGCCATGCCCACGCCGAAGGAGACCAGCCCGGCGCCCGGGTAGTAGGGCGGGTAGTAGACCGGCGGGTAGGGGTAGACGGGCGGGGGGTAGACGACCGTCGGGTTGTAGGACGGGACGTAGACGACCTCGGGATTCGTGGGCTGGACGACGATGACCGTCTTGCTCTCGACGACTTTCGTCTCGACGGTCTGCTGCTCGTTCGACTTCAGCGCCCCTTTCTGCTCGGCCTTCCCCCGCATCCGCTGGACGGCCTCCATGACGTCGTCCCCCTGGGCGAGGAAGGCATCCCCGAGCTCCGTGGTCCACTGGATGTCGTCGGAGAGCCGCTTGACGACCTCGGGAACCGCCGCCATCGACTGGATCGCCGGGTCCCACGGCTGCTTCGCGACCGCGTCGGCGAGCGCCTTGTCCTTCAGGTCCTTGTTCTTCGCGAGCCACTGCTGCAGCTGGATCAGCTCGAGCGGATACGTCGACGCGGCGAGCGTCTGCGCCAGCAGCGGATCGGGGTAGAGAGCGATCGGAGCGACCAGCGAGTCGAGCTGGTCGGGCGAGAGCTTCTCGGCCGCCGGCTCGGTCGCGGTCGGCGTCGACGCTGACGCTTCCTGCGCGAGGAGGGCGCTCTCGCCGTGGGCGAGCAGGGCAACGCAGACGAGCGCCACGAGCCTGCGGAGTCGAGACGAAAGCGTTTCCATGGCTCCTCCTTCAAGAGGGCGTCGCGTGCCAAGTCTACGACCCGGGCCGAGCATATACCTCGCTCTTCCCGCCGCGAGAGGGTCGTTTGCTTCTGTCGCGTCGAAGCGCGCCGTCACGAGGAGCCGCCGCTAGAAGCTGACGGCGAGCGAGCTGACGACGGTCGGCGTCTCCCAGCCGGGATTGAAAACGTACACGTTCAGGGACAGGTTCTTGTACGTGAACCCGACGAAGAGGCCCCGCTGGACGTCGAGGCCGGTGTGGTACGCGCGCGTCCGCTGCGATACGAGTCCGACGCTGAGCCATTCCCACGGCGACCAGCCGAGCTGTGCCCAGTTGTAGAAGAAGTTGCCGGACGAGTCCGTCGTGTCGAAGACGTACTCGCCCTCGCTGTAGAGCTCGAAGGCCTTCCAGGCGAGCGTCAGCTCGTAGCCCGGCGCCACTCCGCGGAGGTCTCCGACGACGCCTCCCGCCAGCAGCGTCGCGTTGAGCTTGAGCTCCTTTCCCGCCTCGAGGTTCCAGCCGATCCAGGCCGAGCCGGACTTCAACGCCTCGTAGTTGTAGCGGGCCTCGAGGTGGAGCGCACCGCGGTCGGCCGTGACGGTGGGCTGGGCATAGTGCGCGTCCTCGGGAGGAAAGTAGCCGTAGACGCTCGCGTTGAACGCCCAGGATTCCTTCCCCGGTGTTGCGGGAGACGACGCCTCCTGGGCGGTCAGCGTCACTGCGCCGCCGAACAGGAGCGTCAGCGCGAGGAAGAGTCCCGAAGCCTTCATCCGCCGAGTGCGATCGTCAACCCGACGAGCGCGACGCCGATGCCGACCATGGCGAGGCCGGTCCGCCAGGGACGGAAACCCGAATACTGCGCGAGCTTGTAGCCGCCGACGAAGAGGAGCGCGATCGCGATCGCGTTCGAAACGCGCAGCGCCCACATCGCGTCCTGCATGAAGAAGAACGGGAGGGTGACCGGAAACGTGGAGAGGAACACGAGAAGGAAAACGCCGACCGCGCCCCGAAGGTCGTCCCGATGGAGCGGCGCGCGGGCGGGCGGCTCGGGCATGGTGGCGAGGCGCTGCCGGAGGCGTTCGTAGTCGGCAGGCTCCAGGGCCGAGGCGAGGGCCGGAGGGAGAGCCTCCTCGATCAGGGCGCGCGCTTCGACCGGGTCGGACGTCTTCCGAAGCCCCCGGAGCGCCACGATGCCGTGACCGCGCTGACCGAGCGTGTTCATCAGGTAGAAGATCGCGTCGATGATGCCCCAGGCCAGGTTGCAGCCGAGGGCGCCGATGAGCATGGTCCGGACTCCGTTGCGGCCACTCTCGGCGGCCGAGAGGGATCCCGTGAAGGTCAGGACCATGATGAGGCCGAACAGGATCTCGGAGAAGCGCTCGGTCGGATCGAGGACCCGCCGACTCTCTTTCCGCGCGGCCGCGGGCGCCGCGGGGGCCGTCACGGCTGGTCCGAGGGTTCTTCCTCGTCGTGCGTGACGGTCCAGCCCTCGTCCGGGTTGAACGCCCTCATCGCGGAGGCGATCTTCTCGGTGTCGTCGCCGAGGTCCTTCTGGTACACGACGCCGTCGTTGTTGACGAGGAACGTCTGCACGCCGGTCACGCCGTACCTCGCCGGCCACGCGACCGCGGCGAAACCGCCGATCATGATTCCGCCGACGACGTAGTCGCGCGCGCCGAGCCGCGCCGCCGGTCCCTGCGCGGTCAGCGTGCGGAAGTAGTAGCCATCCACCGGGTCGGCCTTGTTCGTGTAGCCCGCGGCGAGGAGCCTGGCGATCTCGTCGCCGATGGGACCGGCGGGCTTGCCGTCGGGCCCGTACCACGAGAGGCCGTCCTGCTTGCCGGCAGTGCTCACCCACTTCTGGGCGTACTGGTGGACGGTGGCGCCGTCGTGGAGCTCCGCGGCGTACTCCTTCTGCGCGACGACGTAGCCGCGCAGCAGGGAGATCGCGTGGAGCTCGTTGCCTCCGATGCGGCGGGCGAAGATCTCTTCGCGGCCTTCCTTCGCGTCGAAGCGCCACTTCCCGCCCGTCTCGACGATGGGCACCGGCATCGGCCAGTCGTCGTCGCCGGCGATCATGACGGCCCGCCTGGGGTCGGCGACGTCGAAGGCGACCTTCATCTTCGCGCGCGCCTTCCTCGCGAATCTCGCCAGGTCGTTCTTGTCCTCGACCGGGTCCCCGGAGGAGACGATGTCCTTTCCGTCGGGACCGAAGATGGCGAGCAGGGAGGAGGTGTCGCCGGCCTCCGCCGCCTTGACAAGGGCCTCGGCCGCCTGCTGCGGCGTGTCGAAGGCGCGCGGACCGGCGTCCGGCGTCGCGGCGACCGCGCGGAACGCGAGGAGAGAAGCACCGAGTCCGAGGGCGATCGCGCCGAAGCGGGCGACGAACCCGGCCGCCGTCACATTCTTGCTGTTCATCATCGCTCCCGCGGCTATCGCCGCCGCCCTCCGCCGCCGCCGCGCATGCCGCCCATGCTCGAGGCTCCGCGAGAGCTCGTCGACCGCGCCCAGCTGCCGCTCTGGGCGCCGCCGAACGCGCCGCTCGAACGCGAGCTCGTCGAGGCGCTGCGGTTGCCGACCTGATTGCCGCTTCGGCTGGTGCTGCTCGCACCGGAGCTGCGATTCGTGGCGCTCGCGCCGCCCCGCTGCCCCTGCCGCTGGCTCGCCTGGGACTGCCGCGCCTGCGCCGAATCCCCGCGCGCCCCGCCGCCGTACTTGCTCGCGGTCGCGCGGTCCTTGTACGGCGCGCCCCCGCGCTGCTGCGCGTTGTGCTGCCAGTTGCTGTTGCCGCTCCGGTTGACGTTGTTGTTGCGGTTGTAGTGGCTGACGAAATTGTTGTTGTTGTTGATGTTGATCGTGTTGCCGCCACCGTGCCAGCCGCAGCCCCAGCCCCACCCGCCGCTGATGCCGATGCCGATCGCGATGCCCACCCCGAAGCCCAGCCACGCGCCGCCGTAGTAGGGCGGGTAGTAGAGGGGCGGGTACGGGTAGTACATCGGGCCCCAGATGACCGTGGGGCTGTACGCGGGAACGTAGACGACCTCGGTCGAGGCGGGCTGGATCTCGACGACCGTCGTCGACTCGACGGTCTTCGTCTCGACCTTCTGCTGCTCGGTCGTCTGGAGCTTGCCTTCGTTCTTGGCCTTCAACCGGAGGGCCTGGACGGCGTCCATGACCTCGCTTTCCTGCGCGAGGAATGCGTCGCCGAGATCGGTCGTCCACGAGATGTTCTCGGACAGGCGCTTGAGCGCGTCGGGGACTAGGACGAGGGCCTGGACGCTCGGGTCCCACTTCTGCTGCTCGGCGGCTTTGCCGAGCTCCTCGCCCTTGAGGCTCGAGTTCTGGTTGAGCCACTGCTGGGCGGCGACGACGTCGAGGGGATAAGTCGAGGCGACCAGGCACTGCGCGAGGAGCGGATCCGGGTAGAGCGCGATCGGAGCGACCAGCGCCTCGAGCTCGTCCTTCGTGAGCTTCGCCGATTCCGGGGCTCCGGCCGCGGCCTGCTTGGATGAGGTTGTGGACGCCGGCTGGGCCGGAGGAGGCGTGTCCGACGAGGAGCACCCGATCGGCGCCGCCAGCAGGGCGCAGAGCACACCCGCGAGCATCGTGCCCCCGGCTCGATGCATCCGGGACGCCATGAATTGAAGCATGGATCCTCCGAACGCCGTCAGACTATCTCAACGCCTCGACTCTCCGCACCGTGGCGCCATCGGAACTGATGCTTCCGCATCATGTCCTCGTGGGGGCGGATGCTAGCGTGGAGACCGACCTTCGGACCGGCGTAGCACCCCGATCTCGGAAGCGTCCGGGAGGTTGCCATGGAGACACGGAATGCCTTCCTTCGCAGCGGGCGACCGGGGCTCGTGACGCGAGGCCCGGATCGCCGCGCGTCGGGCACCACGGATGGCGGCCTCGCGCAAAAATACGAGGACCTGCTCGAACGCTGCCGCGGGCTCGAGCCGGTCGCGACGGCGGTGGCGCACCCGTGCGACGAACCGACGCTGGCGGGCATTCTCGAGGCGAGGGCGCGTGGACTGATCGCTCCGATCCTCGTGGGACCGGCGGCGAAAATCGCGGAGGTTGCCGCGGCCGCCGGCATCGACCTGGACGGAGTTCGGGTCGTCGACGCCCCTCACAGCCACGCAGCGGCCGGGCACGCCGTTGAGATGGTCCTGCGCGGTGGGGCCGAGCTCCTGATGAAGGGAAGCCTCCGGACGGAGGAGTTCCTCTCGGCCGTGGTGTCGCGGGAGGGCGGCCTCCGAACGGGGCGCCGCATCAGCCACGCCTACATGATGGACCTGCCCGCATACCACAAGGTCCTCATCGTGACGGACGCCGCCATCAATATCGCGCCGACGCTCGAGCAGAAGGTGGACATCTGCCAGAACGCGGTGGACCTCGCGCTCGCGCTCGGCGTCGAGCGGCCCAAGGTCGCGATCCTCGCGGCCGTCGAGACGGTGAGCTCCAAGATGCCGTCGACCCTCGACGCCGCGGCCCTCTGCAAGATGGCCGACCGGGGTCAGATCCGTGGAGCGCTCCTCGACGGCCCGCTCGCCTTCGACAATGCGATCAGCCGCGAGGCCGCCGACATGAAGGGTATCCGGTCGGAGGTCGCCGGCGACCCGGACATCCTGCTCGTCCCGGACCTCGAGACGGGAAACATCCTCGCCAAGCTCCTGAGCTTCCTGTCCCGGGCGGACGGCGCGGGCCTCGTCCTCGGGGCCCGGGTGCCGATCATCCTGACGAGCCGCGCGGACAGCGTTCGCTCGCGGATCGCGAGCTGTGCGGTCGCGATGCGGGTGGCCCACGCTCGCCGGCGCCGGACGGAGGCGGGCGTCGAGATATAACTCCTCCCACGTCGCGTAGCGACGGATAGGCTCCGCCCACCCGGCGAGGCAGCGTGTGAGGAGGACGACGTGAAGGACTCCGCCCGGAAGCGTGGAAACGAGACGAGCGATCGCCGGGCGCCGAAGCCGGTCGAGCTCCGCGAACGCGCGCGCCGCCTCGCGCGTCGGTACCGCGTCAAGGATGGCGACGGTTTTCGTCTGGACGACGTCGACCCCGCCGACACCGCCTGGCTGAAGGCCGAGGACAAGCCGGCGGCCAAGGAGGCGCTGCAGCACGGCGTCGAGATGCTCGCGGAGCTCCAGGACAAGCTCTACGCGCAGGACCGGTGGGCGGTGCTCCTGATCTTCCAGGCGATGGACGCGGCCGGCAAGGATGGCGCGATCAAGCACGTCATGTCCGGGGTCAACCCCCAGGGCTGCCAGGTGGTCTCCTTCAAGGCCCCTTCCTCGGAGGACCTGGACCACGACTTCATGTGGCGGTGCACGAAGCACATGCCCGAGCGGGGGCGCATCGGGATCTTCAACCGTTCGTACTACGAGGAGGTCCTCGTCGTGCGGGTGCACGATGCGCTCTTGAAGAAACAGAAGCTTCCGGCAGCGCGCTTCACCAAGGACATCTGGGACGAGCGCTTCCGCGACATCCGCTCGATCGAGCGCTATCTCGACAACAACGGCGTGGTCGTCCGCAAGTTCTTCCTCCATGTCTCCCGCAAGGAGCAGAAGCGTCGCTTCCTCGAGCGCATCGACAATTCCGAGAAGAACTGGAAGTTCTCGGCGACGGACGCGCAGGAACGCGGGTACTGGAAGGACTACATGCGCGCCTACGAGGACATGATCCGGAACACGGCGACCAGGCACTCGCCCTGGTACGTGATCCCCGCGGACAACAAGTGGTTCACGCGGATCGCGGTAGCGGCCGCGGTGATCGACACGCTCGACGGACTCGACCTCCACTATCCCGAGGTCGGCAAGGAGAAGCTCGCCGAGCTCGCGGACACGAAGAAGAAGCTGCTCGCGGAGAAGTAGCGCGCCCGTGGCGGAACGAACGTCCGGGAGTCGCCTCCTGCCGAGCTGGCTCGCCGGCTATCACGGCGACTGGCTGCGCCCGGATCTCGTCGCGGGACTGACCGCGGCGGCCGTCGTCATCCCGAAGGCGATGGCCTACGCGACGATCGCCGGTCTGCCGGTCGAAGTCGGCCTCTACACGGCGTTCGTCCCGATGCTCGTCTATGCGTTCCTCGGGACGTCGAGCATCCTCTCGGTCAGCACCACGACGACGCTCGCGATCCTGACGGGCGCCGACATGGCCGGGGTCGTCCAGGCCGGCGGCGCCGACGCCCTTCCGCGGGCCGCCGCGACGCTGACGCTGCTCGTGGGCGCGATTCTCCTCGCGGCCTCGCTGCTCCGGCTCGGCTTCGTCGCGAACTTCATCTCGGAGCCTGTCCTCGTCGGCTTCAAGGCCGGCATCGGGATCGTCATCGTGCTCGACCAGGTGCCGAAGCTCCTCGGCTTCCACATCCCCAAGGGCTCCTTCTTCCAGAAGCTCGGCTCGACCGTGACGCACCTGCCGGAGACGTCGATGGCGACGCTCGTCCTCTCCGCGGCGACGATCGTCGTCCTCGTCGCGCTCGAGCGCTTCCTCCCGAAGCTGCCGGCGCCCCTCGTCGCGATCGCCGCCGGCATCGCGGGAGCGTCGCTCCTCGGCCTCGAGGGGCGCGGCGTCGAGCTCGTCGGCCACATCCCGAAGGGGCTTCCGTCCGTGATTCTTCCGGACCCGTCGCTGGCCGGCGGCCTCTGGGCGGGCGCGGTGGGCATCGCGCTGATGAGCTTCACGGAGACGATTGCCGCGGGCCGCGCGTTCGCCCGCAGCGAGGAGCCGCCGACGAGGGCCAACCGCGAGCTCTTCGCGACCGGGATCGGAAACGCGGCCGGAGCGCTCTTCGGGTCGATGCCCTCCGGCGGCGGCACCTCGCAGACCGCCGTCAACCGTCTCGCCGGTGCGCGCTCGCAGGTGGCGGAGATCGTGACGGCGGCCGTCACGCTCGCCACGATGATCTTCCTCGCGCCGCTGATCGGCCGGATGCCGCAGGCGACGCTCGCGGCCGTCGTCGTCGTCTACTCGATGGGTCTGATCAAGCCGGCGGAGTTCCGCTCGATCGTCCGGATCCGCCGGACCGAGTTCGTCTGGGCGCTCGCCGCGCTGGCGGGCGTGATCGCGCTCGGGACATTGAAGGGGATCGTGATCGCGATCATCCTCTCGCTCGGCGCTCTCGCGCACCAGGTCGCCAATCCGCCGGTCTACCGGCTCGGCCGCAAGCCCGGCACGAACGTCTTCCGTCCCCGGACCAGGGAGCATCCCGAGGACGAGACGTTCCCCGGCCTGCTCATCGTGCGGCTCGAGGGCCGCGTGTTCTTCGCCAACGCGGATCGCATCGCCGAGAAGATGCGCGCGCTCGCGGAGGAGGAGGCCCCGCGGGTGGTCGCGATCGACATGAGCGCCGTCTTCGACCTCGAGTACACGGCGCTGAAGATGCTGATCGAGGCGGAGAAGAGGCAGCGCGACCGGGGCGTCGAGGTGTGGCTCGTGGGCCTCGTGCCGGCGGTCCTCGCGATGGTCCAGCGCTCTTCGCTCGGCGAGACCCTCGGCCGCGAGCGCCTGCTCTTCAACCTCGAGACGGCGGTCGAGCGTTACCGGGCTCGGGCGAAATAGGTCCGCATTCTGGCCGCGTCGTCGGCCGGCGTCTTTCTCTCGCGACCTCGGCCCGGCTGTGCCCGGCCCGAGGTCCCGGCGCGGCGTCTCCCCGCCGCGCTTAGGGCTGCGGCGTCGGGACGGGCGCCGCCTTTGGCACGTCGCCGGGCGACGCCTGCACCGCGGAGGGAGGAGCCCAGGCGTCGCTGACGCCCGGCTGCCCCTGGTAGAGCCAGTTGCCCTGAGAGTCCTGCCCGGGCGCCGGCGCTCCCTGGGCCGGGGCCGGCTCCGCTCCGGGGATGACGGTCACGTTGCCGGTGCCCTCCATCGGGAGGTCGTCGATGCGGGCCGCGCCCTTCTCCTGCTGCTGGGCCTTGAACGCGTCGAGGCCCGTCAGCTTCGTGATCTTCGCGACGTCCGACTGGCGCAGGCTCATGAGATCGCCGCCGAGCCATTTCTTGAACGTGTAGGTCTTGCCCTTCAGCGCCGGCTCGCCGGCCGCGATGATCCTGCCCGACGGGACGAGGTCGACCTGGTAGACGACTTCCGCGTTGAGGTCGTTGGTGCGCGGGTGGATGCCCTTGACCTTGTCCTTCGCGAGCTTCACGGTCGTGCGCTCCGGCCAGACCGTGAAGAAGTACGCGTTGCCGATCTGGCGCGGCTTGCCGATCGCGAACGCATGGCCCGTCGGGATCAGGTCGATCTGGTAGATCACGAGCGGCGCCTTCGGCGCGCCGTCGGGCGCGGGGGTCGGGGCGGCGGTGGACGGCCCTCCCTGGAGCGCGGGCGCCGGCTTTACGGGCTGGGCTTGGCGTGCGCCCAGGGGAGCGGCGGCCAGGACGACCGCGGTGAGCACACCGGTCCAGATTCTCATGGAGAAGTCCTCCTCTGTTCCGAGATTCGCGAGCAGTGTACCCGGCGCGTCGCGAAAAAGATCTAGTTCAAACGGATCGACAGCGCCACGCTCAGGATCTCCTTCGCGGCGAAGGGCTGCGAGCTCCAGGCGATCGTGGGCGCCTGGACGAGGATGTCGACGATCCCCGCGTTGAAGGCGATGCCGAGGCGCGAGCCGGCCTGGAGGTAGTACTGGCCGCCCGGCGAGCCGTGGACTCCCGGCGAAGTGTCGATCTCCGAGTCGCCGCGAACCTTGGGTCCGCCCTCGACGCGCACCGGCGTGAGCGACAGTCCCAGCACGCGGAGCGCGTACCAGCGCAGATCGAGCGCGAGGACGCCGGTGAGATAGGCCGAATCGCCCGAGGTCCGCCGCGCGCCGATCGAGAGCGAGCCGCCCGGCGCCCAGACGAACCGGCCGCCCCAGCGGTCCCGGTCCCACAGGACCATGCCGTCGATCGACCCCGCTCCGTACGGCCGCCCTTCCACGACGAGGGACGGCGGTTCGACCGTCGTGACCGCGGTGCCGACGTACCAGCTCGCGGCCCTTCCCTCGAGCCGCCCGTAAGGAGCGTCCGGCGGGGACCACGTCTCGTCCGTCCTCTCGACCTTGTCGGTGTGATGACTGATGAGCGAGCCCCCGGCGAACCTCGGCGACGTCAGCGCCCAGCTCACGCCGAGGCCGACCGACCACTCGGCGGCGGGCTTGCGCCAGTCGATCTCGAGCGGACCGTGCAGCGTCAGCGCGAAACGATCGTTCACGATGTAGTCGAACCGGAAGAAGTCGGAGACGACCTCGGAGCCCGTCCCCTGGCCGCCGAACGCCACGCGCCAGGCCGCGGGCGTGAACCCGAGCGCCGCGCGCTTCCCGAGCGGAAGAGCGAGGTCGAGCTCGAGACCGGCGAGGCCCGCGCCCGAGCCGTCGTCGTAGTGGCGGTAGCCGAGCTCGCCCGCGAGCGCGTAGACGAAGGGATTCAGCTCCCAGCTGTACTTGAAGAGCGTTCCCTTCGCGGTGACGTCGAGGAACTTTCGCGTGACGTTGTACGTCGAGTCGAGCCCCAGGAAAGCGTAGGAGCCGGGAGACAGATCGGGCGGCTGCTTCTGCCGGCACTCGTCGCCCTCGCACGGATACGCCGCGGCGAACCAGCGTTCCTCGAATTCGCGCCACGCGGGGGACTGCTCCGGCGCCGGAGCCGACGCCGACGGAGCGGCCTTCCGGGACATGCGCAGCTCGCGCACGACGACGAGCAACTCCACGATCGCCCGTCGTGCTCGGTCGCCGTCCTCCGAGAGGCACTCGAACGGGACCATGTAGGGGAAGTCGACGAGGTCCTTGCAGTGGCGGCCGCCGGCGACGACCTTCTCCTCGATCACGTAGGTCTTGTCCCGATGGTCGTCCCAGTTGTGGAACGCGGAGTCGGGGATCTTCGCGACCTTCTCCGGCGTCAGGCCTGGCAGGCGCGTCAGCGGCTTCCAGACGCGCAGCTCCTCGATCCCGCCGCCGTCGGGCCGGCGCTGCGTGTGGGCACCCGAGAACGAATCGCCGACCGCGTGCATCAGCTCGTACAGCCCGTATCCGCTCTGGCGGGTGCCGGGCCCGCCGTCGAGAACGACCTGCCGCATCAGGTCGTCGAGGAGGTCCCGGCAGCGCACGAGGGCGGAGGTCGCGAGCGCGCGGGGGATCTCCGTGCCCTCGATCTTCTCGGAGTCGGCGTCATCGAGCTTCGCCATGAAGTGGAAGCACTGACCCGCGTCCGAGAACTGGCGCCGGAACGCGGCGTCGGGCTGGTCGGTCAGCGGCTTCGGCCAGTCGAGGAGGGGATTGGAGGCGGAGGCGTCTCCTTCTCGGAACTCCGGCCCGGGCTCAGTCGCCCGGCCCGAAGTTCCGACGCGGCGTTCCCTCGCCGCGTGGGCGCAGAACCCCGGCGGATGGCTGTCCCACCCGAAGCAGAGCGGCGGCGCGAGGTCCCCGTCGTTGAGCAGATCGCGCAGAACGTCCGGCCGCGGCGGCTGGCCGTCGTCACCGTCGACGAGGCTGCGATACACGAGCGCCTCGATCACGACGTGGCCCTTGCTGTCGAACGCGGCGGCGGAGGCGGAAAGAAGGATCGACGCGAGGACGAGCGCGAGGGAGCGCCTCCCCGGGCTCAAGCGGCCTCGATCCAACCCATCCATTCCTGAGCGGGCGAGGGCGGTGAGATCGCCTCGTTGGGCCGAGATCTCGGGCTCGGCCAGGAGGACAGTCCGTCGACAAGACGACCTCAAGCGAGGAGGGCGCATTCGGGCGGGAGCGCCAGCGTGAGGCGCTTCGGCAAAAGCTCGAATCGAAATCGCGTTCCCGAGACGGGTTCACCATCGAGGTTGATCTGGAGGGTCTCATCGGTCTCGACCTCGACCTGCGCCAGGCGCGCGCCGACGACCGCGTGTTGAATCGCGTCGGGGCCGTGACGAAGCAGCGCGCGCAGCGCATGCGGCACTTCGTCGTTCGGCAATTTGGGAAGGACCCGGACGTCCAGCAGTCCGTCGTCGAGCAACGCCTCCGGGCAGAGCGGATGGCCGCCGCCCGCCTGGCGCCCGTTGCCAATGGCCAGCACCAGGAATTCGCCTTCCCATCCGAATCCCGGGCCCCTCAGCCGTCCGCGTGAGGGACGGATGGAATTGAAATGAGTCAATCCGGTCAGGAGATAGGCCGCACCGCCGAGCAGGCGTTTTAACTCCGGTGGCGTCGCGGTCGTCAGCGACGCGCCGAATCCGCCGGTGGCGACGTTGAGGAAAGGACGCCCATCGACGCGCCCGACGTCCACCCTCGCCTCGGATCCGGACACGGCCAGAAGCAAGGCCTCCGAAGGGTCGAGCGGGATTCCACAGGCGCGTGCCAGATCGTTCGCCGTGCCGAGGGGCATGATCGCCAGCCGGGGTGGTTTCCGGTCCGATGGCGCCAGGAGCCCGGCCACGACGCCGTTGACGGTTCCGTCCCCGCCGGCGGCGACGACGACCTCGAACCCCTCGCTCGCCGCGCGGCGCGCGAACCGCTCCGCGTCGGTCCCCTCCCAGGTGACCCCCACCTCGATCTCCAGAGCGTCGCCGCGGGCCGCTCCCACGGCCGCGCGGACGTCCTCCCGCCCGGCCGCCTTGCCGTTCAGAACGATGAATGCGGATCGGGCGAGGCTCATGAAGAGACGGTTTGGACAGTGTAAAGGACACCTTGATAAGTCAGGGACGGCTTGATAACGAATTCTCGGCGGGAGGATGATTTCGGGAAGATGAGTCTCCCTGAGGACGGCGCCGGCTCCGCCGCGGAGCGGGAGCTCCGGACGATTCTCGACACCATACCCGCGTTCGTCTGGACGGCACGCCCCGATGGCGCCCTCGACTTCGTCGCGGGCAGCTGGCTCGAGCACGTCGGGCGGGGGGAGCCGGCGCTCGGCTGGGAGTGGACGAGCCAGGTGCATCCGGACGATCGCGACCGCGCGGTGCGGGACTGGCGGAGCGCGGTCGCCTCGGGAACCCGGTTCGGCATCGAACTGCGGTTCCCCGACCCCGATGGGAAGTATCGATGGCACCTCGCGCGGGCCGTTCCCCTGCGCGACGACGCGGGGCAGGTCTTGCGCTGGTATGGAACGCTCACCGACATCGAGGATCTCAAGCGCGCGGAGCAGGAACTCCGCGAGCTGAAGGACCGGCTCCTCAGCGAGAACATCGCCTTGCGGGACGAGGTCGACCAGGCGTCGATGTTCGAGGAGATTGTTGGCTCCTCGTCGGCGCTGCGCCGCGCCCTGATGCTCGTGGGCAAGGTGGCGGGTACCGATTCCACCGTGCTCCTCACCGGCGAAACCGGCACTGGCAAGGAGCTGATCGCCCGGGCCATTCACAAGCGGTCGCCGCGCGCGTCGCGGCCCTTCGTGTCCGTCAATTGCGGCGCGACGCCGCCGTCGCTCATCGCCTCGGAGCTGTTCGGACACGAGAAGGGGGCCTTCACCGGCGCGGTGCAGCGCCACCTCGGCCGATTCGAGGTCGCGGAGGGAGGGACCCTCTTCCTCGACGAAGTGGGCGAACTGCCGCCGGAGACGCAGGTCGCCTTGCTTCGGGTCCTGCAGGAACGGACGTTCGAGCGCGTGGGGAGCACGCGGATGATTCCCGTCGACGTTCGGGTGATCGCCGCGACGAACCGCGATCTCGAACGCGCGATCGCGGATGGGTCGTTTCGAGCCGATCTCTACTATCGGCTCAGCGTGTTCCCGATTCGCCTGCCTCCGCTTCGCGAACGGACCGAGGACATTCCGCTGCTCGTCGAGTATCTGACCCAGCGGTATGCGTCCAGGGTGGGAAAGAAAATCAGGAGCGTGAATCGGCGGACGATCGATCTTCTCACGGCGTACTCCTGGCCCGGAAACGTGCGCGAGTTGCAGAACATCATCCAGCGCGCGGTGATCCTCAGCGAGGGGACGCTCGAAATCGATGCGACCTGGCTGAGCCGGGGATCGACCCCACCACCCGAGGGCACACTTCGTCTCGCCCGCGCGAGCGCCGGCGAAGAGAAGAACGCGATCGAAAAGGCACTGACCGCTTCTCGGGGCCGTGTCGCCGGTCAGGACGGGGCGGCGGCCAGGCTCGGAATCCCCCGGTCGACGCTCGAGTCGAGGATTCTGGCGCTCCGCATCGACAAGCACCGGTTCAAAACGCTCTAACCGTCCAGCCCGGCAAGATCGGCTGTCGAGTCTCGACATTCGTCGGGTTTCGTCACTCGCTTTCCAGGTCTAAGTCTATTTAATTCAGTTATTTAGTTCTGGCACTCGCCTTGCCATCTTACGGGCTCGATGGTGATGAGAGTCGATTCCGTTTCCGATCGAGCGCGGACGATTTTCGTGCTCATCGGGAGGATCAACTCGCCGGAAGTGCAGGAGTTGAAGACGAGGATGGCCGAAAACGGGAACCGCGTCGCGCTCGACCTCCAGGAGGTGCGGCTCGTCGACCTCGACGCGGTGCGGTTTCTCGCCTCGGCGGAGCGGAGCGGGGTCGAGCTTCGTCGGGTGCCCGATTACGTCCGCGAGTGGATCCAGCTGGAGAAGCGAAGGCTCAGTGATCTCGAGTGAGCGGCGCGTCGCCGCTTCACGAATTCGAAAGGGGGATGGGAATCATGGAACGGATGTTGGTGGTGGTCTTCGACAACGAGAAGAAGGCGTACGAAGGACGATCGGCGCTGACCCAGCTCCAGAAAGAGGGCAGCATCACGATTTTCGCCGGAGCGGTGGTGGCGAAGCACGCCGATGGCACGGTCGACTTCAAGCGGATCGATGACTTCGAGCCGACCGGAACGCTCGGCGGGACCGCCGTCGGCAGCCTCATTGGACTGCTGGGGGGACCGGTCGGAGTCGCCATCGGCGGCGCCTCGGGTCTCGCGCTCGGCGCTCTCTACGACGTCGAGACGGCACGCGTCGGCAGCGATTTCCTCGAGGACGTCTCGAAGACGCTGACGCCGAACAAGGTCGCGGTCGTCGCCGAAGTCGAGGAGGAGTGGACGACCCCGGTCGACGCGCGGATGGAGCAGCTCGGCGGGACCGTGTTACGCCGCGCGCTCTGGCAGGTGGAGGAGCAGACTCGGCGTGAGGAGATCGCCGCGATGAAGGCGGATCTCGCGCAGCTCAAGAGTGAGGCCGCGAAGGCCCATGCCGACCGCAAGGCGAAGCTCGAGAAGAAGATCTACGAGCTTGCCGCGAAAATCGACGCGCAGGACAAGAAAGCGACGGAGCGGCTGAATGCTTTCGAGGCACGCCAGAAGACGAAAAAGGCTCTGCTGAAGAAGAACGCCACGGCCGCCGGCCGGGCGCTCAAGGAACTGGCGCAGACCCCGGTCTGACGCCGGACGGCAAGAAGGAGGAAATCGAAATGCTCTCCGAAGATGTTCACAAGGCGTTTCAGCGGGGATGGTGGGGCCTCGTCATCCGTGGCCTACTCGCCATCGCCCTCGGCATCCTCGTCCTGGTGCGGCCCCTCGAGTCCGTCGCCGCGTTCGCCCTGCTCATCGCGATCTGGGCGATCTTCGGCGGGATCACGGAAATCGTCCACGCGATCGACCTGCGGCAGGTCTTCGCCTCCTGGTGGGTGATGCTGCTCGGCGGGCTCGTGAGTGTGAGCTTCGGCGTGGCCGCCCTGTATTACTACCCCGGTCTCTCCCTGGCGTTCGCCGTGACATGGACGAGCTTCTGGCTCATGTTCTCGGGGATCCTCGGCATCGCAGCCGCCATCACGGAGTATCGGCTGGGCGTCTCGTGGGGATGGACGCTCGCGTGGGGCCTGGTCGCGATCGCCGCCGCGGTGATCGCGCTCGTGTCCCCCCCCACGACGCTGGCGGCGATCATGGGCCTGATCGCGGGATTCGCGCTTGTCAGCGGCACGGTTCTCCTCATCGGCGCGTTCCGCATCCGTTCGGTCGTCGGTGAGATCCGTCATTCGGTGGGGGAAATGAAGAGGGCGTGACTGCCGGGTGTCCCGGCGATTCGAAGGCAAATGGAGGAGTGAAGTCATGGACAGAATGCTCGTAACGGTGTTCGACGACGAGAGCAAGGCTTATGCGGGGAAGAAGGCCCTGGTGGATCTCGATCGGGAGGGAAGCATCGCTCTTTACGGCTATGCGATCGTCCGGAAGAATGCGGACGGCACGACCAGCGTCAAGCAGAGCGACGAGCCGTTCCCGATCGGCGGTGTGAGCGGTTCGGCTCTGGGCGCGCTCATCGGAGCCCTGGGCGGTCCCGCGGGCGCGGCGATCGGCGCCACCGTCGGCCTCGTGGCGGGAGGCGCCGCGGATGTCTACAACTACGGCGTCAGCGAGGATTACTTCTACGATGTCGAGAAGGCGCTCAAGCCCGGCAAGGTCGCCGTGGTCGCGGAGATCGACGAGGACTGGACGACGCCCATCGACGATCGGATGGATGCCATCGGCGGAACGGTGCTCCGCCGTTCCATCTCGGAGGTCCGGGAGCGTCTCCATCAGGAGGACGTCACCGCGATGAAGGCCGACATCGCACAGATGAAGGCCGAGCACGCGATGGCGCAGGCACAGCGCAGGGTGAAGTTGTCTGAGAAGATCCGACTGCTGGACTCGAAGCTCCAGGCCAAGCTCCAGAAGCAGAAGGAGCACCGCGACGCTCTCGACCGTGAGGCGAAGGCGAAGGCCGATTACATGAAGGGCCGGGCGACCGTCGCGGCGTCCCGCGCCTCCGTGTAAGGCGAGAGCCATCGTGGCGGACTCACAGGCGGGCGGGCGTTCTCGGGGTCGTCGCCCTCGCGGGCGTGGTCCTGGGGGCGTCGCCCGCCTCCCAGAATTCCGGGTCCGAGCGTCCGGCAACGGATCTGGAGCTCGTGATGGGTCAGTCGATGTTCGAAGAGCTCGTGAAACGGGCCGAGGTGATCGAGTCGTCGCCGCTTTACGACACCCTGCTGCCCGTGATCGAGCCGATCCTGAGGACGGCTCAGCCGCAGTATCCGTACCCCTTCAAGGTCTATCTGGTCCACGAGCCCGCCCCCAATGCGTTCGCGACGCCGGGCGGGAACGTCTACGTCACGGATGCGCTCCTCTATTTCGCGAAGAACAAGGAGCAGCTCGTGGGCACGCTCTGCCACGAGATGGCCCATACGATCCATCACGATTCGATGGAGATGCTCGCGAAACGAGAGCGGGTCGCACGAGCGGAGCTCGGAGCCGCGATCCTTCTGGGCCGCTGATCTCGTCGAGCGTGAGATCTTCCTCAACTCGGAATCGGCGGACGCTGTCGACCGAAAGTCCTCGCCCCGGGCTCAAGCCGCCTCGATCCGGCTCATCCACTCCTGAACGAGGTTGTACGCGACGGCGAGAAGCGTCGGCCCGATGAAGAGGCCGAGGAAACCGAAGGCGAGGATGCCGCCGACGACGCCGAGAAAGATCAGCGCCATCGGCGCGTCGACGCCCTTGCCGATCAGGATCGGGCGCACGACGTTCTCGGCGCCGCCGACGACCACGATGCTCCAGATGGCGAGGAAGATCGCGCGGCCGGTCGAGCCGTTCGCGCCGAGCCAGAGCGCGGCGGGAAGCCAGAGGAGGGCCGGGCCCATGGGGATGACGGACAGGAAGAACGTCGCCATGCCGAGGACGAACACGCCCGGAACGCCGGCGATGGCGAAGCCGATCATCGCCAGGACCGCCTGGACGGCGCAGGTCCCGAGGAGGCCGCGGAACACCCCGCGCACCGTCGAGCGGACGACGGCGACCTGTCTCCGGCCGGTCTCGCCGCCGAGGCGCAGGGCGACCCGATCGACGGCGCGGGCGACCTCGGCGCTGCGGACGTAGAGAAGACCCGCGATGACGACCGCCAGCGCGAACTGGAGAATTCCCGCGCTGACGCCGCCGGCCGCGGCGACCAGGAAGTCCTTCGCCGGTCCGACGACCGGCCGGAGATCCCGGCGGAAAACTTCGGGATCGGCGGCCCAGACCTGCCACTTCGCGTCGGCGGCCCGGCCGACGAGAGGCACGGTGCCGAGCCATGCCGGCGGCTCCCGCAGTCCGCCCGAGAGCATTTCCCGGACGCGATCGACGACGTTGGGAGTTCCACCGGCGAGCCGCAGGGCGAACGCCGTGATCGGGACGAAGAGGACGGCCGCGATCGTGAGACCGGCGAGCGTCGCGGCGAGTTTTCTCCGGCCGCGGACGAGCCGGAGAAACTTCTCGAAGAGTCCGCGGGTCGACAGCGAGAGGATCACGCCCCAGAGAAAAGCGGTCAGGAAGGGGCGGACGACCAGGTAGCAGCCGATGAGGAGGAGGACGATCGCGGCGAAGACGGCGTACCGCTCGTAGTCGCGGGCGCGAGCGGCCGACTCCGCGGGACGGGCGGTGGGCGTGCCGGAGTCGGTGGCCGTCGTCCGGGCTCCTCGCCGCTAGGGTTTCGCCGCCGGCGGCGGAGCGGTCTGGGCGGCCGGCGAGAACCAGGTGGGACTCGAGCTGTCGGGCTGGATGTTCCAGCCTCCGCCGAGCGCCTTGTAGATGTTGACGTAGTCGATCAGGAGGTTCACCTGGGAGAGGACGCGCGCGGACTCCGCCGGGTAGAGCAGCTGCATCGCGTAGAGGACCTCGAAGTAGTTCGCGAGGCCGGTGTTGTAGCGCAGCGTCGACAGGCGGACCATCTCGCGGTACGAGTTCGCGGTGCGCGTCAACTGGGCCAGGCTCGCGGCGATCTTCGTGCGCGCGTAGAGGACGGTGGTCGTTTCGGCGAAGGCGCCCGTCACCGTCTGCTCGTACTGCGTCTTCGCCTGCTCCCACTGCGCGAAGGCGACGTCGTACTCGCTGCGGAGCTGGCCGCCGTGGAAGAGGGGGCCGAGGAGCCCGGCCGCGATCGTCCAGGTCTTGCCCGCGGGGTAGAGGTTGCTGACGTCGGGGCTGACGGCGCCGAATAGACCGGTCAGGCTGATCTGGGGAAAGAAGTTCGCGGTCGCCACGCCGACGAGGGCGTTCGACGCGATCAGGTTCTGCTCGGCCTGCTGGATGTCGGGCCGGCGCTCGAGGAGGCTCGACGGCAGGCCGGCCGGGACCTCGGGCGGCACCGGCTGCTGGGAGATCCCGAGCCCCCGCTTCACGGGGCCGGGGTCGCGCCCGAGCAGGAGGTTGAGGCTGTTCTCCGTCGCCTCGATCTGCCGCTCGAACTCCGGGATCTGCGAGGCCACCTGCGCGAGCGCGGCCTCCGCGTAGGAGGTCTCGAGCGCGGAGGCGGCTCCCTCCTGGAGCTTGCGGTTGAAGAGGTCGTAGGTCTCCTGGAAGGCCGCCACCGTTTCGTTCGCGATCGCCAGCTGCTCGTCGAGACCGCGGAGGATGAAGTACGTGGTCGCGACCTCGGCGACGAGCGACAGGAGCACGCCGCGCCGCGCCTCCTCGCTTGCGAGGTACTGCGCCTTCGCCGCCTCGTTGAGCCGCCGGATCCGGCCCCAGACGTCGAGCTCCCAGCCGAAGTTGACGTTGACTGAGTTGAGGTTTCCCGTCGCGGTGCTGAAGGGGACGACGAACTGCGAGTTGCGCCCGCGAGACCACTGGCCGCCGTAGTTGATCTGCGGGAAGAACTCCGAGCGCGCGATGCCCGCGCGGGCGCGCGCCTCGTCCACCCGCTCCGCCGCGAGCGCCACGTCGTAGTTGCCGGCGAGTGCCTGGTCGATGAGCTCGTTCAGGGTCGGATCGCGGAACAGCTCCCACCACGGCTCGTCGGCGAGCGAGGCGGCTGGCGCCGGCGGTCCCTGCACGTCGCGGTAGACGTCGGGAGCCGTGACGGGCGGCTGCTTGTAGTTGGGGCCGACGGCGCAGCCGGTCAGGAGCGCGAGGGCGAGCGCGGAGGCGACGAGGGTCTTCATCGTCACTTCCCTCCGCCTGCCGGGCTCGGGTGCGGCTCGGGCGTCGCGCCGGGCGCGGCGGCCTCGTCCTTCTTACCCCGATGGGCCAGCTTCTCGATCATCACGAAGAGCGAGGGGATGATGAAGATCGCGATTCCGGTCGCCGCCAGCATGCCCGCGATGACGACCGTCCCGAGGATCTTCCGCGACTCGGCGCCGGAGCCCGAGGCGCGCCAGAGCGGCACGCATCCGAGAATGAACGCGAACGAAGTCATCAGGATCGGGCGGAGGCGCAGGCGCGCGCCCTCCAGCGCCGCGTCCACGATGGTCTTGCCCTCCTTCAGCTGCAGCAGGGCGAACTCGACGATGAGGATCGCGTTCTTCGCCGCGAGGCCGATCAGCATGATCAGGCCGATCTGGGCATACACGTCGAGGTCGAACTTCCGCCCGAAGAGCCCGAGGAACGCGCCGAGGACCGCGACCGGAACGGTCAAGAGCACGGAAAACGGCAGCGACCAGCTCTCGTAGAGCGCCGCGAGAATCAGGAACACGAAGATGAAGGACATGAGGAAGACCATGCCGCCCGTCCCCTCCGCCGCCTTCTCCTGGTAGGACAGGTCGCCCCACGCGTACCCCATCTCGCGCGGGAGGACCTCCTTCGCGACCGCCTCGAGCGCCGCCATCGCCTGGCCCGAGCTGTAGCCCGGCGCGGCGTTGCCCACGATCTTGGCGGCGTTGTAGAGGTTGAAGTGCATGGCGTACTCGGGACCCGAGACGTCCTTCGTCGTCATGAGCGCGGACAGTGGGACCATGTTGCCCGAGTCGTTTCGGACGAAGTAATTGGCGACCTGCTCGCGGTGCGTCCGGTCCGCACCCTCGGCCTGGAGGAAGACCATCCACTGGAGGCCGAACCGGTTGAACTGGTTGAGGTACAGACCGCCCAGATACGCCTGGAGCGTCTGATACACGTCGCCGAGCGGCACGCCCTGCTTCAGGACCTTGTCGCGGTTGACGTCGGCGAAGACCTGCGGCACGCCGTAGGAGAAGAGCGGGACGGGGCGCTGGAGCTCCGGACGCTTGGCGCACGCCGCGATGAACTTCTGGACGTTCTGCGCCAGGAAGTCGATCGAGCCGCCCGAGAGATCCTGGAGCCAGAAGGAGAACCCGCCCGACTGGCCGAGACCCGGGATCGCGGGCGGCGGGAAGGCGAAGGCCGTGCCCTCGGGAAACCCGACGGCGAGCTCGCCGTTCAACTTCTGCATGATGGCGGTGGCGTTGAGCTCGGGCGCCTCGCGCTCGTGCCACGGTTTCAAGCCGACGAACGCGAAGGCGTAGTACGTGGCGTTGGTCTGCGCGAGCAGGCTGTAGCCGACGATAGACGTGACGTACTCGACGCCGGGCGTCTTCTGGAGGATGGCCTCGACCCGCCGCGCCGCCTCGTTGGTCCGCTCGAAGGACGACGCGTTCGGGAGCGTCATGTTGAAGAAGAAGTACCCCTGGTCCTCCGTCGGCAGGAAGCTCGTCGGCAGCCGCTTGCCCGCGAATCCGTCGGCGAAGACGAAGCCGAGGAGGATCAGGATCGTGAGGAACGCCTTTCGGACGAGCGCGTGCGAGAGGTCGACGTAGCCGCCGGTCATCTTCAGGAAAACGTCGTTGAACCACTGGAAGAAACGGGCGAGCGGGCCCTTGCCCTCCTTGCGGGGACGCAGCAGCATCGCGGCGAGCGCGGGGGAGAGTGTCAGCGCGTTGAACGCCGAGATCAGGACGGAGATCGCGATCGTGACCGCGAACTGCTTGTTGAGGCGTCCCTGGATGCCGCCCATGAAGGCGACCGGGATGAACACGGCGGAGAGGACGAGTGCGATGCCGACGACCGGCCCCGATACCTCCTCCATCGCCTTGAACGTGGCGTCCTTGGGGGAGAGTCCGTGCTCGATGTGGTGCTCGACGGCCTCGACGACGACGATCGCGTCGTCGACCACGAGGCCGAACAGCGACAGCGTATTGATCGAGAAGCCGAGCATCGGGAAGACGGCGAAGGTGCCGATGAGCGAGACGGGCACCGCGATCATGGGGATCAGGGTCGCGCGCCAGTTCTGGAGGAACAGGAAGACGACGATGATGACGAGCACCATCGCCTCGAGGAGCGTGTGCTCGATCTCCTTCATGCCCTCCGTGACGGGCAGCGTCGTGTCGAGGGAGATGGTGTAGTCGAGGTCCGACGGGAACTTCAGCTTCAGCTGCTCGAGGGCCGTCCGGATGCCGGTGGCGACCGCGATCGCGTTCGAGCCGGGCGTCTGGTACAGGGCGATCGCCGCCGTCGGCTGGCCGTTCATGCGCGCGCTCTGGGAGTACGAGAGGTTGCCGAGCTCGATCCGCGAGACGTCCTTCAGGCGCACGACGGAGCCGTCGGGATTCGCGCGCACGACGATCTCGCCGAACTCCTCGGGCGTCGAGAGACGGCCCTGCGCGCGCACGGCGTATGTCATCTCCTGCCCCTTCGGCCCCGGCTGTCCGCCGATCTGGCCGGCGGGATTCACCGTGCTCTGCTTCGAGACGGCCTGGTAGAGGTCGGGCACCGTCAGGCCGAGCTTCGCGAGGAGGTCCGGCTTGACCCAGATGCGCATCGCGTAGTTGCCGGCGCCGAAGATCGTGATCTGGCCCACGCCCGGAACGCGGTAGAGGGGGTTGTTCATCGTGATCGAGGCGTAGTTGGCGAGGAACAGCGCGTCGTAGCTGCCCTTCGGCGAGTAGAGCGAGACGACGAGCAGCGGAATGCCCATCGACTGCTGCACGGTCATGCCGTAGTTGACGACCGAGGACGGCAGGCTCGCCGTCGCCTGCGAGAGGCGGTTCTGCGTGTTGACCTGGTCGATGTCCACGTCCGAGTCGATGTCGAACGTGACCTGCAGGAGCATCGTGCCGTTGTTCGAGTTGATGCTCTGCATGTAGAGCATCTTCTTGACGCCGTTCATCTGCTGCTCGATCGGCGTCGCCACGGCGTTCTGGATCGTCATCGCGTCCGCCCCGGTGTACGTCGCGTTGACCGAGATCATCGGCGGCGCGATGTTGGGGAACTGCGCGATCGGCAGGTCCTTCATGGCCACGAGTCCGGCGAGGACCGTGATGATCGCGATGACGATCGCGACGATCGGACGGTTGATGAAGAACTTGGCCACGGGTCAGCTCCCGGTCGTGGGCGAGGCGGGCTTCGCTTCGGCGGCGGGCGCGGTTTCGGCGGCGGCCGCCTCGGGCTTGACTTCCATGCCGGGTTTCACCTTCTGCAGGCCCTCGACGATGACCCTGTCGCCGGGCGAGAGCCCCTTCTCGACCACCCAGAGGCTGCCCACCCGGGGGCCGGGCTGGACCGCTTTGATCTCGACCTTGTTGTCGGGGCCGACGACCCCGACCTGGAAGACGCCCTGGAGCTCCGAGACGGCGCGCTGCGGCACGAGGAGCGCACCCTTCCTGGTCTCGACGGCCATGCGGACTTTTCCGTACTGGCCGGGGCGCAGGATGTTCTCGGGATTCGGGAAGACGCCCGCGATCTGAATCGTCCCGGTCTTGACGTCGATCTCGCGCCCCGCGAGGTATCCCTTGCCCCGGTGCGGATAGACCGATCCGTCGGCGAGGAGGAGCTCGAGATCGCCCGGCTCCGACTTCGCCCTGGTGTTGCCGTCGAGCAACCGCGTCATCGGCCCGTGCTTGGCGACCCACGCCATGTACTCCTGCTCGCTCGGATTGAAGTAGACCTTGATGGGGTCGACCTGCGAGACCGTCGTCATGACCGTGTTCGGATTGATGAGGTCGCCGACCTGAGCCTTGGCGACGCCGGAGACGCCGCCGATCGGCGAGACGACCTTGCACCAGCCGAGATTCAGCTGCGCCTTCTCGAGGGCGGCCTGCGTCGCCTCGACGTTCGCTTGCGCCGTCCGCTCCTTCGTCTCGGCGTCGTCCAGTTCCTGCTGGCTGATGGCCTTTTCGGCGGCGAGGGGCCGGTACCGCGCGACCGTCGTCTTCGCGTTGGCGAGCATGGCCTGGTACTGCGAGAGGTTCCCCTTCGCCTGGTCGTAGGCCGCCTGGAAAGAGCGCGGATCGATCTCGAAGAGGGTGTCGCCGGCCTGGACCACCGAGCCCTCTTTGTAGGTCTGCTTGAGGAGATAGCCCTCGACCTGGCTGCGGATCTGCGCGTTGACGAAACCGTCGAGAACGCCGATCCACTCCTTGTAGATCGGGACGTCCTGCTGGACGACCGGCGCGACGGCGACGACGGGAGGCGGCATCACCGGTGCCGCCTTCTTGGCGCAGCCGGGGGTGAGAGCGACCGTCGCGGTCAGAGCCGCGATGAAGAGGCGGCGAAACCCGGAAGCTCTCAGCGCCATATGAAGTCCTCCCGCGAACTCGAAAAAATCCCGATGAACTCTGGCCGGAATATATCCCGGCGAGACACCTCACCCCGCGAAAGACCCGTTGGCGTCGGTGTCCCTGATGAAGACGACGAGCGGGACAAAGCGCCTCAGCGCCGGCGCCCGCCTCCGCCGCCGCTCGGCCGCGACGTCGACCCCGACCGGGAGCCGGTGTTCCAGTTCGACGGCGTGCGCGACGCCCCGCCGTTCTGCTGGAAGCTGTTGTAGCGCTGTTCGCCAGTCTGGCGCGCCTGGCTCTCCTTGTTCAGCTGCTGGGTCTGCGAGCTGCCCTGCAGCGTGTTCTCCCAGCCGTTCGAGGTCTTCTGCTGCCAGCCATTGCCGGTGTTCTTGTAAACGTTGCCGTCGTGCGTCGCGTAGTAGTCGCCGCTCGAGGTCTTGCCGACGGCCGTGTCGCCGGCCCGCACGGCGCCGCCGCCGTTCGAAGTCGTGACGCCGCCGACTTTCGTCGTGTTGCCCGTGTTCGGGTTGTAGACCTTCGCCTGGCCGCCCGAGATCGAGTTCCCCGTGTACGCGTTGCCGACGGTCCCGCCGCGCGCCGCGACCGTCGTGCCGGTCTTGGTGTTCGTCGCGACCCCCCGCGCGCCGGTGGCGTAGTTGCCGGTGTAGACGTTGGAAACGGAGCCGCGCTGGCCCGCGGCGAGGGTGCCCGTCTTCGAGTTGTACGCCGCGCCCTCCTTGCCGTACCACGAGTTGCCGGTCCACGCGTTGTAGCCGCCGCCCGAGCGCGAGACGCCGGAGGTCGAGCCCCACTGGTGGTACACGTTGCCGGTGGTCCACCGCGCGTAGCCCGGTCCCCAGACGGCCGCGCCGCCGTAAGGACCGCGGGCGGCGCCGTACCAGCCGCCGTGCCATCCGCCGTACCAGCCGCCCCACGCGCAGCCCCAGCCCCAGCCGCCCCAGCCCCAGCCGACGGCGACCGTGACGTGGCCCCAGCCCCACGCGCAGCCGTAGCCGAAGCCGTAGGCCCAGCCGGTCCACGGCGAGTAGGCGATGGCGACCCCGAACCCGTAGGTGACCGGCGGGCCGTACCAGACCGTGCCGATCCACGGCGTGTAGTAGTAGCCGGTGCCGTAGACGACGACGCCGTTGGTGATGATGGCGCCCTGGTATCCGGGCGTGTAGCCGACGTACACGACGGTTGGCGTCGCGTCGTAGATCTTCACGTAGGTCACGTTGTAGACGGGCGACGACGGCGGGATCGAGTAGATCACCGCCGGCACCGACGTCGCGACCGTCCAGGGGCCCGTCGTCGAGGCGCCGACGAACCAGATGCCGTTCTGGCAGAGGTAGTACGCGCTCGGCGTCACCATGATGATCGGCGAGGACGCGTTGACGACGTACTGCAGCTGCGTGCTCTCGATCGGCTTCATCTGCGGGGCGCCGTCGATCTTCACCGGCTGCGGCTTCGTCTCCGAGACCTTGACCGCCGCCGTCTGCGGAATCGAATTCGCGACCACCGCCTCCTGCGCCTGCTGCGTGCCGGGCACCGAGGCCTTGACGTTTTCCACCGGACTGTCGTCCGGGATCGAGGCGAAGTCCTTCGGCAGCGCGTCGAACGCCACGTAGCTCCACGGTCCCTCGGGGCCCGGGGCGCTGAACCAGCGGCCCGACAGGTTGACGTACGTCTTCTGGTCGGCGATCGACTTGAAGACGCGGCCCGTGGTGTTCTTGACGTAGAGGAGCTGCGTGCCGTCGATCGGAACGTAGTCGGGCTGTCCGTCCGTGACGATGAGCTCGGTCGGCGACGTCGCGACGTGGACGACCGGCACGACCCTCTTCAGCGTCGGCTGCTCGGTGTTCTTCGCGTCGGGGTCGTCGGGGACGCCGCCCGTCAGCGGGTCGCCGGACTTGGCGTCGAGGATCTGCTTGTAGGCCTCGGAGAGCGAGGCGGGCGGGTTCGCCGCCACGGTCCACGGGCCCTCGAGTTTCTTCGTCTCGAGCCATCCGTCGAAGACATGAAGGTACATGTTGCCCGCGGCGTCCTTGAGGAGGATCGGGCTCGTGTTGATGACCCTCTCGACGCCGGTCTTCTCCTGGGGCTTCCAGACGGGCTCGCCATCGATGAGGACCAGGATTGCGGGCACGCTCGAGAAGAGGATCCTCGGCGGATCGTTCTTCAGCGGCTGCGACTCGCCCTTCTTCGTCTGTTGGAGGACCGCGAGGGCCGCCTCCACCCGGTCGAGGGAGATCGTCACGCCGTTCTTCTTCGCCATCGCCGCCTGGAAATGGGCCCGATACGTGTCGTTGGCGGCGGCGGCCGAAGGGAAGTTCGCTTTCGTCACCTCGATACCCGTCAGCGTGACCATGCGCGTCGTCTTGTCGACGTCGGTCTTGGCGCGACAGAAGATGACGCCAAAGATCGGCTCCTTCGCGCCGGGCGCCTTCACCGAGACGGCCGCGTGCCACTCGATCGAGCGGCCGTCCCAGGCGTCGAGCTGCGGGGCGTAGAGGCTCACGGTCGAGCCGTCCGCCGCCGTCATCTGGCGCGGCCAGCGATCCTGCGGCGCGCTCGACGACGTCGAGGTCTTCGAGGCGGGAGCGGCCTTCGGAGGCGCGGACTGCGCCAGGAGATCGATCGGCGCCGCGAGGGCGAGCGCGAGAACGATCGCGAGGGCGCGAGGCAGTCGGGTTCTCATCGAGAGGGTCTCCTCGGAATCGGCGAAGCATACAATGGCGATGCTCGCCATCGACATCGCGAGAGGAGTCCGGAATGAGGGGTCGAATCGCCGCGGTGGCGCTCGGTGCGCTGTGGAGCGCAGCGGCGGCGGCGCAGAACATCCCCGGCACGTGGGAGCTGACGGGAATCGGCGGCGGCTCCTTCAGCCACACGATCTTCGACCTGCCGCAGGCGGACGTGAGCACCGCGACGACGTACGAGTACGGCGCCCGCCTGGGCTACAACCTGACGTGGGGCGTCGAGCTCGAGGCGGCGTGGACGTACGCGAAGCCCGATCTCACGGCGAGTCCCACGCTGCCCGACGGCCCCTCGGGGACGGTCGGGGCCGTGAAGACGAACACCTACGAGCTCGACGGCCTGTTCCTGCTCGGCGATTCTCGGGCGTCCTTCTACGTCGTGATCGGCGCGGGCGCGACCACGTTTCAGCCCGTCATCTCCGGCGTCGCCGCGACCACGACGGCGGAGTTCTCGACGAGCGCCGGCATCGGCGGGAAGTTCTGGTTCAGCCGGAACTTCGGCGCGCGCATCGAGGGGCGCTGGCACTTCGTCACCACGAGCAACACGGACGCGGGCTTCTGGTGCAGCTCGGCCGGCGTCTGCTACGTCTGGGCGAGCAACTTCTACAACTATCCGGACGCGAGCGCGGGGCTGACGCTGCGGTTCTAGAGGGGAGGGGGCTCCGAACTCCCCTCACCCCTACCCCCTCTCCCGGAGGGAGAGGGGGTCTGTTCTTTGTAGGGTCAGCCGCGCCGCAGCGACCAGCCCAGCATGAAGAGGGCGGCCGCGGCGATCCAGCTGCCGGCGACGCGCACCGCGATGCGCGCCCCCTGCGCGCGCACCGACGCGGCGAGCGCCGCGAAGATCGCGACGACCGCGAACGCCGCGCACGCGATCCCGACGGCGTTGCCGAAGAGCCCGGCGCGGGCGCGCGCGAGCTCGATGCCGTTCCAGGCGCCGTTCCAGAGGCCGAGCGCCGCCGCGAGCGAGGCGACGGCGGGCAGAGGCAGAGGACGGTCCGCCGCGACGAGGGCGCCGAGAAGAATCGTCAGGACCGCCGACAGGATCGGCCATGCGGGATGCGGATGGAACAGTCGGCCCGCGATCGTGCCGAGGAGCCAGGCCGCGGGGAGCGCGAAGAGCGCCGCGCGGCCGAACCGCGGACCACGAAGACCCGAGTAGAGCGACAGCGCGAGCACGGGCAGAAGGTCCTCGGGCGTCACGAACAGGTGCGCGAGCCCGTCGTAAAAGGGCCCGAGCCCTGTGTTCATGAGGTGGAGGAGGAAGGGGGGCAGCATCTACGTCAGCGCCTTCCACAGAAACGCCATCCCGGCGAGCGCGACGGCAGCGCCGGCGCAGCGCAGCGCCGTGCGGCCGGCCGGCCAGCGGTGCACGAGGCCGATCCCGATCCCGGTCGCATGGAGGAGTCCCGTCGCGATCACGAAGCCGATCGAGTAGAGGAGCCCGTTCGCTCCGGCCGGCAGCTCGGTGCCGTGCGCATGACCGTGGAAGATCGCGAAGAAGCCGACGAGCACCGCCGCGATCCCGAGCTTCGGCCGCGCCTCGAAGAGCACCGCGGCGCCGAGGCCGATCGCGGAGAGCGCGATGCCGACCTCGATGCCGGGGATCTTCACGCCGACGAGGCCGAGCGTGCCGCCGAACGCCATGACCATCGGGAACGTGACCGGCAGGAGCCAGACCGCCGGCGGCCCGAGCTGGGCGCCCCAGAGCCCGACGGCGATCATGGCGAGCACGTGATCGAGGCCGGAGATGGGATGCGCGAGCCCCGCGACGAACCCGGCGCCCTCGCCGCCGCGGGTGTGCGCGAGCGCCGCCGCCGACCACAGAAACAGCGGCAGCGAGGCCGGCCACGCCCGGCGCGGCGCTTTCATGCCGGGATCCATCCGAACAGAATCGCGGTCCTCTGAATGAACCAGAACGCCCCCAGCGTCCCGACGGCGTAGCCCGGAAGCGCCGCCGCCCAGCGCGGCCAGCGGACCTCGAGGATCCGGAACGAGCGCTCGAGAAGCAGGACGAACAGCACGAAGGCGACCTGCCCGATCTCGACGCCGACGTTGAAGCCGAGGAGCGCGAGCGGGAGGTCCGCCTTCGGCAGCCCCGCGCTCGTCAGGGCCGACGCGAAGCCGAACCCGTGGATGAGGCCGAACGCGAACGCCACGACCCACGGGTGCTCGATCGTGAAGCTCGTCTCGCCGCGCCACGAGCGCACGATTTCCGGGCCGAGGAAGAAGATCGAGAGGGCGATCGCGGCGTTCAGGGGCAGGATCGGGGCCTCGGCCCAGCCGAACGTCGCGATCGCGAGCGTGATCGAGTGCGCCACGGTGAACGCCGTGATCGTCTTCACGAGCGTCCAGCGGTCCTTGACGATGAGCAGCAGGCCCAGCACGAACAGCAGGTGGTCCGCGCCGAACGCGATGTGCCGGATCCCGTGGACGACGTAGGTGCCGACGACGGCGAGCCGGCCGGGGGGCGCGGCGATCTCTATCCACGGCTGCGAGGGGCGCACGATCGTCGTCCACTTCCGGCCGTCCCGGAGCTCGACGCGGACGAGAACGTCGGTGATGGTCAGCTGAAGTCCGGGGAACTCGATGCGCTGGCCGGCGAGGCCGTTCGGCCCCGCGTCGACCGAGCGGCGCTCGAGGAGCGAGTCGGTGAGCTGCTGGACCGTCGGCTCCTTCACGTTCTTCGCGCTCGCGGGCATCTGGAGGAGCACGGGCAGCCGCATCCCGGACAGGACCGGCGTGCGCCACAGGACGTCGTACCGGCCGGGCGCCGTCTCCTTCACCTCGAGGTACGCCGGCCGCGCTTCGTGCGCGAGCGCGCGCGCGGCGAGTGCCGTGAGGCACACGGTCAGCCAGACTCGACGGCACAAGGTGGCTCGGTTATATCAGGGGCGGCGCGGAACCCGGCGCGGAAGGCCCGGACGAAAAAGGGGTGTCGCCGCGCGGCGACACCCCTCACCGGAACTCGTTGGAGTCGGAGTCTACTGCGAGGGCTCGACGGTCAGCTTCAGGCCCGATGCCGCGATCTTGATGTTGGCGCCCTTGGTCTCGCTCTTCAGATTGATCACGACGCCCTTGTCGTTGCGCAGAGACGAGTAGCCCATGCCCTTCCCCGCGGTGCCCTCGGCTCCCGCGGCGGCGTAGACGCCGTTCAAATCCTCGACGTTCTTGAGGTTGTAGACCGAGCCCGACGCTTCCGCCTTCGTGATGCCGACCTCCGCCACCGACAATCCGTCCACCTTCACGTGGTACGTCTTGCCCTGGTAGGAGATCTCGCCGCGGCCCCAGTTCCAGCCGATGCCGACGGCGACCGATCCCTCCGTCAAGCGGATCGTGGCGTCGGGCATCTTGTCGTCCGCGATCGCCGGAGCCCCCATCGAGAAGATCAACGTGGCGAGAATGGCGAGACCGAGAGTCCATCGTCGTTGCATAAGTCCTCCTTTATCGCTGGGGAGGAGCGATGCAAGCGCCGCGCCACCGGCACGCAAGGCCCTGGCCTTCAGAACTTAGCGCGCCGCCGGGGGCGAGTACCAGATCGGCGACGTGTACGCGCGCTCCGTGGTCGTCATCGGGACCTTCGCGTCCATCGTGATGCCGAACCGCTTCGCGTCGTACGCCGTCCAGCGCGGCGTCGGGATCTCGATGACGCGCGCGTAGTAGAAGGCCCGCTGCTTCGGATCGAACGCGGGGTCCCTCCACGCCGCCAGGAGCTCGACGGCGCCGATCGTGTTCGTCCAGGTGGCGTTCGCGACGTCCACGGTCGAGCCGACGAGCGGGACGTTCCCCGTCCTCGGATCGGGCTTCCGGTCGCCGGACCAGGCGACGTCGTAGACCTTCTCGTGCGTCTCGCCCTTCGCGTCGACCCAGCCCTTGACGATCTGGATGCGGTCGAGGTTGCCGCCGATCGGGTCCTTCATGGCGCCCACGAGGAAGGTCGGCGCCTTCCCGGCCGGAGCCGCGCCGAGATCGCCGCCCATCGGGACTCCCTTCCGGTAACCGGCGGCCGCGGGCGTGCGGGAGCTCGCGTCCTTCTCGTCGAAGTCCCATCCGCCGAAGAAGCGCACGGTCATCCGCGACCCCGTCGTCGCGTAGACCTCCTTGCGCTCCATCGCGTCGAAGATCGCCTCGCGCGTGTTCTCCTTCGCCCACACGGCCGCGTAGCCCGAGGCCACGAGCTCCCACCCGAAGACGTTCAGCTTCGGATCGGGCTTGTAGTCGATGGCGAGGTGGTCCCACCGGTGGGCGGACGGCTCGTACTGCGGCATCTTGCCGAAGTAGTTGTCCTCCTCGACGGCCGAGACCCCGACGTGCGAATCCGTCGAGCCGATCATGCCGAAGCGGAAGGGGTTGGCGCCGAGCTTCTGCTCGAAGGCGAGGCCGCGCTCGAGCGCCGAGCGCGCGTACTCGTAGGGGAACATCGCCGGCTTCTGCGCCTCGGTGCCCATGAGGTTCAGCTTGTCCCAGCGCTCGTAATTCGCGAACTCGTCGTTCGGGGAGAGGAGCGGATGGGTCTCGCCGTCGCCCTTCTGCTGCGTGACCTCGTAGAGCGGCTCGCGCTGCGAGCGGGTCGCCGCGTAGTCGTGCGTCAGGGCCTTTCCCACGAAGTCGACGTCGGAGAACATGAGGCCGCCGGAGATGTTCCCGTTGTGGGGGATCGCGAGCACGCGGCCGCCCGTGGCCTTCTCGTAGGCGGACATCGCGCCCCACAGGTCCTCGGGGTTGGGGCTGTCGTACTGGGAGTAGGGCTGGGTGCGGTTCGCCTTCTCCGCGCCGTCGCGGAAGACCACGACGCGGTGGAGGTTGTTGCCATTCGGCGCCGACGTCCATTCGTAGCCGATGAAGGCCGTGAAGCGGCCGGGCTCGTTGTGCCGCTCCGCGGAGGCGTTGTTCGCGCGCCAGGCCGAGGAGACGATCGCCGCGGTGTCGATCGGCGGCTTGCGCTCGGTCGTGGCGAAGAGGATCTCCCACATCGCCTTCACGGCGTCCTCGCCGCCCTTCCGGATCAGGTCGTGCCAGCGGCGGCCCTTCTCGGTCGCGAGGATCGTCGAGTCGCCGCCGATCAGCTGCGGCATGAGGCCGTACATCTCCGAGTGGTCGGACACGACGAGGAAGTCGAGCGGCCGCGAGAGCTTCACGCGCTGGCCGGTGGAGGTCGTGACCTCCTCGCCTTTCGCGAAGCGGTACGCCTCGTCGGGACCGAGACGGCAGCCGGTCGCGCCGGCATCCACGGACACGGCGGTGTGGAGGTGCGTGTCGCCCCAGAAGACGCGCGTCGGGTAGTCGCGCCCCGCGTACGGCGAGTAGTGGCCGTTCCCGAGCGCGCGGCCGACGTCCTGCGCGTCGGGCTTCTCTTCCTGCGCGAGGACGGTGGCTCCGGCGAGCAGCAGCGCCAGCCCGGCGAACGAGACGTTTCGTTTCATCGCGGTTCTCTTCTCCTCTTCAGAAGGCGGGCTTCGGCGCCTCGGTGCCCGGAGGCGGCGGCGCCGGCAGGACGAGCTCGTACTTCGCGCGCATCTCTTTGTAGGCTTTGTCCCACGCCTCGGTCTTGCGCGTGGCGAGCCAGGCCGTCTTGACGTCGGGCTCGACCTCCTCGAAGGGCGCGGCGCGCTCCGGAATGAGCGTGTCCACGTAGACGAGGTGCCAGCCATAGCCCGACTCGATCGGACCGGTCCACGCGCCCGGCTTCTGGACGAACAGCGTCTTCGCAAACGGCGGCCCGAAGTCCTTGGCGATCTGGTCGGGCGTGCGGTCGGCCATGTAGTCCTGGAACATGAAGGGATCGCCGAGCGCGGCGGCGCCCTCCCAGCTCGCGGACTTGCCCTTCAACCTCGCGAGCGCGGCATTGGCGTCCGACCAGGCGTTCTTGCCCCGCTTGTCGGGCGAGAAGTAGAGGAGGCGGAAGGTGACGCGCGCCGGCTGCATGAACATCTTTTCGTTCTTCGCGAAGTAGGCCTTCAGCTCCTCCGTCGTCGGCTCGTGCGCGGCCGAGACGTCCTCCGCGAGGAACTCCATCTTCTGGGCCATGCGGCGCTTGACGATCGTGTCGTCCTTGTCGAGGCCCATCGCGAGCGCCTCGCGGTACAGGATTTCCTCCTTGATGCGGTTCTCGATCAACCCGAGCATCTCCTGTTCCGTCGGCGCCCGCTGCCACTGGGCGGCGAAGCCGATCTGGAGCTGGCGCAGATCGTCCAGCGTCATGACGATCTGACGGTTCGTCGGCGTCCGGTCCGTCGGCTTGACGAACCGGGAAACCGCGAACAGCGCGGCGCCGAGCAGCAGGAAGTGGACGAGCGGCTCGCGGAGTACCCGCCTCAGGAACGAGGCTCCGGTCGAGGTCTCATCGGCCGCCGCCGTCGACGCACGGGCTTCCATGAAAGTGTTCCCGTCAGCCGCCGGCTCGGGCGGAGCGCTTTCCGAAGAAAATATGGGAGAGCTTTCGTTCCCCGAGCTCCTCATCGAGCTTCCAGATGGCGAAGAAGGGAACGAGCGCCACGAAGAGGACCAGCGTGCGCGCGAGGATCTCCCAGATCCCCTCATTCGCGATGTCGGCGAGACTGACCGCGAAGCCTTTTCCGTGGAGCAGCCCCTCGATCAACTTTTCCAGAACGGAAAAGAGACCGATCAGCACTCCGTAGACCAGCGAATCACGCAGCACGGCAAAGACGAGGGCCTTTCCCGACTGGTGCTTCCCGAGTCCCATCGCCTTCCCGATCAGGATGACCTTGGCGATGATGACGGCTTCGATGACCGCGAAGCCGTAGTGGAACGAGCTGATACCGAACTCGCGCGAGATGAGGCGGCGATACGTCAGGAAGGCGCAGAAGAGAACGCCGAGGTAAATGGTGATGATCAGGAGGAGCCGAAGCTCTTCCTTCGCCTTCTCCTTCAGCTCGGCGTGTTTGCCCTCGGCCATGCCCGGCTCTCGCTCTTCAGACCTTCTTCTTAATCTCGTCTTCGAGCTTGTGCAGCTCCTCGCTGCCCATCTTCTCGATCATCTCGCGCCGCCTCTCGTCCCGCAGTTGCTTGAACCTTTGCTGCTGCTCCGGATTGAGAAGAGGCGCTATCTTCGCGTCGAACGAGGCTCCGATCGCCTTCACGCGCTCGATCTTCTTCACCTTGTCGAGGGAGGTCTCCTTCTTCAGGGCCTCGAGCTGCTTGAACTCGTCCTGCAGGATCGGAATGACCTGCTGCCTCTGCTGAGACGTCAGCCCGAGCTGGATCGAGAAGGTGTCTGCCACTTCGGTCAGCGGATTGACGACGAACTGCGGGTAAGGGGCGATCTCGTAATTGGCGAAGCCGAACTCGTTCGAGCGTGCGCCGTAGTAGCTGTCGCCCAGCTTGTAGACCGCGAACGAGTACGGGTCCTGTGCGAGATAGGTGATGAGCTTGCCGCCGTCGATCTTGTAGGGCGTCGTGGCTCCCTGATAACCGTCGCGCATCGGGTTGCCGTACCCGCTCGGGATGTCGGCGTACCGGCCGACGTGGAAGATGGTCGTCTGGCCCTCGGTCGTGAAATTCTCGCTGGCCTGCTCTCCGGTGACGTCGTTCTTTACCCAGAAGGCCTTGCCGACGATCAGGTCCTTCAGCTGCGCGTCGTTCAACTCGGTCGCGCCCTTCGCCTTCAGGTCGGCGACGGTCATGCCCTTCGCCGCGCCCTTGCGGGCCTCGGCCGACGGCGTGTACCAGATGGGAGAGGTCCACGCGCGCTCCTGGCCGGTCAGTGGGACCATGTCGGGCGGCGGCACTCCGGCCTTGACGGCCTGGAGCAAGGTCCAGCGCGGCGTCGGGATCTCCAGCACGCGGGCGTAGTAGAACGCGTGGAGGCTCGCGTCGAAGTCGGGGTCCATCCACACGGTCTTGAGCTCCGTGGATCCGACGTCGTTCGTGTACGTCGCCTTCTCGAGGTCCACGGTGCTCCTGATCGCGGGCACGCGACCGGTCCACCTGTCGGCCTTCCGGTCGCCCGACCAGGCGACGTCGTAAATCTTCTCGAAGCTCTGGCCGTTCTTCGACCAGCCCTTGATGATCTGAACGCGATCGAGGCTTCCGGAGGTCGGGTCCTTCACTGCCCAGACGACGAAACTCGGCGCCACGCCCTTGCCCGCCGGCATCGGACGGAGGTCGCTGCCCATGGGGACTCCGCCCTCATAGGACCGGTGGATCCAGTCATTCCCCTCCAGGGCGTTCTTGCCGTAGCCCCAGCCGCCGAAGAACCGTACCTTGATGTGCGGGCCGCTGACGCCGAACGTCTCCTTCCGGTACATCGCGTCCCAGATCGAGGCGCGGGTGTTCTCCTCGGCCCAGGCGCCCGTCAGACCGCCGGGGTTCTCCAGACGCACGTCCAGCGTGCCGAACGCCAGGACCCCCGCGAGGCGCCGGTCCACCGTTCCGTCGATCTGCGCGTGGCCGCCGTAGAAGTTGTCCTGCCGGTAGGGGCTTGCGCTGTTGTGGGCGTCGGAGCCGCCCGCCATGCCGAACTTGTACGGGTTGTATCCCCGCACGTCCTGCATCGTGATGCCGTCCTTCAGGGCCTGCCGCCCGTAGCTGCCAGTGATGCGGTCGATGCGACCGTCCTCCGGCTTCGCGCCGAGGAGACCGACGGTGATCTCGTAGTTGGAGAACTCATCGGTGGGGGACAGCAGGGGGTGGGTTTCCGACTGTCCCTTGATCTGCTTGATCTCGACTAGGCGCTCGTTGCGATCGCGCGAGGTGGCCCAGGCAGCGTCGATCGGCCGTCCGTAGCTGTCGACGTCGATGGGGTACATGAGCCCATCGCTCAGATTGGCGTTGTGCGAGATGGCGAGCAGATCGTTGCCCGCCTTGCGCTGCGTGTCCATCCAATTCCAAAGGTCCTCGGGATGCGAGGAGTCGAGCGCGCTGTAGGGCATCGCCGGCACGTGGGCGCAGTCGCGGAAGAAGACGTTGCGGTGGAGGTTCTGGTTGTTGGGCATCGCCGTCCATTCGTAGGAGCAGAACGCCGTGAACTTGCCCGGGTGGTTGTTCGCGTCCGCGATCTTGACGTTCTCCCTCCAGATCGAGCCTGCCACCTGGGGGCTCATGAACGCCTTGACGGGAGGCCCGCTCAGCAGGTTGACGAGGTACGTGAAGACCTTCTGGATCTCCGCCTGGTCGTTCGGGTTCTTGAGGATGAGAGGCTGCGCCTCGGGGAGCTTCGAGAGCGCCGAACCCTTCGTGTTCGCCTCCTTGGTCACCCCAACGTACTCCGAGTGGTCGGTCACCCCCATGAAGTCCATCGGCGTCTCGATCTTGATGTCATAACCCAGGGGATGCTTGATCGTCTGACCCTGGGCGTACTTGAGGGCGTCGTCCGGGCCGGTGGTGCGGTTGCCGAAGAGCCATGCGTCCACCGACCAGCTGGTGTGGAGATGCGTTTCGCCGTAGTAGGCGTTCTTGTCGGGATTGGGCTGTGCCGAGGCCGCGGAAGCGGCCAGTGCGAGCGCAACGCCCAGGCAGGAGATCGCCGGAAGCCGCCGATTGCTCAAGGAACGCCTCCTTCTTTTTTGAGCCGATGAACCGCACGTTGATCAGATCACCGCCTCGCGCGATGGGTCAAGGCGCGTTTCGATAAACTGATCCCGCTTGCCCGGATCGAAGAAGGGACACGGAATCGGGGAGCGGCGTCCGCTCCTCGCCCTCGGCGTCGCCACGGTCGTGCTCGCCGCGGTCGTCGTCTGGGCCGTCGTGATTCTCGTCCACGCGTTTCCGCCGAGGACCGTCCGCATGGCGACGGGACCTCACGGAGAGGCCGATGACCGGCTCGGCGAGCTGTACCGCGCGATCCTCGCGCGCAAGGGCGTCGACCTCCAGCTCGTCCCGACCGCCGGAAAGGCGGACAACCTCGCGCGCCTGAGGGACCCGAAGTCCGGCATCCAGGCCGGCTTCGCCTGCGGGGGGCTGACGACCGCGGCGGATTCTCCGGGCGTGGTCTCGCTCGGCACGATCGGCTACGACCCGCTCTGGATCTTCTGCCGCGGCGTCTCGGAGCCGGTGCAGTTCGCCGACCTCACGGGCAAGAAGATCGCGATCGGTCCCGAGGGGAGCGGGACGCGGGTCCTCGCCCGGGAGCTCCTGAAGAAGAACGGCCTCGACAAGATCGTGCAGCCCGTCCCGCTGTCGCATCTCGCCGGGGGCGACGCCATGGAGCGCGGCGACGTCGCCTGCGTCTGCATGCTCACCTATGCCGAGTCGCCCGAGGTGCGAAAGCTCTTCGACGACGAGCGGGCGGTCCTCATGGCCTATCCGCGCGCGGACGCGTACGCCGCGCTGTTCCCGTTCCTCCGCAAGGTGGTCCTGCCGCAGGGCGTCTTCGACCTCGCCGCGAACCGGCCGCCGCACGACGTGCCGCTCATCGCCGACGCCGAGAGCCTCCTCGTGCGCGAGGGACTGCATCCCGCGATCCAGTACCTGCTGCTCGAGGCGGCCGAGGAGATCCACTCGGGCGCGGGCATCCTGCAGCGGCCGGCGCAGTTCCCGGCGGCCGAGCCGGTGGACGTGCCGCTCTCGGACGAGGCCCGGCAGTTCTACAAGTCCGGCGGGAACTTCCTCCAGCGGCACCTGCCGTTCTGGCTCTGGGTCTTCGCGTCGCGGCTCCTCGTCGTTCTCGTGCCGCTGCTCGGCGCGGTGTACCCGCTCGTCCAGCTCGTGCCGTCGGCGATCGCCTTCGAGATGGAGAGGCGCATCGACCGCCTCTACGAGGAGCTCCGAGGCATCGAGGACCGCATCGGCGCACCCGGCGGGAACGCCGGGGAGCTCGAGCGCGAGCTCGACCGTTTCGACGACAAGGTCCGCACCGTCCGGGTGCCGGCCTCCTACGCGCGGACGCTCTACACGCTCAAGCATCACGCGAGCCTCGTTCGTCAGAGGCTCGCGCGAGTTCCGGTCGTCTGAGCCCTTCGCGCCGCGCTGCTCCCGTTAGCCGATGCCTCCGCGCCGACGCGACGTCACGTCGACGCGCGCGCCGCGAGCGTCCGAAGAAGCAGGATCGTCAGGACCCCGTGGAGCGCGACGGCCGGCCAGAGGAGCGGGCCGGTCGTCCCGCCTGTGCCGCCGGCGAACGCGAGCACGAGCGCGACGAGGACGCTGTAAGCGAGCAGGCCGCGCGCGGCCTGCCGGAGATCCGCGGCGGATCCCGGCCAGCACGAGATGCCGAGCGCGATCAGGCAGACGCCCGCGATCCGGCCCATCACCGCGCCCGAGGCGTCGAGTCCGGTTCCGAGCAGAAACCGGGCCGCGATGGCGGGCTGGGCGAGGAGAAGGACGCCCGTCGCCGCCTCCGCGGCCGCGACGAGCGTCACCAGAATCTTCACGAGGTCAGTGCGACGACGAGCGGCGCCGGTCTCACCAGACCCTGTGCATCTCCTCCTCGACCTTCTCGATCGCTGCGTTGCCGATCTTCTCGATGATCCTCTTCCGCCGCTCCTCCTCCATCTGCTTGTACTTCGCCTGCTGCTCGGGATTCAAGAGCGGCGTGATCTTCGCGTCGAGCGAGCTGCCGATCTGCTTCAGCTCCTCGATCTTCTTCTCCTTGCTCAGCTTGGTGTCCTTCTTCAGCGCCTCGAGCTTCGGGATCTCTTCCTTGACGATCGGGACGATCTGCTGCTTCTGCTGCGCGGTCAGGCCGAGCTCGATCGAGAGCTGGTTGAGCTTCTCCGCGACGGGGTTGATCACGATCTGCGGCGTCTTGACGATCTCGTAGTTGGCGTAGCCGAACTCGTTCGAGCGCGCGCCGTAGTAGGCGTCGCCGAGCTTGTAGATCGTGAACGCGTACGGCTCCTGCGAGACGGGAGTGACGAGCTTCCCGTCCTGGATCCTGTACGACGTGGTCGTCCCCTGGTAGCCGTCGCGCTGGAGGGGACCGAAGCCGCTCGGCTGGTCCATGTACCGTCCGACGTGGAACACGGTCGTCTGGCCCTCTTCCGTGAAGCTCTCGCTGACCTGATCGCCGGTGACGTCGTTCTTCACCCAGAACGCCTTGCCGACGATGAGGGCCTTCAGCTGATCGTCGTTCAGAGCGACGGCGCCCTTCTGCTTCAGGCCATCCACGGTCATCCCCGCGGGCGCGCCCTTCCGGGCTTCGGCCGACGGCGTGTACCAGATCGGCGAGCTCCAGGCGCGCTCCTGGACCGTGTTCGGGACGACGTCGGGCGGCGGCAGGCCGGCCTTGACCGACTGGATGAGGGTCCAACGCGGCGTCGGGATTTCCAGCACGCGCGCGTAGTAGAACGCATGGAGGCTCGCGTCGAAGTCGGGATCGCTCCAGACCGCCTTGAGCTCGGTCGCCCCGTTGTCGTTGGTGTAGGTCGCCTTGGCGAGGTCCACCGTGCTGCGCACGGCCGGGACTCGGCCCGTCCCCGGGTCGGGCTTGCGGTCGCCCGACCAGGCGACGTCGTAGATCTTCTCGAAGCTCTGGCCGTTCTTCGACCAGCCCTTGACGATCTGGATGCGGTCGAGGCTGCCCGACGTCGGGTCCTTCACCGCCCAGACGACAAAGGTCGGCGCGATCGTGTTGTTGGCCGGTTTCGGACGCAGGTCGGAGCCCATGGGCACGCCGGCCTGATACGCGCGGTGGACCCAGTCGCTTCCGTCCGCGGCGGCCTTGTCGTAGCCCCAGCCGCCGAAGAATCTCACCTTGATGTGGGGGCCGCTGACGCCGAAGGTCTCCTTGCGGTACATCGCATCGAACAAGGAGGCGCGCGTGTTCTCCTCGGCCCAGACCCCGGTGAGCCCCGCAGGGTTCTCCAGGCGAACGTCGATGGTGCTCCCCAGGAGGACGCCGGCGAGGCGCTTCTCGACCGTGTCGTCCATCGCCACGTGGCCGCCGTACATGTTCTCCTGCCGGTAGGGGCTGCCCGTGTTGTGGGAGTCGGACGCCGCACCGAAGCCCATCTTGTACGGGTTGTAGCCGTACACGTCCTGCATCGTGATGCCGTCCTTGAGGGCCTGGCGCGCGAAGCTGCCCTGGATGCGGTCGATGCGCCCCGAGTCCGGCGGGAGACCCAGCAGCCCGCTGAAGATCTCGTAGCTCGCGAACTCGTCGGTCGGCGAGAGCAGGGGATGGGTCTCGGACGCCCCCTTGATCTGCTTCATCTCGATCAGGCGCTCGTTGCGATCGCGCGCGGCGGCCCAGGCCGCGTCGATCGGGCGCCCGAAGCTGTCCACGTCGATCGGGTACATCTTGCCGTTGCTCAGGTTGGCGTTGTGGGAGATCGCCAGGAGCTCGTGGCCCACCTTGCGCTGGCCGTCCATCCAGTTCCAGAGGTCCTCGGGGTGCTTCGAATCCACCGAGGAGAAGGGCATCTCGGGAACGGCGCGACACTCGCGGAAGAAGATGTTGCGGTGCAGGTTCTGGTTGTCCGGCATCGACGTCCACTCGTACGAGCAGAACGCCGTGAACTTGCCCGGGTGGTTGTTGGCGTCGGCGATCCTGACGTTTTCCTTCCAGATCGTGCCCGCGACCTTCGGGCTCATGAAGGCTTTGATGGGAGGCTCGTTGGTGAGAGAGAGGAGATAGAGGAAGACCTTCTGCACGTCCGCCTGGTCGTTGGGGTCCTTCAGGATCATCGGCTTCGCCTCGGGCATCTTGCTGATGGCCGATCCGGGAGTGTTGGCGGCCTTCGTCACGCCGACGTACTCGGAGTGATCGGTGACGCCCATGAAGTCCATGGGGGTCTCGATCTTGATGTCGTAGCCCATGGGGTGCTTGATCGTCTGCCCCTGGGCATACTTCAGCGCGTCGTCCGGACCAGTGATGCGGTTGCCCAGCACCCAGGCGTCCACCGACAGACTCGTGTGAATGTGAGTCTCGCCGAAGTAGGCGTTCTTGTCGGGGTTCGGCGTCTGCGCGAGACCGACGGACGCGCCGACGAGAAGTCCGAGACCCGCCGCGAGCAAACGCGTTGGCGCCATGGCGACCTCCTCTTTCTGAGAGAAACGAGTTCCCGAAGTTAGCAAATCACTCGCGGCTCACCCGCGTCAACGCGAGAGATTCATCGTCCCTTCACTTCGCCGCGACGAGCGCCGGCGGCTGCCACGTCCCTTCGCCCGGCGGCAGAATCGACGGCGGCTCGGTCTTCGGCCAGTAGAGCCGCATCACGAGATAGATCGGACCGTCCGGCGCCGGCAGCCAGTTGGACTCCTTGCCTTTGCCGGGCGAGTCCTTCCGGATGTGGAGCGTGACGGAGCCGTCCGCGTTCTTCTTCATCTTCGAAAGCATCGGCGAGTTGATGAGATACCGATCGATCGGGTTCTTGATGAGGAGCTGCGTCTTCCCGTCGTACATCGTGACCGACCAGAACGCGTTGACCGGCGGGAACTGGCCCTTCGCGAAGGTCAGCGTGTACGCGTGCTTCGAGCCGTCGAGCTCCTGCCCGGCGCCGTCGGTGCGCGTGAACGGGTACATCGCCTCCTCGGGGCTGTTTCCGTAGATCCCCGCCTTCGCCGCCGCGGCCCGCATGACCCAATCGCCGTTGTAGTGGGCGCTGTCACCGGGGAGGCCGCTCACCTGCCAGCCGTTGACCGCCTTGCCGGCCTTCGCGACGGCCTCGTCGACCTTCTTGGAACCCTCCTTCATGCCGATGAGGATCGCGGCCTTGTGTTCGACGGAGAGCTGCTTGAAGTCGAACTTCTTGCCCGGACCCACTCCGATCGTCGCGAGCCTCGCGCGGATGTCCTTCTCGTTGTCCTGCGGCGGCGCGAACTGAAGGGCGAAGTCGAGGTACTCGAAGAACTCGGTCTTGACGAGATCCTTGTCGATCTTCGGGAAGTCGACGGCGGCCGCCGCCGCGGGGGCCGGCTGCTTGAGGAAGCCCGACAGCGGCTGCGCCGCGTATCCGCTCTGCACCTTCTCCACGTTCGGCATGTCGGAGGGACCGATGAGCTGGGTCCGGAAGATCACGAGCGAGAAGTCGGTGCTCGAGCGGAAGACCTTCTTGATGCCGGCGGGCGTCTCGCCCTGCCACCGCGGGCCGGCGACGAGGTAGGCGCCGGCGTCGCTGCCGGTCGAGCGGCTGCCGATGTAACCGTAGTTGTACGTGTTGCCGTCGCAGAGCTGCACCGAGTAGTAGCGGGTCTTCTCGACGGCCGGCACCGAGATCACCATGGGCTCGGCCCGCAGATCGAGCCAGAGCATCGAGTAGGGCGTATCGCTGTTGGGCGTCGGGACCGAAGTGTCCTCGTACGTGAAGACGCGGTGCTGGTTGTTGATCTGATTGAAGGGCGCCTTCCACTGGCCGGAGTTCTTGTCGATGACGAACTCGTACAAGACCGCGTAATTCATGACGACCGGCAGCCCGTAGACGAATCCGTCCTCCGCGATCTTCTTGACTTCCTCGACGCCCGGGGCCGGGACGCCCGAGGCCTTGTCGGCCTTCTCCGCCTGCGTGACCGTGTCGTTCTTGCCGCAGCCGGCGGCGACGAGGAGGGTGACCACCGCGAGGATGAACCCATTCCGGACGAAGCGAATCATGCGAAACCCCTTTCTCAGTGACCGAGTCGTTCGAGAGCATCGCGCAGCGGCGCGTCGGAGATGTGGATGAGTCCCGAGTACGGGCGGTCCATTTCCAGGATCAGCAGGAGCGCGCCGGCCACCGAGACCGCGGCGAGGAAGAGCGCCGCCGTCGCCGTCGCGTTCGGCTTCGCGTAGAGGCCGAAGCTGACGAAGTTCACGGTCAGCCAGAAGACGACGACGGCGAGCAGCGTGAACGAGAGCGTGTTTCTCGATTGTGCCAGCATGAGGGCCCGCGTCCTGGCGATCGTCAGCATGAGGCTCTGGGCCTCCGACTTGAGAGCCCTCTGCAGATCGCTCTGGGGAGCGAGGCCGAGGACCTCGTCGTAGATCGACTGGCTCCGCACGGTCGGGGTCGCGACGGCCCCCGCGCCCTGGGAGATGTGAGCGAGAGTGTCGGCGACGGCCTCCTTGAGGAGTCCGCGCGCCGGGGCGGCTTCCGGTCCATAGCGGCCGAGAACCCGATCGAGCAGCGTCACGTTGGCCGAGAGCGACGTCAGCTCGTCCCTCTGCGTGTCGTAGGTGCCCTTCGCGGAGGCGACGAGCAGGCCGAGGACCAGGGCCGACATCGTGCTGACGAGCGCCATGGCCGCCCGCACCACATCCTTCGTCTCCGCGCTCAGGTGGTGTTCGGGCAGGACCCCGCGCAGGGCGATGCCGACGAGCGAGCCGCCGAAGACGCAGCCGAAGACCACGAGACTGGTCGCCAGCGGGCTCATCGTAGCGGCGGAGGTCAGGGCGCCGGGACGACCGTGTACACGACGCCGTTCGCGCCCGACGACGGCAGGTACCAGACGCCGTTCGAGACGAGGTACGTCGTGCCGTTGATCGTCGTGTGAACGGCCCCGGTCGGGGCGGCGTAGAGGACCGTCCCCGACGGGTGCGACGCGACGGCCACGCCGGTGGCCAGACCGGCGCTGTAGGCGGCGGTCGTGTTGGCGGAACCCGCCGCGACGCCCGCCGCGTAGGCGTTCGTCGTGGCGGCGGAGGTGGTCGCCGCTCCAGCGGCGTAGCCGGACTGATAGCTGCTCGCCGAAGAGGCGGCCGCTGCCGAGGTCGCCGCGGCGCCGACCGCCATGCCCGCCATCGCCGCGCCCGCGACCGCCCAACCGGAGGTGGTCGTCGTCGGATAAACGACCGCCGTCGGCGGATGGTAGGGGTACGGATAGTAGGCCGCCGGCGGGTGGTAGTAGGCGCCGCCGTAGTAGTCGGGCGGGTGGTACGCGGTCGCGCCGTACGACGTCGTGTGGTACGCGCCCGCGCCGTAGGCGCCGGCCGTCGTGCCGCCGTAGACGTTCGTGTGCTCCGTGCCGCCGTAGTAGCTGTGCGCGGTCGAGCCGCCGTACGCGTTCGTGTGCTCGGTGCCCTCGCCGTACTCGTGCGACGTCGAGCCTCCGTAGGCGTTGGTGTGCGTGCCGCCTTCGCCGTAGGTGCCGGACGAGTGACCGCCGTACGCGTTCGCGTGCGACCACGCCGCGGCGGGAAGGCACGTCAGCCAGGCGGTGAGGAATCCCGCGATGCCGGCCGAGAGCTTGTTTCGCATGGAAGGCCTCCTACTGGGGTCTTGGGGTGGGCTTCGATTTCGCGGCCGGCTTCTTCGCCGTGCCGGCCTTTTCGGGCGCCGGGACGTCCGACTTCATCTTCGGGTGGTTGAACGGGATCTTGTCGGCGTTCGCCGCCTTGGTCGTCGTGAACTTCTCCGGGCCGAGCGGCGGCTCGAGCTTCCAGTTCGTGAACTGGACCGAGTGGCGCAGCTGGAGCGGGTCGTCCACGAACATGGCCCGCGACATGTAGGGGAGCTTGTCGTCCTTCCCGATCCACATCTGGATGAAGACGCCGTTCGATTCGTAGGCGATCACGTCCGTCGTGACGCCGCCGACCAGGTTCGACTCGCTGACGTAGAACGCTCCCGTCAGGGCCGACGCGATGTCGCCCCAGGGGTCCTTGACGATCTGGTCGGTGAAGGGGAAGTAGGTGCCGGATTCCGCGAAGAGCTTCTCGAGGGCGCCGTCGATCGTCTTCGGCGCGTCCGTGACCGCGACGAGGTTCTCGGCCGGGTGGAAGCTCATCATCACCTTGCCGTCGTCGTAGAACTCGGTGCGCGGCCCGTCGCCGACGGTGATCACGGCGATCTTGTCGGGCCGCTGCAGCGCCACCTCGTAGATGCGTCCGTAGATGAGCGGCGGACCCCAGAGGCTCGGCACCTCGTAGGCGCCCAGCGCGGTGAACGACATCGAGCCCGCGGCGGCGAGCTTCGCGCAGGAGGCCTTGAGGATGTCGACGGCCCTCGTCTCGGGCGTCGGCACCGGGCGGGGAGCGGCGGCGGCGGACTTCGGCGCGGGCTTCTTTCCGGGCGCCGGCGTCGGCTTCGGCGCCTGCGCCGAGGCGCCGGCGGCCAGCAGCGATGCCGCGAAGGCGAGTGCGAAACGTGTCTGGCGGAGCATTGGCGGCCTCAGTTGTTCTTGTTGTAATTGAAATTGGAGACTTGGATCTCCATCTGCTTGCCGGGGATCTGGATGTCGGCGAAGTTCATGTAGGACAGGCCCGAGGCGAGCACGTTGAACGTCGCGTTCATCGTGACCGAATCCCCCTGGTACGTCGTCGCGACGAACGCCTTGGCGGCCTTGTGCGTCGTCGCGTTGACCCAGAGCGTCATGGAGTCGCCCGGCATCACGACGCTGCCGCCGGAGAGGGCCAGAAGGCCTGTCGCGTCGGGACCGCTCACCGACGCCTTGTTGAAGAAGGCCAGCAGTTGCGGACTCGTGCCCATGGTGTACTGCTCGAGCTGCGCCTTCAGCCCCGACATGTACTCCTGCATCTCCTTCTGCTTCTGTTCGGCGATGCGCTTGCGGATCCCGAAGCGGGGGAGCGACGGCCCCTCGTTCGAGACCAGGCTCTTCTGGTACTGGCCGTTGACCCAGTTGACCATCTGGACGCGGGTGTCCTTGACCGTGCCGTCCTCGAGCAGCTCCGTGCGCTGGTCCCAGGTGTACTGCTGCATCGCGGTGGCGTTGGCCTGGCGCGCCGCCGTGACTCTTTCGGCGATTCCCGCGCGCAGGCCCTGGTTGGCGGCGTCCTGGGCGAAGGCGGCCGCTGCAAAGAGGCAGAGCGCGACGGCGAGCGGGACTCGGGACGAGCCGATTCGGGTCATGGGACCTCCTTGGGGTCGGGGAAGATTCTAGGCCGGCGATTCTGATGCAAAGGCATCAGGAATGGACGGCCGGCGGTGGAGCGTCGGCCGGTCCGGACGGCTTCAAGGAATCATCCCGCACTCGAACATCTTGTTCGCGATCGGCGCGGCGATCTTGTTGATGAAGTACTGGCGCATCTGCGGGTCGGCCTTCAGCGCCGCGATCACCCGCTGCTCCATCTGCGCCTTCTCTCCCGTCGGCTTCTCGCTCTTGTTCTCGGCGAGCTGGACGCAGGTCGAGTTGGTGTACTTGTCGATGATCTTCTGGGCGAGCATGTCCGCGAGCGGGTACTGCTGCTGCTGCGCCTGCGGCGCGTTCGAGACGAGCCACAGGGCCGGAACGAGAACCAGGACTGCCAGACGCTTCCTCATGGGAACCTCCTCCACATTCGAAAACTGACCTACTCGCTGGCCTTGTTGTTGCGGGTCGCCGCCTCGAGCTTCTGGATGTCGGCCGGGGACAGCTGCGGCCGGTCGACCTTGATCGTGAGCTTGTTGAGCTTCGCGGTGAGCGCGAACGGCGGAAGATAGTCCTCGTCGTTGACGCCGGTCTCCGTGTCGGAGCCGATGTCGAAGCTCTCGTCCCACTGGAGGATCAGCGGGAGCGTGTGCTCCATCTTCTGCGTCGCCACCGTCTTGCCGTCGACCTTCAGCGTTCCGGTGCCGCTCTGCCCGATGCCGCTCATGTTGTTGAAGGCGAGCGTCGCCGGCCCGAGGCCGTCGTACTTGAAGTCGAACTCGACGCTGTGCTTGCCCGGAGCGAGCGCGTCGGGTGCATCCCAACGGATCTTCCGCAGGCCGACCAGGTTCCAGAGGAAGACCGGCTTGTCCTTCAGGAGGTAGAAGCCGTAGCCGCCGAACCGCCCCCCGGATGTCAGGAGCATGCCCTCGGCGCCGCCCTGCGGCACGTCGATGTCCGCGGTGATCGTGTAGGAGCAATTCAGCAGCAAGGGCGAGTCTCCCTGCGGCAGCCCCACCATCGGCTTGGTGTAGACGAACTCGCTGCGGCCGGCCGTGATGTTCGGCCGGGGCGCGACGAGGCGGGTCGCCACCGAGGCGTCGAGAGGAAGGACCTGGTATTTCTTGGCCTCGGTCAGGAAGAGCGCCTTCATTTCGGCCAGCTTCTGCGGGTTCTTCGCCGCGACGTCCTCGGCCTGCGTCCAGTCCTTCGTCACGTCGTAGAGCTCCCACGTCACGTTGTTGAGCGGATCCGGGTTGACCGCCCCGACGACGTCCCAGGGCGGCCGGATCACCTTGGTCGAGGCGATCCAGCCGTCGTTGTAGATCGCGTGATCGCCCATCATCTCGAAGTACTGCGTATGGTGCCGGGACGGGGCGTTCGCGTTGGCCTTGTCGAACGTGTACGCGAAGCTCACGCCCTCGACGGGGCTCTGCTTGATGCCGTCGACCGTGTCCGGCTGATGGATGCCAGTGACCTCGAGGAGGGTGGGAACGACGTCGATGATGTGCATGAACTGGTGGCGGAGGCCGCCGACGTCGGTGATGTGCCCCGGCCAGGAGACCGCCATGCCTTGGCGCACGCCGCCCCAGTGCGACGCGATCTGCTTGGTCCAGGAGAACGGGGTGTCGAAGGCCCAGGCCCAGCCCACGGCCATGTGGTTGTAGGTCTTGTCCGAGCCCCAGACGTCGTAGAAGTACTTGAGCTGGTCGGCGACCGGGACCTGGACGCCGTTGAACATGGCGACTTCGTTCGGCGTGCCGATGAGCTGTCCCTCGGCGCTCGTGCCGTTGTCGCCGTTGATGTAGATGATGATCGTGTTGTCGAGCTTGCCCATGTCCTCGACCGCCTGGATGACGCGGCCGATCTCGTAGTCCGTGTAGGCCACGTAGGCCGCGAAGACGTCCACCTGGCGGAGGAACATTTTCTTCTCGTCGGGCGTGAGCTGCTCCCACCGTTTCAGCAGCTTGTCCGGCCACGGGGTCAGTTTCGCGTCCTTCGGGATCACGCCCAGCCGCTTCTGGTTCTCGAAGATCTGGTCGCGCAGGACGTTCCATCCCTTGTCGAAGAGGTGCATGTCCGAGATCTTCTTGATCCACTCGGGCGTCGGGTGGTGCGGCGCGTGCGTGCCGCCCGGGACGTAGTAGCAGAAGAACGGCTTTGAGGGGTCGATCTGGTTCACGCGGTTCAGCCACTCGATCGCGTCGTCCGCCTGCGCCGTCGTCAGGTTCCACCCCGGATGACCCAGGTTCGGGTAGATCTGCGTCGTGTTGCGGAAGAGGTTCGGCTCCCACTGGTTGGTGTCGCCGCCAACGAAGCCGTAGAAGTACTCGAAGCCCATTCCGGTCGGCCACTGGTCGAACGGGCCGATCTGGCTGGCCTGATAGGTCGGCGTGTTGTGATCCTTGCCGAACCAGGAAGTCGAATAGCCGTTGTCGAGAAGAATGCGACCGATGGTCGCCTTGTCCTTGGCGATGATGCTGTTGTAGCCGGGGAAGCCCGTGGACTGCTCGGAGATGACGCCGAAGCCCGCCGAGTGGTGGTTCCGGCCGGTGATGAGCGCCGCGCGGGTCGGCGAGCAGAGCGCCGTCGAGTTCATCTGCGTGTAGCGCAGTCCCGCCTTCGCGATGCGATCGAGCGCGGGCGTCGGAATGACGCCGCCGAAGGTCGACGGCACGCCGTAGCCCGAGTCGTCCGTCATGATGAGGAGGACGTTCGGCGCGCCCTTCGGCGGCACGATGCGCGGCGCCCACCAGGGCGTCGACTGCAGCGCGTTGTCCTTGATGACGCCGCCGAACGGCGGATCGGGCGGCGGCAGCTGCTTGCCATCGATGGAGGTCGTGGCCCCGGGGGAGCCCGGAGGCGGCGGCGCCGGCTGCTGCCCGAGGACCGCGGCGGCAACCGCCAGGACGGCCGGGAACACGAGGAGAGAGCGCCGGTTTCGCATGGGCCTCCCTTTCATTTTGGGAACCGGGTGAGTCGGCGCTATCAAATCAGCGCCCGCGCGCCGCTGTCAACGTCGCCCGGTGGAATGACTCAGGGTCCGGCGATGCCCTTTTCGAGGGCCACGCGGATGAGCTCCGCGCTCGTGGTCACGCCGAGGGACTCCATCGCACGGTACTTGTGGAATTCGATCGTGCGGACGGAGAGGCCGAGGACCGACGCGATCTCTTTCGCCGTGAGGCCCTTCGCGACGAGCTGGACGATCTCGCGCTGGCGCGGGGTCAGGTCGCCGCCGCGGGCGTCCGGGGCGGGCGCCGCGTCCGCCTTCACCGCCGGTTCACCTTCGGCCGCGGCGCGGATCGCCGCGATGAGCTCCTCGGCCGCGGCGTGCTTGAGCACGAAGCCGTCGGCGCCCGCTTCCCGCGCGCGGCGCGCGTAGGCGGCCTCGCGATGCATCGTGACGACGACGACGCGGATTCCCGGCACCGCCTTCTTCAGGAGCGGGATCGCCTCGAGTCCATTGACGCGCGGCATCCCGATGTCGACGACGGCGACGTCGGGCTTCTGCGCCACGGCCTCGTCCAGCAGCCGCCGCCCGTCCTCGACGATGCCGACGAGGTCGAACTCGGGCTCGAGGAGGCCGCGCAGTCCCTCGGCCACCATGCGGTGGTCGTCGGCGAGCAGGACCCGCAGGCGCGCCATCGGGATCACTCCGGGCGCGGCTCGAGCGGCGCCCACGCGGCGATCTCGGTGCCGCGCCCCGGTGCGCTCTTGATCGCGATCCGTCCGCCGAGGGTCTCGACCCGCTCGCGCATGCTCGCGAGGCCGAGGCTCGGCCGGTCGAGACGGCGCGCCGGGTCGAACCCGACGCCGTCGTCGCCGAGGCGCAGCTCGAGCCCGCGCGCGCTCGGCGCGCAGGAGAGCGTCACCGTCTTCGCGCGCGCGTGGCGAGCGACGTTGCGCAGACCCTCCTGGGCGATCCGGAACAGGCAGAGCGCCGTCTCACGCGAGGGCGGCGGGCCGCCGTCGCGCAGGTCGAGCGCGACCGGAACGGACTCGAGGCGCTGGAAGCGCTCCGCCTCGTTGCGCAGCGCCTCGGTGAGGCCGAGATCGTCGAGCGTCGAGGGATGGAGCTGGTAGGCGAGCGCGTGGGCGTCCTCGGACAGGCGCGTGAGCTCGTCGCGCATCGCGCCGCCGCGCGGCTTCTCGCCGTCGACGGGTACCGCCGCCGCGTACTCGAGGCGCGCCGCGTCGATCGCGAGCCGCGCGAGGCGCTGACTGAAGTCGTCGTGGAGCTCCCGGGCGATGACCTTGCGCTCCTCCTCCTGCGCGTGCAGGAGGCGGCGGTTCAGCACGTGCACGCGCTCCTCCGCGAGGCGCCGGCGGGACCGCTGCGCGAGCAGGGCGGCGATCAGGAGCGTCTGGAGCAGGACCACGGCGGCCGCGAGCAGCACGGACTCCCGGTGCGCTTCCCAGAGGCCCGGCGGCCGGAAGCGGACGTCGCTGCCCGCCGGCAGGCTCGAGAGAGGAATGCCGAAGCGCCGGAGCTCGCGCCAGTCGTACGCGACGACGAGCGGCAGGGGCGGCGGCACGACGACGCGTCCCGGCGCGTCCCCGGCCAGCAGCCGCAGCGCGACGCCCGCCGCCCGGCGGGCCTCCCGCGAAACGGGCACGAGCGGGCCCCCGACGACGCCCTGTCCGAGCTGCTCGACGAAGGCGCCGAAGATCGGGACCTTCGCGACCGCCCGCAGCGCGACGAGACCCTCCTCCTCCTCGTGCGCGATGCCGGCGCCGTCGACCTTGAGGCTCCCGTACAGGATCGCCGCGCCCGGGCCGAGCTCGGCCGCCCGGCGCCGCATTTCCTCGAGCGAGAGTCCGTCCCACCAGTCGAACTCCTCGCGCGGGGCAAACGGCGCGAGCTCGCGCTCGAGCTCGCCGCGCCAGTAGCGCTCGAGCGGCGAGGCGCCGAGCACGACGATCATCCGCGTCGTGCCGGGGAAGAGGCGAAGGATGTTCTCGACGGCGCGGGGCGGGTCGTAAACGGCGGCGACGGCGACGTCGCTCGCCTCGAGCGCGAGGTCCTGCACCTGGCGGCGCTCGAGTCCCGCGATGAGGGTGGCGACGCCGGGGAAGGGGCGCTGCCGGGACACGAACTCGGCCGCGGGCGCCCCGATCGTGACGACGAGGTCGAGTTTCCTGTCGGCGACGAGCGCGCGCAGGTACTCCGCGAGCGGGGCCTCCTCGCGGGACGGCGCCGCAAAGCGCGCCATCTCGAGCGGCGTCTCGAGGAATTCGACGGGAGCGGGCCAGCCGTCCACGATGTCCGCCCGCAGCGCGGCGCCGTAGGTCTCGAACGGCGCGAAGCGGCTGCCAAAGGAGGTCAGGATGAGGACCCGGCGCGGCGCGGCTTCGGCCGCGAAGATGCGGCTCGCGGCGGCGAGCATCGCGAACCCCGCCGCGGCGATCCGCAGGGACCAAAGGAGAGAGGCGCGGCGGCTCGCTGGAACGTTCGTGGAGACTCCTCGGCGACGGCGTCCGAAAGTCTATCCCCGCCGCGTGAAGGGTGCCCTCCGGCTTCGATAGAATCCCGCCGCTCCTCGGCCCGTCACAGGAGGAATCATGAGCCACGGATTCCGGCTCGACTTGCCCGCGGTCCTCGGAACTCTCGGCGGAGCGGTTCTCCTCGCGGCCGCTTCGGCCGCTCAGCAGGCGCAGCCGCAACCGCCGCCGCAGGGCGCGGGCGGGCTGCTCGCCGAGGCGCTCAAGGAGAAGGTGGAGGCGCTGCAGCAGCACGCCACGGCCAACCGGGCGGCGCTGCGCCAGTATCAGTGGACGGAGAACGTCCAGGTCGCCGTCAACGGCGAGGTGAAGACCACGAAGCAGCTCGCCTGCCGGTACGGTGCCGACGGCAAGCCGCAGTGCGCGCCGATCGGTCCTGCCCCACAGCCGCAGGAACAGCGCGGCCTCCGGGGCCGCATCGCGGAGAAGAAGAAAGAGGAGTTCACGGATTACATGCAGCAGGTCAAGGGTCTCATCGGCCTCTACGTGCCGCCCGACGGCGCGCGGATGAAGGCGGCGCACGAGGCCGGCAACGCGTCCTTCTCGCGTCCGGCGGCCGGCGAGGCGGGGCTGACCTTCCGCAACTACTCGCTGCCCGGCGACTCGATGACGATCGACTTCGCGATGGCCGCGAGAAAGATGGCGGCCCTCTCGGTCAATTCGTATCTCGGCGATCCCTCGAGCCCGGTGACGCTGAACGTCCAGTTCGCTCAGCTCCCCGATGGCACGAACTATCCCGCTCGGGAGGTCGTCAACGCGGCCGCGAAGGGCATCGTGGTCACGGTGAACAACTCGAACTACCAGAAGATCGCGCAGTAATCCTTCCGAGGAGGAGTGAGGTCCCGCGACGGCGTCGAAGTCGTTTCGGGAGTCGATCCCGCCTCACCCTCGCCCTCTCCCCCGATGGGGGAGAGGGTTTTTCTTTGGACTCCCTCTCCCTACGAGAGAGGGCTGGGGTGAGGGGCGCCCGGTGGGAACCCTACTTCCCCAGAGGCATCACGAACTGCACGTAGAGCCCCTGGCCCTGGGCCGAGAACTTCGCCCCGTACTCCCAGAAGTACCGAAGGGTCAGCGCCCCCTGGAGGGCCGTCAGCTCGGGGCCGATCGAGTAGACCCTCGACTTGCCCAGCCGGGCGGCCAACGGCGCGTCGACGCCCGTGGTGTCGGTGGTCTGCCACTGCCCGTAACCGGCGATACCGGCCCAGCCGCTGAAAAGGCTGTCCTTGGCGCCCCAGTTGCGGCCGAGTCCGCCCATGAACGTGAAGGCGTTCCCGGTCGTCCAGTCCTGGTCCTTCTTCTGGCTGTTGATGTCGTAGAAGAGGGCCGCCGATCCGTGCCATTCGCGGTCCTTGTCGAAGTAGGCGGTCAGGCGGCCGGAGAGCTCGTTGGTCCACATGCCGAGCGACGTGTTCGTCGGGTCGCCCGGCGTGTAGCGGCCCGTCGGCGCGTAGAAAGCGTAGTGAAAGATGATGTCCGCGCCGCCGGGAGACAGGGGAAGCGGATCCTTGATGTGCCACCCGAGCTCGACCGGGACGATCCAGAGCTCCGAAAGCGCCAGGCCCGTCGAGCCGCTGAAGTCGCGGAGGCGCGGGAATTCGGCTCGAGTGTTGGCGAACGGCACCGCAGCCATGAACGCGTAGTTGGCGCCGAGAATCTTGTACGGCGAGACCCAGTTGATGAGCGGCCCGAAGATCTCCTGCGTGAGCCTGGGCCCGTGGATCGTGGCGTTGTCGAGCTTGATCTCGTCGGCCCAGTTGATGTCGCCGAACATCCCCACGTACAGCCCGGGGTCGGGCATCGTGCCGGCCTTCATGCCGAACTCGCCCTTGAGGATGAGCTGCTGCGCTCCGGCCCACGACGCGAACGCGAACAGTCCGAGCGCGACGAGTCCCGCCAGGAATTTCCGATTCATAGATTCCTCTCTCGAAAGGAAACGATCGGCGGCCGAGCGCGCCCGGCCGCCGATCGATCGCTCAGGACTTGGCCGTTCCCGGCGGGAAGTTCTTCAGGATCTCCGCGATGGCCTGCGCGATCTGACCGTTGTCGCCGCCGCTGGTGCTCACCTGGTCCTGAGCCGCGCCGCGCCAGATCAGCTCGCCGGTCTTGGGGTTCGTCATCGTGACGACCAGGGTCCCGATCGGCACCGTCGACTGCGTGGCCTGCGCCATGCCGCCGCCGAACCGGCCGAATCCTCCCGTGCCCGTCGCGTTCCACTGCTTCTCGGCCTGAAGGACGACGTGCGTATTCACGATGACGTCGGGATTGGACGTGACGGCCTGCCAACCCTTCGACTGGAGCTGACTCGTGACGTTGTCCTCGATGCGCTTCTGCGTGAACGTGTCGGGACTTCTCGTCCCTTCCGCCAGCTGGAACGTGTGCATCGACGACCAGTTGATCGTGTGGTCGTAGTCGACGTCCGTCTTCATCGTGGAACACGCCAGCGTCAGCGCGCCGGCAACGGCTCCGAGCACCAGGATCGTCTTTCTCATGATCTCCTCTCTTTCGAAAACGAAACGCGAATCGCTATTTCGCCGGCTGCGGCGGGAAGTTCTTGAAGAGCGCCTGCATCGCCGCGTCGATCTGACCGCGGTCCGCTCCCGTCGAGGAGACCTGGTCCTGGGCGGTTCCGCGCCAGACCATCTCGCGGGTCTTCGGGTTGACCATGTCGACGATCAGGGTGCCGATGGGAATCGTCGTCTGCGTGGCGGTCGCCATGCCGCCGCCCATGCCTCCCCAGCCGCGATAGCCGAAGCCGCCCATGCTCGTCGCGTTCCACTGCTTCTCCGAAGACAGGACGACGTGGCTGTACACGAGGATGTCCGGGTTCGACGTGACCGGCTGCCATCCCTTCGCCGTCAGCTGCTGGGTGATGCCATCCTCGATCCGCTTCTCGGTGAACGTCACCGGGTCCTTCGTGCCCTCCGCGATCTGGAAGGTGTGGAACTGCGACCAGTTGATGGTGTGGTCATAGTCCACGTTGGTCGTCATCGTCGAGCAGGCCAGGGTGAGCGCTCCGGCCAGCAGACCGAGAAGGGTAGCCGCCCGTTTCATGGTTCTCTCCTTATTCGGTGTGGGTCGCGCCGCTCATCTTATTTCAGGTCCTAGCGCCGGAATCCCCCGCCGCCGCGGAACCCGCCTCCGCCGCCCCAGCCGCCGCCGTGGAAGCCGCCCCAGCCGCCGCCGCCCATGGAGCCGCCGCCGAAGGAGCGATCCCCGCCTCCGCCGCCCCAGCCGCCGCCGCCCCACGAGTGGTCGCCCCAGCTGCTGCCGCCGAAGTTGTTCCAGTGGCTGTCGCCGGAGGAGCGCGCCTGGCTCATGTTGTCGAGGTCGTGGGAATAGGAGCTGTTCGTGAGTCCGCCCCAGCCGTTCGTGTTGTGGTTGTACTGGCTCCAGCCGCCGCCGCTGTTCGAGTAGATGTTGCCGTCGTGGTCCGCATACACGTTGTTGCCCACGTGCGCGACGCCGCCCTGGTCCGTGTGGAATCCGCCGACGTTGGTCGACTGGCCGCTCGCGTTCGTGACCGTGCCGCGGCCGCCCGAGATCGAATTGCCGGTGTACGCGTTGCCGGCGGTGCCATGCCAACCCGACGCCGACGCGCCCGTCTTCGTGTCGTAGGCCGCGCCGCGGGTTCCCGAGGCGTAGTTGCCCGTGTAGGCGTTGCCGACCGCGCCGTGCTGGCCGGCCGTCGCGACGCCCGTGCGCGAGTTGTAGGCCGCGCCCTCGGTGCCGTGCCACGCGTTGCCGGTCCAGGCGTTGTAGCCGCCGCCGGACCGTGTCACGGCGCTCGTGTTGCCCCAGTGGCTGTAGACGTTGCCCGAGGACCACCGCGCGTAGCCGGGTCCCCAGACGGCGCCGCCGCCGTGGCCCCAGTACGCCGCGCCGTAGCCGCCGTACCAGGCGCCGCACGCGGCGCCCCAGCCCCAGCCGTAGTACCCCCAGCCGTATCCGCACATCGCCGCGCCCATCGCGAAGCCGCAGCCCACGCCGAAAGCGAACGCCCACCCGCTCCACGGCGTGTAGGCGAGGCCGCAGCCCCAGCCGTACGTGACCGGCGGCCCGTACCAGACGCTGCCGATCCAGGGCGAGTAGACGTAGCCGGTGCCGTACACGACGACCCCGTCGGTGACGATGGCGCCCGTGTAGCCGGGCGTGTAGCCGACGTACACGACGTCCGGGGTCGAGCCGTACACCTGCACGTAGGTCAGGTAGTAGAGCGAGGACGAGGGCGGAATGGAATAGATCGAGGACGGAACCCACGCCGCGACGGTCCAGGGCCCGTTGACCGAGGGCGACGAGAACCAGATGCCGCTCTGGCAGGCGAAGTAGGAGTACGGCGCCGTCATGATGATCGGGGTCGACGCGTTGACGACGTACTGCAGCGCCGGCGTCGTGCCCTCGATCGGCTTCATCTGCGGCGTCCCGTCGAACGTGATCGGCTTCGCGATCTGGGCCGAGCGCTGCACGGTCGCCGTCTGCGGGATCGTGTTCGCGACGACCGCCTCCTGCGCCTGCGGCGTTCCGGGCACCGACGCCTTCACGTTCTCCATGGGGCTGTCGTCCGGGATCTTCGCGAAGTCCGGCGGCAGGCTCGAGGCCGCCACGTAAGTCCATGGGCCTGCCGGGGACGGCGCGCTGAACCAGCGGCCGGAGATGAGCAGGTACGTGTTCTGGTTGTCGATGTCCTTGAAGACGCGTCCGGTGGTGTTCGTGACGTAAAGGAGCTGTGTTCCCGGAATCGCCTGGTAGTCCGCCGCGCCGCTCGTGACGATCAGCTCGGTCGGCTGCGTCTGCAAGTAGACGATCGGGATCGGCTTCGTCGCCAGCGACGGCTTCGGCGCGTTCTTGTCGGAGGCGGAGCCGCCCGTCATGGGATCGCCGTTGCCCGCCGCGAGGATCGCCTTGTACGCGGTGTCGAGGTCGGCCCTGACGCCGGAGCCCGGATCGGCCACGACCCACGGTCCCTGAATCGAGGGGGCCGTCAGCCAGCCGTCGAAGAGGTGGAAGTAGATCGCGCCCGACGGGTCCTGGAGCACGATCGCGCTCGTGTTGATCAGGCGCTGCTGCGACGTGCCGGCCTGCGGCTTCCAGACCGGCGCGCCGTCGATCAGAACGAGCACGGCGGGCACGTCGGAGAAGAGAATCTGCGGGGGCGCGTTGTTCAGGGGCTTCGATTCGCCGACCTTCTTCTGCTGCAGGATCCCCAGGTCCGCCTCCAGGCGGTCGAGGGCGATGGCCTTCGACTTCTTGCCCTCGCCGCTTCCCTGGAGCGCCGCCTGCCAGGCGGCCGCGCTCGCCGGCGCCGACGGGAAGCGGACGCGGGTGACGTTCAGGTCCTCGAGGAAGACGACCCGGTTGACCTTGTCGACGTCGGTGCGCGCCGTGAACCAGATCACGCCGAACGTCGGGTCCTTGGCGCCCGGCGGCTGGACCGAGACGGCGGCGTGCCCCTCGAGCGCGATGCCCGACCAGCTGTCGAGCTGCGGCTGGTAGATCAGGAAGGTCGTCAGGGCCGACCCGGCTCCGGTGACGACCCGGCGCGGCCAGGGATCGGGAGCGGACGCCGGCGACGTCGAGCCCGCCGTCGCGCCGGCGGCCGGCGGCGCCTGCGCGGCGTTTCCGGCCGGCGGCGTCTGCGCCGCCAGGCTCGCCGCCGACAGCGACGAGAGGACGAGACAGAGAGCGACCGCAACCGACTTTCGCAGCATGTTCACGGGAGGCCTCCTCCGGGGAAAGCGCCGAAGCGCGAGGCTACTTCTTGCGCGTGTACTGGATCTCCATCATCTTGAAATTCTTGCCGTCCGGCGCCTTGCCCCACATCTCGATCGTGTGGTGATCGTTGTCGACGATCGTGATCTTCTGGTCGGTGGTCGTCACCTTCCCGGTCGCGGGGTCGCTCGTGGTCGCCTTCATCGTGATGACCTTGCCGGCGGCGTCGATCGTCCCGACCGAGGTCATGATCGCGGTCGAGCCCGTGTCCATCCAGGCGCCCTGGTACTTCTTCGTCACGTTGTCGTAGCCGGTATACCCGACGCCGTTGAAGGCCTCGCCGAGGAAGGTGCCCTCGTATTTCGTCTGCACGTAGCGGTCGCCGAGCACCCAGCTGTTGACTGACGTTCCCGCCGAGTCGTCGGGCGGCCGGGACGGGTCCATCCACATCCGCACCTTCGCGTCGAACGTGCCGACGAGGGGCTCGAGCTTCTTCTGGCCGTCGCCGGGGGTCATGGCCTTCTGCCAGGCCTCCATGGCGGCCTTCTCGTCGGCCGCTTTCTTCTTGTCCTGGGCGGCGGCGGGGAGCGCGGCGGCGAGGGCGAGGATCGAGGCGAGCGCGAAGCGCGGGAGGGTCTTCATCCTCTTCTTCCTCCTGTTCGTGAAACCCGGGAAGTTTATCTCCGTTAGGATGGAGATGATGAGTACGAGCCGTCTCGGCGCGATGTTTCTGGCGGCCGCCCTCCTCGGGGCCGCGCCCGCCACCCCGAGCAAGAGCGCTCTTCCGTGGATCGAGGACGACTACGGCCGCGCCCTGTCGGAGGCGAAGTCCAGGAAACTGCCGATCTTCGTCGACGCCTGGGCGCCCTGGTGACACACGTGCCGCTCGATGAGGGCCTACGTCTTCACGGACCCGACCCTCACGCGGCGCGCCGGACAGTTCGTCTGGCTCTCGATCGACACGGAAAAGACGGGGAACGCGGAGTTCCTGAGGAAGTACCCCATCAAGGCCTGGCCCTCGTTCTACGTCATCGACCCCGCGCGGGAGACGATCGTCCTGCGCTGGGTCGGGGGCGCCACCGTCGCGGAGCTCGGCAAGCTCTTCGACGAGGGGCGGCGATCGGTGCGCGTCGGCGGCGCCACCGCCACGACGGCGCTCGCCCGGGCGGACGCGCTGTACTCCGAGGGCAAGTACACGGAGTCGATCCCCGGGTATGAAGAGGCGCTGAAGACGCTGCCGACGACCGCGCGCTCGTACCCGCGCGCCGTCGAGTCGCTCCTCTTCGCGTTCTCGTACTCGAAACAGCCGGCGCGATGCGTCGCGGTCGCCCGGGAGACGTACCCGCCGCTGCGCGGCTCGGTGGCGGGCGCGTCCGTCGCGGGCTCCGGCCTCGAGTGTGCGCTCAAGCTGCCTCCGAACGCGCCGGGCCGCGGCGACGCGATCGGCGCCTTCGAGAAGGACGTCCGAGCGATTCTCTCCGACCCCACGATCGTGCTCGCGGCCGACGACCGGTCCGCGCTCTACGGCTCGCTCGTGGACGCCCGCGAGGACGCGAAGGACGAGGCCGGCGCCCATGCGACGGCGCTCGAGTGGGTCGCCGACCTCGACGCGGCCGAGCGCGCCGCGAAGACGCCCGAGCAGCGGACGGCGCTCGACCCGAACCGCCTCAACGCATACGAGGCCGCCGGCGAGATCGAGCGCGCGGTCCCCATGCTCCTGCGCTCGGAGAAGGACTTCCCCCAGGACTACAACCCGCCGGCGCGGCTCGCCCTCGTCTACCTGAAGCTCAAGCGCTACGACGACGCCCTCGCCGCGTCGGACCGGGCGCTCGAGCGCGTGTACGGGCCGAGGAAGCTCCGGGTCTTCGCCGTTCGCGCGGACATCGAGACGGCGATGGGCAACGGCGCCGCCGCGCGGAAGACGGTGGAGGATGCGCTCTCCTATGCCGAGGGGCTCCCGGAGGGCCAGCGCTCGGAGGCGGCCATCGCTTCGCTGAGAAAGCAGCTGGGCGAGTTCTCCGCCGCCGGTCATACGCCCTAGCGCGGCGCTTCCTGTTACCATCCGCGCCTGTCGTGCGCGTCCTCTCGGTGCTCCTGATCGCCCTCGCCGTCGCGCCGGCCGTCCGCGCGCAGGGCCCATCGGCGGCGCTCCAGACGCTCTTCGACGAGGAGTGGCAGTTCCGGCTGAAGGAGAACCCGCTCTTCGCGACGTATGCGGGCGACCACCGGTACGACGCCCTCCTTCCCTCGATGACGCCGGAGGACCTCGCCCGCCGGGCGGCGCACGATCGGGACACCCTCGCGAAACTGAAGGCGATCGACCGCGGCGCGCTGTCGCCCTCGGAGCGCGTCAGCGCCGACATGATGGCGCGCGAGCTCGCCGACTCCCTCTCCGACTACGAGTTCGGCGCCTACCGGATCCCGATCACCTCCGACAGCGGCTTCCACACGGACTTCGCCGACCTGCCCGACCGCATGCCGTTCGCGACGACGAAGGATTACGAGAACTACATCGCGCGGCTCAACGCGTTCCCGCGCTACGTGGCGCAGGAGATCGCGCTCATGCGGGCGGGGCGGGACGCCGGTTTCACGGTGCCGCAGGTGGTCTTCGAGGGCTACGAGATCACGATGACGACGCACGTCGTCACCGATCCCTCGAAGAGCGTCTTCTTCGCGCCGTTCCGGAGGTTTCCGCCGGGCGTGCCGGAGGCCGAGCGCGCGCGGCTGACCGAGGCCGGGCGGCGCGCCGTGATGGACGGAGCGGTCCAGGGATACCGGACCCTCTTCGAGTTCATGCGCACGGACTACGTCCCCCGCGCGCGCGCGACCGTCGGCGCCTCGGCGATGCCGAAGGGCAAGGCGTACTACGCGTTCCTGGTGCGCCGCTACACGACGCTCGACGTCACGCCGGAGCAGGTGCACGAGCTCGGCCGGCAGGAGGTGCTCCGCATCCGCGCCGAGATGGACGCGGCGATCGCGAAGACCGGATTCCAGGGCAACTTCGAGGCGTTCCTGAACATGCTGCGGACCGACCCGCGCTTCTATCCGAAGTCGGGCGACGAGCTGCTGAAGGACGCCTCGTACATCGCGAAGCGGATGGACGGGAAGCTCCCGTCGATGTTCGGGAAGCTGCCGCGGCTGCCGTACGGCATCGCGCCGGTTCCCGACCACCTCGGTCCGAAGTACACCGGGGGCCGGTACATCCCCGCGCCGGTCGGCAGCACGCAGGCCGGCGAGTACTGGGTCAATACCTTCTTCCTCGACAAGCGGCCGCTCTACACGCTCGAGGCGCTGACGCTGCACGAGGCGGTGCCCGGGCATCACCTCCAGATCGCGCTCGCGCAGGAGATGACCGGGTTGCCCGAATTCCGTCGCTTCTCGGACGTCGGCGCGTTCGTCGAGGGGTGGGCGCTCTACGCCGAGCGGCTCGGTCTCGAGGCCGGCTTCTACACCGACCCGTACAGCGACTTCGGGCGGCTGACGTACGAGATGTGGCGGGCGTGCCGCCTCGTCGTCGACACGGGTCTCCACGCGATGGGGTGGACGCGCGCGGAGGCGATCGACTACCTGGAGGGCCACACCGCGCTCTCGACGCACGAGGTCCGGACGGAGATCGACCGGTACATCTCGTGGCCGGGCCAGGCGCTCTGCTACAAGATGGGCGAGCTGAAGATCCGGCAGCTGCGGCGCGAGGCCGAGGAGGCGCTCGGGCCGCGCTTCGATCTGCGCGCGTTCCACGACGTCGTGCTCGGCAACGGCGCCGTGCCGCTGCCGGTCCTCGAGGAGCAGGTGCGCGCCTGGGTGGCCGCGCGGAAAGCCGCATGAAGCCCCCCGCCGTCTTCCAGGCGAGGAACCCGGCGACCGGCGCGACGCTCGAGGGCGAGTTCCGGGACGCGAGCCCCGGCGAGATCGACGCGGCCGCGCGCGCGGCCGAGCGGGCCTTCGACTCCTACGCGGCGCTTCCGGCCTCGAGGCGGGCGGAGTTCCTGCGCGCCGTCGCGCAGAAGATCCTCGGGCTCGGCGACCGCCTCCTCGAGCGGGCCGCGGCGGAGACGGCGCTGCCGCTCCCGCGCCTCGAGAGCGAGCGCGCGCGCACCGTCAGCCAGGCCCTCCTCTTCGCCGACCTGATCGAGGAGGGCTCCTGGGCCGGGGCGCGCATCGATCGTGCGGTGCCCGACCGCAAGCCGCAGCCGAGGCCCGACATCCGCCGGATGCTGGTGCCGCTCGGGCCGGTGGCCGTCTTCGGCGCGTCGAACTTTCCGCTCGCGTTCTCCGTCGCCGGCGGCGACACGATCTCGGCGCTCGCGGCCGGATGCCCGGTCGTCGTCAAGGCCCACCCGGCGCATCCCGGCACCTCCGACCTCGTCGCCTCCGCGGTGCGCGCCGCGGCGCGCGAGACCGGCATGGCCGAGGGCGTCTTCGGGATCGTCCACGGCACGTCGCCCGAGGTCGGCATCACGCTCGTGACGCATCCCGCGATCCGCGCGGTCGGCTTCACGGGATCGCTCCTCGCGGGCCGGACGCTCTTCGACGCGGCGGCGCTCCGGCCGGAGCCGATTCCGGTCTACGCGGAGATGGGCTCGGCCAACCCGGTCTTCGTCCTGCCCGGCGCCATCGCCGACCGTGGCTCCGCGATCGCTCGCGGGCTGGCCGCCTCCGTCACGCTCGGAGCGGGGCAGTTCTGCACGAACCCGGGGCTCGTCTTCGTCGTGGACTCTCCGGCGGCATCCGCGTTCCTCGAAGAGGCCGGCAACTGTCTCGCCGCGACCGCGCCCGGCACGATGGTCCACGCCGGCATCAAGGCGGCGTACGACCGGGAGGTCGGCCAGGTCGCGCGGCTCGCCGGCGTTTCGATCGCCGCGCGCGCCTCGGGTCCGGGCGCGCACCCGGACACCGAGGCGCCCGCGATGCTGCTCCTCGCCGATGCGCGCGCCTGGTCGGCGCAACCCCGGCTCGGCGAGGAGATCTACGGCCCGGCGACCCTCGCCGTGCGCTGCGCGTCCCGGCCGGAGATGCTCGAGCTCGCGCGGAGCCTGCACGGCCACCTCACGGCGACGATCCACGGCAACGAGAAGGACCTCGCCGAGTGGGGCGATCTCGTGGCGATCCTCAAGAAGCGCGCCGGACGCCTCGTCTTCAACGGCTTCCCGACCGGCGTGGAGGTCTGTCCCGCGATGCAGCACGGCGGACCGTATCCGGCGACGACCGACGCGCGGTCGACGTCGGTCGGCACGGCCGCGATCGAGCGCTTCGTGCGTCCCGTCTGCTACCAGGACTTCCCGCAGGCCGCGCTGCCCGAGGAGCTCGCCGACGCGAACCCGCGCGGCATCTGGCGGCTCGTCGACGGCCACCTGACGCGGGACCCCGTGTGAGGGCGCCCGCGGCGCGGGAACGCCGCGTCGGCTTCCGGGCCGAGCGACGCGAGGGCCGGGAGCCGAAAGAGAAATTGAAGCTTCCCGAGACCCTGGAGGTCGTCGACTCGCACACGGAGGGCGAGCCCACCCGCGTCGTCGTCGCCGGATGGCCGCCGCTCGAGGCGCCGACGATGTCGGGCCGTCGCGAGGAGCTCGACCGGCGCTTCGGTCCGCTCTGGCGCGGCGCGATCCTCGAGCCGCGCGGCCACGACGCGCTGGTCGGCGCGCTCCTGACGCCGCCGGTCTCCCGAGGCGCGGTGGCGGGCATCGTCTTCTTCGACAACGTGGGCCCGCTCTGGATGTGCGGGCACGGCACGATCGGGGTCGTGCGCACTCTCGAGCACCTGGGCCGGATCAACCCCGGTTCGGTCCGCCTCGACACTCCCGTGGGTGCCGTCGGCGCGGAGCTCGCGGTCGACGGCCTCGTCACGATCGAGAACGTGCCGGCGCGCTGCCTCGCGCGGGACGTCGCCGTCGAGGTCCCCGGCGTCGGCCGCGCCGTCGGCGACGTCGCCTACGGCGGCAACTGGTTCTTCCTCGTCCGGTCCGGCGTCGCCGAGGCGATCGAGCCGGGCAACGGCGAGCGGCTGCGGACCGTCACCCTCGCGATTCAGAAGGCGCTCGCCGAGCGGGGGATCACCGGGGACGGCGGCGAGGCCGTCGACCATGTCATCTTGTATGGGCCCCCGTCCCGGTCGGACGCCGACAGCCGCAACTACGTCATGTGCCCGGGCGGCGCCTACGATCGCTCGCCCTGCGGGACGGGAACGTCCGCGCGGATGGCCGCCCTCCATGCGCGGGGGGAGCTCTCTCCCGGGCAGCGGCTCCGGCAGGAGTCGATCACGGGAAGCCTGTTCACCGGCTGGCTCGAGGAGCGCGAGGGCGGTCTCGTGCCTCGGATCCAGGGGCGCGCGTTCGTCACCGGAAAGACGACCCTCTACTTCGACCCGCGCGATCCGTTCCGGCACGGGCTCGGAGGTCATGCCGACTGACGCGATCGTCGTCGGCGCGGGCGTCGTCGGCGCGGCGTGCGCCGAGGCCCTCGCGGCGGCGGGCCTCTCCGTCACCGTCCTCGAGTCGCGCTTCGCGGCGGGCGGCGCCACGGCCGCGGCGATGGGCCACCTCGTCGTCATGGACGACTCGGAGGCGCAGTTCGCGCTGACGCGCCTGTCGCGCGATCTCTGGACCCGGCGCGCGGGCGAGATGCCGCCCGGCTGCGAGGACGAGCGGACGGGCACGCTCTGGATCGCGGCGACGGAGGACGAGCTCGCGCTCGTCGGAAACAAGGCCGCGTTCTACCGCGAGCGCGGCGTCGACGTCGCGGAGCTCGACGGCGGCGCGCTCGCGCGGGAAGAGCCGAACCTGCGGCCCGGCCTCGCGGGCGCGCTGCTCGTGCCGGACGACCGCGTCGTCTACCCGCCGAACGCGGCGCGCTGGCTCCTCTCCCGGGCGGCGGCGCGGGGGGCGCGCCTCGTCGAGGGCGCGGAGGTCTCGGCGATCCACGGCCGACGCGTGGCGACGCGGACGGGGGATCTCGAGGCCGCCTGCGTCGTCAACGCCACGGGCGCCGCCGCGCCGCTCCTGACGCCCGGGCTGCCGGTGGCGCCGCGCAAGGGCCACCTCGTGATCACGGACCGGTACCCGGGCTTCTGCCGGCGGCAGCTCGTCGAGCTCGGGTACCTCCGGAGCGCCCACGGCGCCTCGAACGAGTCGGTGGCCTTCAACCTGCAGCCGCGCGCCACCGGCCAGATGCTCCTCGGCTCCTCGCGGGAGTTCGCCGGCTTCGACGCCTCGATCCGTCCCGCGATCCGGGCGCGCATGGTCCTCCGCGCGCTCGAGTACGCGCCGGCGCTCGCGGCGCTTTCGGCGATCCGCACGTGGACGGGGTTCCGCCCCGCGACGCCGGACAACCTGCCGCTCATCGGCGCGTGGCCGGAGACGCCCGGCCTCTTCGTCGCGACCGGGCACGAGGGTCTCGGCATCACGACCGCGCTCGGGACGGCGCGGCTCGTCGCCGACGCGGTGCTCGGGCGAACGAGTCCGATCGACCCGGCGCCGTACCGGCCGACGCGGGCCTTTCCGGGGGCGGCGCATGCGTGAATCCGTGCGCCTCACGGTCGACGGCCGCGCGGTCCTCGCGGAGGCCGGCGTCACGGTCGCGGCCGCCCTCTGGAACGCGGGCGTTCTCGGGCTGCGCCGCTCCGTCGGCGGCGAGGCGCGGGGCGTCCTCTGCGCGATGGGAATCTGCTACGAGTGCCGCGTCGGGATCGACGGCGTGCCGCACCGGCGCGCCTGCATGGAGCTCGTCGCCGACGGCATGGTGATCGGGACGGGAGCGGCGGCGCCCGACGTCCCTCGTCCCGCGTCCCGCGTTCCCGAGCGGGTCTCTGTCGAGGCCGACGTCGCCGTGATCGGCGCCGGACCCGCCGGCGTGGCGGCCGCGTGCCGCGCGGCCGAGTCGGGCGCGCGGACGCTCCTCCTCGACGACGCCGCGGCGTCGGGCGGGCAGATCCATCGGCGGCTCCCGGGCCAGCCGCCGCCCGAGGCCGCGCGCTCCTGGCTCGAGCGTCTCGAGCGCTCGGGCGCGCAGCGGATCGCCGGCGCGACCGTCGCCGAGGCGCGCCGCGAGGGCGAGGGGTTCGTTCTCCTCGCCGATTGCGGCGGAGCGGCGCTCGCCGTCACCGCCCGGCGGGTGATCCTCGCGACCGGCGCGCGGGAGCTCTTCCTGCCCTTCCCCGGCTGGACGCTGCCGGGCGTCCTCGGCGCCGGCGGCGCGCAGGCGCTCGCGAAAGGCGGCGCCTCGCTCGCGGGCCGCATCGCCGTCGTCGCGGGTTCGGGGCCGCTGCTGCTCGCGGTCGCGGCGCACCTCGCGAAGGCCGGCGCCGAGGTCGCGCTCGTCGCGGAGCAGGCGCCGCTCGGCGCGCTCGCGATCTTCGGCAGCGCGCTCGCCCTCGCTCCCGGCAAGCTCCTCGAGGCGGCCCGGTACCGGGCCGCGTTCTCGGACACGCCCTTCCGCACGGGCGCGTGGATCGCGGAGGCGCGCGGGACGGATCGGGTCGAGCGCGTCGTCGTCGAGGACGGATCCGGCCGTTTCGAGATCCCCTGCGACCTCGCGGCCGTCGCTCACGGCCTGGTGCCCAACACCGAGCTCGCGCGGCTCCTCGGTTGCGGGACGGAGAGCGGTGCGGTCCGCGTCGAAGCGCAGCAGGAGACGACCGTGCCCGGGGTCTTCGCCGCGGGCGAGACATGCGGCGTCGCCGGCATCGACGTCGCGATCGCGGAGGGGGAGATCGCGGGACTCGCCGCCGCGGGCCGCGATGCCTCGGCGGCGCCGCCCCTCCTCCGCGCGCGCGCCCGCGGCCGCTCCCTCGCTCGACGGATGGCGCGGGCGTTCCGGCCGCGCGCGGAGCTGCGCCGCCTCGCGCGCCCGGACACCGTCGTCTGCCGCTGCGAAGACGCGCGCCTGGCGTCGATCGCCGCGTGCGGCGCCGCGCGGGAGGCCAAGCTCGCCGCCCGCGCCGGGATGGGACCGTGTCAGGGCCGCGTGTGCGCGCCGGCGCTCGAGTTCCTCTTCGGGTGGGATTCGGATACGGTACGCCCGCCCGCGCGGCCGGTGCCCCTCGGCCACCTCGCGCGGGAGGAGACGACATGAAGTGGGAAGGCGTGTTTCCGGCGGTCACCACTCCGTTCCGCGAGGACCTCTCGCTCGACCTCGATTTCCTGCCGCGCCACCTCGAGGCGATGCTGGCCGCGGGCTGCCGCGGGTTCGTCCCGCTCGGTTCGCTCGGCGAGTCGGCGACGCTGTCGTTGCCGGAGAAGGAGCGCGTGCTCGCGGCGTGCCGCACGGCGCTCGGGACTCGCGCCGCGCTCGTCGCGGGCGTCGCCGCGCTCTCGACGGCCGAGGCGGTCGCGACCGCGCGGCTGGCGCGCGACCGGGGCTGCGACGGCCTGATGGTCCTGCCGCCCTACGTGTATCGGACGGACCGGCGGGAGACGCTGGCGCACTTCGACGCCGTGATCGCCGCGACCGAGCTCCCGTGCATGCTCTACAACAATCCGATTGCTTACGGGACCGACGTGCTCCCGGAGGACCTGGCGCTCCTCGCCGCGCGGCACCGGAACCTCGCGGCCGTGAAGGAGTCGAGCGCCGACGTGCGGCGCGTGACGGCGATCCGCGCGCTTCTCGGCCCGCGGCTCGCCCTCTTCGTCGGGGTCGACGACCTGATCGTCGAGGGGATCGCGGCGGGGGCGGTCGGCTGGATCGCCGGCCTCGTCAACGCGCTGCCGCGCGAGTCGGTGCGCCTGTTCGACCTCGTCGCGGGCGGACGCGCCGGGGAGGCGCGGGCCCTCTACGAATGGTTCCTGCCGCTGCTCCGCCTCGACGTCGTGCCGAAATTCGTGCAGCTGATCAAGCTCGTCCAGCAGGAGTGCGGGATCGGCTCGGAGCGGGTGCGTCCCCCGCGGCTCGTTCTGGAGGGAGCCGAGCGCGCGGAGGCGCTCTCCGTGATTCGGGAGCGCCTCGCGCGACGGCCGGGGGTCTGACTTTACTTGTTTGCGGGAACGGCGGCGTTGCTGTTGGTCGGGATCGGGAGCTGATTGAGGAGATTCAGGCGCGCGGCCGTCGTCGTGTAGTCGTCGATGAGCGCGAAGCGGCCGGCCGCATGCGCATTGATCTTCTGGCTGAGGATCCCGTAGTACTTCATCCGCAGGTCGACCGTCTTCTTCTGCAGGTTCGACGAATCCGTGAGGAGACTCGTGATCTCGGCGTCCGACACGTTCTGGAAGTTGTCGGCGTACTTCTTCGCCAGATCGACACGGGCGGCCGTGATGGCGTTCTTCTCCTTCTCGAAGTCGGCGTAGACGGCCCAGAAGGCCTCCAGCTGCTGCGGCGTCAAGTCGCTCATGCCGGCGGCGAAGAGCTTCTTGCGCGCGTCGGACAGCGCCATCTTGTACCGATCGATGTTCAGGGTCTCCTGCCCCGAGGCCGACATCGACTGGCCGGACTGACCGGACGACGGCTGCTGCGCAACCGCCGCGGCGGCGATCCCGGCCGCCAGGGAAAGGACGAGGACCTTCTTCATGACCTTCTCTCCTTTGTGATGCTTGAGCCGGCCTCGCCTCGAGACGGACCGGCCGTGATCGAAAGGGCGGATCCTATACCAGGAGAGAGAGTGCCGCCGGCTAGACGTGGCAGCTTCCGCCGCCGCGCTTCTCGAAGTAGCGCTGGTGGTACTCCTCGGCGCGCCAGAAGGGCTGGGCGGGGGAGATCTCGGTCACGATCGGCCGCGCGAACTTCCCGCTCGCGGCCAGGCGGTCGCGCGAGGCGCGCGCCGCCTTCTCCTGCTCGGCGTCGTGGAAGAAGATGGCCGAGCGGTACTGCGTGCCGACATCGGGACCCTGGCGGTTCAGCTGCGTCGGGTTGTGGCTCTCCCAGAACACGTCGAGCAGCCGGTCGTACGGGACGACCTTCGGGTCGTAGTCGACCTCGACCACCTCGGCGTGGCCCGTCTCGTCGCTGCAGACGTCCTCGTAGGTGGGATTCGAGGAGCGGCCCCCGCTGTACCCGACGGCCGTCGCCGTCACCCCCGGAATCTGACGGAACGTCTCCTCGACTCCCCAGAAGCAGCCGGCCCCGAACGTCGCCTTGGCCATGACAGGTCCTCCGATGAGCGCCGACAACAGTGCCGGGCGGAACCCGATTCCCCCCGGCGCGCGTATTCCGCATCATCATGGCCCGAAATCGATCCGTCCTCCGCGTCCTCTCGGCCGTCGAGACTTACGAGGGGGCCGGGTTCCTGGTGCACCGCCCGTTCCCGACGTCCGCCCTGGACCACTTCGATCCCTTCCTGCTCCTCGACGAGATGGGCCCGATGGAGCTCGGCCCGGGCGAGGCGAAGGGCGCGCCCGACCACCCGCACCGCGGTTTCGAGACGGTGACGTACCTGCTCTCCGGACGCATGGAGCACGGCGACTCGCGCGGCAACCACGGGCGCCTCGGTCCGGGCGACGTGCAGTGGATGACGGCGGGCTCGGGCGTCGTGCACTCCGAGATGCCGGAGACGGAGTTCGCCTCCCGCGGCGGGCGGATGCACGGCTTCCAGCTCTGGGTCAACCTGCCGCGGCGGGACAAGATGATGCCCCCGCGCTACCAGGAGGTGCCGGCCGCGCGCATTCCGGTCGGCCGCTCGGACGACGGCAAGGTCGTCGCCCGCGTGATCGCCGGCGAGGCGCTCGGGGCGCGCGCGGTGATCGACACGCGCACGCCGATCGTGTACCTCGACCTGACGCTCGCGCCGGGCGGCGTCCACGAGCAGCCGCTGCCCGCCGGCTTCAACGCGTTCGCGTATGTCGTCGAGGGCGAGGGGCGCTTCGACGCGTCGGGCACCGAGGCGGCCGCCCACGATCTCGTCCTCTTCGCCGGCGACGGCGACGCCGTCCGCCTCGAGGCGCCGGAGGGCGGCGGCGCGCTGCGGGTCCTCCTCGTCGCGGGCCAGCCGCTCGGCGAGCCGGTCGCGCGCGCCGGGCCCTTCGTGATGAACACGCGCGCGGAGGTCGTCGAGGCCTTCGAAGACTTCCAGGCCGGCCGGCTCGGGTGAGCGGCTCTTTACTCGCCGGTCCGCCCTCGCCTCGCTCGGCCGGGCCGGCGACGCGGCGTTCCGCGCCGCGCTCCCGCGGTTAAGCTACCGCCCGCTTGCGCCAGGCATTCCGGGCCTTCACCTATCGCGACTTCCGCCTCATGTGGGCGGGCGCGTTCACGTCGAGCGTCGGCACCTGGATGCAGGAGGTCGCGCAGAACTGGCTCATCCTGACGATGACGGGGTCGGCGTTCCTGCTCGGCCTCGACGCGTTCCTCGGCGACGCGCCCTACATGGCGTTCTCGCTGTTCGGCGGCGTCCTCGCGGACCGCGTGGACCGCCGGCGGATCCTCCTCGGCTCGCAGTTCGTGCAGATGGGGAGCGCCACGCTGCTCGTCGTCCTCGTGCTGACCGGGGCGGTGCACGTCTGGATGATCCTCGTGCTGTCGTTCGTCGTGGGCTGCGCGCAGTCGTTCGGCGGTCCCGCGTACCAGGCGCTGGTGCCGACGCTCGTCGACCGCGGCGACCTCCCGAACGCGGTGGCGCTCAACTCGATCCAGTTCAACCTCGCGCGCGTGATCGGCCCGGTCCTCGCCGGCGTCGCGTTCTACCGTCTCGGCGCGGCGGGCTGCTTCGGCCTGAACGCGTTTTCCTTTCTGGCCCCCATCGTGGCGCTGCTCCTGTTGCGGCGCGGCGGCTTCGCGGCGGCCCCCGCGACGGAGGGCGTCTTCGCGAGCCTCAAGCGCGGCCTCATGGCGGTGCGCGACGCGCGCGCGCTGCGGGGCCTGATCGTGCTCTCCTTCGTCGGCAGCTTCTGCGCGATGCCGCTCGTCACGTTCCTGCCGGTCTTCGCGCGCAGCGTCTTCCACCGGGATGCCCGCGGCTACAGCGTGCTGCTCGCCGCCTTCGGGATCGGGGCGATCGTGGGCGCCTTCGGGATCGCGGCGTTCGGCAACGTCCGCCGCAAGGGCGCGCTCGCCGTGGCGATGCAGATGTTCTTCGGCGCGCTGATGGCGGGGTTCGCCCTCTCGCGGACGCCTCTTCTCTCCTATGCGCTCCTGGGTCTCGCCGGTGCGGCGCTGATGGTCGTGTTCGCGCTCTTCATGACGCTCGTCCAGTCGAACGTGGAGGACCATCTCCGGGGGCGCGTGGTCTCGGTGTACTCCCTCGCGTTCCGCGGCGCGATGCCGCTCGGCAACCTGGTCGCCGGGTCGCTCGCGAGCGTCTTCACGGCGCCGAAGGTGCTCATCGGCAACGGCATCGTGATGATGCTCGTCGGGGCGGCCGTGTTCCTGGGTCCGCGGCGCCGCGTGCTCGAGCTCTGATCCGGTCGGACGAGCGCGAGCCTGGCCGGCGGACATCAGTGGCTGGAACGAGTGGTGTGGATTTTGGTGGAGCTGACCGGGATCGAACCGGCGACCTCGTGAGTGCGATTCACGCGCTCTCCCAAACTGAGCTACAGCCCCACGCGGAAGGGGGCGGAGGATAGCACGGCCGGTCGGAAGGCGGCAACGGCCCGTGGCGCTGTCAGCGAGTAGGCCACGATGGGGCCTCGCGCGTAGATGCGCTCGAAGTGGCTGCGGAAGAAATCGTCGTCCGGGAGGTGCGTGAACATCGGACTCTCGTTGACGAGGAGGTACGAGACGCCGCGCCGCCGCAGCCATTCGTAGAGCTCCGTGCCGCTTCCGACGGGGACGTCCGCGTACCGGTTGGGGCCGAACCAATCGCCGAGGTGTCGGCCCTCGCAGTAATACTTCATGGATTCGTCGTGGAGCGCGTAGATCGAGTACGCGCTGCCGTACCGACGGTTCAGCTCGCGATAGAAGGGGTATGAGGGGAGCTGCTCGAGAAACGCCTCGCGTTGCGGGAGCGAGACGGGCAATGGCGGAGAGAATCGGAGCCGGCGTCCCTCTTCGAGCAGTGCGCGGCCGGCCAGAACGAGGGCGCCGAGCGAAACGAGCCGGCGCAGCCACGTCCGGGAATCGCCGCGGGCGTTCTCGGTCAGGGCCGCCAGAACGAGGGCGCCGAGAACGCAGAGGACCGGCACGACGGGCAGCAGGAATCGCGGCTGCTGCGTCGTGAAGAACCAGAACACGGCGTACGCGACGGCGACCGCGGCCGGAAATCGACAGAGTCTTCGACGGACCGACACCCCGATCGCCAGGAGAAGCAGCGCGAGTCCCGCTCCCGCCATGCCGGGCTCCGACGGGGACCGGCCGAGCGCGAACCGGAAGGGCAGCCGCAGGAGAGCGCCGAGGCTCCTTCCGTCTCCGTAACGGTGGAGCGACCAGAGCAGGGAGGCGACGTCCTCCCGCGACCAGAAACGGTACCCGAAGAGACTTCCGAAGAACGGCCAGGCGGGATCGCCGGTCCCGGAGAAGATCAGGGCGTACCACCAGACGCCGGAGGCGGCCGCGAAGAGAAGGACGTCGCGAGCGGCCCGGCCCTTCTTGCCCCGGGGAGCGCGGAGCAGAACGGTCGCGAAAACGAGCGCCCCGAAGAACAGCCCCGAGTACTTCGCTCCGGCGGCGAACCCGGCAAAGGCTCCCGCCAGTCGCAGCCAGCGCGACTCGGCCGTTTCGAGCCACCGGGCGCACGCATAAAGGGCGAAGAAGGCGAAGGTCGTCAGGCCCATGTCGGCGTAGGCCATCGATGCGAGCGAAAGCACCGCCGGGCTCGACAACCAGAGCGCCAGGGCCCAGAGGCCCGGGCCCTGTCCGGCCGCCCGGCTCGTCCCCATCACGATTCCGGCGGCGGCGAGTCCGAAGAACAGGGTCTCCACGAGCTGCGCGGAGACGTCGTCGCACAGCAGCATGGCGCCGGAGAACAGGACCTCGTTGAGAGCCGGAAATACGGGGAAGCGGAGATCGGGAAGTGGCGCGATGCGTCCGGAGGCGGCGTAGGCCTTCGCCATCGGCAGGTGGTACATCGTCGCGTCGAACGCGGTCGGCGGATAGAGCGCCCGGAACGACACGAGGGAGAGCGCCGTCAGGGCGAGAGCCAGCGCCGCCGCTCCCGTCGTCCGGAGACGCCACCGGCCGTCCGGACGCTCGACCCGGCGCCGCGAGAAGAGCGCGAGGCCCGCGCCCGCGGCCACCGTCAGGATCACCGTGATGCGCGTCAGCGCGCCGAACACGCCCGCGAGAAGCCATCCCGTGCCGAGCATTCCGAGGCCGAGACCGGTCGCGAGGACCGCCCGCTCGCCGGGGGCGACGCGCTCGAAACCTCTCAGAGCCAGGGTCCCGAAGCCGAGCCCCGCCAGGGCAATCAGGGCGACCGTCGCCAGGCGCGTGAAGACGAACAGGAACGCGGCGCCGGTCACGTTCCTCCGCGGCGCCGGCTCGCGAGCGCCTGGACGATCCACGCGGCGATGGAAACGAGGAGCAGGTCGCAGAGCGCCTGCGCGACGTAGAAGACGCGCGAGAAGTCCGGCGGCGCGTTGGTCAGGACACAGACCGCGAAGGCCGTCGCCGACATCGCGACCGCCGCGAGAAGCGCTTCCCGGAACAGGCGGCCGCGTGGCGAGGCGCGCCGCCAGGTCGCGAGCGCCGCGCCGGCGGTGGACACGAAGAGAACGGCGAGCGCGGCGATCGCATTCGCGCCGAAGAGCCGCAGGCGCAGCCGGCTCCAGACGGCGAAGCGCTCGGTCCGCGTCCGCGACGGATGCTCCGGGGAGTGCTCGAGGTTGCCGTAGCTCGGCCGCAGCGTCCAGGTCTTCGGCGCGATGCGCGCGACGCGCTCGGCGAGCTGTCGCGGTTGCGCGAGGTAGAAGACCGCGATCTTCCGGTAGCCGACGGCGTGCAGGAGGCGGGAGCGGAACTCCGCATCGAGGAGCGGCGTGTCGGGCCGGAACGCCTCGGTCCCCGAATATCGAACCCACCCCGGATCGAGACCGAGCGCGGCGGCGTCCGCCGCCGGGTCGGGCGAATGGGGCAGGATCTCGTAGAAGATGACCTGGTAGATCGCCGCGGCCTTCAGCTCGTTCGGCGTGCGACGGCCGTACCAGACGGAGAACGCGCAGAGCGCGAGCGCCAGCCAGGCCGCCGGGCGCCGGAGGGGTCCGCGCAGCGGCACGCGGGCGAGACCCACGCCGAGCATTGCGAGCACCGGTCCCTGGATCGCCTCCTGCGGCTTCGAGGCGACGAACGCCGCGGCCAGGGCGAAGTAGAGGAGGAGCCACGCGCCCGCGAGGCCGCCGGCCCGGATCGCCCGTGCCGCGACCGCCGCGGTGAGCAGCAGGAAGAGGAGCGACGCGGTCTGGCCGTAGAAGGAGTTGAACGGAGCCGCGTAGCCGACGTCGGTGAAGAAGAAGACGCCGAGGACCGCGGCCGTGACCTGCGCCGGGATCGTCAGCCCGCGGCAGGCGCGGAGCAGCGCCGCCAGCGCGAGGACGAGGAGCGCGGCGTGCAGGCCGCCGAGGACCCGCAGGTCGAACTCTCCGCCGGCGCGCGCCCCCGACATCCAGCGCGCCGCGAGCGCGAGGGCGGTCTCCGAGGAGACGTGGCCGCTGTCCACCGCGCCGATCGGCAGCACGCGGTAGCGGGTGCGGAGGAACGCGAAGTAGCGCTCGCCGAATTCGTCGGTCGAGTGCTCGAATCCCGCGTTGTGCATGACGCGCTGGTAGTCCCCGTTGTCGGCGAGGCCGATGACCGGCGGCACGAGGAGCTGCAGCGAAAGGACGACGAACGCGGCCGCCGCGGCGAGGCCGGTGATCCACCGGTTGGCGGTCTCGGCCGTCGTCGGCATCGCGGCGCAGCTTAATGCCAACCGGGCTAGGATTCGCCGCGTGGAACACGGGTTCGACGTCGGGACGTTGTTTCTCGCGTTCGCGAGCGCGCTCGTGGGCGCCAAGCTCTTCGGCGAGCTCGCGGAAAGGGTGGGTCAGCCGGCCGTCCTCGGCGAGCTCGCCGTCGGGGTGATCCTCGGCCCTTCGGTCCTCGGGCTCGTGCCGATCTCCGACGCCGTGCTCGAGCTCGCCGAGATCGGCGTGGTGCTGCTTCTCTTCGAGGTGGGCCTCGAGACGGACCTCGCGGAGCTCGGCCGCGTCGGCGCGCCGGCGCTCGCCGTGGCGCTCGCCGGCATGCTGCTGCCGTTCGCCGGCGGGTACGCGACGGCCCGAGCGTTCGGACAGACGCCGCTGACCGCGACGTTCGTCGGCGCCGCCCTGACCGCGACCTCGATCGGCATCACGGCGCGGGTCCTCTCGGAGCTGAAGGTGCTCGCGACCCGCGAGGGCCAGATCATCCTCGGCGCGGCCGTCGTGGACGACGTGCTGGGGCTCGTGGTTCTCGCCGTCGTCTCGAAGGTCGCCGGCGGCGGGACGCTCGGCCTGGCCACGGTCGGGAAGTCCACGGGTCTCGCGATCGGCTTCCTGGTGGCGGCCATCGTCCTCGGCATCCCGCTCGGCCGCCGTCTGATTCGCGTCGTCGAGATGGCGCGCGTGCGCGGCGTGCTGGGGGCGATGTCGTTCGCGTTCGCGCTCCTGATCGCGTGGCTCGCGAAGGCGGCGGAGTCGGCGCCGATCGTCGGCGCCTTCGCGGCCGGGGCGGCGCTCGCGCGGACCAACCGCCGCCACGACATCGACTCGGCGATCAAGCCGGTCGTGGACGTCTTCGCGCCGGTCTTCTTCGTCTACGTCGGCGCGGAGGTGGACGTGCGGCTGCTCAATCCGGCCGTCGCGGCGAACCGGCCCGCCCTCCTGCTCGGCCTGCTGCTCGCCGCGATCGGCTTCGCCGGCAAGTTCGCGGCCGGTTTCTGCGCGTGGGGACCGGTGCGGCGCGCCTTCATCGGCGCCGGGATGGTGCCGCGCGGCGAGGTGGGGCTGATCTTCGCGTCGGTCGGCCTGGCGACGAGCGCGCTCGACGAGCCGGCGTTCGTCTCGGTCCTCGTTGCCGTATTCCTGACGACCTTCGTCGCGCCGCCGCTGCTGAAGGTGCTCCGGCCGCGGACTCGTGGAGCGGCCCTCGACGCGCCGGCGTGAGGGGGGGCGCCCGCCCGGACGTGGCGCCCTCAGATTCGGCGGCGCAGGTCCGCGAGCGTCGCGTGCAGGAGTCCCCGCCGTTCGGCCTCGAGCCGGTAGAAGATCGGCTCGAGGACCATCGCGATGCGGTCCTGGCGATGCGGGCTGATGCGATAGAGGTCGGGCGTCAGCGCCTCGATCACGCGGAGCACGCTGATCTGGGCGCTCGGCGCGGAGCGCCGGAAGCCGCTCGTCGCGTCGCCCTCGACGAGACCCGCGCGCTGCAGCTCCTCGAGGATCGCGATGGTCTCGGCCGGTGGCGCCTCGGGATCGGGCTGGATCTCGGCGACCGGCGTCGCCTCGGAGCTCGACATGCGCAGCAGCATGCGGATGGCGCGCTCCGCCCGCCCCTGGCCGGCCTCGTCGCTCCCCGCGCGCACGACGTGCGTCTGCAGGACGTGCGTCAGCTCGACCCCCGCCAGGATCAGCGCCCACGCGAGGAAGAGCGACAGGATCGCGAGGAACACGAACCCGATCGTCCCGGTGATGAGGTTCATCCGCAGCATGGCCGCCACGTAGAGGTTGAATGCGACGCGCAGCAGCTCGAGCGTGAGGGCCACCGCGGCGCCGGAGGTCGCGGCGGCGCTCGTCCGCACCCGGGCGTTCGGCAGGTACTTGAACAGCAGCGTCAACAGGAGCGCCTTGAGCAGGAAGGACGACGCTCCGATCGCGGCGGCCTCGGCCGCGGAGTCGATCGTGTAGTGGCGGCTCATGGTGCGCGTGACGAGGCCGATGCCGCCGAGCACGAGGCCGAGGGCGAGGAGCGCGAAGGAATAGATCGCGACGCGCCGCACGCTCATGCGCCGCCGGGGCGCGCCCCAGACCGCATTGAACACGCCCTCGACGACGAAGATCAGGCGGACCGACGCGACGAGCGCGACGGCGAGGCCGATGCCCGAGATCGCGGTGGCTTGCGCGATGAAGTCGCGCAGGCTCTGCGTGAGGTGCACGGTCTGGTAGGGGAGCAGGGCGTTGACGACCGCGATGATCTGGTCGTCGTTCTCGCGAAAGAAGGTGGCGAGGAAGATCGAGAACGCCGCGAGCAGCGGCACCGCCGTCAGCAGCGTCGTGAAGGAGAGCGATCCCGCGAGGTCGAAGCCGCGGTCCGCCCGGAAACCGCGATACGTGTCGGCGATGACCTCGAAGAGGGACCAGCCGGTCCAATCGCGGCGCGAGATTTCGGTCGATTTCTTCAAATCTGCGTTCCGGCCGCCGGATCCCGAGCCTCCAAGGGTATATGATCCCGCTTCTCTGGAGCGGAGGTGAACATGGCCAAGGAGACTCCTTTCGACCGCGCGCGGGACTTCGTCGAGGAGAAGATCGACCGCACCAAGGAAGTGCTGGGCGACTCGTACGGGAAGGCGCGCGAGCAGTTCGACGACGTGAGCGAGGACGTCCGCAAGTCCGTCAAGGACACGGCGAAGAACATCCAGAAGGACTACGGTCACATCTGGGACGACGTCCGCGAGTACGTGCGGGAGAACCCGGGCACGGCCCTGGCGCTCTCCGCGGCCGCGGGCCTGGTCCTCGGCTTCCTCATCCGCGGCGACGACTAGGAGGATCGGACTCCTGGCGGGCCGCCTCGCGGCCCGACGGACGTCAGAGGGAACGTCGGCGGGCGGAGCGTCTCCCTCGATCGGCCCGACGGACTAGAATTCCCCCATGGCCACCGCCACCGCGCACCCCGCTCTGTCCACCTTCGCGTCGAGCGCCGGCTGCGCGTGCAAGATCGGACAGTTCGACCTCTCGGCGCTGCTGTCGAAGATCCCGTCCCCGAGCGATCCGAACCTGCTGGTCGGCAACGCCGAGTCCGACGACGCCGCCGTCTACCGGCTCCCCGGCGGCCAGACGATCGTGCAGACCATCGACTTCTTCACGCCGGTCGTGGACGACCCGCGCATTTTCGGCCGCATCGCCGCCACGAACGCGCTCTCCGACGTGTACGCGATGCGGGCGCGCCCCGTCCTCGCGCTCGCCGTCGTCGCCTTCCCGATGAAGGTGCTGCCCGGCGAGATGCTCGAGGAGATCCTGCGCGGCGGCGCCGAGAAGGTGGCCGAGGCCGGCGCGGTCATCGCCGGCGGCCACTCGATCGACCACGACATTCCCCTGTACGGGCTGTCCGTCACGGGCGTCGTGGACGAGGCGCGCGTGACGCGCAACGGCGGCGCCCGGCCGGGCGACGCGCTCGTCCTGACGAAGCCGCTCGGAATGGGGATCACCGTCCGCGCGGGGCGCATCGACTCGGCCGCCCCCGACGCGCCGCGGAAGATCTCCGACGACGCGCTCGACGAGGCGATCGCGGTGATGTGCACGTTGAACCGCGCTCCGGTCGAGGCGATGGAGGGCTTCGACGTCCACGCCGTGACCGACGTGACGGGATTCGGTCTCCTCGGCCACGCGCACGGGATGATGGCCGCCTCGGGCACCACGGCCGAGTTCTCGATGGCGCGGATTCCGTTCCTCTCGCAGGCGCGGCGGCTCGCCGCCGGGGGCGTCGCCCCGGGCGGCTCGAAGGGGAACGCCCGCAACCTGCGCGCGCGCACCGAGGTCGGCGCCGGCGTCACCGACGAGGACTTCCTGCTCGTCTGCGACGCCCAGACCTCGGGCGGCCTGCTGGTGGCGCTGCCGGAAGGCGAGGCGGAGCGCTTTGCCGCCCGCTGCGTCGCCCTGGGCGCGCCGGCCGGCGCCGTGGTGGGCCGCGTGCGGGAACGCGGCGCGGCGCCGCTCGCGCTCGTGCGGTAAGAGGGAGAACGGAGGGGCCGATGGCGAACGACGACACCGAGAAGAATTCCGAGGACTGGGTCGAGGTCGCCGCGGCCGGCGAGGACGAGGAGGCCGAGATCATCGCCGGGCTCCTCGAGTCCGAGGACATTCCCTGCGAGATCGAAGGGCCCCCTTCGCCCTGGCCCGAGGACCTCGGCGCCCTCGGCGTGTCGCGCGTCATGGTCCCGCCGGATCGGGCCGACGAGGCGCGCGCGCTCATCGCCGAGCGCAAGAAGGACGCGGAGCGGAATCTCTCCGAAAACCTGCCGGAATGAGTCTGCTGCCCGCGGGCTCCCGCCTCGGGCGCTTCCAGATCGCCTCCGTTCTCGGTCAGGGAGCGATGGGCGTCGTGTATCTCGCGAACGATCCCGAGATCGGCCGGACCGTCGCGATCAAGACCATCCGCCCGGAGAGCGTCGGCGGCGAGACGGAGCAGGAGATCGAGGCCCGGTTCCTCCGCGAGGCCAAGCTCGCGGGACGGCTGCAGCACCCGAGCATCGTGACGATCTACGACGTCGCGCGCGAGGGCGGCGTCTGCTTCATCGCGATGGAGCACGTCGACGGGAAGCCGCTGACGCGCTACATCGGCGCCGCCGACGCGCTGCCCCTCGCCGCGAAGATCGGTATCGTCCGCCAGGTCGCCGAGGCGCTCGGCCACGCGCACGAGCGCGGCGTGCTCCACCGCGACGTGAAGCCCGGCAACATCCTCGTCGGGCGCGACGGCCGCGTGAAGGTGACCGACTTCGGCATCGGTAAGTTCACGGAGGCCTCGACATCGAATCTCACGCGCGCCGGTCACATGATCGGGAGCCCCGCGTACATGTCTCCAGAGCAGGTCAAGGGCGAGAAGCTCGACGGGCGTTCGGATCTCTTCTCGCTCGGCGTCGTCCTCTACGAGCTCCTGACGGGCGCGCGGCCGTTCCCCGGCGAGTCCATCACGACGCTCGTCTACCAGATCCTCCACACCGAGCCGCGCGACCCGCTCGAGTGGAACGCCTCGCTTCCCGTGGCGACGCGCGCCGTCATCGCCCGGCTGCTCGCGAAGTCGCCCGACCGCCGCCCCGCGGACGCGCGCGAGTTCCTGAGCGAGCTCGCGAAGATCGAGAAGATCCAGCGCGAGTCCGAGATGACGCGGCGCGCGCTCGCCGAGCCGCTCGCCGCCGCCGCCACCGTGCGGGAGCGCGGGACGCCGCCGCCCGCCGGCGCCGGAGCCCCGCCTTCGCCGGCCGCGCCTCCGCCCCCGAGGCGGAGCGGAGTGCCCGTCATCGTCGCGCTGCTGGCGGTGCTCGCGGGAGTCGCGATCTGGATCGCGCGGCAGAAACGCGAAGGGCCGGCGATCGCCGCGGTCCCGCCGCCGGCGATCCGGCCGACCGAGGCGCCCCTGCCGGCCGCCGCGCCGTCGCCC
>DAHUXD010000063.1 GCA_027307335.1 Acidobacteriota bacterium
GAGCGGGGCCGCCGCCAGCAGGGGCGCGGCCGGGCCGCCGCGGACGAGCTGGATCGCGCCGCCGAGACCGAGCGGCACCGCCAGCGCGGCCTGCACGACCGCGAGCGCGCCGATCCGCCACCGCCGCACGAGCGCGCCGACGAGAACGCTCCCGCACCAGAGCACGGGCATGCCGAGCGCGAGCGCGAACGCGACGAGTCGATCCGGGGCCGGGCCGGCGATCGCGGACGACGTCGCCCAGAGCGAGAGCGCCGCCGCGAAGACGGTCGGCGTCCACGGCAGCGCGCGCCAGCTCCAGTGCTCGGTGGCCATCCAGAACGTCGCGGTCGCCAGGGCGAGCAGGACGAGACCGGCGGGCGCGGGAGCCTGCCCCTTCAGCGCGATGTACGCGGCCGTTCCGCAGGCGGCGAGCGTCGCGGTCCACGCGACGGCGGGGACGTCGCGCTTCCGGCACATGCCGAGGATGAGCGCCGTCGCGGCGGCGAGCACCGCGACCCCCTGCACGGGCGTGAAGATGCCGAAGCGCGTCGTCGTCTCCGCCACGATCGCGTTCACCACGAACGTGCCCGTCGAACCCAGGAAGTCGGCGGTCCGGCGATTCCCACGGACGGCCGCGCGGTCGGCGACGACGATCACCGCGAGCGCATAGAGGAGCCCGAGCGCGACGCCCGCCAGGGTGACCTGCGTCCCGTTGCTGCTGGTGATCGCGCGGACGAGGAAGGCGCCGGCGAGCACCAGAACGCTCCAGCCGATCTGCGCGAGCACGTCGACGGCCATGGCGCCGTAGCCCTCCCGCGGCGCCGGAAGGAGGTCCGGCGTCGCAGAGGAGGACGCGGCGGAGAGGACGGGCGTCGGCGGAACCGAAGCCGGGCCCGGTCGAACGGGCTCGGGACCGATCGGGGGCTCGTCGGCCGCGGAGAGGGGGGCGGCGTCGAGCAGCGCCTCTTCGAGCCGGCGGACCCGGCGTTCGAGCGCGTCGAGGCGATCCTCGCGCGACGGCTCCTCGGAAAAGGGTCCCGTCACTTTCGTCCAGCCTGCGCGCCGCCCTCTGGGGCAGGAAGATGCAAATGCATCAGACCCCCCGTCCGTCGCGCCGCCGTAGGACGGGGTCAGGTCTCTCAAAGGTGATCTTGCGGCCGAAGTCGCTCTTCGAGAGACCTGACCCCATAATGCGCGCCGTTGGAGAGCCCGCGCAAACCCGGTCTCTGGTCGGCGGCCGCGCTCGGCGTGGGCCACACGATCGGTGTCGGCATCTTCTTAACGCCCGCCGAGCTCGTGGCCGCGCTCGCGTCGCCGGCGCTGACGCTCGGGCTGTGGCTCGCCGGAGGACTCCTCGTGCTCGCCGGCGCGCTGACGTTCGGCGAGCTCGCGGCCCGCTTCCCCGAGTCGGGCGGCCTCTACGTCTATCTCCGCGAAACGCTCGGACGCCGCGCGGCCTTCCTCTACGGCTGGCAGGCGCTCCTCGTCATGGATCCGGGGATCGTGGCCGCGCTCGCGGTGGGGCTCGCGCAGTACGCGGCGATTCTCTGGCCGGTCGCGGCCGGGCGCGAGAAAGCGGTCGCCCTCGCCGCGATCTGGCTGCTCGCGCTCGCGAACATGGCGGGCCTGCGGCCGAGCGTCGCCATGCAGAACGGGCTCACCGCCGCGAAGCTCCTCGCGCTCGCCGCGATCGTCGCCGGCGCGCTCCGGGGAACCGGCTCGCTCGACCATTTCGTCCCGTTCCTCGCCCGCCGCCCCGGCGCGCCGCCGCTTCCGCAGGCGATCGGCGTCGGCCTCATCGCGGTCTTCTATTCCTTCGGCGGTTTCTGGGAGGCGAGCCGGGTCGCGGGAGAGATCCGGGACCCCGCGCGGACGCTCCCCCGCGCCCTGGCCCTCGCGGTGGCAACCGTCACGGTCGCCTACGTCGCGGTGACCGCCGCGCTGATCCTCCTCGTCCCGATCGGCGCCGCGACCTCCGCGGCGGACCTCGCGCGCGCCGCCGGATGGGCGCTCCTCGGGCCCTCGGGACCGGCGGCGCTCGCCGCCGTCGTCTGCGTGTCGGTCGCGGGCAGCGTCCTGGCGCTCCTGTTCATGGCCCCGCGCCTCTACGTCGCGATGGCCGGGGATGGACTCTTCCCCGCCGGGCTCGCCGTTCGGACGCCGCGCACCGGCGCGCCCGCCCGCGCGACCGCGTTCCTCGCGGCCGTGGCGAGCGCCCTCGTGCTCCTCGGCAGCTTCAGCCAGATCGTGGCCTACTTTCTCGCGACCGCGATGGCCTTCGTCGGCCTCGCGGCGTTCGGCGTCTTCCGCGCACGAAAGTCTCGGTCGCCCGCACCGGTCTTTCTCGTCCCGGGCTATCCCGCGACGCCGATCCTCTTTCTCGTCTTCCTCGCCGCCGTCATCGCCTCGATCGCGCTTGCCCGGCCGCTCCAGGTTCTGGCAGGCTTCGCGCTGGTCCTGCTCGGGCTGCCGGCATACGGTTTCGTCGTGGCGCGCGGCCGGTCCCGCACGGCAACGGAAAGAGAGGAACCATGACCTGGATCAAGACGATCGCGCCGTCGGAGGGCGACGCGAATCTCCGCGAGGCGCGCGAGAGCGAACGCGCGCTCTATCCGCCCGAGTACGCCATCCCGACGGGCCTGACCGACGAGGCCGGCTCGATCGTCGCGTCGCACTCGCTCATCCCCGAGGCGCTCCACCATGCGTTCGCGACCTTTGGCGCGCTGATGTCCCCGGAGCTTCCCCTGACGCGGCGCCAGCACGAGATGATCACGACCCTCGTCTCGGTGACGAACCGCTGCCACTATTGAATCGAGTCGCACGCAGAGTTTCTGCGTCGGGTGACCCTGGACGAGACGCTGGTCGACGCGATCCGCCGTGATTACAGGACGGCCCCCATCGACGAGCGCGACCGCGTCATGCTCGACTTCGTCGTCGACCTGACCCGGGACGCGACCCGCATCACGCGCGCGCACCACGACCGCCTCCGGGCCGTCGGGTTCGACGACCGCAGCATCCTGCAGATCACGTTGATCGCGGCCTGGTTCAACTACATCAACCGGGTCGCGGACGCCCTCGGGGTGGGACGGCCGTAACCTCGGGACGAGCGCGCGGCGCGAAGCCGCAGCTATGATACGAGGCCTCGATCGGAGGCACCGATGCGCCGTCTTCTGCCTCGTCTCTTCTTCGCCTTCTCGGTCGGCATCGCCGTTGCGGCCTTCCCCGCGCTGCGCGGCCAGGACGCCCCGGCCGCGCCGTCCGACGAATCCTCCGACGAGGCCTACCAGGGCGACCCGCAGTGGCCGAGGGTGATCGAGGAGGGCGACACCACCTTCACCGTCTATCAGCCCCAGATCGACAAGTTCGACGCCACCGAGCTCGAGGCGCGCGCCGCCGTCCAGGTCGAGACGAAGGTCGGCGACAAGACGCAGACGACGTACGGCGTCATCTGGATCACCGCCCACGCCGAGATCGACAAAGAGAACCGCCAGGTCCAGCTCGACGACATCCAGATCGTGAAGGCGAACTTCCCGACCGCGGGCGACAAGGCCGACCAGTACCTCGACGTGTTCCGCCGCCGCGCGGAGGGCACGCGCACGGTGTCGCTCGCCCGCATCGAGGCGAACCTCGCCGTCACGCAGGCCGACAAGAAGGGCGAGGCCGTTCCGGTGAAGAACGACCCGCCGAAGATCTACTACCGCGAGACGCCCGCGCTCCTCGTCCTGATCGACGGCGATCCGGTGGTCCGGCCGGTCGAGGGCGCCTCGGGAATCGAGCGGGTCATCAACACTCGCGCGCTGATCCTCAAGGCCGGCGGCGCCTTCTACATGCCGATCGGCGACAGGTGGGTCACGGCCGCGTCCCCGCTCGGCCCCTGGCGCTTCGCCCCGAGCGTGCCCGAGCCCGTGCAGGGAATCCGGGACTCGCTCGCCAAGGACGAGAAGCAGACGCAGGTCGACCTGATGCGCGAGACGAGCGACGATGTGCAGGGCGTTCTCGCGGAGGGCCGCGCGCCCGAGGTCATCGTCTCGACGCAGCCGGCCGAGCTCCTCGCGACGCAGGGCCAGGCGCAGATGAAGCCCGTCGCGGGCACGCAGCTCCTCTACGTCACGAACACGACCGGCGACATCCTCTTCGACCTCGACGACCAGTCCTACTACGTCTCGCTGACGGGCCGCTGGTACCGCGGCCGCTCGCTCGAGGGACCGTGGCAATTCGTCGAGGGCGACAAGCTCCCCGCCGACTTCGCGCAGATCCCCGAGTCCGAGCCGAAGTCGAGCGTCCTCGCGACGGTGCCCGGCACGCCCGCGGCGCAGGAGGCCGTGATCGCGAACAGCATCCCGCAGACGGCCGAGGTCAACCGCGAGGAGGCGACGTACGAGGCGAAGTACGACGGGGATCCGAGGTTCCAGGACGTGCCCGACACGCCGATGCAGTACGCGGTCAACTCCCCGACGCCCGTCATCCGTGTCGATCCGACGACGTACTACGCGGTCCAGGGCGGCGTGTGGTTCACCGCGGCGGCCGCGTTCGGTCCCTGGATCGTCGCGACGTCGGTGCCCCCCGTCATCTACACGATCCCGGTCGCGTGCCCGATCCACTACGCGACCTACGTGCGCATCTACCGCTACACGCCGACGACCGTCTGGGTCGGCTACACGCCGGGCTACCTGGGAACCTGCTACTCGCCGTGGGGCACGGTCGTGTACGGAACCGGCTGGTACTACCGGCCGTGGATCGGCAGCTACTGGTACGGCGCGCCGTGGACCTGGGGATTCGGCGTCGGCTTCTGGTGGAACCCGTGGTCCGGCTGGGGCTGGGGCTTCGGTTGGGGCGGATACCGTCCGTATTACCGACCGTGGTGGGGGCCCTACTACGGCATGCGCCCGCGCCCTCCAGCGTACCGGTCTCCGTATCCGGGACGGCCGACGCCCTACGGCGCGGGCTATCGCGCGCCACGCTACAACTGGAACAACATGAACGTGTACGGACGACCCGGCCAGACGCGCCCCGGCGTTCGCCCGGCGGTCGTGCGTCCGGCGCCGATGCCCGCGGTCCCGCCGTCGGGGCGCCCTGCGCCCGGCGTTCGGCCCAAGCCCGGGACACGCCCGGCGCCCGGAGCGCAACCCGTGCCCGGCACGACCGCGCCCGGATCGCGACCAGCGCCAGGGACGACGAATCCGTCCACGCGGCCCGCGCCCGGACCCGCCCCGCGGCCCTCCCGCCCGGACAACGTGTACGCGGGTCCCGACGGCAACGTGTACCGGCCGAAGCCCGGCAAGCCGGGCACCTGGGAAACGAACGACCGCGGCACATGGAAGCCGGTCGAGACCACGCGACCCGCACCGTCGCAACCCTCGACGCGCCCCGCGCCGTCACAGCCCTCGACGCGTCCGGCGCCATCGCAGCCGTCGACGCGGCCTCCGACCGTCGATCCGCGCACGATGAACCAGCTCTCGCGCGATCAGAAGGGAAGGCAGGCGGCCGAGACGCGGATGAACCCGCCGCCCGCGCGCCCGCCCGCGGCGCCGCAGAGGTCGGCTCCGCCGCGCGCGGCGCCCCCGCCGTCGAACCGGAAGCCGGGCTAGCGGTGGCGCGGAGCTTTCTCCTTCGCCTCGTGGGCGCGGCCGTCCTCCTGTTCGCGACCTACAACCCGGAGGGCCGCTCGTACTTCCACTGGCTCGCGGCCGACGGCTGGCGGCTGTCGCCGCTGAAGGCGTTCGCCGGTGTCTGCCTGCTGGTCGGCTGGGTGTTCCTCCTGCGCGCGACCGTCGAGTCGCTCGGCGCGCTCGGCACGCTGCTCGCGGCGGCGTTCTTCGGCACGCTGATCTGGGTCGTCGTCTCGTGGGCGCATCTCGAGCCGAAGACGTCGAAGGGCCTGACCTACCTGATCCTGCTCGGCATCGCCGCCGTGCTCTCGACGGGCTCCGTTTTTTCGATCTGGCGCCGGCGCATGACCGGCCAGGTCGACGTGGACGATCATCGTCCGTAATTTTTTCGAGGAGGTTGGGATGTTCAAGGGATTCCGGGACTTCATCGCCCGCGGCAACGTGCTCGAGCTGGCCGTCGCCGTCATCATCGGCGCGGCCTTCTCGGCGATCGTCGACTCGATGGTGAAAGACCTGATCACGCCGATCATCGGCATGCTGGGAGGGACACCCGATTTCTCGGGTCTGAAGATCGGCGCGGTGAACATCGGCAATTTCATCAACGCCGTGATCGCGTTCCTGATCAAGGCCGCGGGCGTCTACTTCCTGATCGTCGTGCCGTTCAACCGATTCGCCAAGAAGCTCGCCGGCGCGCCTCCCCCGCCCGCGCCCCCGACCCAGTCGGAGGTGTACCTGAAGGAGATCCGCGACGCGCTCGTGAAGCGGTGACGCGGTGATGCGGTGATGCGGTGATGCGGTAGCTCGCTTGCGCCGCCTCGGAACCGTCCTGCTGCTCGTCGCGGCGCTGCCGGCGTGCACCGGGAACCGGAAGCCTCCGGCGGCCCCGCCAGAGACCCCGCCGGTGTCCGAGGCGCCGCCCGCGCCGGCGCCGACGGAGCCCGCGGCGCCGGTCCGCGAGACGGCCGTCCTGCGGGGCACCGTCACCTACCGGCAGCGCTCCGCGCTCACGCCGGAGGCGGAAGTCCAGGTGGAGCTGCGGGAGGCGGCGCGCGCGGGCGCCGAGCCGGTGGTCGTCGCGAAGCGGATCATCGACCGTCCCGGGCAGGTCCCGATCGCCTTCGAGCTCCCCTACGACCCCGCCGCGATCGACCCCGCGGCCGACTACACGGTGTCGGCGCGGATCACCGACCGCGGGCAGCTCCAGTTCGTCACCGAGACGCCGGTGCCGGTGCTGACGAACGGCGCGGCGACGACGGCGGAGATCGTGGTCGCGCCGGTGCGGTGAGACTCGGCGCGCAGGGGCGGCCCTTGCGGCCGCCCGCGGGCGGGGACGAGCCCCGCCCCTACGGGTCCGAGGCTACGACGAGAACCCGATCCCGAACCGGTCGAGGACGCGGAGCAGCAGGCTCGGCCTCCGGCCGGCGTCGACGCGCCGGAGCGAGCGCGTCACCGCCGCGACCGCCAGGCGCCGCAGCGGCTCGGGCGGATAGGGAAACGGCTTTTTCCGCACCATCGACAGCTCGAGCAGCGGACTCTCCTTCTCGAGAGCGAGGTGCGCGAGGATCCGCCCCGCGACGCGCGTCGAGCCGACGCCGTGGCCGGTGTAGCCGAGGCCGTAGCCGAGGCGGCCGCGGTGGGTCCCGAAGAACGGCGTCAGCCGGGTGGTCGAGGCGATCGGCCCCCCCCACGCGAACGGGAACTCGAGGTGCGAAAGCTGCGGGAAGTGGCGGCGGAAGCTCTCCTCGAGCGCGGCGTAGGGCGCCGCCGAGTGGTCACATCCGGGATCCACGCGGTTGCCCGGGTAGTAGGCCGCCTCGCTGGTGCCCCAGAGGATCCGGCCGTCCGGCGTCGGGCGGTAGTAATTGAAGAACGCGCGCGCATCGACGACGCCGCGGCCGGTCTTCCAGCCGATCGAGCGCCACTCGGGGCCGGTGAGTGGCCGGCTCACGAGGATGTAGTCGTAGAGGGGCAGGAACCGCGTCGCGAGACGCGGGAGGAGCCGGTGCGTCCAGGCGTTCGTCGCGAGCACCGCGCGGCGCGCGCGCACCGATCGCTCTCCCGAGCGCAGGAGAACGCGGTCTCGCGGGAACTCGAACGCGTCGACGGGGGTCCGCTCGCGCACGATGACCCCCAGGCGCTCCGCCTCGCCCCGCAGCCCCTCGGCGAGTGCCACCGGATCCACGAGCGCGTGGCGCGGCGCGAGGAGCGCGCCGCGGTAGAGCGGGCTCGCGATCTCGTCGCGGACCTCGGGGCCGGACAGAAGCCGCCACCCCGGCGCGCCGACACGCTCGGCCGCGCGGGCCGAGGCCTCGAGCGCCTCGACGTGGGCGTCGGAGAGAGCGACCGTCAGCTGGCCGCGCCGCTGGAAGCCCGCCGGAATGCGGCGGTCGGCGAGGAAGCGCTCGAGACCGTCGAGATTCTCGCGCCCGATCCGGGCGAGCGAGCGCGCCTCGTCGAGACCGAAGTGCGCGATCGCGAGCTCGTGCGAGTGGTCGAGCGTCTCGCCCACGATCCCGGCGTTGCGCCCGCTCGCGCCGTAGGCGACGGACTCCCGCTCGAGGATGCAGATCGAGAGCGACGGCTCGAGATCCTTGAGCGACAGCGCCGTCCAGAGACCGGTGAAGCCGCCGCCGACGATGGCGACGTCGACCTCGAGGTCCCCCACGAGGGCGGCCGGCACGCGGGGAGCGCGTCCGGCCATCCAGTAGCAGGCCTGCTCGATCGAGGGAAAGGTCCGGTCCGGCACGGTCACGCCCCTCGCCCCGGCCCTCTCCCGGAGGGAGAGGGGCTTAGAGTCCGTGCTCCTTGTACACGTCCTGGATCGACGCTTCGAGCGCGCCGAGGAACCTGTCGATTTCCGGATACGAGATCACGAGCGGCGGCTCGACGCGCAGGACCTGCGCGTTGATGTAGGTCCCCGAGATGAGGATGCCGCGTCCGAAGAGGGCCTTCGCGACCGCGTAGCCCAGGTCGTGGTCCGTGAACTCCATCCCGAGCATGAGGCCTCGCCCGCGAGCGCCCTTCATCACCTTCGGGTAGCGGTTCGCGAGGGCGTTCATGCGCGGCAGCAGGTACTCGCCCTTCTCGCCGGCCTGCTTCGGCAGGTCCTCGTCGAGGAGCACGTGGATCGTCGCGATCGCCGCCGCGCAGCAGACGGGATTGCCGCCGAAGGTCGTGGTGTGCAGGAATGGGTTGTCCATGTACCGCTCCCAGGTGCGGCGCGTCCCGACGCACGCGCCGATCGGCATCACGCCGCCGCCGAACCCCTTCCCGAGCGCCATCAGGTCCGGCACGACCCCGTCGTGCTCGCAGCAGAACATCTTGCCGCTCCGGCCCATGCCGCTCTGGACCTCGTCGAACACGAGGACGGCTCCGTACTTGTCGCAGATCTCCCGGGCCGCCGCGAGGTAGCCCGGCGGAGCCACGTTGATGCCGCCCTCCCCCTGGATCGGCTCGATGACGACCGCCGCCACCCGGTCCCCCGAGAAGTCGCCGCTCGCGACGACCATGCGGAGCGCGTCGGCGTCGCCGAAGGGCACGTGCGTCCAGCGCTTGAGCGGGAGGAACGGCTCGCGGAAGACGGCCTTCGACGTGCCGCCGAGCGAGCCGAGAGACTTGCCGTGGAAGGCGCCGATCGTACCCACGAAGTGGTGGCGCCCCGTCGTGAGGATCGCCATCTTGAGGCAGGCCTCGATCGACTCGGTGCCGGAGTTCGTGAAGAAGGAGTACTGGAGGTCACCCGGCGTGATCATCGCGACCAGGCGCGCGAGGTACGTCCGGAGCGGATCGATCAGCTCCTGCGAGTGGATCGCCTGCTTCTCGAGCTGGTCCTGGACGGCCTTCAGGACCTTCGGGTGGCGGTGACCCGTGACGTAGATGCCGAAGCCCCCGAGCATGTCGAGGAACTCCTTGCCCTGGACGTCGCGGAACACCGAGCCCCCGTCGCTCCATTCGACGGCCGTGTAGTCCGTCGACACGGACTTGCGGTACTCGAGGAAGGCGGGATTCACGTTCTCGTTCCAGTACTGGACCGACTCCTCGATCACGCGCTTCTGCTCGGGCGGCGAGAGCGTCTTCTTGCCGATCAGGTCGAGGACGTACGCGGACTGCTCGCGCGCTCCCTTCAGGTTCTGGGACATGCGGTCGATCTCCTGTCTGAAATGAGGCCGCCGGAGTCTACTTCACGCCCCGGAACGGCGCGGGATGAGCAGGTACCCGACGACGACCGTCACCAGCATTTCGCCGCCGAGAATGAGGGCCTCCTTCAGGGGCGCCTGGCTCGTCGGCGACGGCACGAAGTAGAGGACGCAGGCGCCAAAGATGTACAGCGTGCAGACCCAGGCCGCGACCGCGGCCCCCACGGGTCCGCCGGGCGCGACGTACGGGCGGGGCTGATCCGGGCGCCGCTTCCGCAGGACGAGAAATGCCGGGAAGACGAGCAGGTAACAGAGCAGCAGGCAGAGCGACGTCAGGCGGAAGGTCATGAAGAAGATGTTCGACTGGTCGCTCGAGAGAAACGCTCCGCCCACGAGGAGCGCCGTCGACACGAATCCCATCACGACGAAGGCGAACGCCGGCGTGCGGAAGCGGGGGTGGAGCCGGCCGAGCGCCTCGGGGAGCACGCCCTCCTCGGCCGCGACCGCGGCGACGCGATTCGACCCGAGGCTCCACGTCACGACGTTGGCCACGCAGGCGTACAGAAACCCGAGACCGAGCAGGAAGACCACCGTGTCGCCGGCGCGTCCCCACTGCTTCCCGAGCACCGCGAGCGCGTCCCACGTGCCCGTCACGATCGAGAGCTTTCCGGTCGGCACCGCCAAGAGGATCCCGCCGATCGCGAACGAGTAGAGGACCGCGATCAGCGCCCCCGACCAGAGGATCACGATCGGGACGTCGCGCTTCGGGTGCCGCATCTCGCCGCCGGCCGAGCTCATCAGCTCGAAGCCGAACGTCGAGTACAGGAGGGCCGGCAGGTAGGCGATCGAGTCGTTCCACTTCGGCAGGAGCCCGCCGGCCGAGAACGCGTTCGCCGACGACCGTCCCCGGAAGATCGCGGACAGGCCCAGCACCCCGAGCGCGAGGAAGATGAGCGCCTTGACGACCGCGCCCAGGTTCGGGACCCACTTCGAGATCTCGAGCCGGACGACGCCGATCGCGACCGTCACCCACGTCAGCGCGATGGCGATCCCGGCCTCCTGCCAGGGGGACTGCGTCTTGAGGAACATCTGCTCGAACGTGCCGGCGAAGATCAGGTAGACCGACGGGATCCAGTAGGCGTTGTTGATCCAGTACATCCAGGCCACGAACGAGCCCCACTTCGGCCCGAAGGCCTCCCGGACCCAGACGTAGACCCCGCCCTCCCCCGGCCACGCCGCCCCGAGCTCGGCCGTGATCAGGCCGTAGGGCACGAAGAAGACGACCATCGTGATGGCCCACCAGGAGAACCAGGCGTAGCCCATGGCCGCCGAGGAGGCCAGCGTGTCGATCGTCAGGATGGCGCAGACGGTGAAGAGAACGAGGTCCGAGCGTCCGAGGACGCGCTCGAGGACGGGCGTCTGCGCCTGGGTTGCCGGAACCGAGCTCAAACTGGGCGGATCCTATCGCAAATGACGGTCCTGCAGTGACTTCCGGTCACGCCGATGCCGATTCCCGGGGGCGCATGATAGGCTGAACGCCTTCGGTTTCGATCCGACCGGGGCTTTGCCAGCATGTCCGCCACCCGCACGACCTCGATTCGTCTGAAGACCGCCCTTCCGGGGCCCCGCTCGGCCGCCCTGGGCGCTCGGCGGGCACAGGCCGTGCCCCGCGGCGTCGGCCACTCGACCCCGATCTACGCCGAGAGCGCCCGCGGCGCCCTCGTCACCGACGTCGACGGGAACGTCCTGATCGACTTCGCGGGCGGCATCGGGACCTTGAACGTCGGCCACGCGAACCCGGAGGTCGTCCGGGCCGCGGCGGATCAGCTCGAGCGGTTCACCCACACCTGCTTCTCGGTCTCGCCCTACGAGGGCTACGTCGCGTTGTGCGAAAAATTGAACGCGAAAACCCCGGGTAGGGGCCCGAAGAAGACCCTGCTGACCAACAGCGGCGCCGAGGCGCTCGAGAACGCGGTCAAGATCGCCCGGCACGCGACGGGGCGCGAGGCGATCGTCGTCTTCGAGCACGCCTTCCACGGCCGGACGCTGCTCGCGATGACGATGACGAGCAAGGTCCGGCCGTACAAGTTCGGATTCGGGCCGTTCGCCCCCGAGGTCTACCGGCTCCCCTTCCCCTACGCCTACCGCGGGTACGTCCCCGGCTCGGCGGCCTCGATGCTCGAGGAGTTCTTCCTGACCCAGGTCGCGGCGGAGAAGGTGGCGTGCGTCGTCATCGAGCTCGTGCTCGGCGAGGGCGGCTTCGTCGTCGCGCCGCCCGAGTTCGTGGAGACCCTCGCGCGCGCCTGCCGCGAGCACGGCATCCTGCTCGTCGTCGACGAGGTCCAGACCGGCTTCGGCCGCACGGGAAAGACGTTCGCGTGCGAGCACTACGGCGTCGAGCCCGACCTCGTCACCCTCGCGAAGTCGCTCGCCGGCGGGCTGCCCCTCTCGGCCGTGACCGGCCGCGCCGACGTCATGGACAGCGCGCAGGTCGGCGGCCTCGGCGGGACCTACGCCGGCAACCCGGTCTCCTGCGCCGCCGCGCTCGCCGCGATCGCGTACATGGAAAAGCACCGCCTCGCCGAACGCGCCGCGGAGATCGGCCGGACGGTCGAGGCGCGCTTCCGCGGCTTCGTCGAGCGGTTCCCCTTCGTCGGCGACGCGCGGGGCCTCGGGGCGATGCGCGCGCTCGAGCTCGTGCGCGACCGCGCGACGAAGGCGCCGGACAAAGAGCGGACCGACCGCGTCGTCCGGAAGGCCTACGAGTCCGGCCTCCTCCTCGTGGGCGCCGGCACTCACGGCAACGTGATTCGAACCCTCATGCCGCTCGTCGTGACGGACGACGAGCTCGCCGAGGGACTGGACGTCCTGGAACATGCGCTCGAAACGGCCTAAGCGCCACCTGTTCTGCGTCGGAGACTCCTAGCCGCCCCTCCGCGGACAGCGTCCGATCTCGGCTCGGGACGACGAAAACGGGGGACGACATGGCGACTCAGGAACTCACGACCGGACAGACGCGGATGAACACCCAGGAGCTGATCCGCGAGTCCCAGAAGTGGCTCGACGTGATCTCCGCGAAGGAGCTCACGCCGGAGCAGAAGGAGAAGATCGCGACCGACACGGTCGACAACTTCTCCTACTACTACAACCGCGGCTACCTCGAGTACCGCAAGTCGGTCATCGAGATGAGGGACAACCCCGCGCTCGAGTGGGTCGGCGAGGGCTCGACCTTCCAGGACCTGACGGGGCGCACGTACATCGACTGCCTCGGCGGCTACGGCATCTACAGCGCCGGCATCCGGCATCCGAAGATCGTCCGCGCGGTCCGGGACCAGCTCGACCGCATGCCGCTGTCGTCGCAGGAGCTCCTCGACCCGCTCCGGGGCGCCCTCGCCGAGCTCCTCGGCGAGATCACGCCGGGCGACCTCCAGTACTCCTTCTTCATCAACAACGGCACCGACGCCGTCGAGGGCGCGATCAAGCTCGCGCGGCTCTTCACGGGCCGCACGAACTTCATCAGCTCGCTCCGCGGGTTCCACGGCAAGAGCTGCGGCTCCCTCTCGCTGCTCGGCAAGTGGGAGTACCGCGAGCCGTTCCTCCCGCTCCTGCCCGGCATCCACTTCGTCGAGTTCGGCGACGCGGACGCCGTCATCGAGGAGCTCTACAAGGCGGACCAGACCGGCAAGGGCATCGCCGGGGTGATCATGGAGCCGGTCCAGGGCGAGGCGGGCGCGATCGTCCCGCCCGACGACTTCTGGCCGCGCATCCGGAAGGCCTGCGACGAGTACGGCGCGCTGCTGATCGCCGATGAGGTCCAGACGGGCCTCGGCCGCACCGGCAAGCTCTTCGGCGTCGACCACTGGAACGTCGTGCCGGACATCATGTGCCTCGGCAAGGCGCTCGGCGGCGGCGTGATGCCGCTGTCGGCGTTCATCTCGACGCCGAAGATCTGGGGCGTGCTCGAGACGAACCCCTTCATCCACTCCTCCACGTTCGGCGGCAACCCGCTCGCCTGCGCCGCGGGCATCGCCGCGATCAACGTAACGCTCGAGGAGGACCTGCCGGGCCAGGCGGCGAAGAAGGGCAAGTGGCTGCTCGCCCAGATCATCCGGCTCAAGATGCGGTTCGACCGCCTCATCCACCGCACCGGCGGCAAGGGGCTCCTCCTCGGCATCGAGTTCGTCAACACCGAGATCGGGTACAAGGTCGTGTCGGGCCTCTTCCGCCGCGGCGTGCTCGTCGCGGGCACGCTGACCAACTCGAAGGTCGTCCGGCTCGAGCCGGCGCTGAACATCCCGGACAAGCTCTTGAAGGAGGTCATCGGCGCGCTCGAGGAGACGCTGCGGGAAGTCGACGACGCGACGCCGGACATCCAGAAGGACGAGGAGTGACCGGCGCCACGCTCGCGACGAGAGGCGGTAGGGGCGGCCCTTGCGGCCGCCCGCGGGCGGGGACAAGCCCCGCCCCTACGGCCCGTAACCGGCAAAGGACGTAACTGCCGTGCGAATTGCCGTTCTCGGCGCCGCGGGCGCCATGGCGCAGGTCGTCCTGCGCGATCTTCTCCAGTTCGTGCCGGACGTCAACATCACGGCGGCGGATCACAGGCGGTTCATCCACGCGGATCCCCGCGTGACCGCGGCCGACCTGGACGCGAGAGACGAGGGCGGCACCGCGCGACTCCTCGCGGGGCACGACGCCGTGCTCAACTGCGTCACCTACTACTTCAACGTGCCCGTCATGAGGGCGGCGCTCGCGGCCCGCGTGCCGTACGCGGACCTCGGCGGGCTCTACCACGGGTCGCTCAAGCAGTTCGCGCTGCACGAGGACTTCGTGCGCGCGGGCGTGCCGGCGCTCCTCGGCATGGGCTCGACGCCCGGAATCACGAACGTGATGGCCGGCGTCCTGGCGCGTGGGCTCGACTCGGTCGAGGAGGTCCACGTGCGGGTCGGCTGCATGGACCGCGGCGCGTCGGGGCCGCTGCCGGTTCCCTACGCGCTCGACACGGTGCTCGACGAGTTCGCGCTCGAGCCGATCGTCTTCCGGGACGGCCGGCCGGAGCCGGTGCCGCCCATGAGCGGCCGCGAGTCGATCGAGTTCCCGGAACCGGTCGGCCGCGCCGAGGCCCTCTACACGCTCCACTCCGAGGTCGCGATGTTTCCGCGCTCGTTCCCGATGCTCCGTTCGGCGAGCTTCAAGGTCGCCTTCGAGCCGGCGTTCGTCGAGAAGATGCGCTTCCTGGTCGAGCTCGGCTTCGCCTCGCGCGAGAAGCTCGCCGGTTCGCTTTCTCCGCGCGAGACGCTGCTCGCGCTCGCGGCCCGCCAGGCCACCCCCGCCGGCGAGCCGCAGGACTGCGACGCCCTGCGGGTCGATCTCGTGGGAAGCCGGGAGAACCGCCGCGTCGAGCGCCGCGCCGAGATGGTCGTCCTTCCCCATCCGGAATGGCGCGTCGCGGCCGGGAGTCTCGACACCGGCGTGCCGCTCTCGATCGCGGGACAGCTCCTCGGCAGCGGCGCGATCCGGACGCCCGGCGTCCTGTGCCCCGAGACCGCCGTCCCCGGCGAGACCTTCTTCGAGATGCTCGAGCGCCGCGGCCTGCGCGCCCGCTGGAGCTAGCCCACCGCTGCGAAAGGATTCGACCGTGGCCATCGCCTCGATCAACCCCGCGACCGGACAGACGATCCGCACGTACCCGCCGCACGACGACGCCGAGGTCGAGCGGCGCGTCGCGCTCGCCGCGCGACGATTCCCGCTGTGGCGGAAGACGCCGTTCGCCGAGCGCGCGAAGGTCCTCCTCGCCGCCGCCGACCGGCTCGAGGCCCGGAAGCAGGCGCTCGGGAGGGTCATGACCATCGAGATGGGGAAGCCCATCGGCGCCGCCGTGGCGGAGGCGGAGAAGTGCGCCTGGGTCTGCCGGTTCTACGCGGAGCACGGAGAGGCGTTCCTCGCCGAGGAGACGGTCGCGACGGACGCGTCGCACAGCGGCGTCCGCTACGATCCCCTCGGCCCCGTCCTCGCGGTCATGCCGTGGAACTTTCCGTTCTGGCAGGTCTTCCGGTTCGCGGCGCCCGCGCTGATGGCCGGAAACGTCGGGCTGCTCAAGCACGCCTCGAACGTCCCGGAGTGCGCCCTGGCGATCGAGGAGATCTTCCGGGACGCGGGCGCGCCGGAGGGGGCGTTCCAGACGCTCCTCGTCGGGTCCGACCGGGTGGCCGCTCTGATCGCGGACCCGCGGATCGCGGCCGTCACGCTGACGGGCAGCGAGGGCGCGGGCGTCAGCGTCGGCCGGGCGGCCGGCGCCGAGATCAAGAAGGCGGTGCTGGAGCTCGGCGGCAGCGATCCGTTCATCGTCCTGCCGAGCGCCGATCTTCCGGCCGCGGCCGCGACCGCCGTCAAGGCCCGCACGATCAACAACGGACAGTCCTGCATCGCGGCGAAGCGCTTCATCGTCCACGAGTCGATCGCGGGCGAGTTCGAACGGCTCTTCGTCGAGAAGATGAGGGCCCTGAAGGTCGGCGATCCGCTCGATCCGTCGGTCGAGATCGGCCCGCTCGCCACGCCGGCGATCGCCGCCGAGGTGGACGACCTCGTCCGGCGGAGCGTCGCCGCCGGCGCCCGGCTCGCCCTGGGCGGGAAGCGCCTCGACGGGCCCGGCAGCTTCTACGCGCCGACGGTCCTCTCGGACGTGCCCGACGCCGCCCCCGCGGCGAGCGAGGAGATCTTCGGCCCCGTGGCGAGCCTCTTCCGCGTCCGGAGCCTGGACGAGGCGATCGCGGTGGCGAACCGGACGCGCTTCGGGCTCGGGGCATCCGCCTGGACGCGCGACGCCGCCGAGCGCGACCGCCTCGTGCGCGAGATCGAGGCCGGGGCCGTCTTCATCAACGGGATGGTCAAGAGCGACCCGCGACTCCCCTTCGGCGGCGTCAAGCGCTCGGGCTTCGGCCGGGAGCTCGCGATGCAGGGCATCCGCGAGTTCGTCAACGTCAAAGCGGTCTGGGAGGCGTAGGGCGGCCGCAAGGGCCGCCCCTACACCGCGTAGGGGCGAGGCTTGTCCCCGCCCGCGTCAAGACGGCAGGAAGCTCGACCCCACCGTCTGCGCGATGCGCGCCATGACGTGCTTGACCTGGGTGTAGTCCTCGAGCGCGTACATCGACATGTCCTTGCCGTAGCCCGACTGCTTGTAGCCGCCGTGCGGCATCTCCGAGACGAGCGGCAGGTGGTCGTTGATCCAGACCGTCCCGAAGCGCAGCTTCCGCGCCGCGTTCAGCGCGCGATTCACGTTCGTCGTCCAGACCGAGGCGGAGAGGCCGTAGTCGACGTCGTTCGCCCACTTGATCGCCTCGTCGTCGCTCGAGAACCGCGTCACGGTGATGACCGGGCCGAAGACCTCCCTCTTGACGATCTCGTCGGTCTGCTTCGCGTCCGCGACGATCGTGGGCTGCAGCCAGAACCCCTTCCCGGCGCCCGCGCCGCCGCCCGTCAGCACGCGCACGTGGCCGGTCGCCTTCGCGCGGTCGAGGAAGCCGCTGACGCGCTTGCGGTGCTCCGCGGAGATGACCGGGCCCATGTTCGAGTCCTCGTCCCGGATCGATCCGACCTTCAGCGACTGCACGGCCGGCACGAGCTCGCCGAGGAGCCGGTCGTACACGCGCTCGCTCGCGTAGAGGCGGCAGGCGGCCGTGCAGTCCTGCCCGCTGTTCGCGAAGCCGGCCGTCTTGATCCCGGGGATCACCAGCTCCATGTCCGCGTCGTCGAAGATGACGACCGGCGCCTTGCCGCCGAGCTCGAGGTGGACCCGCTTCAGCGAGGCCGCGGCCGTGCGCGCGACCTCCTTGCCCGTCGCGACGTCGCCGGTGAGCGAGACCATTCCGACCTTCGGGTGCCGGACGAGCCCGGAACCGACCGGGTCGCCCCAGCCCGTGATCACGTTGAGCACGCCCGGCGGGAACACGTCCCCGGCGAGCTCCATGAGCCGGAGCGAGGTCAGCGGGGTCTGCTCCGACGGCTTCAGGACGACCGTGTTCCCGGCGGCGAGCGCCGGGCCGATCTTCCAGATCGCCATCATCAGCGGATAGTTCCAGGGCGCGATCGAGCCGACCACGCCGACCGGCTCGCGCCGGATCATGCTCGTGTACCCGGCGAGGTATTCGCCGGCCGCCTTGCCCTCCATGCATCGGCACGCGCCCGCGAAGAATCGCAGGTTGTCCACCATGAACGGGACCTCGGACCGGGCGAGGCCGATCGGCTTGCCGACGTTGTCCGCCTCGAGCATCGCGAGCTCCTCGGCGTTCTGCTCGATCCGGTCGGCGAGCTTCAGCAGCATCGCGCCCCGCTCGGCCGGCGTCGTGTCCTGCCACGTCTCGAACGCGGCGGCCGCGGCGTCGACCGCGCGGTCGACGTCCTTCTCGGTCCCCTTCGGGACCTTCGCGAGGACCGACTCGTCGACCGGACTGATGATCGGCTCGTCCTGGCCCTCGACCGCGGGCACCAACTTCCCGTTGACGTAGTTCTGGTAGCTCTTCACCGTCTCCTCCTCGGGTGCTGTCGGGATCCTATCAACCGCCAACTAGTACATCTTGATCTCGGTCCAGTACTCGTCCATGGTCGTCGTCGCGTCGCCGATGTCCTCGATGAGCTCGCAGCGCGCGAGCGCCTCGTCGGAGGGATAGACGGCCGGATCGGCGAGGATCGCGGGGTCGATGAACCTCCGCGCCGCGCGGTTCGGGCTCGCGTACCGGATCCCGTCGACGATCTTCGCGTTCACCTCGGGCTCGAGGATGTAGTCGAGGAACGCGTAGATCGACGCGACGTTGCGCGCGCGCGCCGGCACGCACACGCTGTCGATCCAGAGCGTCGCCCCCTCCTTCGGCAGGACGTAGGCGAACCGCTTCGGGTCCTGCGCCACGACCTTCGCGAGCTGGCCGTTGTAGCCGTGCGCGAGCCAGACGTCCCCCGACGCGAGGATGTTCTCGTAGTCCCCGCTGTTGTACGTCTTGACGAGCGGTTTCTGCTTCTCGAGCAGGTCCGCGGCGGCGCGCAGCACCTTCGGATCCGTGCTGTTGAGCGACCGGCCCTGGTGCTTCAGCGCGACCGCGAAGCACTCGCGCATGTCGTCGAGCATCAGGATCTGCCCGCGGTTCTTCGGGTCGAACAGCGGCGCCCAGCTGTCGGGGCTCCCCGCGACCTTCGTGCGGTCGTAGCCGTACCCGGTCGTCCCCCAGACGTACGGCAGCGAGTACGCGTTCTTCGGGTCGAAGCCCTTGTCGAGAAAGCGCGGGTCCAGGTTCTCGAGATGCTTCAGGCGCGCCTTCTCGAGGGGCCTCAGGAGCCCCTGGTGGATGAGAATCCGGACCATGTAGTCCGACGGGACCACGAGGTCGTAGTCCGCGACCCCGGACTCGAGCTTCGCGAGCACGGCCTCGTTCGAGTCGTAGAGGTCGTAGGAGACCGCGATGCCGGTGCGCCGGGTGAACTCGTCGATCACCTCCTTCGGCAGGTACTCCGACCAGATGTAGACGTTGAGCTTCTTCTCGCCCGGTCCCGGGTACGGCGCCCCGGCCTCGCGCGGCCCGCAGCCCAGAGCCGCCGCGAGGAGAATCGCCGCGGCCGTCCCGACCGCTTCCACGGCCCGGGTCAGGACGTCTCCTCCCGCTCCGCCGGCCGACGCTGCAGCCGCTGCGCGACCGCGATGAGGACGACGGTGACGGCGAGGATCAGCGTCGAGACGGCGTTGACCTCGGGCGTCACGCCGACCTTGAGCATCGAGTAGATCTGGAGCGGGAGCGTCGTCGACCCGACGCCGGCGACGAACGACGTGATGACGTAGTCGTCGATCGAGATCGTGAAGGACAGGAGGGCGCCGGCGACGATGCCGGGCGCGAGCAGCGGCAGGGTGACCCGGAAGAACGTCTGCGCCGGCCGGGCGCCGAGGTCGAGCGCCGCCTCCTCGAGCGAGCGGTCGAAACCCGCGAGCCGGGCGCGCACCACGATCGCGACGTAGGAGACACAGAAGACGACGTGCGCGATCACGACCGTGAGGAGCGAGAGCCGGAACGCGAGCGCGCCGAAGAACGTCACGAGCGCCGCGCCGAGGACGATCTCGGGGATGATCACCGGCAGGTACAGCAGCTGTCGCGTGAACCCCTCGCCGCGAAAGGTGTGCCGGCCGAGCGCGAGCGCCACGAGGGTTCCGAGAACGGTCGCGATCAGGGTGGCCACGCCGCCGACGATCAGGCTGTTCTTCAGGGCGGCGAGGATCAGGTCGTTCTTCGCGAGGCTGCGGTACCACTCCGTCGTTCCCCCCTCCCACACCGCCGTCTGCCGCGCGCGGTTGAACGAGAACACGACGAGGATGGCGATCGGCGCGTACAGGAACAGGTACACGAGCGCCGCGTAGGCGCCCAGGAGCCCGCCGCGACCCCTCATCGCGGCGTTCCCTCGCCGCGAGCTCGTCATAACAGCACGTCCTCGCCCCTCCGCCGCGTGTACCGGGCGTAGGCCCAGAGCAGCAGCAGCACGGCCGCGGTCAGCTCGAACGCGACCGCCGCGCCGAACGGCTTGTTCCGCGCGATCGCGAATTGGTTCTGGATCAGGTTGCCCGCGAGGATCGTCTTGGCGCCGCCGAGGAGGTCCGAGACGATGAACTGGCCGAGGCTCGGCACGAAGACGAGGACGATCCCGGCGACGATGCCCGGCATCGTCATCGGCACCGTGACGCGCCGGAGGGTCGCCGCGCGCGGCGCCCCGAGGTCGGCGGAGGCCTCGAGCAGCGAGCGGTCGAGCTTCTCGAGCGAGGCGTAGAGCGGCAGGATCATGAAGGGCAGCTCGCCGTAGATCAGGCCGATCAGGACCGCGAAGTCGTTGTAGAGGAGCTCGAGCGGCCGGTGCACGAGCCCGGCCGCGAGCAGCGCGTGATTCACCAGTCCCTCGGTGCGCAGGATGAACATCCACGCGTACGTGCGGATCAGGAAGCTCGTCCAGAACGGCACGACGACGAGGCCGAGCAGCAGCGGACGCCGGCGAGCCCGCGCCACGACCGCGATGTAGTACGCCGCCGGGAAGCTCACGACCAGGCACACGAGGGTCGTCACGACCGCCATCCAGAGCGACCGCCAGAAGATCTTGAGATAGATCGGGTGGAGGGACCGAGCGTAGTGCTCGAGGAACTTCCCCGACGCGAGATACGCGCCGAGGTCCCCGATCGGCTTCAGTCCCCCGTACGTGTCGCGGCGCGCGAAGCTGACGACGAAGAGGATCGCGAGGGGCAGCAGGAAGAAGACGCCGAGCGTCGCCCAGGTCGGCAGGGCGAGGAGGACGCCCGCGCGGTCTCGCCTCATCGATCCCCCGCCGTGGAAAGGAGAATGGCGTCGCGCGTCCGGAAGCACAGGAAGGCGCGCGCGCCCGCCGCGAACCGGGCGCCCTCATCGGGCCGCTCGTTCTGCTCGTACACGGAGAAGGCCTCGCCGCCGGGCCCGCGCACGAGCCAGACCGTGCCGACGCCCTGGTAGACGCGGTCCTCGACCGTCACGGGAACGGACGGCACGCCGCGCGTCGAGAGGTCGTGCGTCCGCAGGTCGAGCTTCTCGGGGCGGACGACGAAGCGCAGCCGTTCGCCGGCGTTCCACTCCCGGCCCTCCCGCGGCAGCCGCGCGGCGGCTCCCCCGGGCAGCTCGATTGAGACCGAGGCGGCGTCGCCGCCCCGCACGAAGACGTCGAAGAAGTTCGACGCGCCCATGAACGTCGCCACGAATTCGGTCGCCGGCCGCTCGAAGACCCGCGCGGCCTCGTCCAGCTGCTCGACGCGCCCGCGGTTCATCACCGCGATGCGGTCGCTCATCGTCAGCGCCTCCTCCTGATCGTGCGTCACGAAGACGAACGTGATGCCGAGCGAGCGCTGGAGCTGCTTGAGCTGGACCTGCACCTCCTTGCGGAGCTTCTGGTCGAGCGCGCCGAGCGGCTCGTCGAGCAGGAGGACCTCCGGCTCGAGCGCGAGGGCGCGGGCGAGCGCGACGCGCTGGCGCTGCCCGCCGGAGAGCTGGTCGGGCCGGCGCGACTCGTACCCCGTCAGCTGGACGAGCGCGAGGGCGGCCGCGACGCGGCGCGGCTCGTCGCCGCGCGGAACCCCGTGGTAGCGCATCCCGAAGGCCACGTTCTCGCCGACCGAGAGGTGCGGGAAGAGCGCGTAGTGCTGGAAGACCATGTTCACGGGCCGGCCGTAGGGCGCCGTGCGGGTGACGTCCTCGCCGTGGATGCGGATCGAGCCGGCGGTCGGCAGCTCGAAACCGCCGATCATGCGGAGCAGCGTCGTCTTCCCGCAGCCGGACGGGCCGAGGAGCGAGAAGAACTCGCCGGCGCGGATGTCGAGGGTCACCGCGTCCACGGCGGCGACGTCCCCGAACCGCTTCGTCAGCCCACGGATCTCGACGGCGGACACGGTGGACACGGGCGACAGTCTGTCATCCCGAGCGACGCGAAGCCGCCCGGGATGACCGTTCGGGACTCGTCTAGAAGCTGACCCGCAGCCCCAGCCGCAGCGTGCGCGGCTGCTGGAACTGGTTGCCCTGGCCGTAGTGCGCGTTCGTCGGCGTGGGCGAGCTGTTGTCGGCCTGCACGAACGCCCACACCTGGTCCACCTGCGTGACCTGCTGCCGGTTGAGCACGTTGAAGAGGCTCGCGAGCACGTGGACAGTGACGGGGCCGAGCTGGAGGGCATAGTCGCCCTGGAGGTCGATCTCGTAGAGAGACGGCGAGCGGCCCTCGCTGCCGCGCGGCGTGATGAAGAGCTCGGGGCCGGCGTAGCCGTCCCACCAGCCGATGCGCGACAGCGGCGTGCCCGACTCGTAGTAGCCCGATGCCGACAGCGTCAGGTTGAACGGAAAGACGTACGCGACCTGCAGCTTGGCCTGATGCGGGCGGTCGAGCGTCAGCCGTCCGTAGGCGTTCACCTCGAACTCGGGATAGTCGAAGTCGTCGGTGATGTTCGGATCGCGCGCGAAGAATCCGCCCACCGCGCGGTAGGCGCCGTCGTAGTTGCCCTCGAGCGACGAGTACAGGTAGCTCGCGTACAGCATCCAGTGGTCCGAGAGCTGCTTCTGCGCCGTGAACTCGATGCCGCGGAAGTAGCGCTTGGCCAGCGGGAACCCCGGCGCCATGGTGCTCTCCCCCGGGTTGAAGAAGCCGTAGTTGTCGCAGACGTCGACCGGCACGCACGTGTCCTCGAGCGCGCGCTGGATCGCGCGGTAGATGCCGCGCACCCCGACGCCCCAGCTCGTGCCGAGCTGCATCTCGACGCCGGCGATGATCTCGGTCGAGTAGGGCGACTTCAGGTTGGGGTCCACCTGGTCCGCGGGCGCGCCCCGGATGACGCACGTCGTGTTGTCCGTGTTGGCCGCCGGATCGCAGTTCAGGTCGGTCGGCGAGAAGTTGAACGTGGCGCCGTCGCGCTCTCCGTTGAGCGACCGCACGTTCATGTCCATCGCGATCGTCGGCGCGAACTCGCTGTACGAGGCGAAGAGCTTGGACCGTCCGTTCTTCAGGAAGTCCCAGGAGAATCCGACGCGCGGCGAGAAGTGGTTGACGTTGATGAACGTGATGTTGTCGAGTCCGTGGACCCACTGCTGGTCGAACCGCAGGCCCACGTTGACGGTCAGGTTCTCGAGGACGTTCCACCGGTCCTGGGCGAAGGCGCCGAGGACGTCGTTGTGCGGGGTCGCGTGATACGGCGCCGCCTGCGCGTTGTCGATCGTCGAGTCGAGGCTCGCGAAGAACTGGTGGTTGTAGACGAGGCGCTGCTGCGGGTCGTTGGGGAACGGCGGCTGGATCACGACGAGCTGGCCGCCGTTGAACGTGCGCACGACGTCCGCGTCGATGCGCTGGTAGGCGCCGCCGACCTTGATGTCGTGGTTGCCCAGGATGTACGTCGCGTCCGCGGCGTAGTCGTAGCGCGTGAACTTCTTGTCGGCGAGGATGCCGTTGCCCTCCGTCCCGGCGAAGCCGCCCGACGCGGTGACGACGTCGCCGGTGTTGTCCTGGTACGGGATGCCGACGCCGCCCGGCGCCGGAAGCACGACGTTCGTCTCGTTGTGGTACGCGAACATGCCGGTGACGAGCCACTTGCTCGACACCTGACCCTGGTAGCGGAACCCGAAGTCGGTGCCTCCGATCGACTGCGTGCCCAGATAGGTCGACGGCGGCCCGATGATCGGGCCGATCGCGCCGTTGTCGTTCGTGGGATCGCCGAAGACCGTCCCGATCACCGTGTTCGAGTCGTTGATGTGCCAGGTCAGCTTGCCGGAGAAGAGGTTCGCCTTGGTGTCGAGGTTGGTGATGTTGCCCGTCTCCGGACCGGTCGTGACCTGGCGGTCGATCGTGTTGGTCGTGTGGTCGTACGCGCCGAAGAACCAGAGGCTGTCCTTCAGAACGTACCCGCCGATGTCCGCGCCGTAGTCGTCCTTCGTGAACCCCGTCGGAATCCCCTCCGAGGAGACCGCGTCGAGGTGCTTGTTGCCGGCCTGCAGGCTCTGGTTGTCGAAGTAGCCGAAGGCGTCCCCGTGGAACTCGTTGCCTCCCGACTTGGTGACGACGTTCAGGATGCCGCCCTGCGCCCCGCTGTACTCGGCCTCGTAGCCCCCGGACTTCAGCTCGACCTCCTGAATGAACTCGAAGTTCAAGACCTTGCCCTGGTTCCCGATCTCGACCCCGGTCGTGTTGGCGCCGTCGACGTAGAAGTTGTTTTCGAGCCCCGTCGAGCCGTACACGGTGATCGACTGCTGGCGCACGTCGGAGTTGTCGGTGTTGACGCCGCTCGCGAGCTGCGCGACGTCGGCGTAATTGCGTCCGGTCGGCAGGGCCTGGAAGGCCTTGGCGTCGAGGTTGCGGCCGACCGTGTTCGACTCGGTCTCGACCGGGACCGCCTGGCCGGTGACCATGACCTCCGCCGTCGCGGCTGCGACCAGCTCGATCGTGATCGACGCCGCCTGGGAGAGCGCGAGCCGCACGTTCTCGGTCCTCGTCGCGAAGCCCTGGAGCTGAGCGGTCACGGTGTAGGAGCCGGGCGGCAGCAGAGTCAGGATGAAGTGCCCGTCCTTGTCGGTCACCGCCGTCTTCGTCCCCTGGAGATTCGCGCTCTTCGCCTCGACGGCGACGCCGGGGAGCGCCGTGCCTCCGGCCACCACCGTGCCGCGGATGCTTCCCGTGGTCTGTGCGAAGACCGGACGAATCGCTGCGAGGGAGACGAGGAGAGCGAAGATCAAGCGCCGGCGAGCCGTCTTCATGACGGGGCTCCTCTCTAATTCAGGTGAACCGTTAACGCTGGCGTAACGCTAGTGTCGGCGCGGAGCGCCTGTCAAGACTCACTCGCGGCGGGGAAACGCCGCGTCGAACCCGGGACCGAGCCAAGGGAGGGCCCGGGTTCGATCAGGAGTTCACCCGCGGCGGGGAAACGCCGCGTCGAACCCGGGACCGAGCGAAGGGAGGGCCCGGGTTCGATCAGGAGGGAGTCAGGCCGCGATTCGGAGAAAACTGACCGGCAGTCTCCCCGATACGTTCGGCAGCGGAGACTAGCGGCGCGAGCGGTCGAGGATGCGGGCGATGTCCTTCAATTCGCGGAGGACCGCGCGCCGGTCGAAGTCCGGCGCCGCCGGTGGCGGGATCTTCGCGACGGGAGCGGGCGCCGGGGACGGCTTCGCGGCGGCAGCGGCCTCGCGCGGAGGGGCCGCGAGCGATTTGGGCTGTGGAGGCGGCGGCGCCTTCGGAGCGGGCGTCGGCTCCGCCTTGCGCTGCTCCATCGGCGGCGGCGCGGGCGCGAGCCCGTCGTCGAAGCGGCCCTCGGCGATCTCCGATTCGAGGCGCTTCTTCGCGCCCGCCACCGTGAAACCCTCGTCGTAGAGGAGCTCGCGGATGCGCGCGATGATCTTCACGTCGCGCGCGGTGTAGAGCTTGGCGGCGCCCTTGTCCTTGCCCTCGGAGAGCGCGGGGAATTCCGTCTCCCAGTAGCGGAGGACGTAGGGCGCGACCTCCGCGATGCGGCACGCTTCGGCGGGCCGGTAGACCTCGGCGTTCCCCTTCGCCACGACGTTAATCTACCCTGAACGCGCCTTCCGGCGGGAATACTTTGCACGCGATCCCGCCGATGGTTCCCGCCGGCCGGAGCGCTCGCGCACGCGGATGCGGATCGGCGTTCCCGAGAAGTCGGCCGACTCGCGCAGCAGGTTCTCGATGCGCCGCTCCTCCGAGAAGTGAAGCGGCTCGCGCCGACTCGCGACGAGGGCGAACGCGGGCGGCGCGACGCCGGTCTGCGCGACGTAGTAGACCTTCAGCGTCCGGCCCGCCGCCGTGCGCGGGGCCTTGTCCCGGAGCGCCCGGCCGAGCACGCGGTTGAGCTCCCCGGTCGGGATGCGACGGTGGCAGTTCTCGGCCACCTTCGCCGCCTCCGCCAGCACGCGGCCGACGCCGCGCCCGGTCTTCGCCGAGATCAGGAGGATCGGCGCATGCCGCGCGAACGGGATCTGCGAGGCGAGCGCCTGCCGGAAGTCGTCCGCGGTGCCCTCCTCGCGCCGGGCGGCGACGTCCCACTTGTTGGCGACCAGGACGAGCCCCTTCCCGGCCGCGTCGGCATCCCCCGCGATGGCCGCGTCCTGGCCGGTCGGTCCCTCGCTCGCGTCGACGACGAGCAGCGCGACGTCGCAGTCCTCGATCCGCTTGCGCGCCTGCACGACCGACAGGACCTCGGCGCCTCTCTCGGTGCGCCCGCGGCGGCGGATGCCGGCCGTGTCGACGAGCCGGAACCGGCGGCCGCCGGCCTCGATCGCCGTATCCACCGCGTCGCGCGTCGTGCCCGCGACGTCGGAGACGATCGCCCGCTCCTCGCCGAGGAGCGCATTGACGAGCGACGACTTCCCCACGTTCGGCCGGCCCACGACGGCGAGCGCGATCTCGGGCGCCTCCTCCCGTGCCTCCGGCTCCTCCGCCGGCGCCTCCGCCGGCGCCTCCGCGCGGCCCGACGCCGAGAGGCGCTCGCCGATCGCGCCGCGCAGGTCGTCGATGCCGATGTCGTGCTCGGCGGAGACGCCGTAGACCTCGGAGAAGCCCAGCTCCCAGGCCTCCGCCTCGCCGTCGGCCGCCTCCCGGCGGTCGACCTTGTTCGCCACGACGACGCACGGCCGGCCGGCCTCGCGGACGACGCGGGCGGCGACGCGGTCGCCGGGCAGGATCCCCTGCGACCCGTCGATCACCAGGAGCACGAGGTCCGCCGACCGGATCGCGGCGAGCGCGCGGTCGCGGACCGCCGCGGGGATCGCGTCGCGGCCCTCGGGGTCGTAGCCGCCGGTGTCGGCGAGCCGGAACGAGCGGCCGTCCGCGAGCGACGCATCGGCCTCGACGACATCGCGGGTCATCCCCGGCAGGTCGTGCACGATCGCCCTCCGCCGCCGCACGAGCCGGTTGAAGAGGGAGGACTTGCCCACGTTCGGCCGCCCGGCGACGACGACGCGGAAGGGGGTCAGGTCTCTCAAAGAGCGTTTCGCCCGTCGAAGATCACCTTTGAGAGACCTGACCCCACCGGGATCAGCTCTTCTTCGGGACCCCGCCCTCGAGATGCAGCTGGTACTTCGGGTTCTCGAACGGGTGCACGTCGGGGAAGCGGTTGAAGATCCATCCCGCGAAGACTTCCTTGCCCTTCTGGAACACCGTGATGCGCGCCGCCGGGTTCTGCTCCTCGACTCCCTGCGACGTGATCGCGCCGCCCCCCATCGTGAACGACGGGAGATAGACGTCGGCGCGCACCACGTACGTGGGGTCCGGCAGCGGCGTGGCGCCATTGAGCGGCACCTCGATGACGCCGGTCTCTCCGCTCGACTTGTCCTTCCAGGAGAGGCGCACGCCGGCGTAGGCCTGCTGCACCTCCGGCGGAACCTCGAGGCGGTTGGGCACGTCCGGCGCCGGGCCCGCGGCCGGCTGGCCCGGGGCCGTGCCGTCCGTCATCCGCTCGTGCGAGATCGCCATGCGCACGTTCGGGTCCGGTCGGCCGCGCTCCCTGCAGGCCAGAGCGCCCGGCACGGCGAGCACGGGAACCAGAACGAGCGCGAAACGGAATCTCATGCCTTCCTCCGCCGGGCGCTCCGCCCGTAGGTGACCGGCGCCGCCGGAGCGGGACGCGGCGGCTTCCGCGGCGGACGCTCCGGCGCCTCGGCGAGCCGGAAGTCGAGCCGCCGCCGCACCTCGTCGATCGCCACGAGGCGCACGCGGAGCGTGTCCCCCAGTCGGTAGGTCTTGCCCGACGACCGTCCGCGCAGGCGGTGCTGCTTCTCCTCGTACACGAAGAAGTCGTTGCCGAGCGCCGAAACCGGCACGAGACCCTCCACGAAAAAATCCCGCAGGGTGACGAACACACCGAAGGATGCCACACCGGTGGCGTTGGCGTCGAACTCGCGCCCGACCTTGTCGCGCATGAAGACGATCTTCTTCCAGAGGAGGCTCTCCCGCTCGGCCTGCTCCGCCCGGCGCTCGCGCTCCGAAGCGAAGGCGGAGACCTCGCGGAGGCGCTCGTTGAGCGATTCGAACTCCTTCGGCGGGACGGGCCGTCCCGCGGCGAGGAGACGCGAGAGCTGCCGGTGGACGACGAGGTCCGGGTAGCGGCGGATCGGCGAGGTGAAGTGGCAGTAGTACGGCGCCGCCAGCGCGTAGTGGCCGCGGCACTCCTCGCTGTAGACGGCCTTGCGCTGCGCGCGGAGCAGGAGGTCGTGCAGCAGCCGCTCCTCGGGCTTGCCCTCGATCTCGACGAGCAGCCGCTGGAACTGCGCCGGCGCGATCTCGTCGAGGTCGCCCTTCAACTCGTAGCCGAAGCTCTCGAGCACCTCGCGCAGATCCACGAGGCGATCCGGATCGGGCCGGTCGTGGACGCGGTAGATCGCCGGCTGTTTCGCGAAGAGGAGCTTCTTCGCCACGGCCTCGTTCGCGGCGAGCATGAACTCCTCGATGAGCCGGTGCGCGACGTTGCGCGCCTCGGGCACGATGCCCACGACGAGCCCCTCGTCGTCGAGCACGATGTCGGCGTCGGGCAGGTCGAAGTCGATCGAGCCGCGCGCCTCGCGCCGCTTCCGCAGCAGCGCGGCGAGCTCGCCCATCGTCCGGAAGTCCTCGAGGAACGCGCCGTAGCGGCGCGCGTCGTCGGGCCCCGGTCCCTCCTCGAGCAGGCGCGCGACCTCCGTGTAGGTCATCCGGTGGCCGCTCCGGATCACCCCCTTCGCGAAGCTCGACCCGGTGACGCGTCCCTTCGCGTCGACCTCGAGGATCGCCGAGAGGACGAGGCGGTCGACGCGCGGATTGAGCGAGCACAGCCCGTTCGAGAGACGCTCCGGCAGCATCGGCAGCACGCGGCCGGGGAAATAGACGGAGGTGCCGCGCGAGCGGGCCTCGTCGTCGAGAGCGGTGTCCTCCTCGACGTAGTGGGAGACGTCGGCGATGTGCACGCCCAGCCGGAAGCCGTCGCGCGTCCGCTCGACCTCGACCGCATCGTCGAAGTCCTTCGCGGTCTCCCCGTCGATCGTGACGATGCGCCGCTCGCGGAAGTCGTGCCGGCCGAGCAGGTCCTCCTCGCGGACCTCCTCGGGGAAGGCCTCGGCCTCCTCGACGACCGGCTGCGGAAAGCGCGGCGGCAGGTTGTGCGACCGCAGCACGATCTCGATGTCCACCCCGGGCTCGCCGAGGAACCCGAGCCGCTCCTCGACCTCGCCGTGGGCGATGCGGCGCGCGTCGGGGAACGCGGTCAGGCGCACGGAAACGATCTCCCCTTCCCGCGCGCGGTGCGTCTTGCCGTCCGCGATCCGGATGAGCGCGTCGAGCTTCGGGTCGTAGGGCACCACGACCCGGCGCCCCTCGGCCGTCTCGAAACGGCCGACCACGCGCTCGCGGGCCCTCTCGAGGACGCGCAGCACGGTGCCGGAGGTCCGCGCCTCGCCGCCGCGCCGCGCCGAGCGGGAGCGCTCCTCGCGGGCGAGGACGGTGTCGCCGTCCATCGCGCCGTGCATGCCCATGCGGGGCACGAAGAGGTCCGCCCCGCCCGGAACGAGGACGAAGCCGAAGCCCTCCGGGCGCACCGTCAGGCGGCCGGCGACCAGGTCGGTGAACTCGATCGCGGAGTACTTCTCGCCGCGGACCCGCGCGATCTCCCCGCGCCGCTCGAGGGCTTCGAGCCGCTCCCGCAGCGCGTCCGACTCGTCGTTGGAGACGCCGAGCTTCCGGCGCAGCTCGGCGAAGGAAAGGATCCGGGATCCCTTCTCCCTCAGGAGGACGAGGATCTCCGGGTCGCGGGGCAGCACGCGCGGGAGTCTAACCGCCCCGCGGCGAAAAAACGCCGCGTCGACGACCGGGCCGAGGGAACCGAGGGCCGGGCGTCGCAGAAGAGGCTAGGCCTTCGGGTCCTTTTCGGGCTCCGGGACCTGGAAGAGCCCGGGAAAATCGTCCAGGTTCTCGGGCTCGCGCTCGACGGCCCGCCTTTCCCAGCCGCAGGAGCGGCATCGGATCACGCCGTCGACGGGACGCGAGGAGGGATTGTGCGGCTCCGGGCAGTACGGGCTCGGGCAGTTCCAGGGCAGGTCCGGGGCGGCCATGAGAGCGTGTTCCTGCGGTTCATTTTACGCCCCCGAACGGCGGCAGGCGCGGTCCGGTCGCCGCGCCGGCCCCTGGTCGGCGCACCTTTCCGGTGCGCTGGCGCACCTCGGCCAGGAATCCGGCGAGATCCGGCGCCGCGCCGGAGTCCTCGACCCGCCGCGCGCCGGCCTCGAGCAGCCGGACGGCCGCGTCCGGGCGGCCCTGGCCGATCTTCAGGAAGCCGGCCGCGATCTGGATCAACCCCTGGAGCAGGAGCTTCGTCGCCCCCGTCTCCGAGAGCCACGCCTCCTCCCAGCGCTCGTGGGCCTCGAAGAAACGGCCTCCGTTGAAGAGCGCGCGGCCTTCCTCGAGAGCTTCCGAGAGCGGGCGGCGGGCCGGCATCGCGCATATAGTCTCCGACAGAGGCGTTCCCATGAAGACCGGCATCCTCGCGCTTCTGCTCGGAGTCGGGATCATGGCCGCGGCGCGCGGGCCCGTCGCGGTCCCGGGACGCTCGCCCCATCTCCTCGCCGCCGCGGCCGCCCCCTCGGGCACGGCGATCCAGCCGATCGCCGCGGGCGTCGACGACCATCCGGCGGCGGGCACCGTCTCGAACGTCAATGGCCTCCTCGAGCCGGGCGAGACGGTCCAGATCTCGCCTTTCTGGAAGAACACGCTCGGCGACGCCCAGGCGTTCACGGGGTCGGCCTCGAACCTGTCCGGTCCGCCCGGACCGAGCTACGCCTTCGCCGACGCGGCCGCGGACTACGGAACCGTGGCGGCCGGCTCCACGGCCGACTGTGCGACCGCGACCGCCGACTGCTACCTGCTGACCGTCTCGGGCGCGCGGCCCGTGCCGCACTGGGACGTCACGTTCACGGAGACGCTGAGCATCCTCGGGATCTCGACGACCTGGACGATCCACGTCGGCGAGAGCTTCACCGACGTGCCGACGACGCATCCCTTCTACGCCTACATCGAGCAGCTCTTCCATCTTCAGATCACGGGCGGCTGCGGCGCGGGGCTGTACTGCCCGAGCTCGACGGTCACGCGGGCGCAGATGGCGGTGTTCCTCCTGAAATCGGAGCACGGCTCGGGCTACGTGCCGCCGCCGTGCACGGGGAAGTTCGACGACGTGCCGTGTCCGGGGACCTTCACCGACTGGATCGAGCAGCTCTCGAACGAGGGCATCACCGGCGGCTGCGGCGGCAACAATTACTGTCCGAACAATCCCGTCACCCGCGCGCAGATGGCGGTCTTCCTGCTGAAGACGGAGCACGGCTCCGCGTACCTGCCGCCGGCCTGCGCCGGGATCTTCGCGGACGTCCCGTGCCCGAGTCCGTTCGCGAACTGGATCGAGCAGCTCTTCAACGAGGGAATCACCGGCGGCTGCGGCGGGGACAACTACTGTCCGAACGCCTCCGTCACGCGGGGCCAGATGGCCGTGTTCCTGCTCCGCACCTTCGCACCGTTGACCCCGCCCGTGCCGACGCCGACCGGCCCGCCCGCGACGCCGACCGCGACGAACACCGCCACGTTCACTCCCACGTTCACCCTCACGGGCTCGATGCCGCCGACGAGCACGAGGACGCCGACCCTGACTCCGTCCGTGACCCTGACGCCGTCGATCACCCCGACCCTCACGGGATCGGCGACACGAACCTTCACGCTCACTCCGACGAACACGCGCACGCCAACCAACACGCGCACGCCGACAAGTACGCCGACGCCGAGTCCGACACCGAGTCACGTCGTCTACGTCGGGTTCGATATGGGATATACGTTTCACGATTCGATCAGCGGCACCAACGTGACAACTGTCTCCGTGGGCGACACCGTAACTTGGATTTGGCAGGGTTCTCCGCACTCGACTACGTCCGGCACGTGCACCATCAGCAATTGTGTTCCCGACGGCGTATGGGACTCGGGTATCCAAAGCGACCCCTTCACTTTCCAGTACACCTTCAATACCGCGAACACAACCTACCCCTATTTCTGTCTCGTCCATGGGGTCAGCATGGGGATGATCGGCACAGTCATCGTCAACCCGGCCTCGCAGCCGATCACGCGCCGCTAGACCGGCGTCTCCCGACATCCCCCTTGCTCGCCCTTGACTACGGCGACCCCGGCGGAGGCGAGCCGTTCGCGCAGCGACGACGCCCGCTCGCCCCTCGGAGGCCGGTCCGTGGGACGATCTCGCGGTTTCTCGACCGGGATTCGGCGCGAGGGCGGCGGCAGCGTCGAACGCGGGTGCGGGGCGCGGATGTGGCGGCGGGCGAGGATGCGGATCTCGGCCGCGGCTACCCCACGCGGTCCCTCCGCGTCTGCCGGGCGAGCGCGTACTGGGAGAGCTCCCAGAGCGCGTGGTAGAGCGTCGTCCGGGTCTCCTGGATCCGGTGCGCCGACGGGCTGTGGATGACGAAGAGGTGATCGATCGTGTCGGTCTCCGCCATCCTGCCGCCGTCGTATCCGGCGAACCCGATCGTCAGGAGCCCGCGTCGGGAGGCCTCCTCGAACGCGCGGAGGACGTTTTCCGAGTTGCCGCTCGTCGACAGGCCGAGCGCGATGTCCGTCGGCTCGGCGAGCGCGGCGAGCTGCCGCGCGAACACCGCGTCGAAACCGACGTCGTTCGCGAGCGCGGTCACGACCGCCGTCTCGGCCGCGAGGGAGGAGGCGGCCACCGGACGGCCGGACGGGGGCTGCAGGAAGAGCTGGGCGACGGCGGACGCGTCGGTCGAGCTGCCGCCGTTGCCGAACGTGAAGAGCCGCCCCCCGAGACCGAACCGGATCGCCATGGCGGAGGCGCACGAGATCAGCCGGTCGGCGAGCCGGAGGAGCGTCTCCTCGCGCAGGGACGCGGCCTCCCGCGCCTTCTCCGCCGTCGACCGCTCGATCTCGGCCAGGACCGAGCGCCCGTCGGCGGCCGAGGCGTGCACCAACGGATACAGCGATGCGAGGCTCCCTTCCGCGGCGTGCTTCATCGACCTCTCCCGAAGCGAGGCCCCCTTCCACGGGAACCGCCCGCAACGCCGAGCGTCCGTGCAAGACCCGCACCGCGATCCGCCGACCGCATCGCCTTCATGCCTCCGTCCGCGTCAGCATCGCGGGCTGCTCGAGGAAGACGTGAACCAGCTCCCAGAGCACGTGATACGCGGTCGCCTGGATTTCCCGGGCCAGGAGCGGGTCGCCCGAGCCGGCCACGATCCGATGGTCGACGACCGCCGACGGACCGTCGAGCTCGCCGACGAGACTGACCGTGAGGAGGCCGCGGTCCCGCGCGACCCGCAGGGCCCGGCGGACGTTCTCCGGTTCGCGTCGCGACGAGAGCGCGAGGGCGATGTCGACCGGCCTGTCGATCTGCCGCAGCGGAGTGGCGAAGGCCTCGGCCCAGCCCTCGGCCTCCGCGGCTCCCGTCAGGCTCGCGACGTCGGCGAGCAGGCAGACCGCCGGGAGCGCCCGCTTCCCGACGATCGCAGGATGCAGGAACTCCACGGTCACGTGCTGCGCGTCCGATGCCGCCGGTCCGGAGCCGAATGCGATCAGCTTGCCGCGCCGGTGAAATCGCTGCGCCATGGCACGACCTGCGCGGGCGATCTCCGCGGACTGATTCACGAGGCACGCCGCCGTCGCGCTTCTTCGCGATGCGATGCTCAGGATCTCGGCGGGAGGTCCAGCCTGGAGGGAGGGCGTGAAGTCGCCCTTCAGCGGGCGCACCAGTTTCTCCGTGGAGAGGAACCGCATGGGAAGGTCCGGCGCGTCGGTTCCTCTCTCGTGATCGTGACCTCGCTCCTTCAGCACTCGACCGGCTCGCCGGAGATCTCGAGGCTCACGAGCTCGAGCTCGCGTCCACCGACGATCTCCGGAGTCGGCGTTCCGCAGTCCGAGCATCGAAACGATCGGAGGCTCTCGATCGACCGCTCCTCTGAGCAGGCCGGGCACAGCACTCGGACGCTGGTCTCCTCGATCGCGAGCCGCGCCCCCTGAATCGGGGTGCCCTCCGCGGCGAGCTCGAAGGCCGTGAGAAGCGAGCCCGGCACGACGCCCGAGAGGGGTCCGATGCGGACGTGAAGCGCTTCCACGCGCGTGCCGGCCTGCCGCTCCAGTTCTTCGCAGCCGACCTCGACGAGGCTCACGGCGATCGAGAGTTCGTGCATCGCCGGTACAGCTTTGCAAGAAGGAAGCCACGTGTCTTCGCAATGGGTCCGGACGGTCGAAACCTTTGGCCGTACGCGACGTCCTGAATTTTGGAGGTGTTCCGATGAGAGGTTCCGTTGCCCGCGGCGCGATCGCTCTGGCCGTCGCTCCGCCGACGACCTCGTCTCGATGCGCATCACGGCGTGTCGGTCGATTACGTGAAGCGGATGAAGGCGCGGGACAAGGACGTTTCGATCGACGAGGTCGTGGACATGAAGATCCACGGGCGGGTCTGAGGCCGCTTTGAACCAGCCGGATCTCCTGCGCGTTCTTCGGAGGAACATCGAAGTTCCCCGTCACGCGAGGCGGGCGGGGCTCGAGCTCATCGGGCTCCGCGCGTTCGATCGAGACAAGCCCGATCGCGAGACCATCGACGCAGAGCGCTCCCAGCGTGTCAGCGCCGATCGTCCGAAGCCCTGACCACGGTGCCCGCCGTCGCGAAGGCCGGCGGCCTGAGAGGACGAGGGGCCGGTATCGACTAGCCCGGCCAGTGCAGCCCGAGCGCTTTCGCCAGGAAAACGGCCATCTGACCGCGTGTGACCGGATTGTTGGGGCAATAGTTCCCGCCGCCGCAGCCGGCCGTGATCCCGGCGTGATACAGGGCTTCGATGAACTGAAACTGCGGGCTCGATGTCGGCACATCGCCGAAGTCCGCGCTGCCGGGCGCCGGACTGACTTGGAGGTAGTACTCGATCCGGGCGGCCCGAAATTGCAGGGTGGGCGAGATGGCGATATTGAAGGCCACCTTATAAAAGTTGTCGGAAGTATCGATCGTTATCCCCCCGCCGGGCAGCCCCAAGAATGAGGATGTATGGCCGGGTGTTCCACTGGAGAAGACCTGCGTCAACTGCGTTGCGGTGTCCGAGGAGATGTTGTCCTGCTCGATGAGGAACTCCATGTCATTCGCCGCATCCGAATCGTTGTAGTAGACGGTCACTCCGGTCCAGAGGGCTCCGTTGGGTAGCCGGACCGTAGCAAAGAAGAATGGATTCGGGTCCGAGCCGGTCGCGTTGAAGTAACCGTTGGGATTGATCGCCAGGCCGAAGTCGGGACGGTCGGGCGTGAATTCCGATGCCGGGATCCAGTCGTAGATCACACTCTGAGTCCCGTAGGTCGCCGGAGACTTTCCGGCGCTCGACGCCGGTTGTTGCGCGGTGGCCGCAAATGCAACAGCGAGGCAAACGGCTATGCCGACGCACGTCATCGAAACGCGAGGCCGCCTCGAACTCATAACGATCTCCTTTGCTTCCGCGAGGATACGCCCGGCCGTCGCTACCTGCGATGACCAGGGTCACGGGAAGGCCGGGTTGCGTCGAAATCTCGGCGGAAGGTCCGCCCGGCCCGGTCGCCGACCCTCTCGCTAGACAACCCGTTCCACCGCACCTCTCGATGCATTTGCATCTGGCGGCCGAGCGGCCGCCGTCCTGTACTTGCCGGTCAGGGTGCGCCGTCCGTTTCGACGGCGCGAAGGGGGAAGTCATGACATCGGGCCAGCGCGCGGCTCAAATTTGGCCGGTTCTCTCGCTCGCGGCAAAGAACCGCCAGGTCCTCACGTACGAGCTTCTCTCTCAGCTAATCGGCGTACCGAGATACGGCCTCGGGCAACTCCTGGAGCCCATTCAGTCCTACTGCTTGGCGAACGGCCTTCCGCCCCTGACCATCTTGGTGGTTAGCAGCGATACGGGTATGCCCGGCGAGGGCTTCAGCGCCGCGCAGGACGTTCCTCGCCATCAGGTCGCGGTGTTCTCGAAGAATTGGCTCGCGATCGGATGCCCGACCCCGGAACTATTCGACCGCGCCGTCCGCGAACGGCCGTCAAACGGAGTTCCGGAGTTGGTTCGCACCTAAGAAGACCTCGTCGTTTTCGCGTCGCGGCCGAGGGACATATTCCTCGGCCGTTTTTCTTGCGTTGTACAAAAGAATCGTACGCCGACGCGGCGCCGACCAGGCCTGTATGAACCTCTAAGGAAGACGCCGACTTCGGCGGTGCGTCGCGTCCTCAGACTCTGGAGGGCGCTCGATACCGCCCGGCGCGTCCGGCGCGTCATCGGGCAACCAAGCACCCAACCCGTCCCCGAACTCCCCTACCCGAACGGTCAAAGACCTTTCGAGACGGGGAGGATGTCGTGAGGGTCAGAGACCCGCGCGACCGCCGAAAAACGCACGCCCGCTTAACGATTCTGTGGACGTTGCCGGCTTCTGCCGACGCTCGCTGAACTCGCGAGGGAAGCCCGGCTTTCAGAAGCCGCGATAGCCAATCGACAGGTTCGCCGTGTTGGCGCCCTGAACGAGAGTAAGGGTCCTTGCACCCTCAGAGTAAGCCCGAGCCGTGGCCGAAACACTTACGGTCATACCCGGAGTGAGCCCGGTGAACTCGTAGCCCCCTTCACGCGCCGCTCGGGCCCGGCCAGCGCGAGAGGTTGCAACAGTTCCAGGACGACGGCGTCCCAGACGTGGCTATGAGTGGCCAAAGCGTTCCTCGGACACTCGGACGAGGACGTGACGGACACCTACATCCTGGCGTCGATCGACGACGTCCGAGCAGCCGTGAACCGCGCTGCGCGGTACATCGATGGTGAGAAACCCGCTGGCGTAATTGAGTTTCCCGGCCCGAATGGCACGCTGAATGGCACAGCGGCGATTTCCGCCTCCGTCGGAGCTCGAGGATGGTCTCGAGGACTCGCGGCAACCTATTGATTCCCGAGCCGGTTGCGGCTACGATTCCGGCCCCTGCGAAAGTGGCGGAACTGGTAGACGCGCAGGTTTCAGGAACCTGTGGGTAACACCGTGAGGGTTCGAGTCCCTCCTTTCGCACCAAACTCCCTGCGGCCCGAATCGGCCCGGGCCTCAGCGATCGGCCAAGCGAGCTCCCGGTTGGCGCGACTTGGGCGAGAGGGTTCGCACATTCTGGCGTAGAACGACCGCCCCGAGCGCTGGCGCGCCGCTTCGTTTGCGCGCCAGCCGCCCGGGAACGTGGATCCTTACTGCGCCTGCTGGTTCGCCATCCTCTTCTCGAGCTCTTCTTTCAGGGCCTGAAGGTTGAAGCTCGCGCCCTTCTGCATCGGGGGATACTCGAGGAACGTCTGTGCGGCCTTCGCGACCTCCTGCTGGACGTAGACGAAGCGCCAGAACTCGTACGCGAACCAGTTGTAGTACGCGATCGACCCGTTGTCCTTGCCGTTGTACATGCCCGTCCGCTCGTAGGGATCGAGGCGGAGGTTGACGAGGATGGGCCAGTCGACCTTCACCGTCGCGCCGAGCCAGCCGTTCGGCTGATCCGTGAAGCGGTACTTGTAGTCGTCGAGGCGGACCGCGGAGAGCGTGCCCTCGGTGAAATAGAAGACCTCGTGGCGCTTCGAGGGGCCCTTGCCCGTCAGCATGTCGGTCTGGTCGTAACCGTCGAGATGGACCTTGTAATTCTGACCGCCGATCGCCTTGCCCTTCGCGAACTCCGCCGTGATGTTCGGGTCTCCCGCCAGCGAGACGAACGTCGGGAACCAGTCGAGCCCGGACACGATGCCGTTCTCGATCTTTCCGGCCGGGATCTTTCCCGGCCAACGGATCATGGCCGGGACCCGGAAGCCGCCCTCGAGGGCGGTTCCTTTTCCTCCCGCGAAAGGAGTCTGCCCGCCGTCCGGCCAGGTGAAGTTCTCGGCGCCGTTGTCCGTCGAGAAGGCGATGACCGTGTTGTTGTCGAGGCCGTTGTCCTTGACGTATTTCATGACGGAGCCGACGATGTCGTCGAGCTGCGCCATTCCGGCCTCCTGGATCGACCAGCCGTTCTCGGGCGTCCGCATTTTCTGGTACTTCGGGGACAGGTGCGTCACGACGTGCATGCGCGTCGGGTTCAACCACAGGAAGAACGGCTTGTTCGCGGCGCGCGACTTGTCCAGGAACTTGAGAGCGTTCGCCAGGATCTCGTCGTCCACGGTTTCCATGCGGTCCGGGCAGAGGGTGCCGGCATCCTCGATCTTCTGCTTGCCGATCTTGCCCCACCGCGGTTGCACCGTCGGATCGTCCACGTCGGTGGCCCAGCTATGGAGCATGTTGCGAGGGCCGACCGTGTCCCGGGCCGCCGCCGGGTAGTTCGCGTGGCAGGGATCCTCCATCGCGTCGAGGTGATAGAGGTAGCCGAAGAACTCGTCGAATCCATGGACCGTGGGCAGGAACTGGTTCAAGTCGCCGAGGTGATTCTTCCCGAACTGACCCGTGGCGTACCCCATCGACTTGAGCACCGTGGCGATGGTCGGCGCCTCGGCCGGCAAGCCGATCTTCGCGCCGGCCTGACCCACCGTCGTCATCCCGGTCCGGATGGGAATCTCCCCCGTGATGAAGTTCGCGCGGCCCGCCGTGCAGCTGGCCTCGGCGTAGTAGTCCGTGAACCGCATGCCTTCGGAAGCCAGCCGGTCGAGGTTCGCAGTCCGGCCGGACATGATGCCCTGGTTGTACACCCCGATGTTCGACCAGCCGATATCGTCGCCCATGATGAAGATGATGTTCGGCTTCTGCTGTGCCCCGGCGGGCGCCGGAATCGCCAGCACTGCACTCGCCGCCACCAAGAAGACACCGAGGGTTCGGATGGTCCTTCGCCTCATGAAGTCACTCCTTTGGGAACAACCGGCACGCCGAGGATGACGGCCGAGACGGGCACTCTATACGGGAGTGGGCCTCCGCGGCTCGGGGAGCGTGGGGGTCAAGACTGAGGATAGGAAGAATAGTCCCCCGCCACCGTCGGTTCGACCCCCCGCCCGGTGTCAGCCGAGCAGGACGTCGACCCGATGGATCCCCCCGTCGTCGACTAAGGGAACGCCGCCGCCTTCGAGAGGATGATCGCGCCCGTCGAGCCGGACCTCGGCCACGCCGCGCGAGACGCCGCGCGGATTCTCGACGGTGACGTGATAGCGGGAGGAGTGATACCGGAAGGTCACCTCGAACCGGCGCCAGGTCCGCGGAATGCAGGGCGCAAAGTGCAGGACGCTGCCCGTCACCCGCACGCCGAGAACCCATTCCACCGCCGCCCGATACATCCACCCGGCCGAGCCCGTGTACCAGCTCCATCCGCCGCGGCCGACGTGCGGATGCTCGGAGTAGACGTCGCCCGCGATCACGTAGGGTTCGACGCGATAGCGGTGCAGGCCCGGCCGCGTGCCGGTGTGGTGGAGGGGATTGAGTAGCGAGAGAAGCTCGCCCGCGCGGTCGCCGTCGCCGAGCTCGGCGTACGCGACGACCGCCCAGAAGGCGGCGTGGTTGTACTGCCCGCCGTTTTCCCGGATGCCCGGCGGATAGGCCCCGATGTAGCCCGGATCCTTCGCCCCTCCGTTGAACGGCGGCGTGAAGAGGAGCGTCAGGCCGTCGGAGCGCCGGATCAGCTGCTGATCGACCGCGTCCATCGCCCGGCGCGCCCGGTCGACCCGCCCGCCTCCGGCGATGACCGCCCATGACTGCGCGATCGAGTCGATCCGACACTCGTCGCTCCCCGCCGAGCCGAGGGGGGACCCGTCGTCGTAGTACGCGCGGCGGTACCAGTCGCCGTCCCAGGCCTGACCCTCGATCGCGTCGTCGAGGGCCGCGAGCCGCTCGCGCCACCGCGCCGCGCGCACGCCTCCCGCTTCGCCCCGGCGCTGTGCGATCGGCGCGAAGGCCGCGAGGTTCGCGCGGAGGAACCACGCGAGCCACACGCTCTCTCCCTTGCCCCCCGAACCGACCCGGTTCATGCCGTCGTTCCAGTCCCCCGTCCCCATGAGCGGAAGCCCGTGGGCACCGGCGGGAAGCGCCCGGTCGATCGCCCGGGCGCAGTGCTCGAAGACGTCGCCGGACTCTCTCGAGACGGCGGGGACGAAGTAGCGCTCGTCCTCGCCCGCCGGCAGCGCCTCGCCTTCGAGGAACGGCACCGTTTCCCCGAGGATCGTCTCGTCGCCGGTGACCTCGAGGTACCGCGCCACGGCAAACGGAAGCCAGAGAGCGTCGTCGCTGATGCGCGTGCGAACGCCGCGGCCCGTGGGGGGATGCCACCAGTGCTGCACGTCGCCCTCGGTGAACTGGCGCGCCGCGGCGCGGAGGATCTGCTCGCGGAGGAGATCGCGCCCCGTCACCGCGAAGGCGAGCGCATCCTGGAGCTGGTCGCGGAAGCCGTACGCGCCGCCGGACTGGTAGAAGGCGGTGCGGCCCCAGAGCCGGCACGAGAGAGCCTGGTAGAGGAGCCAGCGATTGACGAAGACGTCGAGCGCGGGGTCCGGCGTCTTGATCTGCAGACCGCCGAGGACGCCGTCCCAGAATCGCCGGATCTGACGGAGCGTGGCGTCCGCGTCTTTTTCCCGGTGCGCCGTCACCAGGCGCCGCGCCTCGGCCTCGTCCCGCGCTTCCCCCAGGAAGACGCGCACCTCGGCGCGCTCTCCCGGCGCGAGCGGGATCCGACGCTGGAGCGCCGCGCAGGGATCGAGCGCCGCGCCGCAGCGACCGGAAAGCGCGAGCCCCGGCGCGAGCCCGGAGGGAAGGGCCGCCGAGCCGTTGCGGCCCAGGAACTCGGTCCGGTCCGCGGTGAACGACGTCGGCGCGGCGTCGAGAGCGGCGAAGGCCACGGCGTCGGGGAAGTCGCCGTTCCAGGGGTTGCGCGCGTGCAGGGCGGCCGTCTCGGCGTCGAAGGACGTGACGACGAACCGGGGCGCCTCCGAGCGCGTCGCGCCCAGGACCCACTCCGCGTAGGACGTCACCGTGATCGTCCGCGCCCGCCCGGACCGGTTCTCGATCGTCAGCCGGGAGACCTTCACCGGGTCCTCGGGGTCCACGAAGACGGTCAGCTCGAGGGCGAGCTCGTGGCTCTCGTGCTCGAAGCGGCTGTATCCCTGTCCGTGGCGGGCGAGGTAGGGCGTCTCCTCCCGCATCGGCAGGGCGGTCGCGCTCCACACCTCGCCCGATTCCTCGTCGCGGAGGTAGATGGCCTCCCCCGCCGTGTCCGAAACGGAGTCGTTCGACCACGGCGTCAGGTGATTCTCGCGGCTGTTTCCGGCCCACGTGTAGCCGGAGCCCGACTCGGTGACGATACATCCGAAGTCGCGGTTGGCCATGACGTTCGACCAGGGGGCCGGTGTCGCCTGACCGCGCTCGAGGATCGTCACGTATTCCGAACCGTCCTCGGAGAAGCCTCCCGTCCCGTTCCAGAACCGGAGCGGCTGGTGGGGGGCGGGCACGTCGCGCGGCGGCCGGGACGCTCGCCGCGCCGACGGAGGCTTCGGGGTCGGGCGCTTCTTGAAGAACCTCACGACCTGATCGGCGAGCGGGCCGTTACGGGACAGGAGGACGATGCGTGCGGCCGCGGCGATCGCATCGCGGTTCTCCGGAGGGACCTGAGGGGCCTGAAGCAGGTAGACGCCGGCCCGGCGCGGATCCTCGTGCGCGACGCCGCTCGTCCGGAGCATCGTCTCGAGGGTCGGCTGAAGCTCGGAACTGTACGAGGGAGCCTCCTCGTTCAAGACGACGAGGTCCGCCAGCAGCCCCTTCATCCGCCAGTACTCCTGAGCCCGCAGCAGCTGCCCGAAGATCTCCCGGTCCTCGGCCTGGTCGATCCGAAGCAGAACGATCGGCCGATCCCCGGAGATGCCGTAAGGCCAGAGCGCCGTGACGCCGCGTCGGTTGCGGGTCAGGACGCCGGACGGCGCGCGCAGCGTCGGATCGGAATAGACGAGCCGGGTCGAGAGCCTCTGAAAGAGATGCGCCTCGTCCGCGGACACCCGGAGCTGTCCGAGCTCGACCTGCGCCTGCGTCCAGGCGAGGGCGACGGTGCGCTCGAAGATCGAGGGATCCCGGCACCGGTCGGCCGCCTCGAGCAGCTTCTCCCGGCTCCTCGCGACAATGGTCGAGAACGTCACCCTCGCGTTCCCGCCCGGCGCGAGCGTCACGCGGCGGCGCAGGCTGAAGATGGGATCGAGCACCGGGCCGACGGTGTTCGACAACGCCAGACCCTCGTGGACCGCCGCCGCGGACCGCAGGTCCCGACCCCGGCCGACGAAGCGGGCCCGGTCCGTCTCGAACTGGAGCGCCCGCGACGGGGCGCCCTCCACGGCCGCCACGTGCGCGGCCCAGAGGACCGGGTCGGAGGGCGAGCGGGTGCGGCGCGTCGCGACGAGCGCCTCGAGCCCCGGAACGAATTCCGTCTCGACGAAGAGATTCGAGAACGCGGGATGGGCGTCGTCCGCTCGCGGATCGCCGAGGACCAGCTCCGCGTAGGACGTGACCTCCAGCTCCCGCGGGCGCACGCCCAGGTTCGTGATCGACACCTGGCGCAGCTCCGCGTCGCTCTCCGGAGAGACGACGATCTCGAGCATCGTCGCGATGCCGCCGTCCCGCCTTCGGATCTCGACCCGATCCTCGTAGAAGGCGACGTCGTAGGAGTCGGCCTCGGCGCCGCTCGGCTGGTGGCCGGCGGACCACACCTTGCCGCTCGCGACGTCGCGGATGAAGACGTAGCTTCCCCAGGCGTCGCGAGTCGGGTCCTCGCGCCACCGGGTCACGGCCGAGCCCTCGAACCGCGAGTATCCGGAGCCGGCCGCCGTGACCATGACGGAGTAACGCCCGTTCGACAGGAGATGGGCGCGCGGCGTCGGATCGTGCGGCGACTGGAAACGGCGGAGCACGGGGACGACGAAGTCGCGCACGTGCCGGCGGGAGCCGACCTCCTCGGCCCGGGGATGCGAGACCGCGACGTCTCGCGGCGTGCGCTCCTGGAGCAGGAGCTCGGCCGACTGCACGAGCGGCTCCGAATGGAAGCGGCGGCGCATCGTCCCGCCGCACAGGACGTTCGCGAGCGCCGCGAGCGTCATGCCCTGGTGATGCGCCATGTACTCCCGGACGACGGCGCGGTTCGTGCCCTCGGGCAGCCGCGACGGCGTGTAGTCGACGGCCTCGTAGTAGCCGTAATCCCCGAGGGCCCCCGCGCGCGTGAGGGCGCGGAAGTTCTTCACCGCCGCGGAGGGATCGACCATCGCCGCCAGAGCGGTCGCGTATGGCGCGATCACGAGATCCTCCGAGAGGCCTCGCTTCAGCCCGAGCCCGCCGACGCCGAAGCTCGAATACTGATAGGCCAGGCTGACGTCCCGCGCGTAGAACCCGGACTCCGAGATGCCCCACGGCACGCCGCGCTCGGCGCCGTATCGGATCTGCCGGCCGACAACCAGGCGCGTCGTGAGGTCGAGAAGGCTGTCGGCCGGCGGCGCCATGACGAGATCGGGCATGAGGTACTCGAACATCGATCCCGACCACGACACGAGAGCGGACCCCTTTCCGACCGGAGTCAGCGCCCTCCCGAGGTGGAACCAGTGCGACACCGGCGCCTCGCGGCGGGCGATCGCGAGATAGCTCGCGAGACGGGCCTCGGAGGCGAGCAGGTCGTAGAAGCCCGTGTCGAGGCAGCCGTCGGAAAGCCGGTAGCCGATCGAGAACAGCTTGCGATCGCGGTCGAAGAGAAACGAGAAGTCCATTTCCGAGGCGAGCGCCTCGGCGGCGGCGGCGACCGAGAGCAGCCGGTTCACCAGGGCCTCGGCGGGTTGGGCTAACGCCGCCGGGGAGACCGCCGGCGCCGCTCGGGGAGGCTCGGGCGACGCAGCCTCGAGACGCCTCTCGTCGTCGGAGACCCACTCTCGCAGCCCCCCGGGCCCGTCCCCGCTCGCCGCGCGCGCGAACCGCCGGACCTCCGCGGCCTCCCGAGCAACCGCCGCGGCCGGCGCCGGTCCCGCGGGCACGAGATCGCGGCGATGGCTCGCGATCGAGCCTTGCAGGGCGTGGCACCAGAACTCGAACTCGTCCGGTCGAGACCTCTCGTCCCGCCGCTCGGTCGTGCCCGCCGTCGCGGCGAGCGCATCGGCATCCGCCGCCAAAGCATCGAGGCGCGCCATCAGGGTCTCGCCCGGCCGGAGGGGAACGAGCCGCTCCTCCAGGCGGTCGAGCACCTCCTTCAGGATCTTCCGGCTCGCGGCGCGCATCTGCGCAAAGCGCGCGTCGTCGGAGCCGTCGCGAAGCAGCCGAACCACGTCGCGCAGGCCGGCGAGGGCGATTTCCGGCGCGAGGGGCCGCTCGGCCAGCTCGAGACAGGTCTGCTTGACGACGATCAGATGGGCCGCGAGGTTTCCGCTGTCGACCGTCGAGACGTAGCGGGGCTCGAGCGGAGCGAGCGTTCGGGTGTCGTACCAGTTGAGCAGATGCCCCCGGAAGCGCTCGAGGGAGCTCGACGCGGAGACCAGCCTCTCCAGACGCTCGGAGGTCTCCGTCGCCCCGATCCACCCGAAGTCGTGGGCGGCAATCGTGGCGAGCAGCGACAGGCCGATGTTCGTCGGGGAGGTCCGGTGCGCGAGGACGGGATGGGGATCCTCCTGAAAGTTGTCGGGAGGCAGGTGGTGGTCGTCGGGACCCGCGAACGCCTCGAAGAATCGCCAGGTCCTCCGGGCGAGCGATCGCAGGTGCGCCTCGCCGGCGGCGGACAGAGGCTCCCGCGGCGAGCGCACCACCTGCCGGCTGAGATCCCAGGCCACGAACGGCGAGCTCGCCCACAGGACGAAGAAGAGGACGGCCGTGGGCGCGACACCGGAAGGACGCAGGCCGGCCGAGAGGGCCAGGCCCGAGGCCGCGATCGCGATCACCATGACGTTGCGCCGGGCGAAGCCGGAAGCGGAGAGGTCGTACTCCGAGCGGGTCTGCGCGCTCGTGGTCCACTCGAGGAGGCGCCGGCCCGTTCCGTAGACCCGCCCGAGCGTCCGGACGATCGCGTCGGTCATGACCCATGCCTGATGGGCCAGCAGAATGATCGAGGCCCCGGTGTTCGCCGCCGTCAGAACGACGTCCGACAGGAATCCCCGAAGAACGCTCCTCTTGGCGGTTCGCCGCCGGTGCGGAATCGCTCCGGCGAGCACGGGCAGGAACCGCGGCACCGCGATCGTCGACAGCACGAAGGCGGTCCAGACGATGGGGATCGCGCCCGGGAGCGTCCAGCCGACGATCAGCGACGCCACGGAGAAGGGCGCGACGAGCGAGCGGCGGATGTTGTCGAGGATCTTCCACAGGCCCATGGGGGGAAGCGGGTTTCGGCGCAGCCGTCCGGCGGCGTCGGGCACGCGCCGCGGCAGCCAGCGCAGCAGCTGCCAGTCGCCCCGCGCCCATCGGTGCTGCCGTGCGGCCGCGACCTCGTAGTGCGACGGAAACTGCTCGAAGAGCTCGACGTCGGAGACGAAACCGGCCCGCGCGAAGAGGCCCTCGAAGAGGTCGTGGGAGAGCAGCGTGTTCTCCGGCACGCGGCCCGCGAGAGCGCGCTCGAACGCATCGACGTCGTAGATGCCCTTCCCCGTGTAGATCGCCTCTCCGAAGAGATCCTGGTAGACGTCCGAGACGGCGAACGCGTAGGGGTCGATGCCGCGGGGTCCCGAGAAGAGCCGTCCGAAGAGACTCTCGTGGCCCGCCGCCGGGAGCGTCGGCGTCATGCGCGGCTGGAGGATGCCGTGGCCCGCGACGACCCGGTTTTCGGCCTCGTCGAAGACGGGCCGGTTGAGCGGGTGCGCCATGGCGCCGACGAGCCGGCGCACGGCGCCCCGCGGCAGTCGCGTGTCGCCGTCGAGGGTCACGACGTAGCGCACGCGCGAGCACGGCGGCTTCTCGTCCGGGAGGAAGGTCGTGTCCGGGGCGCCGCGGAGGAGCCGGTCGAGCTCCTCGAGCTTTCCGCGCTTGCGCTCCCAGCCCATCCAGCAGCCCTCCGACTCGTTCCGGACCCTCCGGCGGTGGAAGAGGAAGAAACGGGGTCCGCCGTCGGGCGCCGGTCCGTGCCGGGCGTTGAGCTCGGTCACGGCCGCCCGCGCCGCCTCGAGGAGCCTCGCGTCGTCCGCGCGGCTCTCCTCGGGCGCGTCGGTCCAGTCGGTCAGGAGGGCGAAGAAGACGTATCCGTCCGGATTCGCGAGGTAGCGCACCTCGAGCTGCTCGACCTGCTGCCGCGCCTCGTCCTCCGAGACGAGAAGGGTCGGGACGACGACCATCGTGGCCAGCTCCTCCGGGATGCCGTCGTCGAGGGCGAGCTTCGGCAGCCGGCGCGGGCCGATGAGATCGGTGACGTCGCGGTTGAGCACGGCCACCGCGATCTCCGACGCCGGGAAGAGCGCGAGGAGTCCGAGCAGCGCGACCGCGGCGACGCCGGCTCCCATGCGCAGCGAGGCGTCGAGCGGCACGAGAACGACCGCCAGGGAGAGGAGGCATATCGTCATCGGATAACCGGGGTTCGCCCAACGGACGCACGCCCGTCGGACCCGGTGCTTCAGCGAGGGCCGATAGCCGATCTCCCGCTCGAATTCGGGCCTCCCGCGCGAGATCAGGTAGTAGCCGGGGTCGGCTCGAGGACTGCCGGGAGGCTCGCCCGACGCCGCGCTCTGCGCCACCGCCCGGCGCGCGATCTCCTCCTCCGACATCTGGCTGCCCTTCGCGAGGCCCTCGACCGCATCGCGGTAGCGGTTGCGCGTCTCGAAGTCCATCGCGCCGACGTTCGTCCCCTGGGCGAGCTCCCTCGCGACGACGCTGACGCCCTCGAAGAAGGTGCGCCAGTCGGCGATCGACAGCAGCCGCATGCTCGTGATGACGTTGCGCACCGACACGTTCGTCGCCACCTGCGACCTCTGTTCCGAGTACACGAGGTCGTCGCGGCTGAGGCCCTCGCGCTCCATCCAGTCGTCGATCCACCGGAGCGCGGGCGTCTTCTCGGGATCCAGGTCTCGAAGCCGGAGAAGCAGCTGCACGACGAACGCCGTCGGCAACGGGCCCTGCAGGACGCGCCGCAGGGAACCCTCGGGCGCCGCGCGCCCCTCCTCGGTGCCCCGGATCGAGTCGGCGTAGGCGTCCGCCCGCTCCCTCTCGGCGCGGTGCGTCACGACGCGCTCGGCGAGGCGCCGCAGGTTCTCCGCGAGCACGAGGCGCAGCGAGATCGCCAGCGCCCACAGCTCTCCGATCGTCAGCGTCCGGACGGTCTGATACGCGGCGACGAATCGGCGCAGCGTGTCGAGATCGATCCGGCTGTCGGTGTGGGCGATGTAGGTCCATGCGACGCCGTACACGCGCGGAGCGCCCGCGAGCGGGCCGTCGACGAGCTTGGGCAGCTCTCGGTAGTAGCCGGGCGGCAGGTCGTCGCGGATCTCCCGGAGCTGGTCTTCCACGATGTGAAAGTTGTCGGCGAGCCACTCGGCCGCGGGCGAGATCGGCTTCGCATCGCGGATGGCCTGGGCGATGTCGCGATAGCACTCGAGGAGAACGCGGCCGTTCTCCTCGAGCCGGGCGAGGAGCCGGGCGCCTCGGCCGCCGGCGAGGTCCACGCGATCGGCGCGCGCCAGCTCCCGCGCCCGCTCCTCGAGGCGATCCGGCCCGAGCAGGTCTTCGCGGATCGGGTCGAGCCGGCGGGCCGGGTCGGATGCCGCCGCCGGTCCCCGCAGTCGATCTCGAAGCTGCCGGCCTCTCTCCTGCTTCATCTCTCCACGAACGATTCGAGGGAGAAAGACCCGTTCGCGCACACCTGCGAGGCGGGAACGGCGCTGGCCGTCTCCGTCCCATGCGAACGGCGCCTGCCGTCCCCGTCCGATGCGGATGACACTCCTCTTCCTCCAGTAGCAAATGGAGTGCCGACGGCCGGGCCGTCGGCGGCGGCTTCCGCCGGTGGCCTGGTTCTGGCAGAAGGGCCGTTCCGGATGCTATCTCGCGCGAAGGAGCACTGGCGTCCTCGCCGTCGCGCTGGCCCTCTACGGGGCCTGGGCCTGGCTCGTCCATTGACGGACGCGAGCGGCGCAACCGCGGACGCTCGAGGCGGGTTACAGTGGGAGATGACCCCGTTCCGCTATCACCGCTTCGACAGCCCCCTCGGGCGATGCGGGATCGCCTGGACCGAACTCGGCGTCGCGCGCTTTCAACTCCCGGAGCCGGACGACCGGCGCGCGGTCGCAAGCCTCGAGCGGCGCGGCGCCGTCGCCGCCGAGCCGACGGCCGAGATCGCGTCGACCGTCCGCGATGCGACTCGGCACTTCGGCGGCGACCTGCGCGACTTCTCCGGCGTGGCGCTCGACCTGTCCGGCGTCGCCGACTTCGCGCGGCGGGTCTACGCCGCGGCGCGGCGCGTTCCGGCCGGCCGGACCGCGACCTACGGCGAGATCGCCGCGGAGATCTGCGCGCCCGGCGAGGCGCGCGCCGTCGGGCAGGCGCTCGGCGCGAATCCGATTCCGCTGATCGTCCCGTGTCACCGCGTGGTCGCCGCGAGCGGCGGGATCGGCGGCTTCTCGGCGCCGGGCGGCGCGCTGACGAAGACGCGCCTCCTCGCGCTCGAGGGCGTCGGCCTGCCGCTGTCGTGGACCTGAGACCGGCGCGGGCTCAGAGCGCCGCGATCAGGCCGTCGTAGCTCGCCGGATCGGCCGGCGCGAACCGCAGGACGCCGTACTCGGCGAGGAGTGTCTCCCCGATCCGCGCCGCGGAGAGGAGACGGGTCAGGGGCGCTTGCGCTCCCGGATCCCGTCCGCCGCCGCGACGATCACCTCGGTCGCGAGGCCGCAGAAGAGTCCGTGCGCGACGAGCCCGGCGCGGTCGGCGAGGCGCCGGGCGAGGGCCGAGGCGTCGGCGATCGGACCGAACGAACAATCGAGGATCCAGTTGCCCTGGTCGGTCTCGTAGGGGTCGCCGCCGCCCGAAAGCCTCAGGCGGGGCCGGCCGCCGATCGACTCCAGGAAGCGCTCCTGGGATTTCCAGCCGAACCGCGCGACCTCGACCGGCAGCGCGTGGCGGGTGCCGAGCGCGGGCGAGAGCTTCGAGTCGTCGACGACGATCACGAGGCGCCGGCTCGCCTGCGCGACGATCTTCTCCCGGAAGAGCGCCCCGCCCCCGCCCTTGATGAGATCGAGAGCGGGATCCACCTCGTCGGCTCCGTCGATCGTGAGGTCCACCTCGCGCGGAATGTCGTCGGGGAGGAGCGGGACCCCGACGCGCCGCGCCTCCTCGGCCGTCGCCCTCGACGTGGGCACGCCGGACACGTCGCGCAGCGCGCCGGAGGCGAGCCGATCCCCGATCGCACGCGTCGCGAACACCGCGGTCGAACCCGTGCCGAGGCCGACCACCATCCCCGACGAGACCAGCGCCGCCGCCCGCTCCCCCGCCCGGCGCTTCAGCGCCTCGCGCGGATCGGGAACGCTCACGCCGGAGGCAGGCCGAGCTCGACGTCGGCCTTGGGCAGCGCGATCGCGGTCTCCCGGAATCCCCGATCGACGCAGACGAAGCACGCCTTGAACACGTTGTCCTGATTCATCTTCAGCTCGCGATCGGTCACGAAGACCTCGCGCAACGGATACAGCGCGTCGATCCGCTTCAACCCGACCCGCACTCCGCCGCCCGCGCGCGCGCGATGGGCGATCCGGAAGCGGTGGGGCGGCTCATGCGTGCACTCGCACGCGGCGGCCACCTCGGCGCTCACCGTCCTCCCGTCTCCTCTTCCTTGCCCGGCAGGTTCGCGACCGCGAGCGCCGCGTCGAGCGACGGAAAGACGCGGAACACCTGGTCGAGGTGCGTGATGCGGAACACCGCGGCGACCCGCTCGCGGGGATTGACGATGTAGAAGCGGCGGCCGAGCGCGTCGAATTTCTTCAGCCCGCCGACGAAGACCCCGATCGCGGTCGAGTCGAGGTGCTCGAGGCCCGAGAGGTCGAGGATCACGGCGCCCGTGCGGTCCTTCGCGAGCTTCTCGAACCGCTCCTGGAGCGCGCGCGTCGCGTCGCCGAGCGCGAGCGTGCCCGAGATGCTCAAGACGGTGTGCGCGCCGCGGTCCTCTTCGACGAGCTTCATCGGCGTTCGCTCACCCTTCCGCGACGGGGCCGCCCGCCCCTTCGCGCACCAGCACGCTGCCGCGGGCGAGCGTCTCGCCCCCCGACAGGACCTCGCCGTCGAACCGCGTCACGAGACCGAACCGGCCCGCGAGCCGCACGGAAACCTCGAGCGTCTCACCCGCGAGCGGCGGCCGCTCGGCGGAGAAGCCCTCGATTCCCGCGAGGAAGCCGCTGCGGCCCCGCTCCGGGTCCTCCCCGCGGAGGAGCAGGGCGGCCTGCGCGATCGCCTCGGCGTAGAGGAGCGGACTCCGCCAGCCCTCCCCCATCGCCGCGCGCCCGTTTGCCGAGACGCGGGCGCGCACGCGCCCGCCGGCGAAGGCCGCATCGGCCGGAGCGGTCACCGTGTCCACGAACCGGAAGGGGTAGGCGTGCGGCAGCGCCTCCGGCATCAGGCGGTCTTCTTCTGCTCGATGAAGTCGCAGAGGGCGTCCACGGACGCGAACGCCTTCACCCCGACCTCTTCGTCCTCGACCTTGATGTGGAACTCCTGCTCGAGTCCGAGGACGAGCTCCAGCGCGTCGATCGAGTCGAGCCCGAGGCCCTCCCCGAAGAGCGGGGCCGCGTCGTCGATCGATTTCGGATCGATGTCGAGCTTCAGGCGGCGCACGATCAGCTCCTTGACGCGCCCCGCCAGTTCGTTCCGGGACATGGGGTCTCCTTCACGCGGGATTATAGCCACCTGGCGTGCCGTCGCCGAAGTGGCGATACCGCCGCACGGCGGATTCCGGGCGCCCCATCTCGTTGCGAGTCGATCCAGAGGCCATCCGTGGCAGCACGGTGGCAGCGTGACTGCAGTTGCAGGACCCTACGCCATGCCGCCGTCGGCGCGCCAGACCTGTCCGGTCACGTACGAGGCCTTCTCCGAGGCGAGAAACCCGACCACCGCGGCGATCTCCTCGGGCGTCCCGAAGCGGGCCATCGGGATCCGGCCGATGAACTCGCGGCGCGCCTCCTCCTTCAGGTGCGCGATGATTTCCGTGTCGACGAGCCCGGGCGCGACCGCATTGACCGTGATGCCGCGCGGCGCGAACTCGAGCGCGAGGGCCTTCGTGAACGCGATCAGGCCCCCCTTCGCCGCCGAGTAGTTCGCCTGGCCCGCGTGCCCGGAGATGCCGCTGACCGAGACGACGTTGATGATGCGCCCGGAGCTCTTGTGCAGCATCCCGCGGATGAGCGCCTTCGTGACGCGGAAGGCGCCCTTCAGGTCCACGTCGACGACGTAATCCCAGTCCTCCTCCTTCATGAAGGGGAAGAGCGCGTCCTTGATGACGCCGGCGTTGTTGACCAGGATGTCGGCCCCGCCGAAGTCGGCGCCGACGCGCTCGGCGAGCGCCTTGACGTCTTCGGGCCGCCGGACGTCCATCGCCAGGGCGGCCGCCCGCCCGCCGGCCCGCTCGATCTCGGCGACGGTCGCGCGCGCGCGATCGAGATCCTCGCGGCAGGTCAGGACGATCCGGGCGCCCGCCCGGGCGAGCTCGAGCGAGATCGCGCGGCCGATGCCGCGAGAGCCCCCGGTCACCACGGCCGTTCTCATCGCGGGCCGACTATATCCACGGCGCTGCGGATGGTCTCGACCGAGCCCGCCGGCCGGCAGCGCGCCGTCCGGTCGATCCAGCGCGCCATCTTCGTCAGCATCTCGCCGGGGCCGACCTCCAGGAACTCGTGCGCGCCGTCGGCGACCAGGCGCTCGAACGTGTCCTTCCAGAGCGTCGGAAAACAGAACGCGTTTCCGAGGAGGCGCCGGACGTCCGCGCCGCTCGCCGGAAGGCCCTCGGGACCGTAATAGGGAGTCTGCGGATCGCGAATCGTCCGGAGATTCGCGACGAGGGGCGCGATCGCGTCGGCCACCGGCCGCATGAGCTCGCTGTGGATCGGCCAGGTCATGCCGAGCGGCAGCACGGAGAGCGCCTTCAACCGCAGCACGTCGAGCGCCGCCGCGACGGCCTCGGCCGTGCCGGTGAGCACGAACTGGGTCGACGCGTTGACGTTCCCGATCCAGACCGGGAGGCCGCGCGCGCGGAGCGCGCCGAGCGCCGCGTCGACCGCCTCGCGGCGCACGCCGACGACCGCGCCCATCGCGCCGCGGATGCCGAGCCGGTCGGTCTCGCGCCACACGGCGACGAGCACGTCGAGCGCCTCCTCGTACGAGATCGCCCCGGCGGCGACCATCGCGGCATAGTTGCCGAGGCTGTATCCGGCGGTCGCGCGGGGCGCGACGCCGGCGCGGACCAGGGCGCGGGCGGAGAGGGTCGAGACCAGGTAGACGCCGGCCTGCGCGGCGAGGTTCTCGTGGAGCGCCGGCTCGGGCCCCTCGAAGAGGAGGCGGCGCAGGTCGCGGCCGCAGCGCTCGGAGGTCGCGGCGAAGAGGTCGCGCGCTTCGGCGCCGGCCTCGTAGAAGTCGCGCCCCATGCCGATCCACTCCGACAGCTGGCCCGGGAAGAGGAAGGCCGGAGCGGAGCTCATGCGGGGCGCAGCTTTGCCAGCACGTCGCGGACGGCGACGCATCGGTCTTTCGCGAGCCAGCGCTCGAGCCGCGCCGGAAAGCCGCGGAGCCCGAGGAAGTGCACGAGGCGCGACAGGGCCGGCAGGCCGTCCATCGAAGGATGCTCGCGATCGAGCTCCCAGGGATGGACCGTGAAGACGGCCGGCCACCCCGCGTCGCGGAAGCGGCGCTCCCCGGCGGCGAGCGTGGGTTCCGGAAGCACCCGGAACGGCCACGCGCCGCCGAGCGGGAGCCGGCGCCCGAGCACCGCCCCGCTCAAGGGCGGCAGCTCGACGAGCGACCAGTCGCCCCGGTCGATCCGCACCGGGCCCGACGGGTTCGCCTCGCTGCCGAGCGGCGAAAGCGGCATCATCGACGCGTCGCAGCGGAACCCGGCCGCGGCGAGAGCGCCGAGCGCCTCGGCCGCCGGCTCGCGGATCGACCACTCCGCCGCGCGGTGGACGTCGGCGGAGACGCCCCCGGCCTCCTCGACGGCGTCCTTCGCCCGCCGGAGGTCGTCCCGGAACTCGTCGCCCGTCATCTCGTCGGCGCGGACGTGCAGGTCGCCGTGCACGCCGACCTCGCACCCGCGGCCCGCGGCCTCGCGCACGAGCTGCGGGTAGCGGCGCGCGATCCAGCCGAGGAAGAAGACCGTCGCCCGGTGCCCGCCGCGGGAGAGCGCCTCGAGGAGGAGGCCGAGGGTCTTCTCGACCCGCGGGACGAATCCGTCCCACCGGCGCGGATCGGAGTAGTACCCGTCGCCGCAGACGTGAAACCAGTCCTCCGCATCGATCGTGAGGACCCGCGGCGCCGGCGCGGGCATGCGGAGCGGCGTCAAGACCGGCTCGGACACGGCGGGGATTGTAGCGGCTACGCCGAGCGGGCCCGCGATCGCCATGGGATGGTGATCAGCGGCCGCTTGCTCCCTCCGGCCGCGTCGAGCGGCCGCCTCAATCGAGTTCGAAGACCTTGTAATACACCGCCCCCCACGAGATCACCCACGTGTCCCGGAACGGACGGTAGTGCGACGGGCCGCCGTAGATCGCGCGCACCGGGACGTGGCGGAACCGCTTCACCCAGCGCGCCGCCTTCAGCAGGATCTCCGTCTCGATGATGTAGCCCCGCGCGGACAGCGAGAGTCGCCGCAGCACGTCCCCGCGCACCACCCGGTACCCGGACTGCGCGTCTTCCACCTCGAGGCCGGTCATGCGCGAGAGGATCCGGCTGCCGATCTCGTTCGTGCGGTACCGGTAGGCGGGGATCGCGTCCGGGTCCGCCATGCGCGATCCGATGACGAAGTCCTCGCCGGACCGGGCGGCGTCCAGGAGGCGCGGCAGGTCCGCCGGATCGTGCTGGCCGTCGGCGTCCACGAACACGACGTGGGTCGTCTCGGTCGCGAGGAGCCGCTCGAGCCCCGCGCGGATCGCGGTCCCCTTCCCGCCGTTGACCGGCAGTCGGAGGACCTCGGCCCCCGCGCGCGCGGCCTCGGCGCCGGTCGCGTCGGCCGAGCCGTCGTCGACGACGAGGACGCGCGGCACGTGCGCCCGCACGCCGCGGACGACCGCGCCGACGGTGGCGGACGCCTCGTACGCGGGCGTCAGCGCAACCGGTCGAAACGGGTTCGGCACGCGCGGATCCTAACCAACACGGCGCCGGCGTCGAAGAGCCTTAGCTCCTTTGCTCTCTTCCACATGCGTTGACTCGCCGGGCCCCTTGTGAAAAAGTCTGGCCGCCTCCATGCCAGAGACCTTTTTCCCCATTCTGGTCCTGCTCGGAGTCGCGGCCATCATGGCGGCGACCATCCTCTTTTTGAACGCCGTTCTCGGCCCCAAGCTCCGCACCCGCAAGAAGCTCGAGACCTACGAGAGCGGCGTCCCCCTCCTCGACGCGTCGCGCAAGCGCGTCTCGATCCAGTTCTTCGTGATCGCGATGGTCTTCATCCTGTTCGACGTCGAGATCGCGTTCGTCTACCCCTGGGCGCTCGTCTTCAAGGCCGCCGGCTGGCCCCTTCTGCTCGAGATGTTCGTCTTCCTCGCCATCCTGATCGTGGGCTACGCCTACATCTGGAAGAAGGGGGCCTTCGACTGGTGAGTCACACGCGCTACCGGGTCATGGAGGCGGGCGAGGCGCGGAGGTTCCCGCCCGAGGCCATGGCCCGGATCGAGAAGATCCTGACCCGCTACCCCACCAAGCAGGCGGCGCTCCTGCCGGTGCTCTGGGTGGCGCAGGAGACGTGGGGCTGGATCTCGAAGGAGGCCGGCGAGGAGGTCGCCCGGGTCCTGGACCTGCCGCCCTCCCACGTGGACGGCGTCCTGACCTTCTACACGATGTACAACCTCCGCCCGGTCGGGAAGCACCTCCTCCAGGTCTGCACGTCGATCTCCTGCCACTTGAACGGCGCGGAGTCGCTCCTCGAGCGCTGCGGCAAGAGGCTCGGTATCGGCCTCGAGGAGACGACGGCGGACGGCAAGTTCACGCTCGTCGAGGTCGAGTGCATCGCCGGCTGCGACCGGGCGCCCTCGATGATGGTCAACGACCAGTACTTCGAGCCGATGGACGCGGGCAAGCTCGACGCGCTCCTCGATCGGCTCTCGCGGGAGGCCTGACGTGGAGAAGGTGCTGACCGCGCGCATCGGGAAGAAGGACTCCCGCTCGATCGACACGTACCTCGCCGACGGCGGCTACACGGGCGTGAAGCGGGTCCTCACGAGCGGCATGACCCCGGAGCAGGTCATCGAGGAGGTCAAGAAGGCGAACGTCCGCGGCCGCGGGGGCGCCGGCTTCTCCGCGGGCGTGAAGTGGGGCTTCCTCCCGAAGGACACGAAGGGCAAGCCGATCTACCTCTTCTGCAACGCCGACGAGTCGGAGCCCGGGACGTTCAAGGACCGCCTCCTGATGGAGAACGATCCCCACCAGCTGATCGAGGGAATGATCCTCGCGTCGTACGCGATCCGGTGCCGCAACGCCTACATCTACATCCGCGGGGAGTTCTACGACGGCGCGCGCATCCTCGAGAGGGCGATCGGGGAGGCGTACGCGAAGGGGTATCTGGGCGAGAAGATCCTCGGCTCCAGATTCTCGCTCGACATCACCGTCCACCGCGGCGCGGGCGCCTACATCTGCGGCGAGGAGACGGGCCTGATCGAGTCGATCGAGGGCAAGCGCGGCCAGCCCCGCATCAAGCCGCCATTCCCGGCCGTGTCGGGCGCCTTCGCCGCCCCGACGATCGTCAACAACGTCGAGACGCTCTGCTGCGTCAAGCACGTCATCGACCGCGGCGCCGAGTGGTTCCTGAAGATCGGCCGCAACGAGAAGAACGCGGGCCCCAAGCTCTTCTGCATCTCGGGGCACGTCAACCGGCCGGGCGTGTACGAGGCGGCGATGGGGCTCCCGCTGAAGGACCTGATCTTCGGCGCCGAATACGCGCAGGGCATGAAGGGCGGGAAGAAGATCAAGGCGGTCATTCCGGGCGGCGCCTCGGCGCCGATGCTCACCGCCGCGGAGATCGACGACTGTCCGCTCGACTTCGACGGCGTCGCCGCCAAGGGCTCGATGCTCGGTTCGGCCGCGATCGTCGTCATCAACGAGGACGCCTGCATCGTCGACGTCGCGAAGAACCTCTCGAAGTTCTTCTCCCACGAGTCGTGCGGCCAGTGCACGCCGTGCCGCGAGGGGACCCCCTGGCTCTACAAGGTGCTCACCCGCATCGAGGCGGGTCAGGGCCGCATGGAGGACATCGACCTCCTCGCCCGGATCTGCAACCAGATGGCCAACGGCATGACGATCTGCGTGTTCGCCGACGCCGCGATCGCGCCGCCCCTCTCGTCCGTCACCAAGTTCCGCGCCGAGTACGAGCACCACGTCACGCAGAAGCGGTGCCTGGTCGGCGCGAGGGCCGCCGAGCTGGTGACGGTTTGAGCAGCACTCCGGTCGCGCCGCCGCCATCCGCGCCGCCTCCGGCGCCGCCGCCGAAGGACACCTTCACGGTCTCCTTCGACGGCAAGGCGATCGAGGTGCCGAAGAACCTGAACCTGATCGACGCCGCGAAGCTCGCCGGCGTCGACATCCCCCACTTCTGCTACCACCCGCGCCTGTCGGTCGTCGGCCAGTGCCGGATGTGCCTCGTCGAGATCGAGGGCATGCCGAAGATCCAGGCCGCGTGCACGGTGCCGCTGAAGGATGGGCTCTCGGTCAAGACGACGACCGACAAGGTCAAGAACGCGCGCGCGGCGACGATGGAGTTCCTCCTCATCAACCACCCGCTCGACTGCCCGATCTGCGACCAGGCCGGCGAGTGCACGCTCCAGGACAACTCGTTCGGGTACGGCAACCAGCTCTCCCGGTTCGACGAGGCGAAGCGCCAGTATCCGACCTTCGACCGCACGATGATCGGCCCGCACGTGGTCGCCGACATGACCCGGTGCATCCAGTGCACGCGGTGCATCCGCTTCACGCACGAGATCGCGGGCACGTCCGAGCTGACCTTCCTCGACCGGGGCGGGCGCACGCTCGTGTGGACGCACGAGGGACAGCCGCTCGCCAACGACTGGTCCGGCTGCGCCGCCGACGTCTGCCCCGTCGGCGCGCTGACCACGCGCGAGTTCCGCTTCCGCAGCCGCGTCTGGTACCTGCAGAAGACGCCGTCCGTCTGTCCGGGATGCAACGTCGGCTGCAATATCTCGATCGAGTCACGCGACGACGTCGTCTACCGGTTCCTGCCCCGCCTGAACCCGACGGTCAACGACTACTGGCTCTGCGACTACGGCCGCTTCCTGTCCGAGCCGCTCAACGACCGCGACGTCCACAAGGCCACCGTGCGCGAGGGCTCGGCCGTGCGCGAAGCGACCGTCCCCGCCGCCGTCGACCGCATCGCCCGCGAGATCCGCTCGTCCCTCGAGGGGAAGGGCCCGGGCGCCGTCTTCTTCCTGGGCTCGGCGCACCTGTCGAACGAAGAGAACTTCCTGCTGCGCAAGATCGCGGACCACGTCGGCTCGCCGAACCGGGACGCGATCGTCGACAAGAGCCGACCGCGCAAGGTCAAGTCGAAGACCGTGTGGGTCGAGGGCGACGACGCCGGCGCCAATCACCAGGGCGCGAAGGACATGGGCCTCTCGCCCGGGGCCGGCGGCCACGGCCTCGACGCGGTGATCGCCGGCAAGGCCTCACCGGAAGTCATCCTGATCGCGGACGCCGCGTTCTCGGCGATCGCCGACGATCCCGAGAAGGTGGCCGCGCTCCGGCGCGCGCGCTTCCTCGCCGTCGCCGCTCGCAACGCGAACGCGCTGACGCGCGCCGCCGACGTCGTCCTCCCCGCGGCCTCGCTCGCGGAGAAGGAGGGAACCTTCACGAACGTGCAGGGCCGCGTCCAGAAGTTCGACCGCGCCTTCCTGCCGAAGCCCCCCATCCGCGCGGCGTGGGAGCACCTGCTGCTGCTGGCGCTCGCGCTCGGCTTCGGCGACCGCTCCTGGACGCCGCACGACCTCCTGAGGCAGATCGCCGCCGAGGTCCCCGACTACGCCGGCATCAAGGAGGAGGAGCTCGAGGGCGGGCGGCTGCTCAAGAAGGGCGACTTCGCCTGGGCGGGACGGCCGTGACGCTCGTCGACGGCGCGATCGTCGTCCTGCGGGTGGTGGTGCCCGCGCTCATTCTTCCCGCCCTCGTCATCCCGCTCGTCTGGGTCGAGCGGCGCGTCGCGGCGTTCATCCAGGACCGGCCGGGCCCGAACCGCGTCGGCCCGTTCGGCCTCCTCCAGAGCCCCGCCGACATCATCAAGCTCTTCACGAAGGAAGACGTCGTGCCGGCCGCGACGGACAAGTTCCTCTTCCTCCTCGCGCCCTCGCTCGCCGTGTTCGCCGCGCTCTCGACGTTCGCGGTCGTGCCCTACGGGCCGACGATCCGCGTCGCCGGCAAGGTGATCCCGATGGTCGGCGCGGACGTCTCGGTCGGGCTCCTCTACGTCTTCGCCATCACCTCGCTCTCGGTCTACGCCATCGTGCTCGCGGGCTGGTCCTCGAACGACAAGTTCTCTCTCCTCGGCGGCATCCGCTCGAGCGCGCAGATCATCTCCTACGAGCTCGCGATGACCACGGCCGCGGCCGGTGTCGTGCTCGCGGCCGGATCCTTCCGCCTCACCGACATCGTCGCCATGCAGGAAGGCACGTTCCGGCTCCTGCCCGTCGTGCCGCGCTGGAACTTCTTCCCGCAGGTGATCGGGTTCATCGTCTTCTTCGTCTCCGCGTTCGCGGAGACGAACCGGCTGCCGTTCGACCTCCCCGAGGCCGAGGCGGAGCTCGTCGCCGGGTACCACACCGAGTACTCCGCGATGCGGTTCGGCTCCTACTTTCTCGCGGAGTACATCAACGTCATCGTCGCCTCGGCGATGACGGCGACGCTGTACTTCGGCGGCTGGTCGCTGCCGGGCTTCCACCCGGAGGGCTGGCTCGGCGGCCTGCTGGGCCTCCTGATCTTCGCCGCCAAGACCGCGTTCTTCGTCCTCGTCTTCATCTGGGTTCGCTGGACGCTGCCCCGCTTCCGCTACGACCAGCTGATGCGCCTCGGGTGGAAGACGCTCCTGCCCCTCTCCCTCGCGAACCTGCTCTGGGTGGCCCTGCTCGCGATCTGGAGGACGTCCCGCTAGGCCATGGAACGCCTGATCTTCGACGCCGCGGCCCTCGTGGCCATCGTTTTTGCGGGCCTGATGGTCGCCGGGCGCGACCCCATCAAGAGCGTCCTCGCGCTCGCCGTCTCCTTCTTCGCTCTGGCGGTGACGTACGTGCTGCTGCTGGCGCCCTTCATCGCGGCGCTGCAGATCATCGTCTACGCGGGCGCGATCCTCGTGCTGTTCCTCTTCCTGATCATGCTGCTCAACGTCGGGCCGGAGCGGCCGGACGGCGTGCGCCGGCCCGTCCAGACGTTCCTCGGCAGCCTCTCCGTCGTCGTGTTCGCCGGGCTGCTCCTCGGGATGCTGCGGGCGAGCGGGGCCCGCCTGCCGGGGCAGCCCGAGGCGGTGGCGGCGGACGCCCTGCCGGACCCGAAGGCGCTCGGCCGCCTGCTCTTCTCCGACTACCTGCTCCACTTCGAGGCGGTCTCGGTCCTGCTGCTCGCCGCGCTCGTCGGGGCATTCGTGCTCGCCCGAAGGGAGAACGCGCAGTGATCGGCCCGATCCCGCTGTCGCACGTGCTCCTCGCCTCGGGCGCGCTGTTCGCGATCGGCGTCGCGGGCGCGCTGCTGCGCCGCAACGCGATCCAGATCTTCCTGTCGATCGAGCTCATGATGAACGCGGCGAACCTCGCGCTCATCGGCTACGGCGCGGCCCTGGGCACGCAGCAGGGCCAGATCATCGTCTTCTTCGTCATCGCCATCGCGGCCGCGGAGGCCTCGGTCGGTCTCGCCATCTTCGTCGCGATCTTCCGCCACACGGAAACCATCGACGTCAACAAGATCAACCTGCTGAAGTGGTGAGCGCGAGCCGAGCATGACGACCCCGCCGCTCTGGCTGATCCCTGCGATCCCCCTCGTCGGCTTCGCCTTGAACGGCCTCCTCGGCACGAAGCTCGGGAAGTCCTTCGTCTCGGCCGTCGGCGTGGGCGCCGCGGGGCTGACGACGGTCGTCGCGTACGCGCGCCTGATCCCCTTCGTCGGCGGGAACCACCAGCCCGTCGTGGAGCCCGTGGCGAGCTGGATCGCGCTCGCGGGGCTCTCGATCGACATCTCGTTCCGCCTCGACCCCCTCTCCGCCCTGATGCTGTCGTTCGTCACGTTCGTGGCGTTCCTCATCCACGTCTACTCGATCGGGTACATGCACCACGAGGCGACGAACGCCGGCTATGCCCGCTTCTTCGCGTACCTGAACCTCTTCCTGTTCGCGATGCTCACGCTCGTCCTCGCCGAGAGCTTCCTCCTCATGTTCGTCGGCTGGGAGGGCGTGGGGCTCTGCTCCTATCTCCTGATCGGCTACTACTTCGAGGCGGACTACGCCGCGGCGGCGGGGCGGAAGGCCTTCGTCGTCAACCGCATCGGCGACTTCGGGTTCCTGCTCGGGATGTTCGGCCTCTTCGCGGCCTTCGGCTCCCTCAACTACTCCGAGGTGTTCTGGAAGGCCGCCCAGGACCCGGCGCGTTTCGCGCCGGCGCTCGGGGCGATCTGCCTGTGTCTCTTCGTCGGGGCCATGGGCAAGAGCGCGCAGGTGCCGCTGTACGTCTGGCTGCCGGACGCCATGGCGGGCCCGACGCCCGTTTCGGCGCTGATCCACGCCGCGACGATGGTGACGGCCGGCGTCTACATGGTGGCCCGCTGCAACGTCCTCTTCCGCCTCGCGCCCGAGGTGATGGTGTTCGTGGCGGCGATCGGCTGCTTCACCGCGCTCTTCGCAGGCATCATCGCCGTCGCCCAGAACGACCTGAAGAAGGTGCTCGCATACTCGACGATCTCGCAGCTCGGCTACATGTTCCTCGCCTGCGGCGTCGGCGCCTTCGGCGTCGGCATGTTCCACGTGATGACGCACGCGTGCTTCAAGGCGTGCCTCTTCCTCGGCGCGGGCTCGGTCATGCACGCGATGTCGGGCGACCTCGACGTGCGGCACATGGGCGGGTTGCGCGGCAAGTTGAGGATCACGTACGCGACGTTTCTCGTCGCGACGCTCGCGATCGCCGGCATCCCGCCGCTCGCCGGCTTCTTCTCCAAGGACGCGATCCTCTCCGCCGCGTTCGACGCGCCGGGCGCCGGGAAGGTGCTCTGGGCCGTGGGTCTCGCGACGGCTGGCCTCACCGCGTTCTACATGTTCCGGGTGGTCTCTCTGACCTTCTTCGGGCGCTTCCGGGGAACCGCGGAACAGGCCCACCACATTCACGAGTCGCCGTCGTCGATGACGGTCCCGCTGATCGTCCTCGCCTTCCTGTCGATCGGGGTCGGCTTCGTCGGCCTGCCGCCGGTGTTCGGCGCGCGGGCCGACCTGATCGGGCCCTTCCTCGCGCCGATCTTCGCGCCGATCGCCGGACACGAGGGCGCCCGCGAGGCGCTTCCCCACGCGACCGAGTGGCTCCTGATGGCCGTCTCTGTGGCCGTCGCCGCCTCCGGGCTCATGCTCGCCTGGCAGTGGTACGTGAAGCAGGAGGGCCGGCCGGCCGAGCGCCTCGCCGCCGCGATGCCGGGCGTGTACGCGCTCGTCGCCGAGAAGTTCCGCGTGGACGAGGACTACGACTTTCTGTTCGTCCGTCCCTTCAACCGCCTGTCGCATTTCCTCTGGAAAGTCGTCGATGTCCTGATCATCGACGGCATCCTCAACGCTTCGGCATTCCTCGTCGAGCTCTCGGGCGACTTCCTGCGATTCGTGCAGACGGGCAACGTCCGCAACTACGCGCTGACGTTCTTCCTCGGCCTGATCGCGCTGCTGCTCTTCGTCGCGGGGGCGATGTAGGTGGACGCGCTCCTCCGCGACCACCTGGTCTCCGTCGTGGTGTTCCTGCCGCTCGCCGGGGCGGTCCTGCTGCTCCTCCTGCCCCGCTCGGCGGCCTCCGCGGCCCGGAACATCGCTTTCGGCGTCTCGGTGCTGGACTTGATCGTCTCGGTCCCGCTCTGGACCCGCTTCCTCGTGGGCGTGCCCGGGTTCCAGCTCCGCGAGAGGATCGACTGGATCCCGCAGCTCGGGATCACCTATAACGTGGGCCTCGACGGGATCTCGCTGCTCCTGGTGATGCTCACGACCGTGCTGACGCCGGTGTCCCTCCTCTTCTCGCTCACGCACGTGGAGAAGGAGGTGCGCGGCTACTCGGTCGCCTTCCTCGTGCTCGAGACGGGAATGCTCGGGAGCCTCGTCGCCCTCGACCTCGCGCTCTTCTACGTGTTCTGGGAAGTGATGCTCGTGCCGATGTACTTCATCATCGGCATCTGGGGCGGACCGCGCCGGATCTACGCCTCGATGAAGTTCTTCCTGTTCACGATGTCCGGCAGTCTCCTGATGTTCCTCGCGATCCTCTTCGTCGCGATCCGGCACCACACCGCGACCGGCGCCTGGTCGTTCGCGCTCGAGGACCTCACCCGCATGACGTTCACGGGCCGGGTCGAGACCTACCTCTTCCTCGCGTTCGCGCTCGCCTTCGCGATCAAGGTGCCCGTCTTCCCGCTCCACACGTGGCTGCCGGACGCGCACACGGAGGCGCCGACCGCCGGATCGATCATCCTCGCCGGCGTGATGCTCAAGCTCGGCGCGTACGGATACCTCCGCTTCGCGCTGCCCCTCTTCCCCGACGCCGCGATGCGGTTCGCCCCCTGGCTCGGCGTCCTCGGGGTCATCGGCGTGATCTACGGGGCGATGGTCGCCTACGCGCAGCACGACATGAAGCGCCTCGTGGCGTACTCGTCGGTGTCGCACCTGGGGCTCGTCGTGATCGGCATCGGCGCGTTCACGACGATGTCGCTCTCCGGCTCGATCCTCCAGATGGTCAACCACGGCCTCTCGACCGGCGCGCTGTTCCTCCTGGTCGGCGTCCTGTACGAGCGCCGCCACACCCGCGAGCTCGATGCGTACGGCGGCATCGCGGCGGTCGTCCCCGTCACGACGGCGCTCTTCCTGATCGCGACGCTCTCCTCGATCGGCCTGCCGGGCTTGAACGGGTTCGTCGGCGAGTTCACGATCCTCCTCGGCACCTGGCTCTCGCCGCACCGCTGGTGGAGCGCCGCCGCCGCGACGGGCGTCATCCTCTCGGCGATCTACATGCTCACGCTCGTCCAGCGCGTGTTCTGGAATCCGCTCGTCGTCGAAGAGAACAGGAAGCTGACCGACGTCCGGCCGAGCGAGTTCGTGGCGGCGGCGACGCTCGTCGTCCTGATGGTCTGGATCGGCGTGCGGCCGAACGACGTGCTCGACCGCATCCGGCCCGCCGTCGAGAGCCTTCAGAAGAGCGTCGCGGCCAGGCAGGTCGCGCTCCATGAGAGCGCGCGGCCCGAAATTAGCGAGGTGCGCCGGTGACCGAGACCTTCGTCTCCTTCACGCGCGCCGACCTCGCCGCGATCGCGCCCGAGATCGCGCTCGTCGCCACGGGCTGTCTCATCCTCCTGCTCGAGGCGTTCGCCCCGAGGCTCCGGCGGTGGTTCGCCACCGTGGCGCTCGCGGGAGTCGCCGCCTCGCTCTGGTTCCTCGTCCAGGCGCCGGGCGGCACGACGTTCGGCGGGCGCTACGAGACGTCGTCTCTGACCGTCCTCATGGGCCTCTTCCTCGGCGCCACGGCGGTCGTCGCGATCCTCGTGGCGAAGCCGTACCTCGAGCGCACGGGAGAAGAGCGCGGCGAGTTCTACGCGCTGCTCCTCTGGGGACACACCGGCGTCATGCTCATGACGCGGGGGCTCGACCTCCTCATCGTGTTCATCGGCCTCGAGACGCTGTCGCTCGCGTTCTACGTGCTCGCGGGCTTCTTCCGCCGCGTGTCCGCCTCGTCGGAGGCCGGGCTGAAGTACTTCCTGACCGGCGCCTTCGGCTCAGCGTTCACCCTCTACGGCATCGCGCTGCTGTTCGGCGCCTCGGCCGGCACGCGGTTCGAGGACCTCTCGCGGCCCGGGCTCGCGGACAGCACCGCGGTCACGTTCGGCCTGCTGCTCCTGCTCGTCGGCTTCGGCTTCAAGATGTCGCTCGCGCCGTTCCACGCGTGGGCGCCCGACGTCTACCAGGGCATGCCGACGCCGGCCGTCGCGTACCTCTCGGTCGCGCCGAAGGGCGCCTCGGTGCTCGTCCTCTTCCGGGTGTTCGGCGCCGTGTTCGAGCACGGCATGCCCGATCGCTTCCGGACGGGCGTCGCCGCGCTCGCCATCTTCTCGATGACGCTCGGCAACGTCGTGGCGCTCGCGCAGCGCGACGCGAAGCGCCTGCTCGCCTACTCCGGCATCGCGCAGATGGGCTACGTGACGATCGCGCTCGCGGTCTTCGGCCGCGACGCGCTCGCCGCCGTGCTCGTCTACTTCTTCGCGTATCTGGTCTCGAACGCCGGCGCGTTCGCGGCGGTGTCGGCCCTGTACCCGGACGAGACCAAGCCGCATCCGGTCGGCCTCCTCGCCGGGGCCGGCCGCACGGCGCCGTTTCCATCGGCGGTCCTGGCGCTCTGCCTCTTCTCGCTCGCGGGCATCCCGGCGACCGCGGGATTCATCGGCAAGTTCTTCCTCTTCAAGGCCGCCCTCGAGCAGGGGCTCTACGCGCTCGCCGTCATCGGCGTCCTGAACAGCCTCGTGTCGATCGGCTACTACCTGAAGGTCGTCTACATCCTCTACATGCGCGAGCCGATCGAGGGCGAGGCGCCGCCCCCGCTGGCCCCGGCGGACCGCCTGGCGCTCGCGCTCTGCGGCGCCGGCATCCTGATCCTGGGCATCTTCCCCGCGTCCCTCTGGGCGATCGCGCGCCAGGCGGCCGCGACGCTTCCGCTGACCGGTCCCTGACCCCGCCCGACACCCGGCGCGCCGGCGAAGGAGAAAAGATGGTTCCGAAGCGCAAAGTCGTCCCGATCCGGCCGGCGTCGCCCAAGCGGGCCCCCGCTCTCGAGCTCGCCCCCGAGAACCTGAACCCGTACCAGTTCGCGCTGCGGCAGTTCGAGCGGGCCGCCGACTACCTGTCGCTCGACGCCGGCACGCGGCAGTTGCTCAGCCAGCCCAAGCGCCAGCTGATCGTGTCGATCCCGATCAAGATGGACAACAAGAAGATCCGGGTCTTCACCGGCTACCGCGTCCAGCACTCGATCGCGCGCGGGCCGTCGAAGGGCGGCATCCGCTTCCACCCCGGCGTCACGCTCGACGAGGTCAAGGCGCTCGCGATGTGGATGACGTGGAAGTGCGCGGTCGTCAACATCCCGTTCGGCGGCGCGAAGGGCGGCATCACGGTCGATCCGAAGAAGCTGTCCATGGACGAGAACGAGCGGCTCACCCGGCGCTACACGTCGGAGATCGCGATCGTCCTCGGCCACGACCGCGACATCCCCGCGCCCGACGTCTACACGACGCCGCAGCACATGGCGTGGATCATGGACACGTTCTCGATGACGCAGGGATTCTCGACGCTCGGCGTCGTCACCGGGAAGCCGATCCCGCTCGGCGGCTCGGCCGGCCGCAACGAGGCCACGGCCGAAGGGTGCTTCGTCGCGATCGACGAGGCCGCGAAGCGGATGCGGATGAAGCTGAAGGGCGCGACCGCGGCCGTCCAGGGGTTCGGCAACGCCGGCGCGCACGTGGCCCGCTTCCTCGAGGAGGCCGGGGCGAAGGTCGTGGCGGTCTCCGACTCGCGGGGCGGCGTCTACGACAAGAAGGGCCTCCGCATGGAGCTCGTCAACGCGGCCAAGGAGAAGAAGGGCACCGTCACCGCGGGGCGCGGCCAGAAGGTCTCGAACTCGGAGCTCCTCGAGCTGCCCGTCGACATCCTGGTCCCGGCGGCGCTCGAGGGCGTCATCACGCGCGAGAACGCGCCGCGCGTGAAGGCCAGAATCATCGCCGAGGCCGCCAACGGCCCGACGACGCCGGACGCCGACGACATCCTCCGCGGCAACGGCGCCGTCGTCATCCCCGACATCCTGGCGAACGCCGGCGGCGTGACCGTGTCGTACTTCGAGTGGGTGCAGGACCTCTACTCGTTCTTCTGGGACCCGGACATGGTGCGGACACAGCTCGAGCGGACGGTGCGGCGAGCGTACGACGACGTCGCGGAGACCGCGCGCCGGCACGACACGGACCTGCGGACGGGGGCGCTCATCCTCGCGGTCGGCCGGGTCGAGGAGGCGACGCGGCTGAGAGGGCTGTTCCCCTAGCGCGTCTCTTCATCGCGCACCCCGGCCCTCTCCCGGAGGGAGAGGGAGATGAGCCTCAGGCCGGATCTTCCCCGATCAGGATCGCCCGCACCGGCGACGCGTCCAAGTCGTCGAAGCGCAGCGGCAGCGCGACGAGCTGGTAGGTGCCCTCCCCCACCGCTTCGAGATCGAGGTCCTCGAGCAGCGCGACGCCGTTGCCGAGGAGCGCGCGATGCGCCGGCAGATCCGGAGCGTCCTCCGGATCGATCGAGGCGGCGTCGGTGCCGACCAGGACCGTCCCGTGCTCGACGAGGCGCAGGGCGGCGAGTGGCGAGAGGGATGCCCTGCCGCCGCTCCGGAAGAGCACCCGGGCGACGCCGAGCGCCTTCTTGGGCAGCGCGTCCGCGCCGACCTCGCCGAGGCCCGGCAGCTCGATGACGCGCGCCGGGCCGATGTAGGCGGAGAGCGGCGCCTCGGCGATCGTCCTTCCGTCCGCGAACACGTGGCTCGGCGCGTCGGCGTGCGTGCCGCAGTGGGCGCTCATCGAGAAGCAGGTGGACCCCCACGGTGCCGCTGATCCCGGCGTCTCGAGCTCGCGCCAGCTGAAAGCGATGTCGCCCGGCCACACGGGCGTCTCCTCCGAGATGCGGCGCGAGACGTCGTAGATCTTCATCGCATCCGCCGCACGGTCTTCGTCTCCGCGTAGCGCTCCGCGACGTGCGGGTCGTAGCCCTGGTGTCGCGGATGGACCGGCACGTCGCGGTACTCGGCGTCGCAGCGGTAGCAGATCGTCACCGGCTTGATCCGCGCGGCGACGATCCAGTCGACGACGACCGAGGCGAGGAGCACGGGCGTGAACCAGATCCAGCCGGCGCGCCATCCGACGAAGAGCGCGATGGCGAGCGAGACCGCCATGACGAGGCAGCCGAGGCGCTGGTCGAAGTCCTTCTGCAGGAAGAAGGCGTGCCCGCCGCAGAAGGCGCACTGCGCGACGCCCTCGGCGTCCATCGCGGTGTCGCACCGGGCCGAGTAGGCCTTGCCGCACTTGTCGCACGCGAAGTCGCCCGAGTCGGAGGGGCCGTGCTCCCTCGCGGTGAGGCAGTCGGCGCAGTAGTGCCGCGCGCGCATCGAAGGACCTACGCGGGAAAGCCGGTGGCGACCGTCAGGTACGACGACAGGAGCTCGCCGATGAGGACGAAAACGAGGGCCACGTAGAGGAGACCCGTCGCCGCCTGGTTCGACTTCATCTCCGCGGTCCGCCAGATGAAGTACGAGAGCGCCAGCGGCCCGACGATCCCCCAGAGCACGCGGAACAGGAAGAAGAGCGCATCGTGCTCGAGGGAGGTCAGCGTGCGGAGGCCCTCGGACTCCCGGTGGCTCGCGACCGCCGTTGCGAGGTAGACCGTGCGGAAGATGGCGAGGCCGGCGAACAGCGCGGCGCCGCGCGCGAGCAGGCGGAACGGGAGCGAGCGCGAGACGAGGTACCAGTGGCCGAGGTTCATGATCAGGAGCACGGAACCGAAGAAGAGGCCTCCCGCGGCGGCGCCGACGACCGTCCAGGCGGTGCCCGTGGCGAGCGGGGCGACGAGGGCGACGCGCGAGAGGCACCACGCGGCCCCCAGGGCGCCGGCGGCGAGGAGCGGCCGCGCGGGGGCGGCCCATCCCCAGTGGGCGACGAGCGTGTAAGCGGCCATGACCGCGGCGGTGGCGACGGCGACGGAGTGGGGCATCCCCGAGGGCTTCACGAGCAGGGCGAGACCGGCGAAAACGGCGGCGAGGCCGCCGTGGAGCGCGAAGAAGCCCCGGCCGAGCACCTTCGGCGGGAAGAAGAGCAGCAGAAAGGCCGTGCCCGCGCAGGCCTCGAGCAGGAAGAGACCGAGACCCGACAACGCCATCGCCGAAGATTCTATCCGGTCGTCATCGATGAGCGGATCGCGTCGGCGATCAGCCCGACGTGGTCCACGAGACCGTGATCGCCCTTCGGAATTGCGGTGAAGCTCGATCCCTTCGCGAGCTGCCCGCTCGCCTCCCAGCGCTGCCAGACCTCGGAGACGCCGTCGAACGGCACGCTCTCGTCGTTCGCGCCCATGAGAACGGCGACCCGCTGCGCCGGCGCCTCGCGGTCGATCTTCAGTTGAGCCATTTGCTCGAAAAAGCGCCGATGGATCTCGAGCTCGCGTCCCTGGCCGTGGTGGAAGAAGCGGACCGGATCGCCGGGAGCGAGTTTCTCGAGCCAGCGCGGGCCGAAGCCGAGCGCCGGGGCGATCAGGACGAGGGGGGCGTCGAGGCCACTTTGGCTGGCGGCGATCGCGACGAGCGCTCCCAACGAGCTGCCGACCACCACGTCGGGTGGACTGCCCTTCGCTGCAGCGAGCGCGGCATGAACGATGGCGTCGAAGTCGAGCTTCTGGAACGAAGGCTTGTTCAGGTCCGGGGCAACGAGACGGAACTCACTGGCCGGGAGCGCCTCGCGGAGGAGCGCGATCTTGCGCCCGGACGGCGAAGAGGCGAACCCATGGAGGTACAGCACCGTCCGCACGGGCCGAACGATATCGGATCGGAAGACATCTCACCCGGCCGTTAGAAAAGAAAGGGAAGGCTCTCGTGGTGACGGCGCCTGTCCACTTCGGGCGTCCTGAATCGGCTCTCTCCAACCAGGACTCTTCTGAGCCAAGCTAGAAATCTCACGATCGACTCCCTTCATGGGGGCCTTGGAGTGCGCGTCGCAATGTTCCCAGAGCGTCCCTATCGGCGGACTGTCTACTCATAGACTCCCGAAGTAACGCGACAGCCACGACCGCCTCCTGGACTAGCCCGAGTGTCTCGATTATTGGAAGGGCGGCGGCGATCTCCGAGAGCGCCTCTGCATCACGCTCGCGAGCGAGCAATGTCTCCGCCAGAATGAGTCGCACTTGCGCCTCTAAGGCCCTGAAGCGAGAAGACCCGTATGTGGCAACCGCAAGGCGATACGACTCGATAGCCGCGTCCAGGTGACCGAGGTCTCTGAGGATCTCGCCTTTCACAGCGTTGAAATGGCCAATGGCCGTTGGGAGCCCTGAGTCGCCCACCAGTGCCCAAGCCCGCGACAGTATTTCGAAGCCTCTCTGGGGTTCCTCCTCTTTGGCACAGATGTCAGCCGAATAGATTAGGGCTAGGCCCTTGAGCCATCCCTCCACTTGCGAACTCTCGTCGGTCGCTACCGCCTGAAGTTGCACCAAGGCTTCCGCATGGCGTCCCATTTCCTTGAGTACGACCCCGTCGAGGTACGTACACAAGACGGCGCTCCTGTGCATTCCGAATCCTTTGAACTTATCTAGGAGTTCTGGCAGGCCACTCCGAGCATCAGCGAACTCATGCCGTTCGTAGGCGATAGACCGACGAATAAACTCAATTCGGGCGCTGGAAATATCAGGTCGAGTAACGAGATCGCATCGCGCAGACGCGACTTCGAGCCATTTCGCAGAATCAGCGAAGTTCCCGTGATGTTTATGGGCAAAGGCTGCAATGATCTCTAGCTGAAGGAGAAACCAGGCCCTCTCCTCCCTTCCCAGGGATAGCGCTCGAGTTTTCGAAAGGTATTCATGGGTGGCGATAGTTTGGCGAAGCGAGTCGGCGGGGTCCAGATTGGTTGTCAGGTAGAGCCCAGCGCATAAAGCAAGCAGCACGCGAGGATCAGTGAAGAACCTGTCGCGCAACTGGTCCGTACGCTCCTGTTCCTCTAAGGCGAGAAAGTCGGACACCGATGGAAGCTGCCGCGCGAGCTCAACAGTCTTGTTCTCCCAGATCCAAGCCGACCTCGGCTCGCCAAGGCGTCTGTATTGCCTTGACGTCAGATATGCCAACTGGGAAAGGAGATCGAGCTTCTCGTCGAATTCATTGGCCGGCCAATCCAACTCAGAAAGAAGCTCGTACAGCCGTTGAACGCGTCGCGGGTCCCCTCGAAAGTCATCTGTAGCCACCTTCACGAGTGCGTAGACGCGATCGGGTTCGAGCGCGGATCCGACCGCGGCGTCCGACCAAGTGTCGCCTTTTCGCCAGACCTTTGTCGCCCAAGCTAGAGCCTCGTTGGCGCGAGGAAGCGACAACCCGTGAGTGTCTGCGCTGAGCCATATTTTCAGCGCGTTTGCGCTGATCAACTGGGATTCGCTGATGCCGGCGCTCATTCTGGGTTCTCCTGGGCGCCTTTCGCTTGGCCATCAAGTTTCGACCATTTGGCGGTTAGAGCAATACGCCTCAGAGTCTTGCGCGAGTGGTTAAGGCAGAGATGATCCACGACTTGGATCAACCAGGCTTTAGGGTTCCGGCAGGCGTCGATTCGCTCGATCGCGAGAACAAAGGCATCTTGAACTATGTCTCGAGCATCTTCAACATTCAGTCGGTATCGCCAGGTTGCCCTCCGAATTAGGGGCAAGTAGACCTGCTGATAGAACGCGCCAAGAGCCACGTCCGTCATGGGCGTTCGCGACGCCCTCGATGTATCGCCTTCCTGCCTCTGTGGCCGCGACGCCATCGGACACCTCCGGTCAATCCGGGGGGAGCCCCTGCCTAAATCCTAACTAAATATTGTCGCGAGGAAGGTGGAGCCGAGGGGGTAGGGGAGGAAAAAACTAGTTTCTCGCCTGGAGGTACTCCCGGAGCTCTACGAGGGCCTTGGGATCCGTCTTGCGCTGGCGGACCGACTCGCGCAGAAGGGCCACGGCAGCGAACCCCTCCGGGACCATCTTCTGCTCATCGATGGTTGGCAGCGCCGCGAGCAGTTCCCATTCCGCCTCGCGAGGCTTGCTAGCCTGAATCAGCAACTCGGCAAGCAAGACCCGGAAGTAAGCTGCTCTCGTCGCCATCCCAAGGGTGACCAAGTCCTCGATGGCGGCTCTGTACGCAGGAATAGCATCACTCAAACGACCGAGTTCCCTGAGGGTCTCACCAAACATCAGCTTTAGGTCGGCCAGCGCCGAAGTTCTATTCGCAGCTTCAAGGAGTGGCTGCGCCTGCTGGTACCTCGAAAGAGCGTCTGCGTACAAGCCCTGCGCCGAGAGTAGGTTTCCGAGGTTTACGAGGGCAGTGCCACGCAGCGCAGAATTGACGGACTGATCGTCAGACAGGCTCAGAAGACGGGTCGCGGCCTCATCGAGTCTTCCGAGCTGCTTCAGGCTGAGACCCTCGAGAAGGAGGCATTTGGCTCGTTCAAGCCGCATTCCCAATCGTTCGAAAGTGAGGGCGGCCGAAGGAAGCAATTCAACGACATCTTCATATCGGTTGGCGTCATATCTGAGCGCGAGTCGGTTATAGGCAACGCGTGCGAGATGCGCAGCCGGTGCAACCGTATGGCGAAAATTGGCGTCGGATCTATCAAACCAGCTTTCCGCCTCGTCTCGTCGACCAGTCATTCTGTGGGCAGCGCCGGCCAGAAGCGCGAATTCGCCTAGGAAGTACTCGCGTTCATCGAAGAAGAACTCACGCGACTGGCGGACAAGAAGCCAACGGTAGATCCCAACCGCCTCGTCAAGGACGACAGCGGGTGTGCTGTTGATGAGCTCTCCCAACGTCGAGCACAGAGACGCCAGGACGTCAGCATCTGAGAGAGCATCGAGGATGAGCTGCTCGGAGCGCGTCGAGGGAGAGGACTGCAGATAAGCCATCGCTCGCGCGGGCGCCTCATCGCGTGACCGCGTCGCAGGCGCGACGCTTGCGCGGAACTTGAGGATGCGAGCGCTGCTAGGCATCTGAGCGGCGAATATCGATCAACTGAAGACTGCGCGAGAAATCATGAGCGACATCGGCTGGCTCGCGATCGAGAAGGGATTGGAGCTGCGCATCGGATTCGCGAACACCAGTACCAACAACGTATTTCTGGTACTCGCGCGCGAACTGACAACACGCGACAAGAAGATACGGACGGTTCTCGCGAATCGACGCTCCGGGACGGTAGCAAAAGCGGCGGAACCAGACGAAGAGATCCTTCTCGAGCTCCGTCGCTTCCTGTTCACTCAGCTGATAGTGAGTAACGAGAGCGATATGGATGAGACCCAACGTCTCTTGGAAGACCGTCTCGACTTCTCTCTCGAAGACATCCTCAGTCGACGGTGTGTTGTCGAGGTCGTCTGAGATCTCCATCGCTCGTCTCCCGTTTGCTCCGAAATGTTGTAGGCAGACTATACCAGAAAAAAGAAAACACAACCCCTCGTCGCTCCGACTCAGGGCGCAATATAAGAACCGTATTTTCTTTTACTTAGAGGCTTTTAGAACGGAACGGAGCCAGCAACTGAGTTCAAAATGGACCCCCTTTTCGCCAAATCCCCTGGCCTAACGCCGGGGGCTAGAAACCTCGTCCAGTGGCCACAGGCGCGGGTTTTCTGCGTGCCCGAATGGGCAGGCTTCGCCCCGTACACCGACCATGGCATTTGGATTCCCACCTTTTTTTAGCGGGCCAAAAAAAAGGCCCGGACACGAATCAAGTGAATTGGATCACAAACTCAGCCTGAGGGTGCCAAGTTTTTTTGACAGCGGCCAGGGCGGCCACCTTCCGGAGCTACCCCTTCTGAATCAGGGCCCGGACCAGCCGGTCCTGGTACCCGTGGGCGCGGCCGTCCGTAACCCCCGGTCCGTTCAACAGGATAGCGAACACGTAGGTCTTCCCGGACGCCGCCCTCGCGTACCCGGCCAGGGTCGAGACGCCGTTCAGGGTCCCTGTCTTCGCCTCGACCTGACCACGGGTCAGCGAATCTAGCAGCCTCCCCCGCAGCGATCCCTCCGACTCGCCGGACACCGCGAGCGTCGAGCGCCACGCGCCGCCGTAAGGCTGGGCCTGCATCGCGCGCAGGAACCGCACGAGGTCCGAGGCCGCGGTGCGATTGAACGCGGACAGTCCCGATCCGTCGTGCATGTCGTAGCGCGCCGGATCGAGGCCGATCGCCTGGAGGAACTGCTTCTCGAGCGCGAGCGCGTTCTCCCACGTCCCGCGCCCGCTCTTCTCGTACGCGAGCGTCTTGAAGATCTGCTCCGCGTAGTAGCTCTGGCTGTGCTTGTTCGACACCGCCATCGTCGGCATCAGGTCCGACTCGGTCTTCGCGATGAGCGCCCACGAGTTGTCCGGCGGAACGTCCTTCTCCACGACGCCGCCGCCGAGCTCGATGCCCGCGGCGCGGAGGCGGCTCTTCAGCGCGGCGCCGAAGAACTTCGGCGGATCGTCGATCGCGAGGGGCACCGAGTAGCGGAAGTAGCGCATCGGCAGCGTGCCGTCGACGTACACGGTGTCGGACCCGCCCGGCCGCGCGACCGCGATGCGGACCTGCCCCGTCTTGCCGATCGTGCGCGCCCGCGAGACCTTCTGCACGACGTCCGTGTCGGGATCGATCGAGACGATGGCCGGCGCGCCGGGCAGCGCCCCGCGCCCGACCGACACGATGACGACGTTGTCGTTGTAGGAGAGCGCCGAGATCGGGGCCTGGTACCAGCGCGTATCGCGGTCCGGCGGCCACTCGGGGTTGCGGTAGAGCCGGTCGAACGCGCTCGCGTTCAAGACCAGGTCGCCGCTGACGCGCACGATGCCCGCGCGCTTCAATCCGTCGGCCCAGCGGTCGAACACGGCGAACGAGTCGTTGTCGTAGAAGCGTCCCGAGATGTTCGGGTCCCCCCCGCCGACCACGAGCAGCGATCCCTGGAGGATCCCGTCCTTCACCTCGCCGCGACGCCAGAACGTCGTCTTGAACTTGTAGTCGGGCCCGAGGAAGTGGATCGCCGCCGCCGACGAGAGCATCTTCGACACCGACGCGATCGTCTCGGCCTGGTCGGGATTGCGCGTGTAGACCGTCTCGCCCGAGTCGAGCTCGGCGATCGCGACCGACACGCCCGGCGAGCGCGCCGGCGCGCGGCGCGCGATCTGGTCTAACGTCTGCTGAAGAGTCGCGGGAGGCGCGGCGCGGCGCGGGGCCGCGAGGACCGGTGAGACCGAGAGCGCACAGATCCAGACGACGGCCGCGATACGGCTCACGGCAAGCCTGATTCCGGGCACCACCTCCAAATTATAATCGAGGCTCCTTGCGATTCGACGAAGCGTCCCGCGTGTTCGAGCTCACCGTGCGCGAACTGGCGGAGGACGAGGGGTTCCGGCGCGTCGGTTTCGATCGCGGCGACGGCTGGTGGCGGCTCGGCCTCGGCGCCCAGATGCACGCGCGCGTCCTCGCCGGGAGACGGGAGGTCCACGCGGGCTATCGCGCCGAGGTCCACGTCGAAGCGCGGCTCCCCGTCGAGGACTGGACCGCGGTGCTGTCCGGCCGCCTGGACGGCTGCATCGAGCGCGAGGCCGGGAGCTGGCTCATCGAGGAGCTCAAGTCCTCCAACTTCTCGGTGGACGGCCTCCGTCCGACCGGCCACGCCTTCGAGCGGGACCGCCGGCAGCTCCACGGCTACTGCTACCTCTGGAGGCGCCTGGGCCACGCCCGGGTGGGCGGCGCCCTCGTCTACGTGGACGTCGGCACCGGCGAGGAGCTGTCGCTCGAGGTGCCCTTCGACGAGGACGGCGAGCGCGAGATCGAGAAGCGCCTCGCCCGGGTCCTCGGGATCTGGCGGGCCGGGCGGATCGCGCGGGAGCGCAAGGCCCTCGCGGCCGAGCGCCTCCCGTTCCCCCACGCCGCCCCCCGCCCGATCCAGGAAAGAATCATGGAGGCCGTCCGCAACGCGGTCCACTCGGGCGAGAACCTGATCGCCGAGGCGCCGACGGGATCCGGGAAGACCGCCGCCGCCCTCCACCCCGCCCTCGCCGAGGGCCTCGCCTCGGGCCGCCAGGTCGTCTTCCTGACGTCGAAGACGCTGCAGCAGAAGATGGCGGTGTCCTCCCTGATCGCGATGAACGAGCGGGCGTTCCAGTCCCTCCAGGTGCGCGCCAAGGAGCGCATGTGCGCGAACGACCGGATCCTGTGCCACGAGGAGTTCTGCCGCTTCGCCAAGGACTATCCGAGGAAGATGGAGCAGTCGGACCTGCTCGGGCGGCTCCGCGTGGGCCACTCGCATCTCGACCCCGACACGGTCTTCGAGGAGGCGCGGCGCGAGGAGGTCTGCCCGTTCGAGGTCCAGCTCGAGCTCGCGGGCCGCGCAGACGCGATCGTCGCCGACTACAACTACGTGTTCGAACCGGCCGCCGCGCTCCGGCACCTGACGGGCGAGGACCTCGGCCGCGCCATTCTCCTCGTCGACGAGGCCCACAACCTCCCCGACCGGGCGCGGCAGATCTTCTCGCCCGAGCTCGCGGAGGAGGAGCTCTCGCTGCTCCACGAGCGGCTGCGGCTCCAGACGGGCGCCCTGTTCGCGGACCTCGCGCTGTCGGTCGAGCAGCTCCTCGCGATCGTCCACGACGCGGCCGAGGACCTGCCGGAGGGCGAGGCGATCGCCGAGGTCGCGCCGCCCTCGGAGGCGATCTTCGACCTGCGGCTCGATTGGGAGCCGAAGCTGATGCGGTATCTCGCCTGGAAGCGGGACACGAGGCTCGCGCTCCCCGACGACCCGGTCCTCGATTTCCACTTCACCCTCCAGCGGTTCGCGGCCGTCCTCTCGATGTTCGGCGGCGACTTCACGTGCGTCGCCGAGCGGCGCGCGTCCGGCGTCCGCCTCGGACTCGTGTGCCTCGATCCGGCGCGGGCCGTCGGGCCGGTGTTCCGGTCCGCCCACGCGAGCGTCCTGCTCTCCGCGACCCTGACGCCGCCGGAGGCGATCGAGCGCGTCCTCGGACTCGAGCGCGACCGAACCTCGTCGATCTCCCTGCCCCCGCCGTTCCCGAGGGAGAACCGCAAGGTCCTGATCGTGCCGACCGTGCGCACCACCTTCAAGGCGCGCGAGAAGAACTACGAGCGCATCGCCGCGCTGCTCGGCGAGATGTCGGACGCGCACCGCGGCAACGACCTCGTTCTCTTCCCGTCCTACCGCTTCCTGTCCGAGGTCGCGGCGCGCATGCCGGCGACGCGGTCCCGGCTCCTCGTCCAGCGGCCGGAGCTCCCGGAATTCGAGCGGCAGCGGCTCCTCGAGGCACTCGCGTCGCCGCCGCCCGGCGGCACCCTCCTCTTCGCGGTGTCCGGCGGCATGTATGCGGAGGGCGTCGACTATCCGGGCGAGCTGCTGTCGGCCGTCTTCGTCGTCTCCCCCGCGCTCCCGCAGGTCTCCTTCGAGCGCGAGCTCCTGCGCCGCTACTTCGACGAGCGAGAGGAGTCCGGCTTCGACTTCGCCTACCTCCAGCCCGGGATGACGCGCGTCGTCCAGGCCGCGGGCCGGCTCATCCGCAGCGAGACGGACCGCGGCGTGATCGCGCTCGTCTGCGCGCGATTCCTCGAGGAGCCCTACGCCAGCCGCATTCCGCGCGACTGGTACGACGAGAGCCCGCGCGAGCTCGCGACCCGCCGCCCGGCGGACGAGATCCGCGAATTCTTCGGGAGCTACGAATGAAGAACCCGTACACGAACCCCCGCACGCCGAAGGTGACCGTCGACGCCTGGATTCGAGACCGGAGGGGCCGCGTCCTCCTGATCCGGCGCGGGCGCCCGCCGTTCGAGGGGCGCTGGGGGCTGCCCGGCGGCTTCTGCGAGTGGAAGGAGACGACCGAGCGCTGCTGCGCGCGCGAGGCCGAGGAGGAGACGGGGCTGAAGGTCCGCGTCGGGGAGCTGCGCGGCGTCTACTCGCGCCCGGATCGGGATCCCCGCGGCCACAACGTCACGGTGGTCTACGCGGCGCGCCCGATCCGCGGCAAGGCCGAGGGCGGCGATGACGCGGCCGAGGCGCGGTGGTTCGAGGAGCGGGAGCTGCGGCGGACGCCGTTCGCGTTCGACCACCGGGAGATCGTCATCGAGCAGCTCGCGCGGGACCGCAAGGCCCGGCGGGCGCGCGGCATGCGGAAGCCGCGCCGTCGCTCGGCTAGTCGCCGGTCCTGACCGTGGTCGAGAACGCCCGGGCGAGCAGCCCATCGGCCGTGACGGCCCAGACCGTGTAGCGGTAGTACGTCCCGGGCTCCGCCGCGGCGTCGACGAACTGATAGCGATAGGAGCGGGTCGCGCTCTCCGCCGAGGGCACGATCTCCGGTCCGCGCCGTAGGATCCTGCCGTCGGGGAGAGCCTGCTCGCGGAAGATCGCCCAGCCCCACATGCCCTCGTGGCTCGCGGTCGTCCAGAGGAGCCGCGGCTCGCCGCCCTCGGCGGAGGCCCGCGCCTCGAGGCCGCCGAAGGGGACGTTCGCGGCCGCCTCGACGGAGACGGGCGCCGCGATCCCGCGGCCGCCGACGGCGCTGCCGGCGACGAGGAAGTCGACCCGCGCGACGCCCGCCATGGGCAGGCTGCGCGCGTCGCCGGGCGAGAACGTGACCACGTCCGGCGGCAGGAGCGGGTCCGCGTAGCGCACCACCGCGGCGCCGGCGCCCCCGTCCTGGGGCCACGTGACGCGCAGCGTGTCCTCGGACTCCGGGAGGTACGCGCGATGCCGCACGGCGAACGCGGCGGGCGCGGCGGCGTCGATCGCCCCCGACAGCACGTCGAAGAGGCGGAGCCGCGACGGCGAGGGCTCGGGCTCGATCGCCGCGTAGAGCCGCGCGGAGGCACGCAGCAGCGCCGTCTCGTCGGTCTGCGGGGCGGCCGCGCGCAGGAGCACCGCGGTCGGCGCGTCGCCGCTCTCCGCCGCCCGCTGCCAGGCCTCGCGCAGGATTGCCGGGCCTCCGGCGCCGCGCGCGATCTCCTCCACCCAGAGGCGGCCCAGGACGGCCGGTTCCGCGTGGAAGTCGAGCGATCCCGCCGCGGCGAGCGCCCACGCGGCGTCCGCGCCCGTCTCCCCGGGCGGCGCCGACAGGAGCTCTGCCAGCGCGGGCTCGAGGAACGCATCCTCCGCCCCGTAGCCTTCGAGCACGGAGCGCGCGACCTGGCGGGCGACCTCGCGGACGATCGCGCGAGCGTCCATGCCGCTCGCGTCGAGGAGCACGGCGGGCTCGCGGAGGAGGCCTCGCTCGGTCGTGCGCGACGCGACCGTCTTCATCCCGTCCGCGGCCGATCGCGAGACGTAGACCCGGAGCGGCTCGTCCGGGGGAAACGGCGACCGCCACCCCTGCCGCCGGAAGAGCTCGGTCGAAAGCCGCGACAGCTCGGCGTCGAGCTCCGCCGCGAGCTCCGGATCGCGGACCTCGTCGAAGAGCACGGCGCGGCCGCCCGGCAGGGCCCGGCCCGGTCCGAAGTGCCGATAGGGGCTCTCGATCCACGCGGCCGCCTCGGAGGCGCGGCCGTCCGCCCCGAACGCGAGCGCCGCCCCGGCGGGAACACAGACCAGCGCCGCGGCCGCGAGGAGCGCGCGCGCCCGCCCGGCGTTTCCGAACCGGCGGCCGATCATCGAGTCAGGGTAGTCCTCGCCCCTCGATGCGTCAAATCGGAGGACGGACAGGAGCATGGAGAGGAGGGAGCCGTCGTCGCGGGACGGCCGGGTCCTAGTCGGCGGAGTCCGGCCCGGCCGAGCGGTCCTCGATGCGGACGAAGACGACGGTGATGTTGTCGACGCCGCCCTTCTCGTTGGCGAGATCGACGAGATTCTGGCAGAGCGTCTCGGCGTCCGCGTCCTGGCTCGCCGCGACCGAGTCGCGGATCTCTTCATCGGAGAGCATCGTGGTCAGCCCGTCCGAGCAGAAGAGGAACCCGTCGCCCTTCTTGAACTCCATCTCGCGGAGGTCGGGAGACACGGACGGGCCGCCGCCGAGCGCGCGCGTGACGACGTTCTTCAGCGGATGCGTCTTCGCCTCCTCCTCCGTCAGGATGCCCGCGGCGACCTGCTCGTGCACCCACGAGTGGTCGTCGGTCAGGCGCGAAAGCTCGCCGTCGCGGAAGAGGTAGGCGCGGCTGTCGCCGACGTGGGCGAGCGAGAGGATCTTCTCGTTCAGGAGACCGGCGACGACCGTGGTGCCCATCCCCTTCAGCCACGGCTGCGCCGCGACCGCGGCCATCACCCGCTCGTTCGCCTTTTCGATCGCGACGGCCAGGCGATTGCTGTTGAAGTCGAGCTCGTGGTTGTACTTGAACGGCCAGGTCGCCTCTTCCTTCTGGCGCGTGGCCGCGATGAACTCGCCGATCGTCTCGACGGTGATCTTCGCCGCGACCTCGCCGGCGGCGTGGCCGCCCATCCCGTCGGCGACCACGAAGAAACCCTCGGCGGGGTCGAGCGCGTAGGCGTCCTCGTTGTGCTTGCGCTTCTTGCCAACGTCGGTGATGCCGAAGGCTTCGATCCGGGCCATTCTCGCTAACCTCGGCCCGCGCGCTGGACGCGGATTTCTTCGAGGGCCTTGCGCGCCTCGCCCGCCGCGGCGGGGTCCCAGCGCAGGGCCTCCTGGTACGCCTTCTCGGCCTTCAGGAGGAGACCCGCCTGGCGGAAGATGGCGCCGGCGTCCTTCTGAAGGCTGCCGTTGTGCGGTTCGATCGCCAGCGCGGCCTCGATCGCCTTGACGGCCGTGCGCACGTCGCCGGCCCGCGCGGAGGCGAGGCCGAGGTAGTGCTGGGCCTTCACGTCGCGGGGATTGCGTCCCACGACGAGCTGGAAGTTGCCGGCCGCGTCCGTGTACTTGCGTTCCTTGAAGGCGGCGATGCCCTGGCTCAGGTAGTTCTGGGCGACGGCATCGGCGTTCTCCGCCGAGCCCCGCGAAGCGGCGAGGTCGAAGTCGTAGGCCCTGCGGCGGTCGGGACTCGTCAAAACGTTGACGGCCTCGGTGAGGTCCTGGAACTTCGCCTCGGCCTCGGCCTTCCGCGCCGCGGGCGCGCGGTCCGGGTGCGCCTCGCGCGCCAGCGCGCGGAAGCGTTCCCGGATCTCCGCTTCGGTGGCGTCCCGCGCCACGCCGAGCAGTCCGTAGTAGTCGATGTCTCGCGGCATTTCGTGCGGAACCTCACCCGCGCAGGGGGACCTTTTGAGGAGGTTAACATACGGGAAAGTCGGGGCTTCCGGCAAGCGGTGGGCGGCGCGACGCCGCGCCGCCGGTCACCCGCGCTTCTCGATCATGATCTTGCGCGCCATCGTCCGGACGCCCTCGGGCAGGTTCCGGTCGCGCGCCAGGTTGCGCAGGTCGCGCATGCCGACGAACTTGATCAGGGGCAGCGTGATCGAGAGCGGCACCGCGGGATTGCAGACGAGCGCGAGCTGGACCTTCGGCTTCCGGATCCACTCGCGGGTCGTCGCGATCTCCTGGAAAAGCTCGGCGGCGAGGTGGCGCATCGCGCAGAACGTCTCCACTTCCGCCGGGGTGAGCGCCTCGTTCCGCAAGACCGCCATGCTCACGATTTTGTTGGCGTCGGCGATCAGGATGCGCCGCTCTTCCTTCGTGCCCTTCTGGGCGAGGTCGAGCTTCTCCTTGACCGTCATCGACGAGATGCGCCGGAACACCTGCGCGAGGTTCGCGGAGCTGTAGTCCTCGCCGCCCGCCGCGGCTCCCTCCGCGGCGCCGGCCTCATCGGCGGTGTCCTGCGCCGCCTCCTCGAAGACGATGCCGGCCGCTTCCTGCTCCGCCCGGCGCGCCTCCTCTTCCTGGCGGAGCCGCTCCTGCTCCCGGCGCCTCTCCTCCTTCTCGAAGAACTCCTCGCGGAGTTCGAGGAGGCGCCGGCGTCCGTCCGCCGTCAGCCCGGGATTTTCGAGGAGCGCGTCGATCAGCCGGGGATGGCGGAGCAGGCGCACCTGGTTGACGATCAGCGCGTCCTGCGGCGCTCCCACGACCGTCGCGGCCAACCGTTCCAGCGTGTCGTCGGACGCCTCGCGGTTGCGGATGACCTGTTCGAGGACCGCATGGTCGTCGGTCCGGCGGCTGACGGCGTCGAGCTCGGCCGGCGTGGGACTGCCGCCGTCGAGGAACCGCACGACGTCGTCCGGCGGAACGGCGGCGAACGTCGCGGCAGCGGCGGTCGCCACGTCGGGGTCCGCATCGTTCACGACCGCCAGCAGCGCGCGCAGGCGGTCCTCGCTCTCGAGCGGAAGGAGTCCGCGCGCGGCGAAAGCGCGCAGCTCCCGCGGCGCGTCCGGCGACCGCAGCAGCGAAACGAGATCCGCGGGCTCGAGGGCGGCCGGGCTCGCGGGATCGGGCAAGGGAGCGAGAACCGCCGGCGGCTAGCTCTGAGTCAACCGCGTCGGCACGGCGAGATTCCGGACGACCTGGCCGGCGCCGCCCAGCGGCTCGAGCGCGCGGCCGTCCACGGTCACCTTCACGCCTCCGGCGTTCCCGAGCGTCAGCCGGAATCCATCCTGCGACTCGAAGCGCTGCCGCGTGCCCCGTCGCGCGAGCCCGGAGAAGATCGGCTGTCCGCCGTTCGTGGTGACCTCGGTCCAGGAGTCCTGCTCGAACTCGAGCTCCATCGAGACCGCCGGCTTGTCCGCCGCCGCCGCGCGCTCCTCCTGGATCACCGGCGCCGGCCCCGGGGACACCGCCACGTTCTTGAACGACACCGAGGGCGCCGTGCGCCGCTGGACGATCGGCCCGCCGCTCGCGCTCCGCCGCTCGGGCCGCGCGATGAGGCCGAGCACGAGGAGCACCGCGGTCACGGTCACGACGATCGTGCTCGCCGCCGCGCGCCGGCCGCGGAGGAAGCGCGGACCGCTGCGACGCTTCCCCGCCTCGCGCGACTTCTCGGGAGCGAGGTCCGCGAGGTACGCGTTCACCTTCTCGTCGGGATCGAGGCCGAGGTGGCGCGAGTACGCACGGATGAAACCGCGGGTGAAGACGGGCGCCGGCAGCTTCGCGACGTCGCTCGCCTCGAGCGCGGTCAGAAGGCGCACCGAGATCTTGGTCGCGGCCGAGATCTCCTCGAGCGACACCTCCCGGATGAGCCTCTCCCGACGGAGTTCTTCTCCGAAGGTGAGGACCGGTGTGTCTCCCATGCTCCGTCTCCCGATGAGGCCTGATTGATGCTAGACCCCCGCGCCGCGCTCCGCAAGGACTCTTTCCGCGCAGGCCTTGAGGAGTCCCGAAACTCGCGGCGATTCGAGGACGCCGCGCAGGTCGTCGAGGCTCGCGCGCGTCAGCAGGGACAGGGCGACCCCGAGGGGCAGGGCCGGATGACGCAGGATCGCGCTCCGGACCCCCGGACGGAGCCCCCAGCGGGGATGCCCGGCGATCAAGGCGAGGCACTCCTCCCGTTCCCCGGCCTCCACGGTTGCGGCCTGGATCACATCGGCCTCGATCGCGAACCGGTTCTCGAGCACCGACGCGAGGACCCGAGGATCGGCGTCGAGCCGCAGGTACAGAAGGGCGCCGCGTCCCACCTGGCGGGCCAGATCCACGCGCTCGGCGACGGCCATGTCGGGCAGGCGTCGGTGCAGGTCGAGGTCGGCCGCCCGGCGGATCGCCGGATGGACGCGCGCATCGGCCGAGAGCCCCGCGAGATCGCGCCAGAAGAGGGTTCCGACGAGCGCGAGGGCGTCGCCGCGCGGCGTGCGCGGGTGGGCGGCGAGCGCCCGGCGAACCGCGTGGAACTTCCGGACGCTGCGGTCGCCGAGGATCTCGAGAAGCGTGTCCCGGGCGAGGTCGGCCCGGCGCAGGAGCCGGAGGCACTCCCCCTCGGTCCGCATCAGCCGGCGGCCGCCGCGCGGCGTCGGCGTCACGCGGCGGCGAGCGAGCGGGCGAGCGTCTCGACCGCCGCCTCGCGCCCCTCGCCGGCCTCCTCGGCGGCGCGCACGAGCGCCGAGCCCACGACGACGCCGTCCGCGAGCCCCGC